>NZ_CP147518.1:5914580-6528496 GCF_037201965.1 Spirosoma sp. SC4-14 | reverse complement strand
CGATGGTGCAGTTATCGACTGGCCTATTCGGTACGACGATATTGCTCCGTGGTATAGCTATGTCGAAAAGTTTGTTGGCATAAGCGGTAACAAAGACGGGCTGGAAACACTGCCCGATGGCGAGTTTCTAAAACCCTGGGCACTGAACTGCGTTGAAAAACATATTCAAAAGCGCGTGGCCGAAGCTTATCAGGATCGCCACGTCATTATCGGTCGTTGTGCCCACCTGACCACGCCAAAGCAGATTCATTACGATCAGGGACGGGCGCAGTGTCAGGCGCGGCATCTGTGCTATCGCGGTTGCCCCTACGGCGGTTATTTCAGCAGTAATTCATCGACGATTCCGTGGGCGGCCAAAACCGGTAATCTGACCTTACGTCCCGATTCGGTGGTGCATTCCATCATCTATGATGAGCAGAAAGGCAAAGCTACAGGTGTGCGCGTTGTGGATACGCATACCAACCAAACAACAGAATATTATGCCCGCATTATTTTCGTCAATGCCGCTTGTCTGAACACCAATTTGATTCTTCTCAACTCGACATCCCGACGTTTTCCGAATGGCTTGGGTAACGATAGCGGTGTGTTGGGGCGGTATGTGGCTTTCCATAATTACCGTGGTAATATCGTTGCCGACTACGAGGGTTTTGCCGATGGGTATTACTACGGCCGACGGCCCACTACGGCATTTATGCCTAATTTTCGAAATGTCCGCAAACAGGAAACCGATTTTTTGCGCGGTTACATGGTGGCATTCAGTGCAGCTCGGTCGGGTTGGCAACGCGGAGCGGGAGAGGATGGGTTTGGAGCCGAATTTAAAGACAAGCTCAGTAGCCCCGGCAACTGGCATGTGTTTATGATGATGCAGGGCGAAACCATTCCACGCTATGACAATCACGTGCGGTTAAGCACCGACAAGAAAGACCCTTACGGAATACCGCAGCTTATCACGTCGATTGATTATACCGACAATGACCTTAAATCGATGAACGATTTTCTGGCGCAGGGCGCTGAGATGTTGGAGAAATCGGGTTGTAAGAACATCCGACCTTACGACGATCATCGAAATCCGGGGCTGGATATTCACGAAATGGGTGGTGCAAGAATGGGTCGCGATCCGAAAACGTCGATGCTTAACGCACAAAACCAGCTTCATGCAGTAAAAAATATATTTGTGACCGATGGGGCCGCTATGACTTCAACCGGCACCCAAAATCCGTCGATTACGTTTATGGCCCTGACAGCACGGGCAGCTAACTATGCCGTTAGCGAAATGAAAAAGAAAAACCTGTAGGGGCATGTTCCCAAGTACTCTACCTAACGATTGATTGAACTGGTGAACCTCAAAGGCAAGCTGATGGAGCAATGTAGAGCTTACGTTCAGCAACGAATAGAAACTTCCCGGCAGGCTATGGAAGCGGCTCAGGAGTCAGCAAACTCGGAGTCGAAAAGTAGCGCAGGCGATAAATATGAAACGGGCCGGGCAATGGCCCAGATCGAACGGGATCGCTATGCCCAACAACTCGATGCCGCTCTGATGCTAGAGCAGGAGTTAAACCGCATTAATACGGAAAAAGAGTACACGACAGTTCAGCCAGGAAGCCTGGTTACGACGAATCGGGGAGTGTTTTTTATCAGTATCAGCGCCGGAAAACTGTCTGTTAATAAAACCGAGGTATTTGCAGTATCGCCAGTATCGCCGATTGGGGTGGCTTTGGCCGGTCGGTTGGCGGGCGATCAGCTTATGTTCAATAAAATGATATATGATATTCAGCGAGTTGTATAAAATGCAACTCGCTGAACAGGCGCTTCGCGTTTTATTTTCTTAATCAATAATTCGACTTGTTCCTGTGGCATTTCGAAGGCAGCCGCAATCGTAGAAGCATTCATACCCAGTTTCAACATACCCCGAATGCCTTTTTCAATGTTCTGTTCGATACCCTGTTCAATGCCTTCGTTAAATAGTTTTTGTGCTGCTGACATCGCTATTGTTCCGGCTTGTGTTGAAAGGTTAGTGAAAATACGAATTACTTCAGGAGTAGTCAATGAACTGGCCCTGTTGAGGGAAACATATGAATCAGCCTCCTATTGCAATGAATTCATATCGACATCCGATCAAACCGATTCTGGTAAATAGGCCTGCAGGAAATCGCCTGCAATATCGGTTCCCGAAAAAGTTTCTTTAAAAAATTTCTCGTGTGGTTTATCTGGGCTCATGTTGAATTATACTTAGTAAACCCGTTCGCCCCCGATCCAGGTTTGCTTCACTTTTGTCTGGCGAAGTTCAGGGTTCGGAACGGTCATAATGTCGCGATCAAGGACAACAAAATCGGCTTGTTTCCCCGGTGCAATGCAACCTCTCAAATTGTCTTCGAAACACGCATAAGCAGCCCAGCGTGTCATGGCCAGCAAGGCCGATTTGCGGTCGACGGCATTTTCCATTTGATAGCCGCCTGCCGGATAGTTTTTGGCATCCTGCCGGGCAACGGCCGCATGGAATCCGAATAACGGATTGACGGCTTCTACCGGAAAGTCGCTGCCAAAAGCGATTAACTTGTTTTGTTTCATCAGATCGTTAAATGCATACGCCCCCTTTACCCGAATGGGCCCCAGGCGGTCGCCAGCCCAGTACATATCGGAGGTGGCATGGGTCGGTTGCACAGATGGAATTATGGAATATTGGCCAAACTTATGGACATCCTCCGGCGACACAACCTGTGCGTGCTCGATCCGCCAGCGACGATCGTTATGTCCTTTCAGCAGCTTTCCATAGAGATCGAGCATCAGGTGGTTTGCCGAATCGCCTATACAATGCGTATTGGCTTGAAATTCAGAGTTGTATAGTAGCTTGCTGACGCGTTCCAGCTCAGATGGGCTTAAGAGCAGAAAACCGCCGGTTTCGGGTCGGTCGCTGTAGGGGCGACGCAGACAGGCACCCCGTGAGCCTAATGCTCCATCGGCATAGAGTTTAAATGAACGAACCGTTAGGCGATCGGTCTGGAATGGGCCTCGTTTCAGAAAGTAGTTCAGGTTAGGTTCGCCAAGGCTAATCATAGCATAATCCCGAATTTTTAGCTGGCCCGCTTTGTGCAGGCTGTCGATGAGGTTAATTTCGTCGGGGCTGATACCGGCGTCGGAAATGGTGGTCAGGCCGTATGAAACGCAGACTTTTTCGGCTGCTCGAAGCATCCGGGCTTTGTCGGCCTTGTTGGGCTGGGGAAGTACGCGCCGGATCAGTTGCATCGCATTATCGACCAATACACCCGTTGGCTGCCCATTTTGAAGAACAACTTCGCCACCCGCCAGTTTCGATCCGGCTGTTATTTGGGCCAGGCGTAAGGCTTTCGAGTTTACCAGTAAGGCATGACCATCGACCCGCATCAGTGCTACTGGTACGTTTGGAAATGCTGCATCCAGTTTTTCTTTGGTTGGGAAGGTTTTTGTCGGCCAGTCATTCTGATCCCAGCCACGCCCGGTGAGCCATAGCACTTTTGGATTTTTCTGATAAAAGGCCTTCAGCCGTTCGAGTACTTCATCGTACGATTCGGCACCGACCAGATCGGCCTGGTCCAGCACCTGACCTAGCCCCAGAAAGTGGGCGTGCGGGTCGTAGAAACCCGGATAAACCGGCAGGCCTTTGAGGTCGGCGGTGCTATCGGCATCATACTGTTCGGTTAAGGCTTTTGTGGAGCCAACAGCCAGAAATTTACCGTCTTTAATAACAAAAGCATCGGCGGTCGAAAAGCTTGAATCAGCAGTATAAATATGAGCGTTTGTGATGAGCAGATCTGCCTTTTTTTTTGAGGTGCACCCGGCTAGTGCCAACAGAGTAAAAATTACTAAAAGAGGGCGTTTCATAAAATATCGTTTGGGAAAATGCAAATTAATAGAAAGTTGATAAGTCAACCAGCTAATCATAGATTCTTGTATTTTTGCCTTAATTGTCGTTGTCAACTTTAAATCAATGAAGCTCCTTAGCAGGATTCTTTTACTCTGCCTCTCAGTTCCGGCCTTCGCTCAACAACCTCAAAACCCCATCCAGCGTGCATTGCAGCGGTCCTACACAATTGCAACTATTCCGCAACCCGGTGAGGTGCTGACGCTTTCGCAGGCTGTGAGTCAGGCAGTCAACAAAAACTATCAGGTTCAAATCAATCGATCGCAGGAAGAAATTGCCCGCAATAACTACACAAAAGGAAATGCAGGTTATCTGCCTTCCTTTACGGCCGGAGGAACATCGAATGGGAGCTTGCAAAACTTTCGTCAGACTTACATTGGCGGAGCAACAGCCCCGCGTGAAGGTCATGGCATCTTTAACCGGACAACAAACCTGAATGCTACGCTTAACTATACCGTATTTAATGGCTATGCCCGTTCAACTACCTATAATCAGTTGCAGCAATTACTGAAAATAGCGTCTATAACAACACGGGCTAATGTCGAAGCTACTGTTGCCAGTGTTGTCACGGGTTATTATGATGTGGTCCGTCAATTGCAACGACTAATTGCGTTTAGTCAGGCACTCGATATTTCGCGCGAACGGCTTGAACTGGCGCGGGCCAATTATGAAGTTGGGACGCGGTCGAAAGTCGATTTTCTGAGCGCTCAGGTCGATTATAATACCGACAGTGCCGCTCTGCTTTCGCAGGCACAAGCTTTGCGCAATGCCAAAATAATGTTGAATACGCTGCTGGTTCGCGATCCATTAACCGAATTTGCCGTTCGCGATACCATTGTTGCCCGCCCTTCGCTGGAACTGGGATCGCTCCAGCAATCGATGGCGACCAATAACCCGTTATTGGCTTCGGCTGTGCTGAGCCGAACAATTGCTGATCTGAACGTGAAACTGGCTACAGCTCAGCAACTGCCCCTGGTAACGGCTCAGGCAGGCTATAGCTATCAGATGCAGGATAACCAGGGTGGATTTGGTGTGGCAACCGGTCGCACAGGAGGGTTAGCGTATACGGTTACAGCCTCTATTCCCATTTTTAATGGCTTTAACCTGAAACGCCAGATTCAGAATGCTCGTGTTAATACCATTATCGCCCAGAATCAGGAAAACAGTCAACGGTTAGTATTGCAACAGGCTCTTGATCAGACGTTTCAGGCATATCAGAATAGTTTGCAGTTGTTGAATCTGGAAGTGCAAAACAATCAATTGGCGAACGAGAACGTCGATATTGCGTATGACCGCTACCGAATCGGAAACTCGACGTTCGTTGAATTTCGGGATGTACAGCGCAATGCCATCGATGCACAAACACGTCTGATCGAAGCCGAGTACAGTGCCAAAGCCGCCGAAATTGAGTTGCTCCGATTGAGCAGCACCATCACTCAGGAACTAGGTTTGTAAATACGTTTGAGCATTAATACGGAATCACAAATGCCGCCATTGGCGGCATTTGTGATTTATACTGCATCGGTTACTCGTCTGCGATACAGTTTTGGTCATTGAGAATGTGGCGGAAATATATCTTTCCAGTATAATACTCTGAAGCTCATAAAACCTGCTACTATCGATTAAACGCAATCAAGCAATAGCTAGGTTGAAAAATAATGCTACTAAATATGTTTTATTGTTAATTAGAATTTCTTTATTTGGCTTAATGTTTATTAATACACTACTGATCAGATACTTTATGAAAGTAATTATTGCACTATTTCTGCTAGCTGGGCTTATAGCGTGCCAAACAAAAGAGAGCCCTAACCCTGCTATCAAACCTACTGATTTTGTTGGATCATACCAGTTTAGTGGCACGATTACTCATAGCGATGCAACGGAGGGGTATCTACAATCGCCCCAAATTCGGTCAGTAGTAAAGGTTTCAGGTCAGTTGCAAATTACTACTTTCGGTACTGGCACAGCTATTCAGATCAATGAGACATCAATCGATGGAGAAGTGAACATGCGTTATCAGGCCTCGCCTGCCACAAAACAAATGGTCCTATTTATGTGGCTGATAGGTCCGTACCTTATGCTGATTTAACTGGGAGTATTTACCTGATTAACGAAAAAGAAATTAGCCTTTCCAGAACAATTACAAATAAGAGCGGAAACACGTATTATACACAAGTGGTGTCGCTTCGTGGTGTTAGAATTTAAACCAACAGCCACTAAAAGGGTAAAAAGCTATCTCCTCCAAACCTCACTTCTTCACCACCTTTTCAGCCTGATCGGTCAGGAACTTTAGCAGTAGTTTTTCAACACTATCGAGACCGTATGGGCTGGTTTGCCGGAAGCGATTCCGGTGTTCTATGTATGGAGTTAAATCCTGGCATTCGTAAGCTTCCAGAATCTGCGGATGAACGTAGTGCTTACGGCAGACCGTGCGCGTATTGCCCAGGCGTGTCGATACTTCGTCGAGCACTGTATTGACATTTCGTTTGCGCTCTTTTTCCGATTCGCAGGGTTGCAGGTCGATCAGAAGCCGAAGGGCATTGACAGTACCGGCCCAGGTCCGAAAATCTTTAGCCGAGAAATCGTCGCCCATGGTTTCGTGGAGATAGTCGTTAACCATGCCCGAGTCGATGGAATGACGGTTTCCATTTTCATCGAGGTATTGAAATAGCTCTTTTCCCGGAATAGCGCGGCAAGCCTTCACCAGCCTGATGAGTCGTCGGTCGTGCAGGGCAATGTCGTGATAAATGCCTTTTTTACCTTTGAAACTGAACCGGATCTCATTACCTGCCAGTTTCACGTGCCGGTTTTTAAGCGTTGTAAGTCCATACGAACCATATTCTTTTTCGTAAGCCGCATTGCCAATTCGAATCAGCGTTTGTTCCATAACGCTCAGTGCAATTGCAACAACTTTTTCGCGACTGAGGGTGCGTTGTTTTAAGTCGCTGCTCAGGCGTTTGCGCAACTTTGGAAGGGCTTTGCCAAAGGCGACCAGCCGAAAAAATTTGGTCTCGCTCCGAATCGCATTCCATTTGACATGATACCGATATTGTTTTCGCTGCCTGGTGTCGATCCCTGTTGCCTGCAAATGTCCATTGGGTTTGGGGCTAATCCAGACGTTTTCCCAGGCGGGCGGCAGAGCCATTTTCTGAATACGTCTTAAGGTTTCCGGATCGTCGATTAAACTACCTTTCGCGTCAAAATACGTGAAATGATCGCCCATTGGCCGACGGCTTATGCCGGGCATGCTATCAGTTACATACACGAGTCGGGCTGCGTGGGCAGCCTTAATTGGGTCGTGTGCCAGTTCCAGTAAATCCACGGTTGCTGTCGTTAGTGGATTAGTAACTGATTCGGACCTGAATTGGTTAAAACCGATTTTGACAGATTATGCTGTGCTATCGTTCGGCGGCTTTGCCAAAAAACCAGAGAGCCAATGCGCTGGCGTAATGATAAAAATCGGTAGGATGGAAAAACGAATTGATCGACTGTGCTTTAGTTGCCAGCCCCATCATCATGGCGGCCAGCACAATCCACATTCCTCGTTTGTTGCGTTGAAGCAATGAGAAGACGGCCAGTAGCATCAGAATTAAAATGGCCATTGATGGAATTACCGGGGTAAAAATCCGCACTTGGGGAAGCAGCAATAAAACAAACACAAGTAGCCCGAACAATACTGTTGAAATAAATGTAGAGAGCGAATACATTCGCTGATGGAGGAGCCCCCACACGGCTACAACGGCGCAAACAACTCCCAAACTATCTGATAAAATGACCATCGAACGGTGCAATGGTTCGAGCGATTCGTTGCCCGCATAGTGGACAACGCCAATTAATGCAGCAAGTGACGTGGTGAGCAAAAAGAACCCCCACAAGAGCCGGTTGAACAAGCTTACCCCCTGAAAAAAATGCCAAAACACCCCTACGCCCGTCCCGGCCAGAATAGAGCCAGAGAGAATGTGTGAAAAAATCATCACGTAATTTACGAAGATTCGGCTACTTTTGCCCAACTTTTTAAGTGACACGAAGCGAATAGACGAAAGAATGAAGATTAGGGCTTCTAAAAAGGGCCTTTATTCTTTCGTCTATTAGTTTTGTGTCGAATCAACCGCATTGCCAACGATTTACTAACCGTCATGAGTGTTTTAGTCAACAAGGACTCCAAAGTTATCGTCCAGGGCTTCACTGGCTCGGAGGGCAGTTTTCATGCCCAACAGATGATTGAGTATGGTACCAATGTCGTCGGGGGCGTCACGCCTGGTAAGGGTGGACAGAGCCACCTGGACCGGCCCGTATTTAACACCGTTCAACAAGCTGTTGAAAAAACCGGTGCCGATGTTTCCATTATTTTTGTGCCACCCGCCTTTGCGGGCGATGCCATCATGGAAGCCGCCGATGCGGGTATTAAGGTGATTATCTGTATCACGGAAGGTATTCCGACAGAGGATATGGTAGCCGTGAAAAACTACCTTTCCGACAAAGACGTTCGTCTGATAGGGCCTAACTGTCCGGGTGTTATGACGGCCGAAGAATGTAAAGTAGGTATCATGCCTGGCTTTATTTTCAAGAAAGGAACGATCGGTATCGTTTCCAAATCAGGTACATTAACCTATGAGGCTGTTGACCAGTTAACCAAGGCTGGCCTGGGTCAGAGCACTGCTATCGGCATCGGGGGCGATCCAATTATCGGTACAACCACCAAGCAGGCTGTTGAACTGTTGATGAACGATCCCGAAACCGAAGCCATTGTGATGATCGGTGAAATTGGTGGGGGCATGGAAGCCGAAGCCGCTCGCTGGATCAAAGCCGATGGCAACCGGAAGCCCGTAGTTGGCTTTATTGCCGGTCAGACCGCGCCAAAAGGTCGCCGAATGGGCCACGCAGGTGCTATTGTGGGTGGAGCTGACGATACGGCAGCCGCTAAAATGGCCATTATGCGCGAATGTGGTATTTTTGTAGTAGAATCGCCAGCTCTGATTGGCGATACCATGCTGAAAGCATTAGGAAAATAAGTAAATGAGCAAATTCGCGATTGAGCAGGCCGCCAGTGCGGTGAATTAGTGGGTAACCAATTGATTTACAGCGAGTATTCTGCTCAGTTAGTCCGATTTAATTCTGCTTGATTACTTAAATTGATTTAAAAGCGTGCCGCAACGAATGTGGAAAGAGCAAATCGGGACGCCGAATCAGAGCGAAAGTATGAAAGAACGACACATAATGTCACTCTTTCATACTTTCGCTCTTTCGCTCTTTTTTTTTCTTACAGCCTTTGGCCAGTCTCGCGTCGAAGGGATTGGGCCCGGAAACCGGTATTATCCTGTTCATAATTTTCAGGATGATTTTCAGGTTTACGATGACGCGTCGAAAGCCTACGTGCCTTACATTGCAGAGCAACATGCCGACCAAACGGCTCTGAGTGCTTATGTTGATCTGGAAAGCAACCGGCACTATAATCTGCTGATTCGTACGCAAAAAAATGGCTATCTTTTTATCAATGCGTCGCTGAAACGGGAGCTTGTGGCAGGTCAGTGGACAGTGTTGAGCATCGATAGTCTGTTTCGGGTTTACCGTCAGCCCGAAATTTTTCTGACAATTTACGGAGCACCGGGTATCAGTGGTAAACGGTTGTTTATCGGTTACCCAAAATCGGCCACCCAACGGCCTGTTGTGCTACGTGACGATAATCTGAGCGTTCGGCCCCGCTCGTTTTCGGTCTACGATAATTTTCTGAGCATTGGATTGCTGTTTTTGCTGGCGACCCATGCTTTTCTGTTTTCGTTCTATCATCGGGCTTTTTTGCGCTTCTATAGCCCGCGCGATTTTTTCTCCCTGCGTGCCCAGGAGGAATCATTTCTAATAAATCGCCCACTAAGCAGCACAAACATATTGTTTGTGGTTAATCTGAGCTTTGTTGTGGCCTATCTGATCGTCTTTGTCCAAAGCCGTAACCTCGATGTATTTGTGTCGCGGCAACTGCTGGGCGAGCAAAACCTGGTATCTGTGTTATGGGAATTTATGGTGTTGAGCGGAATTTCTTTTGTGGCACTGATGGGCAAATACCTGGCGCTGGAAGTGATTGGAAGTCTGTATAAACTACAGAATATAATCAACGTTCATTTCTTCAAAGTTCTTCAGTCTTCTATGCTGTTTTTCACGATACTAGCCCTGTTGCTAGTCGTGATTGCTTATAACACAGTCATACCAATCTGGTCGGAAAGCATGCTTCTGATTCCGCTTCTGATCTTCTATACAGGGCGGCTTGCCTTCCTCTACATTGTCATCAGGAGTCAGGAATCTATCAAGAATCTCTATTTATTTTCGTACCTTTGCATCGTTGAATTGATTCCACTCATCATCGGCCTTCGTTTTGCGCTATGAGAGTGGTTTCAAGTTTATAGTTCGTGGTTTATGGTTGGTTGCCTGGTCAACGATAAACCATACCATAAGCGCAGAACTGACTATTGAAACGAGTTGAGATTCAATGAACGAGACCAGCATGCAATCCACCGAAGACCGGCTAACCAAAGTTAACCGGCTGCTAGTGACCCAATCCCGCCCTGCCGACGAAAAATCTCCTTACTTTGATTTAGTTAGCAAGTACAATATTCAGATTGATTTCCGGCCCTTTATTCAGATACAAGGGGTATCGTATAAAGACTTCCGTCGTCAGAAAATTAACATTCTGGATCATACGGCCATTATTTTCACAAGCCGGAATGCAATTGATCATTTTTTCCGGATTTGTCAGGAAGGGCGCATCGAAGTACCAGCCGACATGAAATATTTCTGTATTTCTGAGCAAACGGCCAATTACCTACAGAAATATATTGTGATTCGGAAGCGAAAAATCTTCAATGGCAACAAAACGGCTACCGAATTATTCGATCTGATCAAGAAGCATAAGAACGAGAAATTTCTGTTTCCCTGTTCTAACATCCGTCGGAACGACATTCCCGAATTTATGGATACCAGCAGTTTGTACTTCACGGAAGCCGTGATGTATGAAACAGTACCTACTGATTTGTCGGATCTGGCTATTCAGAGCTACGATATCATTGCTTTTTTCAGCCCATCGGGGGTGAGTTCGTTGCTGACAAACTTTCCCGATTTCAAGCAAAATGGTACACGAATGGCCGCTTTTGGGCCAACAACGGCTAAAGCCGTCACCGACGCTGGCCTTACCCTCGACATTGAAGCTCCGCTACCCAATGCACCTTCAATGACAGGAGCTTTGGATTTGTACATTAAAAAAGCCAATAATTCGTAAACACTTGGCTTTAAAGAAAGGTTGGTTGTTGAAAATGGGGCTTTCGTGCCTTTTTTCGGCAGCCAACCTTTCTTTTTCTGGTTCAATAAAGTAGCAGTTTCGGCGTTTATTTGTAAACTGCACTGCATAGTTGCAACGAACTCGCCGATGCGTGTCGTAATAGGCCAAAGACCATTGGCATTGGTTTCTTTCTATTTGCTTGTATGATTCGCACAGTTTACGTTTTTGCTTTTTTATTGCTGACGCTGGCTACACGGTCGGTTTTTGCCCAACAGGAGCCTCAGTTTAGCATGTATATGTATAACCCACTCTATTATAACCCGGCCGCGGCTGGGTCGGAGGGGGTATCGCGGCTGCAATTGACCCAGCGGACACAGTATCTTGGTTATCAGGCTATTGGAAGTAATGACGATGGCGTGCAGAATACCCAGTTGGTTTCGTTCAATATGCCGTTGGCCCGGATTAAAAGCGGAGTTGGTATTTATGCCTTTAACGATAAACTGGCTGCAACTACCAATCAGTCCGTTCAGGTTTCGTATGCCTATCGGTTGGCCCTGAAAAATGGTACACTGGCTTTAGGCGTTCAGGCTGGTTTATTTAACAAGTCCTACGATTATGGCAAATTTCGCCCCAGTGAACCCGGCGATCCGCTCATTCCGACTGGCCGGATCAGCCAGGCAAAACCCGATATTGGTGCTGGGGTTTATTATAATACAACCGACTACTGGATTGGGCTTAGTGTAAATCACCTGAACCAGGCTTCCTATACGCTTGGTACCGACCGATCGACCAGTCCGCTCTATCCGAATGCATATCTGAGTGCAGGGTATCGGTTGGGGCTGGGTTATGACATTGATATACAACCGTCTATTCTGATTCAGTATGCAACAAAGGGAGGGCTTCGCAATTCAACCGCCACTGTCAACGTTGTAGGTACATACGACAATCGGATATGGGCCGGAGTTGGGTATCGGTATCAGGATGCGGTGATGGTTACGGCCGGAATTAACCTAATGCGGAACAACGCATTACGGATTGGGTATTCGCTGGATCTGGTAACAGGAGCCAGTGTAAAAAGCGCAACATCGCATGAGATTATGCTGGCTTATGCACTACCCGCTCCTGACCCGCGCAAGAAACCTATCATACGGACGCCACGATTCCGGTACTAATCTAATATGACGTTGGATTGTTTTAGGTTTCATGTGGTGAATTAAAAAGACTCTGATTTTGGCAGCATTCTTGTTATGCAGTTAAGAAATAGCTGCGTATTTTTGAACGGAAAGGGGTTATGTTAAAAAGTATTAATACGCATTAATTGAGCAACGTTTTAATAAATTCTGCGTAAAGAAATTTCAACATACAATAACCAAACAGATTTTCGTTTTTAGTCTGGTCTCGCACAAGAAGAAGGTTTAAAGTCCTATAATGATGAAGTACAAATGGTTTACAGCCAACGCAACCCGTGGGGTAATGGTCGCAGCGGTGATTCTGCTGATGCAAGGTTGCGGCTTTATTAAGTCAAAATTTGGTGGTAAAGACGGCAAAGGTGGCGAAGTAGGCATTACCAATGGAGAAATTACGGCCACAGGCCGCAAAGGTTGGAAACAGCCAACTCCTTATGGCATGGTCCTGATTCCATCGGGTTCGTTTATCATGGGGCAGGCAGATGAAGATGTCGCTGCTACTCAGATCAACATGAACCGGCAGGTTACCATTAGCTCATTCTATATGGATGATGCCGAAATTTCGAACCATGAATACCGGCAGTATGTCAACGCGCTGTTGGCTGATTCTGTATCGGTCCTTGGTGAAGAAGAAATTATGGCGAAATATTATCCGGATACAACCGTGTGGAAAAACGACTTTACCTACCACAATGGTGATCCAATGCTGGAGCATTATTATGCGCATCCTGCATTTGATACCTATCCTGTCGTGGGGGTAAGCTGGATTGCCGCTAAGCATTTCTGTCAGTGGCGTACAAACACATTGGACGACTTCCGGACAAAAGAAGGTGGTTACCGTTCGTTCGGTTTCCGGTTGCCTTCTGAAGCGGAGTGGGAATGGGCAGCCCGTGGCGGTAAAAGCGGGGCTAAGTATCCCTGGGGGAACCCTTACGTAGCCAATGGTAAAGGGTGCTATCTGGCAAACTTTAAACCACAGCGTGGTAATTTCGATGCCGATGGCTATCCGTATACTGCTCCGGCTAATGCTTACAGCCCTAACGATTATGGCCTTTACAACATGGCCGGAAACGTTGCCGAGTGGTGCCGGGATGCGTATGCCGATAACTCAAACGCCATTGTATGGGATATGAACCCCGACAATCAGAATGCAGATGAGCCACGGAAAGTTGTACGGGGCGGCTCATGGAAAGATATTGCCTACTATCTGGAAACAGGAACTCGCTATTATGAGTATGAAGATCAGAAACGCTCATATATCGGTTTCCGTTGCGTAATGGATAACCTCGAAGGGCGTGCCGCATCGGGACGCGGTGGTCGTGTTGGTGGCAGCAAGAGTAGTAAAAAAGCTGCGAAGCCTAAAAAAGCATAAAGAATTTCGTGTTTCAGAGGCTGAATATCAGCATCGCTGATATTCAGCCTTTGAGCTAAAATAGTATATCATTGCTCAGATCACTCGTGTCTGGTCTGACGCCGTAATCTTAACCCAACAGTAGTTTACCTATTCCAACCAAATCGCTTGTCATGGCAGCAGCAAAATCCACGAATTTTTTTTGGGATCGTTTAGTACCAACCATTTATAGTGCCGGTGCCGCCGTCGTTATTGCCGGGGCATGGGCTAAAATTACCCACAACGAACAATTTGGCTGGTTATTAACGGCCGGTCTTCTTACCGAAGTTGTCATCTTTATTTTATACGCCGTTCAGAGTTTCACAAACCCAACCACTTCGGCAAGTGATTATGCATGGGAACGGGTATATCCGGAATTGGCCGACGATTATAAGGGCGAAGCGCGTAAGCCAACCCCACAGGCTAATGGATTGACCGGTAACATGGATCAGATGCTGGCTCAGGCCAAAGTGACACCTGAAGTGTTTGAACGGCTTGGTTCTGGCTTCCGCAACCTGAACGATACGGTCTCGAAACTAACCGACCTGACCGACGCTACGGTAGCTACCAACGACTATGCTCGTAATGTAAAATCAGCGTCGACATCGATCGGCGAAATGAATAAGTCGTATGGAGTGGCTATCACAGCTATGAATTCGATGGCCGATGCCACTACAGATGCGAAAGATTACCGCGATCAATTCCAGAAAGTGACCAAGAATATGGGCGCTTTAAATGCCGTTTATGAGCTTGAATTACAGGATGCCAACAAACACCTGAAAGCCATGAATGCTTTCTACGGCAGCCTGACAACGGCGATGGAAAACATGACCGACGCAAGCCGTGATGCACAGCAGTTCAAGAACGAAATGGCGAAGCTGACCGGTAACCTGGCATCTCTCAATAACGTATATGGTAGCATGCTGACTGCCATGCGTGGTAACTAACATTTAACCTCCGTTTTCTACCATACTTTATGGCAGGTTCAAAAGAGACACCCCGTCAGAAAATGATTGGGATGATGTATCTGGTTTTGACCGCAATGCTGGCTTTACAGGTCACGTCGGCAATTCTGGAAAAGTTTGTGCTAATAAATAATAGCCTGGAGCAATCCACCATAGCCGTAAATAAGGTAAACCAGGCAACTATCGAGAATATTCGGGCAACGGTTGAAAAGTCGGGCAATCGGGCTGCGGATCTGGAAATCGTAAAACAGGCCGACAATGTTCGGAAACTTACTTCAGATGTTATCGGCGAACTCGATAAGTTAAAAGATCGGGTTGTTGACGCTGGTGGCGGGCGCGACGAATCAGGAAATATCAAGAACCTGAGCGAAGAAGAAAAAGTAGCGCAACTGATGATTGGTACCAGCCGTAACGGTGCCGCTTTCAAACTGAAAGATGATCTGAATACATATATCGACAATATCTCGAAATATGCAGGTACGAAATATGCGCCCTTAGCACTCGATGGTAAAGATGATCCTATCGCGAATCGTTCTCCAGACCAGCGTCGGAAAGATTTTGCCGAATTGAACTTTGCCCAAACGCCCGTACCGGCTGCCTTAGCCGTACTAAGTCAGAAGCAAGCCGATGTTCGCCGTATTGAAGGCGAAGTACTCGATATTCTGGCTACTAAAGTGGGAGCGCAGGATGTGAAATTCGATAAGATCATTGCCATGCTGAGCATGGAGTCGAAAGTGGTTGTGGCCGGTACGAAGTTTAAAGGGCAAATGTTTCTGGCAGCTTCGTCGTCGGGAATTCAGCCTCGCATGAGCCTGAATGGCGCGCCAGTTCGAATGCAGGATGGCCAGGGTATTGTTGAGTTTACCGCTCAGGGCGGTGCTTATGATAAAAATGGTCTGGCTCGCCGGGTACTTACCGGGTCAATTGCTTACCAAACGCCAGCTGGTCTGAAAACGGTCCCGTTGCAAGCTGAATACTTTGTTGCAAAACCATCGTATCAGATCGAGACGGGAACCATGCCTCCTCTATATTTGGGATGTGAAAATAAACTGAGCATTCAGAGTCCACAATTAGGCGCACTATGGAATCCGACTTTCTCGGCCGATGGCGCTTCAGTTATCCAATCGGGTGAAAAGGGTAAGGTTACCATTGTTCCTAATTCTAAAACGGTGTCGCTTAATATTAATAACAGCGGTAGTTTATTAGGTACTGAACGGTTTAAAGTGAATTTAGTGCCACGGCCAACATTGGAATATTTGGTAGGTGGACAACGGACTACAGATCCACGTGGCGTTCCGGTTACATCGGCTCGTAGTATTCAGATTCGGGCTGTGGCTGATCCAAGTTTTGCGGCTTATGCGCCCAATGATGCCCGTTTCCGGCCAACAGGTGCCACCATATCGCTGGTGCGTGGAACAAAGCGTGTACAAGCTATAACCGTTGGACCAACTGGCGGATCGTTAGGTGCATTGGCTGGCGAAGCACAACCAGGTGACCGTCTGGTAATTCAGGTAGATGGGGTGCAGCGTCAGAACTTCCGTGGTGAAATCAGCGATGTTCCTATGGGTAATCCTATCTATCAGGTTTCATTATATTAATGTACTAAAGTAGCTCTTTGGCCGTTATACTTGACAACAAATAGTAGCCATGACACAAATAAGAACGATTCGATATGCTAGTGCGCTGGCCGTTGCTACGCTGGCTCTGGCAGGGGGGGATGCATGGGCTCAGGAGAAAGCAACCAATGGCACTAATTCGCTGTCGGTTCGGCCTGTTAATGAGAACGATATTATGATGAAGAAAACCCTTTGGCGTCGAATCGACCTGAAGGAGAAACAGAATCAGTCGATGTTCTCGAAGAATAATGAGATTTCGAAATACCTGATTGATGCCGTAAAAGCTGGTTTAATTGACGCCTATACGAATGACTCGTGCACGACAAAAATTACGGCCGAGAAATTTCATGAAAACATGCTGATCCCGAATACGGGAGGAGGCTTGTCGGAAGAAGAAAAAGCAGCAGGTTTTGGTACTGAAAACCAGGCAGGCGCTGATGATAGTTGGGATAAACCTAAAAAAGATGATAAAAAGAAAGTAGCTGACGATGGTTGGGGAGCACCCAAAAAAGCGACAGCCACTGCGCAACCTGCTGATGATGGCTGGGGAGCACCAAAGAAAAAATCATCTGTTGCTCAAAAAGGCAAAAAAGGCAAGAAGGGGAAAGCACTAGTTGCAGAACCGCCAGTCGTTGAACCAAAGAAAGATACGGTTGCCGTTGCGCAGGCTCCCAGTTTTTCTGGTGACGAGTATTTCCCAAAAGAGCTAAATATTCTTGAGATAAAAGAAGACTGGATCTTTGACCGTAAGCGTTCACGTTTGTATTACGATATTCAGACGGTAACACTCCTGCTTCCTGCTGATAAAAACCCGGCTGGATTTGAAGTGCCCATCGCATCGTTCAAATACAAAGATCTGGACAAGCTGTTCCGTAGCGATCCGAAGAAGTTTATCTGGTATAACCCGCAAAACCAGGCTCAACATAAAAACCTGGCCGATGCATTCGATTTACGCCTGTTCTATGGCCGTATAACGAAGGTGGCTAATCCCGGTGATCAGGATTTGGTGGGTATGTATGGCGACCGCGAAGGCCTGCTGAAATCGTACCAGACTGAATATGAACTGATGGAAACCGAGCATAGCCTCTGGGAATACTAAGAATAATACCCTATAAAAAAAGGAGCCTCTTCTGGCTCCTTTTTTTATAGGTGTATGTATTGTGATTTTACTGTTCGATCGCATCAAAATATTCTTTGAGCTTTGTCGCTCGGTCTTTGCCAACAACTTCGGCCACTTCATCGAATGAAGCTTCCCGAATTTTGGTGACGCCTTTAAAGTGTTTCAGCAACTTAGCAGCAGTTTTCTTTCCAATACCCTCTACATTCTCTAATTCGCTGATAAGACTATTTCGGCTGCGTTTGTCGCGGTGGTAAGTGATGGCGAAGCGGTGGGCTTCGTCGCGGATACGCTGGATCAATTTCAACGATTCCGATTTTTTGTCGATGTAGAGCGGAAGGCTATCTTCGGGAAAATAGATTTCTTCCAACCGTTTGGCAATACCAATAATAGGAATTTTACCATATAGATCGAGTGCCTTGAGCGCTTCGCAGGCCGCACTTAGCTGACCTTTGCCACCGTCAATCACAATAAGATCGGGTAGACCGCTCTGTTCGTCGAGTACGCGGGTATATCGGCGGGTAACCACTTCATACATACTGGCAAAGTCATTAGGTCCTACTACTGTTTTAATCGAAAAGTGCCGATATTCCTTATTGGCTGGTTTCCCATCGATGAAGCAGACCATAGCCGAAACTGGATTTGTGCCCTGAATATTGGAATTATCAAAGCATTCGATCCGGTTTGGAAGGCTTTTGAGTTGTAGATCCTGCTTCAGTCGAATCAGTACCCGGTCTTTTTTGCTGGCATTAGCCGTTGCTTCGGCAGCAGCCCGATCCTGGCGTTCGCGCCGGAAATACAACACATTTTTCAACGACATATCCAGCAATTTTTTCTTGTCGCCAATTTGTGGAATCGTTATTTCGGCCTGTAGATCGACATCCAGCGGAATGTTAGTAATAATTTCCTTGGCCTGGCTACCGTATTGCTCCCGAAACTCAACGATCAGCATAGCCAACAGGTCGGAATCAGTCTCATCCAGCTTCTTTTTAACCTCAACCGTATGCGCCTGCACAATGGTGCCGTTTACTACTTTCATAAAGTTGATATAGGCAGCCGATTCGTCGGAAGCAATCGAAAAAACGTCGGCATCAGCAATTTTGGGGTTCACAACCGTCGATTTGCTTTGGAACCGCTGCAGCACATCCATCTTTTCCTTATACTGCTGGGCTTGCTCAAATGCCAGATCATTGGCCGCTTCAACCATCCGCGCTTTAAAATATTCCTGCGCTGGTTTCAGATTACCTTTCAGAATATGATGAACCTGTTCAATGTCCTTATCATAATCGGCTTCAGGCTGCTTGCCCTCGCAGGGGCCTTTGCAATTGCCAATGTGGTATTCCAGACAGACCTTGAACTTACCAGTGGCAACATTTTCGGGCGACAGATTATAGTTGCAGGTGCGAATTGTGAACAACTGACTGAACATATCCAGCACCGTATACATGGGTTTCAGGTTCGCAAAAGGTCCGTAGAACGTACCGAGTTTCCGATCGACCCGACGAGTTGTAATCACGCGGGGGAAATTCTCATTCGTAACGCACACAAACGGATATGTTTTGTCGTCGCGGAGCAGGATGTTGAATTTAGGCTGATACCGCTTAATAAGCTGATTTTCGAGCAGGAGAGCGTCAAATTCGGTATGCACAATCGTAAACTCGATTTTACGAATCTGACTGACCAGCCGAAGGGTTTTACGATCGTGTTGTTTCGAATTCGTAAAGTAGCTGCTAACGCGATTTTTCAGATCTTTCGCTTTGCCAACGTAAATAACTTCGCCAGTTGCGTCGAAATAGCGATAGACGCCTGGTTCATGAGGAACTTTGGTTAGTTCTTGTTTATAGTCGAATTCCGCCATAAAAGCCCCCAACCCCAAAGGGGAGTTGCTAAAGCCCCTTTTTGGGGAATAGGGGCTTTCATAGAACAATCAATACAGTTGAAAGGTTGCTTGTCTTTTTTTACAAAAAAGGGTAGCCGATCGCTACCCTGATTGGTTTATTGAAGAATCTCGTCTTCATCTTCCGGCACTACTTTAGGCGGTATATACCGTTGCGATGAGTCGATATGATAGCCACCGCAGTCGATTTTAAAATTGTTCGGTTTGCGGAAGGGCTCAGGACGATACTTGGTAAGCGTAGGATCTGCATAGATCTTTTGCATATACATACCCCATGCCGGCATAGCCATACGGCCACCCTGGCCTAGCTCAATTGTCCGGAAGTGAATAGACCGATCATCGCCACCAACCCAAAGGCCCGATACCAAATGCTGGGTCATACCCATAAACCAGGCATCGGAGTAGTTCGAGGTTGTTCCGGTTTTGGCAGCAATCTCATTGCCACCTTCCAGCAGTTTATACTGTGTCCGAAGGCGCTGAGCGGTTCCGTTTGGGTCTTCGACAGCACCACGCATCAGATAGAGCATTTCATAAGCACTCTTGGCGCTGATAACCTGGTTGGCATCGGCCGTAAAGGCTTTTAATAAATTACCGTTTTTATCGGTAATCCGTAAAATCAGCATCGGCCGAACCCGAATGCCACCATTGGCGAAAGCACAATAAGCCGATACCATTTCATAGACCGACACATCACCCGTGCCCAGACATAATGTCGGATTTTCGGGTAAGTCTTTGCTCATTATACCCATATCGTGCGCATACTTAATAACTGGTTCAGCCCGGGTTTTTTTAATAAGCTGTGCACTCACGGTATTGATCGATTGACCTAAGGCTTCGCGAAGTGTCAGATCGCGGTAGCTGTATTTTCCGTTCGAATTCTTAGGCGTCCAGGCTGGTCCTCCGTTGTTATCTTCGCCGTGAGCAAAGGTTGTTGGCTGATCGGTAATGTGGGTACAGGGTGTAACAAAACCCTGATCCATAGCCGTAAGGTATACAAACGGTTTAAAGGTCGATCCTGGCTGACGTCGACTTTGACGGACGTGGTCAAATTTGATGTGTTTGAAGTTGATACCACCCACCCAGGCTTTTACGTGTCCATAACGCGGGTCCATCGACATGAAGCCTGTATTGAGCAATCGTTTATAGTACCGAATTGAATCCAGCGGACTCATTGTGGTATCTTTTTCGTTGCGACGCCCCCCATACACAAACACCTTCATTTTAACGGGTTTGCGCATTTCGCGCCATATGGCTTTTTCGTCGTTACCGAATTCTGCTTTCAATTGTTTGAACCGCGATGTTCGGCTGGCAACTCGTTCAATAAAGCCCGGAATCTCTTCGTATTTCTTTGTCTTTGAATTTTTCTGAACCCACGGATTCCGGCCCCGCCAGTGCTCATAAAACTTGCGTTGCTGATCGCGCATGTTGGCCATAACGGCTTCTTCAGCATAGGTCTGCATCCGCGAATCGATGGTCGTATAAATTCGCAGGCCACTCGTATAGAGATCTAGTTCGGCATCAGGATTGTCCTGATTATACTGATCAATAAAAGCTTTAATATCATCTTTAATGACCGATCGGAAGTAGGCCGCCATCCCTGTATTCTGGTTCTCGATACTAAAGTCGAGCTGGATGGGTTTTTGTTTATAGGTCGCAAATTGCTCTTCGCTCAGGAAAGCATATCGTTGCATTTGGCTCAGAACCACATTCCGGCGTTGTTGGGAGCGCTCTTCGAAGACTCTGGGGTTATAGCGCGATGGATTCTGTAGCATTCCTACCAGCAAAGCGGCCTCTTCAACATTCAGGTTCCAGGGTTCTTTGTTGAAATAAGTTTTAGCAGCTGTTTTTATGCCATAGGTATTGTTGCCGAACGACACCGTATTGAGGTACATCATCATGATTTCCTGCTTGGTGTAGTTTCGCTCAAGCCGTACTGACAGAATCCACTCTTTCGTTTTTTCGATGACCGTTTTAATAATCGGAATATTGCCCAGGGCTCCTCTAAGCTTTTCGCCCCGCGTATCGAACAGGTTTTTGGCTACCTGCTGCGTAAGTGTGCTACCTCCTCCCGAGCTGCTGTTGCCGGTTGCCAATCCTTTTATTACCCGAAAGAAAGACCGGGGGTCAATGCCGGAGTGCTTCACAAAACGAGCATCTTCAGTAGCCAGCAATGCCGACACAACGTTGGGCGAAACCTGGGTGATTTCGACAGGAGTGCGGTTTTCTACATAATATTTCCCTAATAGTTGATTGTCGGCGGTGTATACTTCCGAGGCAACTTCACTCTGAGGGTTTTCCAGTGCTTTCAGGCTGGGCATTCCACCAAAAAGCCATAGAAAATTGTAACTGACAGCCAGTATATAGAAAATAACCAGGACAATGCCGACAAAGGCAAATTGCCAGAGTTTTTTTATCAGGGTTCGATACCGACCGGGTGCAAATTCAATCATTATGGGTGTGTAGGAGTTTATGATTTGTTTATGAATCGCCGTTTCTAAGTAATTGACTGAATCACTTTTTGAGGGGCTCAGCCATTTACTCAATCCATAATTCGCTCACTTATTTAATCGCTGGCTTGTTGGCGGCAACCTGCATTTCCTTGACGTGAGTGAGTAATGGACTGGCTGGGTAGTCGCGAATAAATTCGTTGAGTGCCAGACGGTAGGCATCTACACCACGTAATTTACCAATAAGTATGATGCGCAGCAAAGCCAGTTTGTCTTCCAGTTGCGTACCGGCTAACGCACCCAGCGAATTTTCGGCCTGAGCCAACGCTTCGTTCAGATTGTTGGCTTTGTAAAGGTCATAAATTCGGGTGTAGGTTGCCAGGGCTTTGGCTTCGCTATCGGTCGATTGCTCCATTGTTCGACCAACTAGCCGGGCATACGACGTATTGGGATATTCGGCCAGGAGTTTGTCTTTCCAGTTCGAGGCTTTGCTTAGCTGCTCATTCGATAAGTGGAGCAGATAATAGATTTCGGGCTTTTGTAAGGTGTTGGGATAGCGTGTCAGCAACTGTTCAAATGTTGTAATGGCGTCGGTTGGCTGATTTAGCTGGAATTTGTAGAGCTTTCCAAGTTTATAGAGTGCGTTCTCGATGCGTTGATTCGCCTGAGCCTGAGCTTCGGGCGAGAACGGAATCTTGGCATAAAAAGCATCTTTTTGTGCCTTTCGGGCCGAGGGAGTTGTGGCTGTCGATGCTGTTGCGTTGCGGGCATCCTGCTGTAAAGGGGCATTGGAACTGACATTGCCAGCAGGAACAGCACCCGCAAGCGGGTTATTGGTTCCGGCAACGGCATCAACGGCTTCTTTGTTACTGCGTCGCCAGTTATCTTCGAGCGGCCGGTTTCCCCATCGGGCCGAAAATTCCTGCTTTCCCTGGCTGAGAGCTACCGGATTATAGAGCACCCACCGTTCGTTGGGCTGGAGGTCGGAATTGGTAGCACCCGGAATGGCATTGATAGTTCCATTCGATGCTTTTTCAACAATCTGACGGGCGAGTTCGGCCTGAGCTTTCTCTTCCTTTTCTTTTTGATCGATAACATGATCCAGCAATTTATCAAGTGCAGCCGGATTCATTTGAGCCAGATGCAATAAGCTATCGTCGGTTCGAATGGTCGTTTGGTATTGTACAAACTCATCCAGCGTTTTCTTGCGATTTACAAGAGCCGCATAGTCGGAAGTTTGTTTGGGCATTAGTGCCAAGGCACTATCGTAATAGACTTTAGCTTTGGCATAATCGGTTTTTTTGTCGAAATAGAGCTTCCCAATTTCCAGGTAGGTATACGGAATCTGCGTCGTATTGGAACCCGCTGCCTGGATTGACTGACTATATAACTTAATGGCTTTGTCGATATGGCCGTTTCGGGCTTCGAGCAACCCCATTGTAAAGTAGATTTTATCTTTTAGATCCACGTTTTTACGGTCGGCCAGCATATTTTCAAACGTTTCGGTCGATTGAGCCAGTCGTTTTTGATCGCCGGTCAGGCCATTGCTCTGAATTGCATACAGATTCGCATAGAATGACTGATCGTAAGTTGGCCCCGATTTTAAAACCTTTCTGTAGTGGGCAATTGCTTTGTTGGGTTGGCCAGTCAGGTCATAAAGCTGCCCCGCAATCAGGTGTAAACGAGCGGTCGATTCGCCTTTCTTGAGTAGTGGAAACGTGGCATCGAGAATACCGGCGGCAACAGCATACTCGCCCTTTCGTTCGTGCATGTAGGCCTTGGTCAGGTAAAAATTGCGGGTATTGGCTTTGTTGAGCGGTTGTGTGCGCAAATACTCGGCCACATTGAGCGCATTTGGGTAGTCGCTCGCTTCGGTGTAGGCTCGCATCAGGTTCACGAGGGCCTCATGCTTGTCGTCTTCGTTAGTACCTTTAGTATTTACGTACTTAAACACCTCAATGGCGTTGGGTAAATCCTGTTTCAAAAGCCGGGCACGACCAATCAGAATATAAGCATTATCGAGCCATTTGCTATTTTGATGCCGTTCGGGAATCAGTGAAGCTTTTTTGATTGCATCGTCTAACTGCGGTTTCATGGGCATCGCTACCAGCGAGTCGACCGGAAGTAGAATAGGCAGCAACTGATTATAATTTTCCTTCCGATTCTTAAATAAGGCAAGCTCGGTTTCTTTTATTTCATCGCGGGCAATAACATAGGCATTAAAATGAGCTGTCAGGTTATGATAGCCTTTGCTGATGGGTCTATTGCTGTATTGTGAGCACGAAACCAGCCCGCCGGTCAGTAGAGCAAGGACCGTAAACAAGACTGCATATGGACGGTTACGATAGTAGCGGGACATTCGAAAATAACACGTAGTCACTCGTATCTCAAACGTTTGGGTGTGGGTTAGCGGTATGGAACGTTAGGCCAAATTAACGAATTTTGCTCTTTACCTTGTATAAAGCCCTTGAATTCTATGGAAAACGACCCTGAACAACCAGCCCAACACCAGCCAGATAAGCCTCTACAGCCCAATTCGGTGAAGGATATGACGGAAAAAACAACCTCATTTGCCCAGTATAGCGGCATTGCCTTTCAGATGCTCGGAACCATAGGCTTAGGCGTTTGGGTTGGTTTAAAATTAGATGAATGGCAACAAAACAAGCGACCCATCTGGACCATTGTGCTATCATTAACAGCTATCGGTGCATCACTCTATTTATTTATCCGTCAATTAACCAGAAAATAACAAAAGAGCAGGGAGAGCGGGGAGTTGTTGGGATTTATAGGCGCAACTTCCCAA
This sequence comes from Spirosoma sp. SC4-14, assembly GCF_037201965.1. Taxonomy (NCBI): domain Bacteria; kingdom Pseudomonadati; phylum Bacteroidota; class Cytophagia; order Cytophagales; family Cytophagaceae; genus Spirosoma; species Spirosoma sp. SC4-14. The sequence goes on along the minus strand of NZ_CP147518.1, from coordinate 6,503,909 downwards.
CCTCGCCATCTGCCGCTCTTTCCGCCACACCCCACCACAGTATTCATGCTTCGCACTATCCTTGTTACATCCATTCTGGCAATTGTATTTTTCGTAGCCGAACGATATTTTGTTTCCCCCTGGTTACATCCCTACTGGAAAATTCTGCTGATTTTCTTTCTGAGTGTTTCTTTCCTGACTCACCGATTGGTGGAGACTGGTTTACAAGGCAATCGCGAACGATTTGTTCCTCTCTACCTGGCCGCAACCGTAGCCCGGCTCATACTAGGTCTGATCTTCGTTGGCTTTTTTTTGTTTCAGCATATTGAGCAACGCCGTACGTTCATTTTTGACTTTCTTGTACTATATATATTTTATACAGGCTTTGAGATTTGGCCCCTTACTCGTAACTTGCGACGCGATTCGTAAAAACGATCTGTCACATCATATGATGAGTTCTTTGTTTAAAAGATTTTTACTGGCTATAGCTCTTGTTATGAGCCCATTAGCCTTTGTTCATGCCCAAGAAGAAGGGCACGAAGGCGAAGTGCCCGGCAAACACGGCGAGAAAGAAGGGTTCAATGTGGGCGAAATGATTATGCACCACATCAAAGACGAACATGGTTGGGAATTTGCCCACGGTGTTACCCTGCATTTGCCCGTTATTCTGTATTCGCAGGATCGCGGCCTTGAGGTTTTTTCCTCGTCGAACCTGGCCGATGAGAAAGTACACAAGGGATATAAGCAGGAGCACGGTAAGATTCATCGGGTAGATGAAGCCGGAAATGTCGATCATGAAGCAAAGGTTTATGATTTTTCGATTACCAAAAATGTGGCTTCGCTGTTATTGAGTGCGCTGATTATGCTGCTGGTTTTTCCGGCCGTTAGTCGGGGATATGCTCAAAACAGAGGTAAGGCTCCTAAAGGTATTCAGTCGCTGCTCGAACCAATTATTTTGTTTGTCCGCGATGAAATTGCCAAACCGAGCATTGGACCAGCCTACGAGAAATACCTGCCTTATCTGCTGACATTATTTTTCTTTATCCTGATCAACAACCTGCTGGGTTTGTTACCGGGAGCCGCTAACCTGACCGGAAATATTGCTGTAACGCTGGTATTGGCTGTTATCACCTTTCTGATTGTTACATTCAGTGGTAACAAACATTACTGGATGCACATCGTAAAACCAACGGGGGTGCCCTGGTTTGTGTTGCCAATCATGATTCCGGTTGAGATTGTGGGCGTATTCATGAAGCCTATTTCGCTCATGGTCCGGTTATTTGCCAACATCACCGCAGGGCACATCATCATACTGAGCTTATTGGGCCTGATTTTTATGGCCAACTCAATGGCAGGTATGACAACCAGCGTTGCCATTAGTCCGGTTGTCTTGTTCTTTACGTTGTTCTTAAACCTGATCGAATTGTTGGTTGCATTTCTTCAGGCGTTCATCTTCGCCCTACTGACGGCTATGTATATCGGCAGCGCGGTTGAAGATAATCATGATGCCGATCATGGTATTGGTTACGAAGGGGCTGAAGCGCACTAAAAGTAGCCATCTGGCATTGATGCCTACCCGATAGCGAATAACCACTGATTGGTGGCTATCGATTAAAAAGCAATCTTTTGTTTCACTTATATAAACTAGTTGAGTTTTATGTTCGCAATGTTGTTTGCTCTGCTGTTAGAAGCTACTGGTAGTGTTGCCGTTATGGGTGCTGCTGTTGGCGCTGGTCTGGCTGCTATTGGTGCTGGTCTGGGTATTGGTCGTATTGGTGGTAGCGCTATGGAAGGTATCGCTCGTCAGCCAGAAGCGGCTGGTCGTATCCAAACTGCCATGCTGATCATCGCGGCTCTGATCGAGGCCGTTGCTCTGTTCGCAGCTGTTATTTGTCTGCTGGTTGCTACGGCTTAATAACGCCTGGCAACAGCAGCCTCAGAGTTTGAGTAGGCTGGCTACATTAGGTGCTGGCATCCCTACTCGCTGAATTCCCGAAAACTCCTGCCTGTTTGGGGTTGCCGACAGGCAGGAGTTTTTAAACAAAAGATTGACTGACGCTGCCACCAAACAGCATAGGGCTGTAGAGGGGGAAGCAATCAATAAAACCAGTATAAAGTCATACATCACATCATAACCAGCCGCTGAAGCGGTCGTAAATCCATGGATTTGCTAACACCCGATCTTGGTTTATTATTCTGGCAGGTAGTTGTATTCCTCGGCCTGTTTCTGATTCTGCGTGTATTTGCGTGGAAGCCTATTACCGATAGCTTACACGAGCGCGAAAATAACATTCAGAGTGCTCTTGATCTGGCCGAAAAAACCCGGGTAGAAATGACGGCGTTGAAGGCAGATAACGAAAAACTGCTGGTCCAGGCTCGTTCGGAGCGCGAAGCCATTTTGCGGGGTGCAAAAGAAACGGCCGATAAAATGGTAGCTGAAGCTCGCGATAAAGCTGCTATTGAAGGGCAGCGTATGCTGGAGCAAGCCCGCGAAGCTATGCAGAATGAACGCCAGGCACTGATAACTCAGATGAAAAAAGAAGTAGTTACGCTCTCGCTCGATATTGCCGAGAAAGTGCTTCGCAAAGAGCTCAGTGATAAGCCTGCCCAGGAAAAACTGGTTAACGATCTGGTATCTAACGCAAGACTAAACTAAATGAGTTGACCAACATCCGGTTTTGCCGAATGTTGGGTAGCTTACGACGATAACTATGGCAGTTGCTACTGTTGCATCACGCTACGCTAAATCGCTTCTGGATTTAGCTCAGGAAAAAGGCCTGACGGATGCGCTATATAAAGACATGCGGTTGTTTAAGCAAACCGTGGACCAAAGCCGTCCGCTGCTGTTGATGCTGAAGAACCCAATTGTCCGGACCGAAAAGAAAAGCGCCGTTTTGAAAGCCGTTTTTGAAAAACGGTTCAATCCGCTGACAATGTCGTTCCTGCAGATCATTACCCAAAAGAACCGTGAGCCAATCATGGACGCCATTGCAGAAGCATTTATCAGTCAGTACGATCGGCTGAAAGGTGTTGAGCGCGCAACAATTATCACAACATTGCCACTTACGGAACCTCTTCGCGAGAAATTTAAAGCAATGGTGCTGCAGGTGACCGATGGTAAACTGGTTGAACTGGACGAAAAAATTGATCCAAATCTGATAGGTGGTTATATCCTGCGGGTTGGCGATCAGCAAATTGATAGTTCGGTTCGTAACAAATTGAACGAACTGAAATTGCAGTTCATGAATTAATTGCTAATCAAAAAACTGAAATTTTTTGTATTAAACTGTTTCGAACGGCCGCTTCTCCATAGGGGAAGCGGCCGCTTTGGTTACCACCATTTTTCATAACCTTCGGCTGGTTTCCAGCTTGATTGAGGCTCAAAATAATGCCATAGTATGGCCGATACCGTACGTAAAAGCATAAAGCCTTCATTGGTCCGTTCCCAGCTTTCGTCTTTTTGGTTTTTGGTCATTACACAATACACATAGTTGCCATGGGGAGCATGAACCAGTACAACCTCCGACCGCGCCTGATTGACTGCGCCGTTTTTGCTGGCCGTTTTTATGTCGGGAGGAATCTGCGATAAACCATCATTATCCCAATACTGGCGCCCCAGATTTCGATACATTTCTTCGCTGGCGTCGGGGCTAACGGCGCGGCCTTGCCAAATATAGGTTAACAAATCGGCCAATTCATGCGGGGTTGTTTGCCCCCAGCCATAGCGGGCGCGGTTGGTCTCGCGGCCAGGTGTTCGGGAGTTGACGCGGGTTTGGTGAAATCCGTTTGTTTCCAGCCATTGATTGATAGCCGTTCCGCCACCGGCCAGTGCCTGACACCATAGGCTCCCCGTATTATCGCTGACGGTTTCCATCAGCATCACCACTTCACTCAGCGGAATTTTAGTGCCATCTTTTAGGGAGCCAACAATACCATCGTCGTAATGCAGCGAATCCTTATAAACAAGTTGCTGGTTATAGGTTAACTCACCTTTATGAATTTTATCGAATAAGCCACATTGGATGGGAATTTTGATGGTACTAGCCGTTGGGAAAAGCGTATCGGCATTGATTGCTACCCGCTGGTTTGTGCGTAAATCATGCACATAAATGCCAACATCGCCCCGAAAACCAGCAATTACAGATCGTAGCTGCTGTTCGAGGGGGGCCAGACTACGGGGCCGTTTTTTGTGGTTGGTCGATTGGGCATCTGCCGAAGCCCAAATAGTACTGAATAAAAGGCAAAAAACAATCAAACGCATTAGTGTTGTAGAGGTTTAATCAGTTTAACATGCGTGCGATGAAATAACTCCCGTTCATAGAAACGGACTGTATCAAGCCGTTTCTGATTAGTTGTTACTTCCAAATTAATAAAACCCTCCTGTTGGGCAAGGGTGTCCAGGGCTTTTACAAGCTGATGCCCAATTCGCTGATTCCGATAGTTTGCTTTTACAAACAGTTCCTGAATTTCGCCAACCTTTCCGACGTGATGCAGCAAATGTTGGACGTGGCAACTCACAAAGCCCACAACTTCGCCCGCAAACTCGGCAATGAGGTAATGTATTTGTGGGTTTGCCAGATTTTGCTCATAAATAGCATCAAAAGCCGGCCTGCTGAGTAACTCTTCTTCTAATTCACACAGAAAAGTATACACACTGTGGGCATCGGCAGGGCAGGCGGGTCGAATTATGATGGCTATTGATGGAGTAGGATTACCATTTACGCTCATTTTGGTATAGTTGCGGGAGGCTGAACCCAACCGAATGAACCGTCAATTTGAGGATTTTTGAGGACATCCTGACGAAAATGTATGAACAAAATACTGGTATTACTATTTATGAGTGGATTAATAGCCTGCACTGGACAACAGTCTGATAAAACGGACGAAAACAAACAATCGGCTGCCAACCGGCGTACTTATGCCGAAGATCGGCAGTTGCTAAAACAGTACCACCCCGAGTTGGTCGAATTAAAACTTGGTGAGGCCAGTGCGCTGGTTTGCCCAGCTTATCAGGGACGCCTGATGACGAGTTCGGCCGATGGGCAGGCCAGTTACGGCTGGATTAATTATGAACTGATTCAGTCGAAAAAAATTCTGCCCCACATGAATGCGTTTGGTGGCGAAGATCGGTTTTGGCTGGGTCCAGAAGGAGGGCAGTTTGCATTGTATTTCAAAAAAGGCGATCCGTTCGATGGCGACCATTGGCAAACCCCCGCAGCCATCGACTCAGAGGCTTTTAGGCTCGCCGACATGACCCCCAGTTCGGCCACGTTTACCCGAACTATTGAACTGATAAATTATTCCGGCACACCGTTGACTATTGGTGTCGAGCGAACCGTGTCATTGCTGCCCGTGTCTGAAATTGAGCAACTGGTAGGAACCAAAACCGACTCCCTGAAAGTGGTGGGCATTCGTTCCGATAATACAATAATCAATCGGGGGCAAAATGCCTGGACAACCAAAACGGGGATGCCTTCTATCTGGATTCTGGGGATGATGAATGCTTCGCCATCGAGCACCATTATCGTTCCCTTCAAAACCGGAACCGGTAACCCAATCAATGATAGCTATTTTGGTAAAGTGCCCGCCGATCGATTGAAAATCGGTGAAAATGCCGCCCTGTTTAAGGCCGATGCCAACTACCGCAGCAAAATTGGTGTATCGCCCGCGCGGGCAACTCAATGGCTGGGAAGCTACGACCCATCTCTAAAAACGCTTACCCTGGTTACGTATAGCTACGATCCAGCAAATCAACTGTATGTTAATTCGGCCTGGGAACTACAGAAAGACCCTTTTTCGGGCGATGTGATCAACGCTTATAACGATGGGCCTATGAAACCCGGACAACCTCAGATGGGCCAGTTTTATGAAATGGAATCGTCGTCGCCTGCGGCTGCCCTGAGCCCCAATGGGCGCCTTCGCCACCAGCACACAACAATTCATTTGCAGGGCCCAGAGTCGGCCTTGAATTCAATTGCCCAAAAACTGTTATCAATTAATCTGGCAGCGTTAGAATAATTGTCTCAACCAGTATCTGGCTGCTAGTTTTCGCTTCAATGAAGCTGTTTAAACGTTTGCTTTTTTACCGAAGAGAACACGGAGCCCTTCTGCTTAGCGGACTTTGCGTATAATCTTTGCGTTCTCTGCGGTAAAAAGGAACGCATTTGGTGATTATTCCAGAACGTTTAAACCGCTTCAATATAAACTGGAGTATCAGAAGTAAACAATCTCGTTCCGATAGGAAACCTGTGGCTTTAATCTGAATTAAAATAATTAAAAAATATGTTCTATAGATATAATAGATTTAGTTATTTATGTACATTTGATAAGCTGTACTTTACCGTAATTTTTAGCTTATTTATGAACATGCTTAATGGGTTTGCGCAGGCACCTAAAGCTGCCAGACCTATCTTACATCCACCGGCAACGCCGTTGATAACGGTTGATCCCTATACAAGTATTTGGTCTTTTGGCAGCCAGCTAAACGGCGATGCAACGCGTCATTGGACTGGTCAGTCACAGCAACTCAATGGACTGATTCGGGTTGATGGCCAAACCTTTCGATTTTTGGGGAAACCATCTTTTGCAGGCGAAACTATTGTGCCAACGGCGCAGCGACAAGCCTATCAGGCTCGCTATTCGACCGACAAACCCACATCTGAAAACTGGATAAAATCTGATTTCGACGACAGCCAATGGGCAACCGGCGAAGGTACTTTTGGTAGTCGTGATGGCGACCACACCAAGTGGACTACGCCTGATCTGTACGTACGCCGTACGGTTATGCTCGATCAAATCCCCGATGGGCCGCTGTTGGTCAATGCCATTCAGAACGACAACTACGAGCTTTTTATCAATGGCGAACGCATGACGAAAGTAAGTGGCGTTTCACCGAACTACCGACTAACGGCTACCAACCGCAAGGCATCTGAGGTGCTGCGAAAAGGAAAAAATGTTATTGCCATTCACAGCCAGAATATGTCGGGGCCAGGTTTTGTCGATCTGGGGCTGGTAGAAGAGCACGTATTAAACTACAAAGCCGCTACCCAGACCGGTTCGCGGATGACGGCTACGCAGTCGGAATATACGTTTGTAGCTGCTGGTATTGAGCTTACCGTAACGTTTATGGCTCCGTTGCTGATGGACAATCTGGAAGTGCTGTCGCGGCCGGTGCAGTATATTACCTATCAGGTTCGATCAATCGATGGCAAGCCGCATCAGGTGCAGTTATATACTGATGCATCGGCGGAACTGGCCGTCAATTCTCCCGAACAGTTGGTAAGTTGGCGACGTGGTCGGACTGGTAACCTCGACTATATGCGAGTGGGGACGCTGGAGCAGAAAGTACTGGGCCGTAAAGGCGACGATGTTCGGATCGACTGGGGGCATCTGTATCTAGCATCGGTGTCTGAGCCGGGCACAAGTCGGCGGATTGGTTCGCTGGCGAGTGCGCTGAATCAGTTCGAGCGCGAAGGCCGAGTCACTGATCTGCACGAACGAATGCCGCGCCTTGTGAGCGATAGTTTGCCTGTGCTGGCAACCAGTATCGATCTGGGAACAATTAACCGCAAACCCATAGAGCGCCATTTGCTGATTGGTTACGACGATATTAAGTCGGTTGAATACGTTGGCCAGCCGCTCAATGCCTGGTGGCGTCGGTATGGTAATAAATCAATTGAACAGGCTTTGCAGGAAGCGGAGGCCGATTACCATAAACTGAAAACAGACTGCGATGCTTTCGATAAACGGCTGTATGCCGATGCCTTAAGAGCGGGTGGCGACACCTATGCACAGTTATGCGTGCTGGCTTACCGGCAGACCATTGCCGCGCATAAACTGGTTGCCGGTCCGAAGGGAGAAGCCTTTTTCTTCTCGAAAGAAAACTTCTCGAATGGGTCTATCGGAACGGTTGATGTTACGTATCCATCGGCCCCTCTTTTCCTGCTTTATAATCCATTGCTGCTCAAAGGCATGATGGAGCCCATATTTCAGTATTCGGAAAGTGGCAGGTGGACCAAACCGTTTGCGGCTCACGATGTTGGCACATACCCGCTGGCAAATGGGCAGACCTACGGCGAAGATATGCCAGTTGAAGAATGCGGGAATATGCTGATTCTGACAGCAGCTATTGCGGCTGTAGAAGGCAATCCGAATTATGCTCGTCAACATTGGGCAACGCTCACCACCTGGACCGATTATCTCATCAAAGAAGGCTTCGATCCGGCTAATCAGCTTTGTACCGACGATTTTGCGGGACATATTGCCCGAAATGCCAATCTGTCGATTAAAGCCATTATGGGTATTGCCAGCTATGGCTATCTGGCCGGTCGAATGGGCGATAAGGCACGGGAGAGCGAGTATCTGGAGATGGCCCGCGATCTGGCCCGGAAATGGACGAAACTAGCCGACGATGGCGACCACTACACGCTCACGTTCGAGAACAAGGGCACATGGAGCCAGAAGTATAATCTGATCTGGGACAAACTGCTGAAGCTCGCTATTTTTCCGGAAGACGTGGCCCGGAAAGAAGTGGCCTATTATCTTACCAAACAGCAACCCTTTGGTCTTCCGCTAGACAGCCGCCGGACCTACACAAAGTCGGACTGGATTATATGGACGGCAACGCTGGCCGACAAGCCTGCCGATTTTGAAGCGCTGGTGGCACCTGTGCTACGATTTGTCAATGAAAGCCCCGACCGTATACCGCTCAGCGACTGGCACGAAACAACCGATGGTAAGCATGTTGGCTTTCGGGCCAGGTCGGTAGTGGGTGGCTATTTTATAAAAATGCTGGACGAGAAGTTGAAGTAGCTTTTGGGGTTGGGTTTGTGTTCAGAAAGCACTCAATACACCTGCAACTGATCCGATTCAAACACTCGTTTGCCCACAATACCCTGTTGCATAGTTGTTAGCATCGCAGTGGCCACTTTAGTGGCTTCAACACCTTTGTATTTTGCTGGAATAACCGGATTGAACAACCGCATGGCACTTTCGGCCAACTGCTCTCCAAACCGTTTTTCGCCCCGATCGCCGAGCAAAAGCGAAGGCCGAAAAATGAGTAACGTTGGATAATTAAGTGCCGTTAGGTCGCGTTCGACCTCGCCTTTAACGCGATTGTAGAAAAACATAGAGCGCTCGTCGGCACCCATAGCCGTCACAATAGCCAATTGCTTTGCTCCATTCGCTAATCCCAGCCGGGCAATCTCGAGCGGATATTGATGATCTACTTTTCGGAAAGCATCTTTTGAACCTGCTTTTTTCATGGTTGTGCCCAGGCAGCAAAAAATATCATCGGCCTGAGTGAGCAGACCGTTCGGATGATCGAAATCAAACTGCACCTCCTGCAAGCGAGGGTGCTGCCAGTTGAGCGATTTGCGTACCAGCACCTTAACTTTTTCATAACTAGGAGAATCGACCAACTGATGCGTCAGCAGATTGCCAATGAGCCCGGTTGCACCAACGACCAGCGCTGTTTTGTATGTGGATGATATCATGCTAAAGAGGAAATTTCCGCTAAATTAGTCGCTGGTTTTGGCCGATAAAGGTACTTAATGCGGAAACCTATCTTATGATCCTCACCATGCCCTACACAACCCGATTCCTGCTACTGCTTTCTGCTAGTGTATTCGTTGCGTTTAGATACAATAATAACGATGATTTGATCAAACAATTACTGGATCGTTTCCGGGCCTACAATCACCAACGTCCGGTCGAGAAAGTTTATTTGCATACCGACCGGGATGCTTATCTGACGGGAGAGACAATTTGGTTAAAAGGCTACCTGTTTAATGGAAATACACACACCATCGATTCGGTTAGCCGGGTGTTGTATGTAGAGTTGATAGCCCCTGATACCCGACGCGTTCAGTTGCAGCTTCGGGCAACGAACGGCTTTGCCTCTGGTCAGCTTCTATTACCCGATTCCCTACTGGCTGGAACCTATCAGATTCGGGGTTATACGAACTATATGCGCAATTTTCCGGAAGCGTATTTTTTCTCGAAAACCATTACCATTCTGCGGCCAGATGGCAATAGTCCGACTAAGAACCTTGTGCCTGAGCAACTGGATGTACAATTCTTGCCAGAAGGAGGGCAATTGGTCGATGGCCTGGAGAGTCGGATTGCCTTTAAAGCGGTTGACGCGTCTGGAATGAGTGTCTCCATTCAGGGGTTTGTGCTGAATGCCAGAAAAGATACGATTACGGGCTTTAGCAGCACTCACTTGGGTATGGGTTATTTTACCATGAAACCCGCAACCGGCCAGACCTATACTGCCTATGTTCGTCAGGCTGAAGACACGTATCTGGCCTATACGTTACCGGCAGCTCAGCCAAAGGGAGCGGTTATACAGGTGGATAACTTGTCTAGCAAGGACAAAATTCGGGTTTATATTCTTCATAATCTGTCTCCTGCCGACTCGGCTACGACTATGACTCTGTTTGCCCAGACTCGGGGAATCGTTGTGCAGGTTGTGAAAGTACCGTTTTCCAGAAAAGGCGTTCTTGTCCAACTTGCAAGGTCTGATTTCCCCGAAGGGATTGCCCAATTAACTTTATTCGACGGCGCCAACAAGCCAATTGCCGAACGACTGGTCTTTATCTCTAAAAATGACCAGCTTTCGGTTTCGCTAAGCTCTGCTAAATCAGTATACAAAAACCGGGAGCGCGCAGACGTAACGATTACAACAACTGTAGCCGGAAAACCAGTGCCTGCCAATTTATCGTTGTCGGTAGTCGATGCACGATTATCGCCCGAGGCCGATAGCAACACCGCAACAATTGTCTCACATCTGTTGCTGTCTTCTGACCTGACCGGCTCAATTGAACAACCTGATCAGTACTTCAATCCGACGCACGCCGACCGTTTGATTAAACTGGATCTGTTGTTGATGACACAGGGATGGCGACGTTTTATCTGGAATGACGTTCTGTCTGGAACGATCCCTACCAATAACTACCCGGTTGAGCAGGGGCTATCGTTAACCGGGCGGGTAGTACGGCCTAATCAGAAAGACATTCGCGAAAAAGTAAAACTGACCTTTGTGATTTTCCGGCAGGATAGCACTCGTGAGTTTCTGATGGGCGAAACCAACGAGCTGGGGTATTTTAGTATGTATGACCTGGATTTTACCGACACAACGAAAGTCTTTATTCAGGGCATAAAAGGAAAGGCTAATCGGGACCTCGTTATTTCGCTCGATCAGCTACTGAAGCCAACCGTTACCCTTACCCGAATTCCTTATAACGCGGTGACATTTGAGGCCAATGAATGGGCCGAATTTATTAGACGAACAAGGGAATATCAGGAAATTGAACGACAGATTCGGCAAAATGGTGAAGTTTTGCTGCAATCGGTAACCGTGAAAGCTAAAAAATACGAAGAGCGCGATTCAAGAGTAATTTATGGTACGCCCGATGCCAGTATAAAATTTGATCCCATCAGTACATCAGGACGAATGACAGTTCTGGATGTGATTCAGGGGAAAATTGCGGGGGTGCAGGTGATTGGTTCGGGAATGAATGCCCAGGTTCAGATTCGCGGTGCTGCCAATTTTAACGGAATCGTTGCGCCATTGTTTGTTCTGGACGGGATACCCGTCGACTTGCAAATGGTAACCAGCATTCCGGTACAGGATGTTGACCGGGTCGATGTGCTAAAAGGGGCCTCGGCGGCCATTTACGGGTCGCGGGCCTCGGGAGGTGTTATTTCGATATTGACCAAGCGCGGAGGCTCGAATTACGATTTCTCTAAAGACATTACGCCCGGAACGTTGGTCGCTAAACTACCCGGCTATGCGCCCATTCGTGAATTCTACGCGCCCCGTTATGAGGTCAGTAAGCCCGAACACGTACGGCCCGATTATCGGACAACGCTTTTTTGGGAGCCTATGATTCAGACTGATTCGGAAGGGAAAGCTACAATATCGTTTTTTACCTCTGATTCAAAAACTAAGCTGCGATTACGGGCTGAGGGTAGTTCCTTCAGCGGTCAGGTCGGCATAGGTCGGCAAACTGTTCTGGTCGAGTAAAAACGAAATCGGTTCGATTGCTATCAGTCGTATAGCAATCGAACCGGACTGGTAAAAGGCTCAATTGTTTCTATTTGCCTTTACTTTCAGCTTTCTTTTCCAGATCGGTACGCTGGTCGTTGCGGAGTGTTGGATATTTGATGCCAAGTTGTTCCAGATAGGTCTTGTATTTAGTCGGATCGTAGTAATACTTCTCCAGTTTGGGCTTGAATTCGGTCATGGTTTTCTGATTCAAATAAATAGCCGGAATCTCTTTCGATGAAATCAACGGCTGATATTTCGTTTCTTTCGTTTGTTCGTCGGTATAATACGCCCTGGCTTCCTGAATGATTTCGGGTTTCATTAGCAGATCGAGTAGCGTCATGGCCTCAACTTTAGCGCCAGCTACCACGCCTTTGTGGGCAATAGGGGTAGCCATCGAAATGGCGTCGGACCAGTGGTGTCCAGGCAACCCCGGAATGTTCGACGGATAGAGGAGCACAACCGTTGGTACGGCCCACGAAATATCTGAAATGTCGTCGGACCCTCCTGTCAACGGAACCATATTTTGTCCGCCCATCATCAGTGTAGGTGCCGTCGGAATGGGTGTGCCAATGGTATCCAGTTTCATGGCCAGTCCCTCGCGTTTGGGCGATTGCAGCTCTTTTTGCGTCGCCATAGCCAGCATCTGGTCTTCTGCCGACCAGGTTGGCAGGCCAATCTGTTTAATGTTTTTATACATGGTTTCGGCTATAGGCTTGTTAAAATGTCCCGGCCAGGCCGATCCCAGAATTTCGTAGGTAAATTTGGTGTCGGTCATCATGGCGGCTCCTTCGGCCATCTTTATGCCTTTTTCGTAAAGTGCCTTGATTTTCGGATACGATCGTTCCCGGAAATAATACCACACCGACGCTTTGGAAGGCACAACGTTTGGCTGGTCGCCACCATCGGAAATTACATAATGCGATCGTTGTGTGAGTTCGAGATGTTCGCGTCGGAAGTTCCAGCCGATGTTCATTAGTTCGACCGCATCCAGCGCGCTTCGTCCGCGCCAGGGAGCGCCCGCAGCGTGAGCCGCCTGACCTTCGAATGAAAATTTTACGGAAATCATACCATTATAGCCCGCATCGCCATAGGAAACACTCAGATTATCGGCTACATGCGTGAAAATGCAGGCATCTACGTTTTTAAAATATCCATCGCGTACGTAGAATGCCTTAGCCCCCAGCAGCTCTTCGGCTACCCCCGGCCAGAGCATCAGTGTGCCCGATAGTTTGTTCTTCTCCATCAATTGCTTTACCGTCAGGGCTGCCACAATATTGAGTGCCTGTCCCGAATTATGGCCTTCGCCATGCCCCGGCGCACCTTCTACAATGGGGTCTTTATAGGCCACTCCTGGCTTCTGACTAGCCTTCGGAATGCAGTCGACATCGGAACCAATAGCAATCATGGGTTTGCCCGATCCCCAGGTGGCAATCCAGGCTGTAGGCATCCCCGCAATACCTTTTTGTATTGTAAAGCCCTCTTTTTCCAGAATCGACGTCAGGTAATTAAGCGACTCTACTTCCTGAAAGCCTAGTTCGGCAAAGCTGAACAGCATATCGTTGATTTGCTGGGCCTGATCTTTACGTTGATCAATAGCACTAATTGCTTCTCGTTTTAGCTGGGCCAGCTTATCGTTCGAAGGCCCAGTTTTTTTGCTTTGAGCCAGTAGCAGAGCCGGACTAAGAATAAAGATCATTAGTAATTTTATGCTGGCTCTCATAAGGAAGGTAAAATTATATTTCATATATTGGTTAATTTGCTTTATAAATATATTGATTATCTGCAATTTATTATATCGATTTTTACGACCAGAATATACAATTAACAAGGGTCATTGTGTATTTTTTACAGAAAAGGCGATTGACTAGGAAAGTACATGATGGTGCATAGCGGCAAATTGGCAATATTTGGATTTGTGATTGTGATTTTCGCAGGTCAGTATAACCGTACACGATAAATACCTCGCTTAACCTAGTCGATAGTTTGTTCATGAAGAGACGCACGTTTCTGAAAAATAGCTCTGCTGCGGGGCTGGTTGCCCTGATTACGCCGTCGGGTATTGTGCAAATGAATAGCCAGCAAGCTCTGGCAGGACCTTTGGCCGAAAACTTTCTGAATCCGCCCGCATCGGCTCGCCCGCAAACGTGGTGGCACTGGATGAATGGCAATGTAACGGCCGATGGTATCACACGCGACCTGGAGGCTATGAAGCAGATTGGCCTGGGTGGATTTCAGAATTTCGATGCCGGAACAGGCATACCTAAAGGACCACTCCAGTATCTGAGTCCGGAATGGTTGAGGCTGAAAGAGCACACCATCAAGGAAGCCGGACGTCTGGGACTGGAGTTTACAATGCACAATTGTCCGGGCTGGTCGTCGAGCGGAGGGCCCTGGATCACTCCCGAGCTGGCTATGCAGGACGTATGCTGGAGCGAAACCTACATAACGGGCGGTAATTCGGCGACTATCTCACTGCCTAAGCCCCTAACCCGGCTCGGTTATTACCGCGATGTGTGCGTGCTGGCATTTCCGTCGCTGCCGGGCGAAAAGCCTCTGCAAGCGTTGGTGAGTAAAGCCACGGTCAGTAATGCTTCCGTCGACTTGCAGCAATTAAGTGGCGAGAAGAGTCAGGGTGTGGTTGTTCGGCCTTCCGAAGAGGGTAAACCGGCTTATTTGCAGCTAGAGTTTAACGAACCTTTTGACGCGCGTTCCCTTACCTTTCTGGCTAAACCCGTAGCCGTTAGTGCGCCATTGGGCGGGCAGGGCGGCTTTGGGGGAGGGCCGTCGTTCGCGGTGGAAGCGTCGGACGATGGTGTGAATTTTAAGAAATTCACGAATGGGAATCTGGGTCGTTCGGGCGATTATGACCTTGTTATCCAGGAGTTTCCCGCTACGAAAGCCCGCTTTTTTCGACTGGTTTTGCCCAGTGGGACCTGGAATCTTACGCAATTGCGATTGTCGGCTATAGCGAAACTGACCGACTGGCGAAAGAAAACGAATAAAACCTTCAATGGGGTAGACGTGACACCAGCATCGGCTAATTTGAATGCTATGGCTATCAGGCTGGGTTCTGTGGTGGATCTTACGTCGCAGATGGATAAAGAGGGTAAACTGACCTGGAATGCGCCGACTGGACAGTGGACGATTCTGCGAATTGGTTTTACTCCGTTGGGTGCGCTGAACCGTTCGGCTCCCGACACGGGCATTGGGCTCGAATGCGATAAATACAGCAAAGCCGCCATCGTGTTTCATTTTAATAAGATGATGGAAAATCTGTTGCCAACGCTGGGCCCACTGGCCCAGAAAGGCAAGGTTGGGTTGCTGATCGACTCGTATGAAATTGGTATGCAGAACTGGACTGCCGAATTTCCGCAGGAGTTTCGAAATCGGGCAGGATACGACCTGATTAGCTATTTGCCTGCATTGACGGGCCGGGTAGTGGAAAATGTTGACACGACCGAACGGTTTTTGTGGGATTTCCGCCGGACCCAGGCCAATCTGATGGCCGATAACTACTATGGTCAGTTCACCGACTTATGCCACCAGCACCAGATTATTGCCTATGCGGAACCCTACGACCGGGGGCCAATGGAGGAAATGCAGATTGGAGCCCGGATGGATGTTAACATGGGTGAGTTCTGGAATGGTTTGTCTACATTGTTTCAGAACAACTGGACCATGCGCCGAACCACCAAACTGGCTGCATCCATTGCTCATACGAATGGTAAAGGCGATGGAAAACCACAGGTAGTTGGGGCCGAAGCTTTTACGGGTGAGCCCGAATCGTCGCGCTGGCAGGAGTACCCGTTTGCCATGAAAGCTACCGGCGACAAATACTTTACGCAGGGGCTCAACCGAATCATTTTTCATCGGTATGCACATCAGCCGCATCCGTCGGCTGTGCCGGGTATGACAATGGGCCCCTGGGGCATTCACTTCGACCGAACCACTACCTGGTGGCCGGTTGGAACAAGCTGGATTCAATACCTGTCGCGGTGTCAATATTTACTTCAGCAAGGGCTGTTTGTAGCCGATCTGGCTTACTTTACGGGCGAGTCGGGTGGGGTCTATACCAGCGTGAGTCCCGATGAACTCAATCCGGCACCACCGCAGGGCTACGACTATGACCTGATTAATGCCGAAGTGCTCCTGAATCGGGCTAAAGTCAATAACAACCGCCTTGTGTTGCCCGATGGCATGAGCTATCAGGTTCTGATACTTCAGGATCAGAAGACCATTACGCTGGAGCTAGCCCAGAAACTTCGCGAATTTGTTCGGCAGGGCTTATGTCTGGTTGGAGCAAAGCCCGAGCGGACACCTGGGCTACGCGGCTATACAGCCGGTGATCTGGAATTTAAACAGATCGTTGATGAGCTCTGGGGAACAATCGATGGCATTACGGTTACCGAACATCTGTCTGGCAACGGACGCGTTTATTGGGGAATTCCGCTGACTGTTGTCTTGGAGAAATTAAAGGTAAAACCTGATTTTGAGGTATCGTCGCGGTCTGGCGATGCTCCCATTACGTATATCCATCGGCGAGTTGGCACAACGGATCTGTATTTTCTGGCAAATCAGCGCCGGACTTCTGAAGAACTGGTCTGCACGTTTCGAATTGATGGCCGTCTGCCAGAATTCTGGAATGCCAATACTGGACAGATTAGTCCGGTTTCGCTTTATGAATCGGCCGATGGGCGGATGCGGTTACCCGTACATATCGATCCATCGGGCTCTGTGTTCGTGGTTTTCCGGTCGCCTGCTGCGAGTAGGCGTATTCAATCGGTGCTTCAGAACAACAAACCCGTGTTAACCACCAAACCGTTTCCGTCGGTTGACCGGACACTCTACAAAGACCTTACGAATAACTTTACAATTGCGTTCTGGGCCAAACCTGAGCTGAACGTGATGTTAAGTACCCGTAACTTTATGGATACCATTGCCCACCCGTGGACGGATTATTATACAATTTATCCGCCGTCGGGCAACGGTCTATATGGCAACGGTCACGATACGTGCGGACTAGCCGTGGGCCGAAACGGTGTGGCTGTGTGGCAACATGGAGCCGGGAAACCAGTATTTATACTGGCTGCTCCAACGGCCATTTCGGGCTGGAGCCATATTGCCCTCGTTTATCAGGATGGCGCACCATCGGTTTTTGTCAATGGCAAACTAATCCAGCAGGGAAAAAGCAACGGAACAATTGTTCATCCGGGAGTGGGTCAGGCATACCTGCACGAAGGGGCGTCGTACTATAACGGCGATATGACACCGCCACACGTATTCCGGGAAGTGTTCAATGAGTCGCGCATTCGGCAACTGGCTACTAACGTTATTGCCAGCCAGCAGGAACGTCACCCTGTAGAACTAGCTGGTACAACAAAAGCCGCGTTACTTATCTGGCAGGATGGTCGATACACAACTCGTGACCAGGCTGGTCATGAAACGGCGTTCCAGATAACGGATTTGGGTAAACCTGTTGACCTAAAAGGTCCATGGCAGGTTAACTTTCCGCCAGATTTAGGTGCTCCGGCCACAATCACATTACCTGAGCTTGCATCGTTGCATAAGCATACCGATAGCGGAGTAAAGCACTTTTCGGGCACTGCAGTCTATCGGCAAACCGTGTCGGTTTCGGCCCGTCAGTTGGCTTCCAACAAGCGTCTGTGGCTGGATTTAGGGCAGGTAGAAGTTATTGCTGAAGTGCTGGTTAATGGAAAAAACCTCGGAATATTGTGGGCGCGGCCCTACCGGGTCGATATTACCGATGCCGCAAAAGCAGGAACGAATACTCTAGAAATCAGAGTGACGAATCTATGGCCAAACCGGCTCATTGGCGACGAATCGTTGCCCGAAGAAGCTACCTACACCCCCGGTGGCGGAGCCAGTGGTTTTGCGAGTTTGAGCAATGGGGCTATCGAAAAATTACCCGACTGGTATCAGCAGGGTAAACCAAAACCAACTGGTGGCCGCATAACATTCGCAACCTGGCAACATTACAACAAAGACTCACCATTGCTGGAATCGGGCCTGATTGGGCCCGTTACCCTACAATCGGCTGTGCTGAAAACCTTGTTTTAGTCATAAAGTCATTGGTCATTTGAGTGTTTTTCAAATGACCAATGACTTTATGATCAATGACTAACCCAGAATCTTCATGTTGATTGGGTCCCAGCTAATGGCTTTTTTCTGCGCATAGCTGATATTGCCACACTGCGTTGGTCCGCAGGCCCGTAAGCCAAATGTAGCATCTTCAACGTTGGGCGCACCCGTTCGAATGGAGTTGAAGAAGTTGGAAAAATGCTCGTACCGATCGCCTTTATAGTCTTTAGGGAACGAATACTTGAATTCCTTCGGACCTTCCAGCTCGGGATGCGGTGGATACATTTTGGCGTACTCCTTAATGAAGAGTTCCTTCTGATCTTTCGGGAAATTATCAATCGACATCCCCGGTGCTTTGGGGAATTTGTTGCGGTGAACCGTCAGCGAATCGAAACCGAGCGACAGGTCGCCTTCGGTGCCCACAATCCGTACGAGATAATTGCCACCACCACCATCAACAAAGTTGGAGCGGGTTGTCAGATTGAATTCTGGATGTTCGGCTGTTTTGGGATAATCGTAGATACTCAGTTGAATGTCGGGCACATCGCGACCGTCTTTCCAGTAGCGGGTGCCGCCCGTCGAATACACGCGGGTTGGACCTTTCGACCCCGTAACGCAGTGTAGCGAGGTGAGCAGGTGAACGTACAGATCGCCTGCAATACCCGTACCATAATCGGTGTAGTTCCGCCAACGGAAGAAACGGAGCGGGTCCCAGGGGCGTTTGGGCGCACTACCCAGATACGTGTCCCAATCGACGGTTTGGGGTGATGCATCGGGTGGAATCGAATATTGCCAGGCCCCCATAGCACTATGACGGTCATAAATGGCTTCGGCAAACACCAGCTCACCAATGTCGCCTGCTTTCAGAAGCTCACGTGCTTTGGCAATGAGTAACGAACTGGCAAACTGGCTACCAACCTGAAAGACCTTGCCCGTTTCTTTGGACACCTTGATCAGCGTATGGCCATCTTCAAACTTTTGCACCATGGGCTTTTCGCAATACACGTGTTTGCCCTTGCGCATAGCATCAGTCGAAATTTTCTCGTGCCAGTGGTCGGTCGTGCCGTTAATGATGGCATCGACATCGCTGCGTTCCAAAATCTCGCGGTAATCTTTGGTAACCGGTAGCTGATCGCCCCAGAGTTCTTTGGCCCGGCGCAACCGGCCATCATACAGGTCGCAGGCGGCAACCATCTCAACGCCATCGACCATCAGGGCCGTTTGCGTATCGCCGATTCCCATGCCTCCGGTACCGATGAGAGCAA
Source organism: Spirosoma sp. SC4-14 (assembly GCF_037201965.1). Lineage (NCBI taxonomy): Bacteria > Pseudomonadati > Bacteroidota > Cytophagia > Cytophagales > Cytophagaceae > Spirosoma > Spirosoma sp. SC4-14. The sequence goes on along the minus strand of NZ_CP147518.1, from coordinate 6,484,514 downwards.
TACGAACTCTGTCGTTGGCGGCTGTGCTCGCGTGATTCTTGATCAAATTCAGGTACTGAGGTACGGGAGAGCTTTTGGCTTCTGCCAGTGCGGCTGGTGCTGCGGCAGCGGCTGTACCGGCAATACCGAGTGTCTTCAGGAAAGACCGGCGGGAGTTTAACCCGTTGTTCTCTGATGAAGTCGCCCGTTTGTCGTTCTTCATAATACAGTAGATTGAGGATTATAAGGGATTGTGAGCCGAAGATTCATTGGAAACAGACTAATGAGCTAGTGTTGTTCCATAAATTATGGGCTAGTTGCCAATGAATCTTCTGTAAAATTAAGGTAAGTCTTCAGTTAATTATTAAAAATTTTAAGAAATATAAAGTGAATAAATAAGGCGTTGGACACTTTTAGGATGCACACAATAAGAGATCAGAGCCGGTTTGCTTTCGTTATAACGGATTCGGCATTAAAAGTGTAGCTTGCAATCAACACATTACTACTGCTGGTAACTGTATCTGAAAACGACAAACTTCGTCAGAATGGGTATCGCTATCGGTAAAAAATCATACAACCGTAATATTCATGAAACTAGTGCTACTTACGCTTGCTGTATTGTATTCAACCTGTTTGTTTGCCCAGCATCAACCTTTAGAGATAATATATGGTCGAAAAGACGGTATGGCTTTGACCATGCAGATTCTTAGGCCGACCCATCGCAATGGAAAAGCAATTATTTCGGTGGTTAGTGGAGGCTGGCGCTCGTCTTACGACAAGGTTGCGCCTTACGTCAAAGAAGCCAAACCCTTAGTTGACCGGGGGTATACCGTATTTCTGGTGTTACACAGTTCAGTACCCCGCTATACGGTCGATGAGGCTGCTCAGGATATTCAGCGAGCCATTCGTTTTGTCCGTTTACACGCGCGGGCCTATCAGATCGACCCCGAATCAATCGGAATTATGGGAGCATCGGCCGGTGGGCATCTGGCCTTGCTTGCGGCTACAACCAACAGCCCAGTCGACACCACTCAGCAAGATCCTACCAATCGAGTATCGGCCCGAGTTCAGGCGGTAGCCTGTTTATATCCTCCTACCGATTTCCTTGATTTTGGTAAACCCGATTATAATCCTTTTACCCATAAAGCATTTTTAAAGAAGTATAACCGGGCTGCGGCATTTGATTTTAAGGAGTGGGATGAGCGCCGAAAAAAATACGTATCGATGAAAAGTGCTGAAGAAAAAACAGCTTTGTTGAAGAAGCTATCCCCCGTTTATCAGGTTTCGTCGGACGATCCGCCGGTGTTGCTTGTGCATGGCGATGCCGATCCGCTAATTCCGCTTCAGCAGTCAGAATTGCTAATCAGTAAACTAAAGCAGGCCAATGTACCTTGCGAATTACACATAAAAAAAGGTGCTGGCCACGGCTGGGATGATGAAACGGAAGAAATAAAGGCTTTTGCCGACTGGTTCGACAAATACCTCAAGTGAAAAACGGCGGCCTGTTGTCTTTTACGTAAAGCGTATTGAATCGCACGCTAAATCTAAAAGATTCCTAAACCATTCTTGATAAATGAAACCACTCGTACTTATAGGCCTGCTGCTGGCTGGATTGGGGCAGACGCTGGCGCAAACAACGCCGTATCCGACCATTGGGCAAATCGTTCGCCTTGATCCCCGTATCGATAAGCTGATTCCGAAAGATGCCCAGATTGAAGTATTAGCCAGTGGATTTGTATGGACAGAAGGCCCGGTTTGGGTAAAAAACCATGATGAGGTGGCAGGCAATTTTCTGCTGTTTTCCGATGTGCCGCAAAACACCATTTTCAAGTGGACCGAAAAGGAAGGTGTTACGTCATTTCTGAAACCGTCGGGCTACACTGGTTTGGGCGTTTATGGCGATGAACCCGGTTCGAACGGCCTTACTATTGACCGAAAAGGACGACTTATTGCCTGCGAGCATGGCGATCGACGCGTGACGGCTATGCCTCTGGATGGCATTGGTGGCAAACGTACGCTGGCCGATAATTACAATGGCAAACGATTCAATAGTCCGAACGATGTGGTTGCTCACTCCAGCGGGAGCTATTATTTTACCGACCCACCCTACGGAATGCCGAAGAAAGAGAAAGACCCTATGCGCGAGATCGATAATTTTGGCGTTTACCGGATTGCACCCAACGGTGCGGTTTCGCTGGTAGTTGGCGACCTTACCCGACCCAATGGTATTGCGCTCTCACCCGATGAAAAAACGCTCTATGTAGCGCAATCCGATCCATCCCGACCCGTTATTATGGCGTATTCGTTACTGGCCGATGGCTCCGTGGCTAAAGGCCGGGTGGTGTTTGGAGCCGATGGATTGAAAAAGCAGAATCTGGAAGGTGGATTCGATGGTATGAAAGTCGACAAAGAGGGGAACCTATGGGCTACAGGGCCGGGAGGTGTACTGGTGTTATCGCCAGCAGGCGATTTTCTGGGCCACATCAAAATTGGCGGAGCAACAGCCAATTGCGCCTGGGGCGACGACGGCTCTACGCTCTACATCACGGCCGATATGTATCTATGCCGGTTGAAAACCACAGCCAGAGGATGGTAGTGTTTAATGATGAATTATGAATGATAAATGATTAACAAAAAATAGCTTTTCCCTATATCATTTATCATTCATAATTCCTTATTAATACGTTAACTTTGTATAGAGCACGTAGCTTGGTAGTAAGAATTTATTTTCATGCTGGAGAATCGTAAGTATGTCATCATAGGTGTGTTTTGCCTTATGGCGGTGACATATCTGGCCCGGTTATTTTATTTACAGGTAGTAGACGATACCTATTCGTTAGGAGCCTCGAAGAATTCAATTAAGCGAGTTATTGAAATTCCTTACCGTGGGCAGATCTATGATCGCAACAATCAGCTCATTGTTTATAACACACCTGTCTATGATCTGTATGTGACCCCTAAGAAGGTTAACATACCGGATACGGCCGCTTTTTGCCGTCTCATGGACATTTCCCGAACCGATTTTGATAGTATAATGGGCCTGGCTCAGAACTATTCGTCGGTGAAGCCTTCGCTGTTTTTACGGCAGCTTTCCAAAGAAGATTTTGCCCGGATTCAGGATGCGTTGGTCGATTATCAGGGGTTTGAGCCCGTGATTAGCTCCATGCGAACTTACCCGGCTCACACGCTGGCTAATGCACTCGGATACGTTAGCGAAATCAGTAAAAAGCAGCTCGACAATCAGGATATTCCCTACTATCGGCAGGGCGATTATGTAGGGCATAACGGTTTGGAAGAACAGTATGAAGAACAACTGCGTGGCAAACGGGGCGTAAAGTTTGTGATGCAGAACGTTCGGGGCGTAAACAAAGGCCCCTGGAAAAACGGGGCTTTCGATACACTGGCTGTGGCCGGACAAAATCTGATTACGGGCATCGATGTAGAAGTTCAGAAATATGCCGATAGTCTGATGCAGAACAAAGTAGGAGCCGTATTGGCGGTTGAACCATCGACCGGCGAAATTCTGGTTTCCGTGTCGGCACCCACATACGACCCCAACTTGCTGTCGAGTCGGTTCTTTTCGAAAAACTATCGAACACTAATCAAAAACCCTTATAAACCCCTCATTAACCGGCCCATTATGGCTAGTTATCGGCCGGGGTCAACGTTTAAGCTAATTCAGGCGCTGATTGCCCAGCAGCAGGGGTCGCTTTTTCCGAATACGTTTTATGGTCATGCCGGGTCGCCAATGCGCTGTCACTGTAGGGGGGGGAATAACCTGCGTGGGGCTGTTCAGAACTCCTGCAACCCTTATTTTTACTATGTATTCCGGAAGTTTCTCTATTTTAATGGAAACCCAAATACGTTCAAGGCGTCGGCTATTGGCTTGCAGCAGTGGCACGATATGGTGGAGAAGTTTGGTATTGGAGCGCGGCTGGGCGTCGATTTGCCGAGTGAACTGAAAGGCAATCTGCCATCACCTGAATACTACGATAAGGCATATCATGGCGCCCTTCGGTGGAAATTCTCCAATGTTTACTCGCTTAGCATCGGCGAAGGCGAATTATTGATTAGTCCGCTCAAACTCGTGAATTTGGCGGCTACCATTGCTAACCGGGGCTGGTATATTACTCCGCATTATATTAAAGGATTTGGTAAAGCAGGGCTGAGCGTTCCGGCCGAATATCACGAGCGGCACGAAACAGGTATCGATTACAAGTATTTTCTTCCTGTTATCGACGGTATGCGCGGGGCTGTTGCACATGGCACCGTAACACCACTGGCCAACATTGAGGGCATCGACTTGTGTGGCAAAACCGGAACTTCGCAGAATGCCAAGTTTGGCCATAAATATGACCACTCGATTTTTATTGGCTTTGCGCCCATGAACGATCCTAAAATAGCGGTAGCTGTTTTTGTTGAAAATGCGGGATGGGGTGGTAAAGCTGCTGCATCGGTAGCCGCACTGGTTGCCGAACGATACCTCAAACGCAAAACGGAAGCAAAACGGCTGGAAGAACAGGTGATGGCTTCGAACTATATGCCACCTGCCAGTATGCTTATTAAGCCCAAAGCCCCTTCTTCGTCTAAAAAAGATACGACGAAAAAAGACCCAAAACCGGCTCAGCCCAAGCCTTTCATGACATCGACGAAGCCTAAAACGACAACTACGGCATCAGGCATAAGCGGAAATTAGAATATACGGTTTGCAGTTTTCGGTTGCCTTGCCATAGGAGGATGTATGCCGATAAGCAGCGCAACTGTAAGCCGTATACGGAATACCATAAATCATAAACAAATACAATCTTGTCTCGGCATAACGACCCATTTACTCAGGACATCGACTGGCTGACGCTGGTGCTATATCTCGGCTGTGTAACGCTGGGATGGCTCAACGTATATGCGGCTGTCTACAGTCCGGAAGATCATACGAGTTTATTTGACATGACCACCAACGCTGGTAAGCAGATCATGTGGATTGGCACAACGGTGATTCTGATTATCTGTATTCTGGTAGTAAATCATAAATTTTTCGACTCCTTCGCCTATTTGTTTTATGCCTTTATGATCCTGATGTTGTTGCTGGTTCTGGTGGCTGGAGCTAATATCAAAGGGTCGCACTCGTGGTTTAAGTTCGGATCTTTTCAGATTCAGCCCGCCGAGTTTGCCAAAATGGCCACGGCTCTGGCCCTGGCCAAGTACATGGATAATCCGGGTATTAACCTGACGAAGCAGAAAGATCTGATGTATATCGGAGGAATTATTATTCTGCCCTGTATTCTGATTCTGGCCTCTAACGAAACCGGCTCTACGCTTGTTTTTTCGTCATTTGCCATTATGCTATATCGGGAAGGATTGCCCGGCTGGATTCCGGCAGTTGGTATTTCGGCGGCTGCTTTATTTGTGCTGGCGCTTATTTTTCCGAAGCTCTACATCTTTATCGGTATTGTGGCTCTGCTGCTCATCGTAATTGCTCTGATGCCGCGCTATAACCGCACAACCAGCAATCTGATTTCGATGGGCATTGTGGGTGCCGTTATGATGGTCTTTGTTACGGGCGTTGATTTCTTTGTAAATAACATACTTCAAAAACACCAGCGCAACCGGATTAAAGTACTCGTCGATCCAACGATTGACCCGCTGGGCGTTGGCTGGAACGTAACACAGGCCAAAATTGCTATCGGCTCGGGCCGCCTTCAGGGGAAAGGTTTTCTGGAAGGAACGCAAACCAAGTTTGACTTTGTGCCTGAGCAAAGCACCGATTTTATTTTCTGCACCATTGGCGAGGAACATGGCTTTGTGGGCAGCGCTATTGTAATTGCGTTGTTTGTTGGGTTGTTGTGGCGCATTATTATTCTGGCCGAAAAACAGCGCAGCAAGTTTGCCCGAGTCTATGGCTATTGTGTGGCCGGAATCATTTTCTTCCATGTGATGGTAAACGTTGGTATGACCATCGGGCTGATGCCGGTTATTGGTATACCCTTACCCTTTTTCAGCTACGGAGGGTCGTCGCTCTGGTCGTTTTCCATTCTGCTGTTTATCTTCCTTAAACTCGATTCGCGTCGAACAGCTCTGTCGCGCTGGAATTAAGCTGGCGGCAGGTTTGCGGTGGCTTTGAATAAATTATGTCAAACCCGTTGATAAACAATGGTCATGTGTTTGGCATGGGTCGGATTGGGCATTTTGGGGTTGTCGGTATAGTTGAACGTCCAGGTCATCGTATTTCCCTTAATGCTGATTTCGTAGGTTGCTGGCGGAATTTCTTTCATGGAAGTAGTAACGATCAGTCTGTTGCCACTTAGTGCCCATTTGCCATTTGCATTCATCGATTCAATAGTTTTTTTCATCGCTCCACAGGCTTCCGGTACTTTGCTTTCCAGGAAACCACCGCTTTTGAAGGCGTAAATGATGTCTTTGGTACAGGGCATAGTTTGGGTCATCATCGCCATCATATCGGTAGCTTTACCGTTGCTTTCGGTAAGGGTCATGCTGGTTCGTTTCCAGTTGCCTTCAATACCGCTGACGGGTAGAGCCGCGACCGAAAGCAGAACACTACTCAAGGCAAAAAATAGCTTCATCATTTGCTATAATTGGTTTATGTGGGGTACAGTGTTTACAGAGGGCAACCTGCCTGCTGTCAGTGTATAGCCTCTCTATACGCGATAAATTTGCACAACTCCTGATTGCCAGCCTATGCTTATGACAATTTAGTTACATTTGGGTTGCAACAATAGCGCTATCCATTGAAAATGGATTACTTCTCAGGCTAATGTATCCTGGTCACTTAAACAGCAACTGGCTATGCATATATAGATCGTGCTGCCACATGGGCCATGAATGATCTCCTCGCTGTACTGGTATTTTACGCCCATCTCGTTCATGATCTGGCAAGCTAAGAAACCCAATCTGGTGGCTTTGACTACAGTGGTTTATAAGTTAGTTCGTCCGTGGTTTACTGTCGCCCGAAGGGGTCAGAAATAGTTGGACCGCCGATGTGAACAAAAGTGATGCGCCAGCCTTTGCTTAACCTATAGAAATCGGAGCGGGAACCTTCGGTAGATGCTTACCCGAAGATCCCCGCTCCTGCGTCGGTATGACAAAAAACTACTGAAAAAAGGGTTAAAGAACGCCTTCTTGTCAGTCATGCTGCTTAATAGCCCGGATTTTGTGGGAATTTAGGACCATCTACCACCCGATCTATCTGCGACTGCGGAATGGGCCGTAGCATATGAAAATCCTGAATATAAGGGGCCGCTTCCGGGTTCCAGGCTTTCACCCGACGTACCAGCGAACGGGTACGAACCAGGTCATGCCACCGTTGCCATTCGCCAAACAGTTCGCGGGTGCGCTCATCCAGGATAAAGTCTACAGTTACGTCGTCGGCCGTGATGGTCATGGCAGCCGCAGCCGCAGCGTTCTGAGCCGCCGTATTCGTTTTCCGGTAAGCCGCCCGTTGCCGCACTACATTGAGCAGAGAAGCCGCCTTAGCCGCATCGCCCGCTTTCAGATAGGCTTCGGCACCGGTCAGGTATACATCCGAAAAGCGGTATAGCACACAGGGGCGGGTAGAAGGGTCGTTGAAATTGGCACCCCGGCTAGGGTCCATGAATTTCTTCAGAGCCGGGAAAATGCCATTATCCCACATGCTGGGTGGTACCACAATGCCCTTGAATGGACGTGTGCCGATAAATTGTGGCGCTCCTTCCACTTCAAAGTCGGGTATCCAAACGGCGGTATCTGCCCCTACCACGGTTGTATAGCTAATGCCCCGTTTGTTGTTGGCCGCAGTAGCACTGTTCGTAACCGAGGTATTGGCAATATAAACCGTATAGAACGAATTCATAAACCGTGAATCGATAGTACGATTCGTAAAGGCCTGATCCAGAAAGTAGGTCTTGCCAGCGTTTGCTCCTGTGGTCCATTTATAGCTGTTGGGCCGCATCCGAACGTATGGACGACCGTACTGCGAATCACGGATCATCAGCGAAGTACCACTGTTCACGAAGCCTCCTGTGGCACTTTTGAAGGAATTGACCCCACTATTATTCGGGTAATTCCAGTTGGTAAACCAAGGGCTCAGATTTTGGGCTGCTCCACCACCAGCCGCTCCACCAACGGTATAGTAGCCATATTTTGGGTCGAGCACGTGATCGCTGACAAACATGGTTTCCTTCCCATAATCGTTAGCCGGTACGAATGCATCGCCAAAGTCCTGCCATAGATCGAGGCCGTACGATGATTTATTGGCAATAATATCAGCACAAATGGCGGCCGCCTGCGAAAAATCAGAGGCTGTGTTGTTGAGCCAGCCGCGCGTTAGGTATGCCTTTGCCAGTAGCAACTGAGCCACCGGTTTGGTAGCCGCTTTTCCCAGAAACGGAGCGGTTGGCGTATTGGGTAGATCGGTGGCCGCTTCAGTCAGGTCCTTAATGATTTGTTCATATACCTGAGCCGCCGGTTGGCGGGATGCTGCCTGAGAAGCTACCGTAATAAATTCGGTATGCAGCGGAACATCACCCCAGGTCTGTACCAGATAGAAATACCAGAAACCCCGTAAAAACTTGGCCTGAGCCAGATACTGCTTCCGGGTTGCATCTGGCAAATCGACTGTCTGGCCGTACTTCAATACCCCATTGATCGTGTTGATGTCCTGGAAGGCTATCCCCCAGGCCGCACCGAAATTACTCCCGTTCAGCCCATTATAGGTGTAGGCAGGGCCACCACCTGAACTGGCTCCCATCAAAAACTCATCGGTGCCTGCCTGCATTTCAACGGTGAAGCCTTCCGTTCCCCACTGGGATCGAATGTCATTATACACCCCGGCAATGCCCCCAAGCACCCCGGCTGCACTGTTGAAATAAGACGGAACAATTTGTGATTGCGGATTCTCTTCCAGTATCTTTTCGCAGCCTGTGCTCATCAGAGCGGTCAGGCTAACGATAAATCCAATTTTTATTGCTTTCATGGGAATGTCGACAGTTAGAATTTAAGGTTTACACCAAACGTAAATTGGCGAACGGGCGGATTGTTGAGGTTTATCGCAATCTGACGCTGCTGCGTTGCCGTATCCGCTCCCTGGGAACTTACGGTAGAGCTGGCATAGCCGTTCCCTTCTGGATCGACAGCCAGTTTATCGCGCACCAACGGCGAATACAGAATAAGCGGATTGGTGACGTTCAGATAGAGCCGGGCTGAGTTCATACCCACTTTTTTAAGAAACTGACCCGAAACCGTATAGCCCAGATTAATGCTTCTGACTTTTATGAACGAACCATCATAATACCCCAATGTTGAGGCAAAGTAGGCAACCGCGCTACCTGCATCGGGGGCTGGGAAGGCATTGGTTGGGTTGGTTTCAGTCCAGTAATCGACTTTCACCTGATTGGAACGAGCCTGGTTGAAGAAGGCAAATCCACCGCCACCGCCCGAATTACCCGTCAGGTACGGAACAACTACTTTCATCCCCATACGGGCAAACGTAACAATCGACAAATCGAAATTTTTGTAGTTGAACCGATTGGTCAGACCAGCTTCAAATTTGGGCTGGAAATTGCCCAGAATCTGCCGGTCGGAAGGGTCGATCTTGCCATCGCCGTTGACATCCTCAACCCGAATCTGGCCCGGAAACTGAACCGGCGAGGTTTGTTTGGCCAGCGTACCATTCTCTTTATCGGCCGTTTGCCAGATACCAATCTTTTTATAATCGTAGATAACCGAAAGGGGCTGTCCAACAAACCAGCCTGCGGCCACATTGGAGAGCTCGGTTGGGGTAGTGAGCTGGGTGATTTTTTCGCGGTTGAAATAGTAAACGGCATCCACGCTCCAGTTAAAGCCTTTAGGATTTCGGAAGACATCGACTGTCAGCGACGTTTCCAGACCTTTTCCTTCCGTTCTGCCCAGGTTTTTCAGCGTCGATCCGGCCCCATTACTGGCTGGGAGTGGTACCGACAGCAGAATATCCTTCGTTTTCTGGTGATAGTAATCAATCGAGCCCGTAATACGGTTGTTCAGCAGGCCAAAGTCAAGACCAAGATCGATCTGTTCTGTAGACTGCCAGCCTAAATTGGTAGCCGGAAGGCTGGTAACCGTATAAGCCAACTGCTGCCCAGCCGTGCCCGTTCCAAAATTGTAATACCCCGCCGACAAGGCTCCCAGTGTAGAGTAGGCACCTACGTTTCGGTTGCCCGAAATACCCCAGCTTCCCCGTAGTTTCAGGTTCGAAATAACTGGAACGCTTTTCATGAAAGGCTCTTCAATGATATTCCATCCTGCCCCAATGGCCGGGTAGTTAAAGTACCGATTGGCGGGCGAGAGCGTCGACGAACCATCCCGGCGCAACGTCAGGGTCAGCAGATAGCGGTCATTGTAGCTATAGTTTACCCGACCCATGTAGGAAAGCAATCCGGTTTCTGAAAAGGAGTTTCCATAGTCCGAAGCCGCAACCGGTGTTCCAGATGCCAGCGAGAAATTACCCGTTTTAATGTAATCGGCCGGAACCCCCGTGATCGTGAATCGGCTACCCAGCGAGTGATTTTTGGTGTATTCATACAGTGCCGTAGCGCCCAATTTATGTTTGCCAAACGTTTTGTCATAATACAATAAATGCTGGAGGTTGACATCCCAGTATTCGGTATTGCTGATTTCGGCGTTAGACGACGACTGAACCGTAGCAGAGTTAAAATAGGTCAGCGGGCCATTATACCCATTGAAATTCGACTGGCTGAAATTCAATCCGGCGTTGAAGCGGTAGCGCAAACCGGGCAGTAGGTTTACTTCGGCATACAGGCTGTTGAATGTTCGTAGCGAACGGGTGCTATTTAAATACGAATCTTTCTTGGTGATGATCGTCAGGGGGCTGATCCGTGCCGCATCGATGGAGCCTTCTGCCGGGAACAGGTTTAGCGAGCCATCCGCATTATAGGGCGAGGCCAGGGGTGTTAAACTCACCAGACCGCCCGGAATGCCGCCCCCGCCTGGGGTATTGGTATACGTCAGGGTATTAAGTGTGTTCAGGCCAACTCTAATCCGCTTGCCAATGCGCTGGTCTATAGTAGCCCGTATGTTCACCCGGGTAAAATTCTGGCTGGGAATAACCCCTGTTTCATTGAAATAACCCAACCCCAATGAATACTGTGTATTTTCGACACCGCCTGTCATGCCCAACTGGTGGTTAGTCATAAAGCCAGGTTTGTAAATCAAATCCTGCCAGTCGGTCGAAACACCGGCAGCCAATGCGTCCTGTTCTTTCTGAGTAAGCGGATAGGCCGTAGTGCCGGGCGCAGTCCGATTGTATTTCGCAGCGTCGGCTTTAAACTGGGCGTATTCGGGGCCATTAAAGACATTGTATTTGCCCATGATGGTGGTAACGCCATGATAGCCGTCGTAACTAAATACTGGCTTGCCCACTTTTCCCCGTTTGGTGGTTACCAGAATAACCCCGCCCGATCCTCTCGATCCATAGATAGCCGTTGCCGAAGCATCTTTCAGGATTTCCAGGTTAACAATGTCGTCGGGGTTGATGTCGTTGAGCCCGCCGTAGGGGATGCCATCGACAACAACCAACGGCCCGTCCAGGTTATCGCCCGTACCTGGGTTTGTGCTGCTGGTCAGCGTCCGGTTACCCCGGATACGGATTTGGGGCTGCGCACCGGGTGTAGTTCCATTACTCACAATAGAAACCCCTGCTGCCCGACCCTTTAGCTGATTGAGCAGGTTAGGGGCGGGAACTTCTTTTAATGTGGTCTCATTCACCGATGCTACGGCTCCGGTAATGTCGCGCTTGCGCTGCGTACCGTATCCAACTACCACGACCTCATTTAAGGTTTTGTCGTCAGCCGTCAGCGTAATATTAACCACCGACCGGGTGCCTACAGTTACCTCCTGGGTAGCATAGCCGATGAACGAGAAAACCAGTACAGTACCAGCATCCTCAGGAACAGATAAACGGTAAGTACCATTGCCGTCGGTCGTTGTTCCGCGTGTCGTATTCTTGATCTGAATATTTACGCCGGGTAAAGCTTCACTGTTTTCCCCTGTAACCCGGCCCGTAATTTGTCGGTCCTGCGGTTGTTCGGGCCGAATGTCGCCAGAGGTTTTTTCCAGTGGAGCCACCGTAGGAATCGTCTCGCGTTTGATAACGATCTGTTGCCCAACTACCTCGTAGCTCAGATTGAGAGGTGCCAGGATGTGATCCAGTACGAGAGAAAGCCGTTCGTTTTTCGCCTGATAATTGATTTTTCGTTTCGATTGAATGATTTCCCGGCTAAACAGGAATTGAACATTCGCTAGTTTTTCAATTCGTTTGATCGTTGTCTCAACATCCTCATTTTGAGCGGAGATACTAACACGACGGGTTAAGAGTTCCTGGGCCTTTCCGTCCAGGGCAAGGCTTGCATTAGCTAAAGCAAGCACGAATAGGAGTTGCAGGCTTGAAAATTTCATAATCCTGAGCCATACATTACGGTTCAATAAGCAAGAATGCATAGGTTTGTAATTGTTGTTGGTTTCTGGGAAGAACTGACAATAATTCGCTGTCCCTTTGGTAGAGGGAGAATGTGTTAGTAAGACACATTTAGGGCGATTCCGAGCGATAGTGTTGGTAGCACTATCGCTTTTTCGTGTAGAAAGCGAGACGTACTAATGCATAGAATAGGATGGGTTATGAGTTATAATTAATTGCAGCCACGACTGTGGATGAGAATCTGATTGTTAACAACTTCATACGATGACTCCGTAGTCAGACAGATAAGCCGGATTTTTTCAAGAAAAGGCACATCGTTGAGTTGACCGGTAAATGTGCAGTTGTGAAGTAAATGCTGGTCGTAGCGAATAGGCATGTGGTAGCTGGCTGCCAACTGATCAAATACCGCCGGAATAGGGGTGTAGTTAAATGTAAACTGTTGATTAACAATGGAATCTGCGCCCTCTTCTGATTGAAGATGATCGTGTTTCACCAGTTGTTTGGTGCCAGTTCCGAGTTTAACCTCTTGATTTACGGTCAGTAAAATCGGTTTATCGGGCGAATTGGCTGGCGTAACGGTTACTTTACCTGTCTTCACCTTCACATAAGCCGTTGTTTCTTTTGGAAAAGAATGTACCTGAAAACTAGTGCCTAATACCTTGGTCGTCAGGTTAGCCGTATAGACAATGAACGGTTTAGCCGGGTTCTTGGCCACTTCAAAAAAACCTTCTCCCTGAAGATACACCTCCCGCAGGGCATAGTTGGTTTGCCGACGAAACCGTAACTCACTACCGGTCGATAGAAGCACAGACGAGTTGTCGGGCAATAGTACGACCAACGACTGGCCGGTGACGTTCTTTACGATCTTCCACTCCTTAGCCGCCAGGGTCTGCTCGTCGGGTTTCGTTAATGAATTGAATACGGACTTGCCCAGTTGAAACCAGACAATTAAACCAATTACTGCGGCAGCACTTAGCCAGCGCCCCCAGTGCCAGCCCAGCAGGGGCTTGCTAACGGTAAACGTATCGGGCATCTGATCGATAATTTCCGTCGTTTTGGTCTTTACCTGCTGGTCGGAAAGCTCTACTGGTTTCCCCTGTAGTACTAACAGGGTGGCTACGGCCTGTTCATATATCTCCCTTTTGTGAGGATGCTGAATCAGCCAGGCCTGCCAGCGTATCCGATCTTCGGTACGCCTTTCCAGAACCCACGCCCGAAACGCGTCGTTCTCCAGGAAATCTTCAACGGTCGACAGATTTTCGGGTAGGTGGTCCATTGGTACTTTTCTACTATTTTTATTGATAGTATGGAGAAGTGTGGCAACGATACCCTACTTAAAGCGAATTTTTTTGAAAAAAAATGCAAATCGTTGTTTAGCAGTCGATTTGCATGTGTTAGTCAGCTACCAGAACTAAAAAAAGAGTTTATTCACAAGAATATAGAGAGCCAGAAAGGTGGGCGAAAGCCATCTGTTTCGAAGCTTATGAATGGCTTTCTGTAAGAAATTAGATACAGACTGACGGTTTACGTTCATGACCTCGGCTATTTCGGGTATGGATAGATTCTCGTAGTAGCGCAGGTAAAGTGCTTCCCGTTCGCGAGTGGGCAGGGAGGCTAGTAGCTCCTGGATCGTATTGGTCAAACTGGTTAATGATTCCCGTTGAATCAGTAAGGTTTCGGAGTCCGTTTCTTCGGCCAGTGAGCTATCCCAGTCTAGTTCCTCCACTAACGCCCGTTTCTGCGACCGTAAATGGAGAAGCACATGATGGCGTAAGGATTTGAATAGATAATGCCTGACAGATTCTGTCGGATTGATTTGGGTCCGATTTTGCCAGAGTTGTAAAAAAAGGTCCTGAATGCAATCTTCAACGACCAACTCATCGACCATGAATTTTAGCCCATAGTGTTTCAGCGAGCGATAATATCGTTCGGCCAATTGGCCCAATGCCTGCTTATCGCCCTCACGATATAACTGCCATAACGCCTGGTCCTGGAGAGTCATAAACTTTTATAAAATCGATGCGTTCCTTGTTGACGGTCGGGTAGCCATTAGAAGTTAACGACACTCCAGAAGGCTTTCTTGGGTTGGTAATTCTGATCGAACAGCAATGGATAATCCTTGCGTCCGGCCACTGGGAAATTATCGAGCCAGGTTGATTTATCCGAGACGTTCCAGAACGTAACACCCGTTATTTTGCCTTTGTAGCTTCGGAATACGTCGAATAGCAGTTTATATTGAGCTGCCTGTTTATCGGCCATCTCTGCCGTAAATTCCGATTTATCCGTATCCTTTCGCTGACGTCGTTCATGCTCTTTCGGATATACGGATAGATCCAGTTCGGTAATTTGTACGGCCAGGCCAAGGCTTGAAAATCGCTTGATGGAGGTTTCCAGTTCCTGAGCCGTTGGCTCATAAATGGACCAGTGCCCTTGTAAACCAACCCCATGAATCGGAATGTGCTTGTCTTTTAGCTTCTTGACCAGTTGATAAATCCGGTCTCGCTTGGATGGATTTTCGGTGTTGTAATCGTTATAAAACAATACCGCTTTCGGGTCGGCTTCATGCGCATACTGAAACGCCTTTTCAATGTATTCTTCTCCAGCAATGGTGTAGAATTTCGACCGGCGATAGATGCTTGTACCAGTGTCGGGAACGGCTTCGTTGACCACATCCCAGGCGTATACTTTACCTTTATAGCGGCTGACAACGTCGGTAATATGCCGTTTTAGTCGCGCCAAAAGCATTTCTTTCGTCACTTCTTTTCCTGTTGAATCCGTGAAGAGCCATCGGGGTGTTTGGTTATGCCAGCAAAGTGTGTGACCTCTCACCCGGATGCCTTTTTGCTGCGCAAAGTCCACAATGGCGTCGGCATCGTCCCAGAAATATCGATTTTCCTGGGGATGAATTGGCCCCATTTTCATGGCATTCTCGGGAGTAATGCTGTTGAATTGTTGTGTTATCAAGTCAGCTTCGGGTCCTTTGAGGTTTCGTGGAGCCACGGCAACACCCACTGGAAAATAGCTTGAGTAAGCGTCCTTCAGCGTTCGCTGGGCAACCGGGTCAATTGGTTTGAACTGGAAATTAATCAGGCAAACGCTGATTAGTATAGCAGTACCTTTCAGTGAATTTTTTAATAAAAGCATAGCTCTTGTTTTTAAATATGTTGAGGTTTTCGCTCCTGATCGGTTGTCTATTTGCCAGACAACCCTGGTCAATCCTACAGTCTCTACGTATGGGTAGTAAACATGACGTCAGTGTTCTATTTCAGAAAGTGTCTTTTTGACACTTTTATGCTTAAAAAAAATAGCTATCAAGGCATAGCTACTGTTTGTATATACTCAAACCCTGAAGCTGTTTAACACTTCACTGGCTCTATTTCGGTTAGTGGTTTTAGACCCATTTTATGGGTCTGACTTATAGTACAATTTTACAGCGGTATAATTATAAAAACTGAATGTCATTTGATGAATTCTGACTGTATTTTAACTTTTGTACCTCCACATTTATGAGATAGGGAAAAATATAGTAATGGAGTTGAATCAGTTACCCTTGTTGGTGATCCTGAGCCATCATATTGATTGGGAGTAAGTGCTGTGACAACGCATACAACAGGTCTCAACGTTTACAGGAAAATTAGCAGCAGGCCCAGCAGACCGGCCAGTAGCAGACATAGCCATTCAATAAATTGCTGTCGGGCGGAGGGTTTCATAGGTGTGTTGTTAACCCTCGAAAACTAAGCCCGCATTTTCCGACAGGCAAAAGCCAATGCGTGAACGGCGGTTACAACTTAGTAAAATGCGCGTTTGGGAGTTGACCGCTCAGAAGCGTTAGTACTATGAAAATCAGCTCCATCCAATACGTTCGAGAAAGTGCTGTTTCTCCCGCCGTGAGACTTCTACTTCGCTTCCATCGCACATAATAACCGTTCCGCCTTCGCCACGAACATACTCGTTGAGATGATGCAAATTAATCAGCGACGAGCGGTGGATTCGCACGAAGTTGAGGGGTTCGAGCATATCAGCAAAATCCTTGAGAGTTTTTGTTGCCACAATCTTGCGTCCATCGACCAGATAAAAGGTCGTGTAGTTACTATCGGCTTCGAGCCGGATAATATCCTGGATTGGTACAAAAGTCAGCCCTCGCAGCGACGATACGGCAATTTTGTTGAACAGCGCGTGGGCCGATGGAATCGACCGATTGGCATTGGGAGAAAGAAATTCGCGGTGTTGCCGTTTCTGATGTAGCCGGTCAATAGCTTGCCGAAGTTCAACTTCATGGATGGGCTTGAGCAGAAAGTCGAGTGCGCTTACCCGCAATGCATCAATGGCATACTGGCCATAGGCGGTGCAAAAGATTACTTCAAAATCGTGGGAGCCTAGTTCGCGGAGGAGCGTAAAGCCATCCATGCCCGGCATGTCGATGTCCAGAAATACAACATCGGGTTTGTAATGAGCCAGTTCAGCTACGGCTTCTGTTGGTTGCTGAAACGTTTGTATAACATCCAGATCTGGTGCTACTTTCTGGATTTTTACCCGCAACGCATCCAGGCTTGCCCGTTCATCATCGACCAGAATAGCAGAAAGCTTCATCGTTTCCGTTGATTGTCAGATACGAAAATTACGGACTTTCGATCGGAAACGATGAACCGGTTACTAAAAAGCCCCTATTTGAATAGTAATGGAGCGTATTCGTTCAGATAATGACGCCAGTTTACCCACGTATGTCCACCATCGGTTTCTTTATATTGATAGTTGATGTGGTGTTTGTCGAGCAGAGCCATTGTTTTTTTGTTGGCATCCATTACAAAGTCGTCTTTCCCGATTTCAATCCAGAACAGTTTTTTGTTTTTGTTGAAGGTAGGATCCTGCAAGCCTTTGGCATAGTAGGTCTCCGCTTCGTCGATGGTAGCGCCAAAAAAACCGGAACTGAACACGCCTACATAGTTGAAGAGTTCGGGATGGCCCAGGGTCAGGTCCAGTGTCTGGAACCCACCCATCGACAGACCTGCAATGGCCCGGTTTTCACGATTCGTCAGGGCACGATAGTTTTTTTCAACATGAGGCATCACCTCTTTCAGAAGCTCGTCGGCAAACATCGTACGCATCGACGACATGGCCTTGCTCATATCGGCTCCAGGAGTGATATCCATTGGCATACTTCCGTTGGGCATTACCACAATCATGGGTTTTGCCTTACCGGCAGCCAGCAAATTGTCGATAATGAAGCCGGCGCGCCCTACGGTGTTCCAACCCGAGTCATCATCGCCACCGCCATGGAGCAGGTAAAACACCGGGTACTTTGTCATACCTTTTTCGTAACCCGGTGGCGTATAGACATGCATCCGGCGCATCATACCCAGCGACTTCGAGTCGTACCACACTTCCCGGACTTCGCCATGCGGAACGGGCTTATTGTCTTCGAAAGCCGTTTCAGCACCCGGTACGGTCATTATATTCTCCAGGCTGCTGATCCCCTGCTTGATAATCGGATTCTTGGGGTCCATGGTCCGCACCCCGTCGACCAGTAGGGTATAGGTGTAATAATCGGGCTTTAGCGGGCCAATTACCGCCGACCATACGCCCTGATCGTTTTTGGTGAGATTCATGGGTTTGTTTTGGCTCATGAAATCGCCCGAAACCACAACTTCGGTGGCTTTCGGGGCATATATGCTAATCACAGCCCGTTTGTCGCCGAGTACTCGGGGCGACTTGAGCGTATCGTTTGGAGTAGGCTGACGCTGTGGCATCTGAGCCAGAGCCTGATTACCAAAGGTAACTGCGCCAGCTAGGCAGGCTGTGAAGAGAAGTTTAAGGATATTGGTCATGGGATTATAGGAATAAACTAACCAAGCGATTGCAACGGAAATGCACCTACTGCCAGCGGCTTAAATAGGGCTTTGGTTTATTATGTATTTATTACGTAATGATACGCACTTTTGGCTCTTTTTTACAAAGTATAGTCGAGGTTTTTTTTATTTTTTTCGCTTATAAGTACAATCGGCTACGGCTGCTCAGACATTGCCCATCCCCAATGTGATTCTGGATGAGCATAAGGGAACAAAAAAATCCCGATGCTGCTTTGGGCAGAACATCGGGATTGCAGACTAAACTAGCTAGGTTTATGTTAATTGGCAGCGTCCTGCTTCACAAATTCGCCGTTGGCTTTCACTTCAACCTCATCACTTACAACCACCACCGGAATCGTGCCTACGCCAAAATCTGAACGCTTAAGTGTAGTGCCTACTTTGAAGCCAACTTTTTCCTGTTCTTTGCCGCCTGGCCCTTTCATTTTTACGGGTCCTAGCATCGTAACATCCAGCGTTACGGGTTTTGTAACACCGTGCATGGTCAGGTTGCCAGTTGCTGCGTATTTTTTATCGGCAACTTTTTTGAACGACGTACTTTTGAAAGTCAACGTTGGGTATTTGGCCGCATCGAAAAAATCGGGGCTTTTCAGGTGGCCATCCCGACGGTCATTATCGGTGTTGATGCTGTTGATATCGGCCGTAAGCTCTAGTACTGCATCAGATAGGTCTGGTTTTGAGGAGGTTACTTTTGCGTCGAAGGTTTTAAAATTGCCGTCTACTTCTGCCAGTAGGTTGTGTGTAACGGTAAATCCGACACGCGAGTGAGCTTTGTCTACGTTCCAGGTTTGAGCCAGCGAAACACCAGATACAAAGAGGCAGGCAGCAAATACGGTAAGTGTTTTCATGGAATTGATCTGTTTATGAATTGGAAATTTAAATGTAGCAACAATTATTTACAGACAAAATCTCCTCACTGGTAAAATTACGTTAAGAATTGGGCAAGCTCTGAGTACTCAGTATGCCAACAGAAGCAGCTTTGTACTGGCCAGTTACGACTGCTTTTAATTGGCATTTTGATAGAAATAATACTTTCGAAAGTAATAAGTACAAATTGAAACCCGAATTTGAATAAGGCCGAATGCCAGTTTTTACGTGCTGAGTCGGGAAAATTTCCGGTTAAATACTTAAGTATTTATTCGGGTCATGCCGCCGTAACTGGCTGATTCGACTTTTGGAGTCGATCAAAAAGAATCTTAAACCATACTGTAAACGAATCGGGTGATTCGTTTATTTCCTGAGCCAGTGCTTCTGGTGAAATCCACCGCACTGCACTTACTTCACTGAAATTAAATGGGATGTCTCCCTGGTACTGACCCGTAAACACATGATCAATTTCATGTTCAGTGAGTCCGTTGGGTAGTTCAGCATAGTATTGAAAGACAAATAACGGGTCTAGTTCGGCCCGGAATCCCATTTCTTCGAATAACCGTTGTTGGGCCTGCGCTGCTGTGTTATCGGGCTGGCTGGGATGGCCGCAACAGGAGTTGGTCCATAAGCCACCCGAATGATATTTTTCCAGCGCACGCTGTTGAAGCAGATAGTCGCCCTGTTCGTTGAAAATCAGCACTGAAAAAGCCCGGTGGAGCGCGCCAGTCTGATGAGCAGCCAGCTTTTCGGCTGTTCCGATTACGTTATCCTGCTGGTCGACGAGTAATAGAGTAGGAGAGGAGGGAGTCAGATTATTTATCATACGTGAGTAATAGGATCGTTGCTCAGAAGTTTATGGGGCTGGGGTTTTGCGGCCAATGGCCTGCCTGCCTTATGAACGCAATCTAACCGATTGTATTTTAAGAAGTTTGCCAGGAGTAGTAAATTTTATGGTCGGGCCTTGTGGTGGCGCATTGTCTGGTTGCGAGTTTCCTGTTTGTTGGTCAATTATTCCGCTTGGTCCTTCATTTTTGTTGGTTTAACTCCTTCCGAATTGCTCTAGTTCAATACTTGTCCCAGCTTTACTTTTCGCAGGATATAAACCATTCGAACCAGTACCATGGCCTTTACCAATAAAGTTGTTCGAAACCCAATAACCGGGCAGGATATTCGGTTTGTGCGGACAGCAGCCGATACCGGCGGGAAATTACTGGAGATGGAGACGATTTATCGGCCCCATTCAGCAGAGCCAACAGATCATTATCATCCATATCAGGCCGAAGAGTTTACGGTATTGCAGGGCGAATTGACGGTACGGATCGATGGTCAGTTGGAAAAACTGAAACCGGGCGATACGCTCCATATTCCGGCCAATACGGTACACGCCATGTGGAATGCATCGGATCAAAAAACGGTCGTTACCTGGCAGGTGAGACCGGCTTTGGATACGGAGTATCTGCTCGAAACGGCCAGCGGCCTTGCTGCCGATGGTAAAGTAACGGCCAGCGGAATGCCTCCCCTGTTGCAGACGGCTTTGCTGGTTAATCGGTTTTCCGGGGTTTTCCGGGTAGCTAAACCGTCCTTTGTTGTTCAGAAAATTCTCTTTACTATCCTGGCGCCGGTTGCGTATCTTTTTGGGTATAAGTCAACCTATGGCAAATACCTCGACTGATTGAACCGGAACAGACTGATCTGACACGGCTGATTATGGCCTGACTGGTGAGCTGGCCGATAATCGGCAGATGCTATAAAATCTATATCTTTACTGGAAAGCGTCTGTTCAACAGGGTTGTCCTGAATTATAGCGTATGAAGCCACTCAACGACACAAAACTGCGAATTTTCGGCCCTCTCGCTCTGTTTGTGTTCGGAACGCTCTTTTTCAGACTTAACTGGTACTTCGAATTGCCCATTAGCGATCTTGTTAAGTCTGACCTGATTGCCATTACGGCTGGTTTTACCTGCTGGCAGGTAGCGCGGTGGGCGATTCGAGCGCTGCAATACCGTTACCCCGAACTTGCGCAGACAACGACCCGTTTTGTGTGGTTGCTGGTGCTGGCACCCTTGCTGGTCAATTTTGCCTGGTTCATACGCTATGCCATACGAAATATAATCAATAACGACGAATGGGTTTTGCCCGATCTGATTGACTATACGTATTCAATCGGGATTCAAATTTTTTACTATTGCGCATATGTAATTACCTACGAAGGTATCTATAGCCTGCAAAAGTGGAAGCAGACGCATCTGGACAAAGAAGCTTTGCGAAAGGCCAATCTGCAAAATCAGCTCGATTCGCTGAAAAGCCAGATTAACCCGCATTTTCTGTTCAACAGCCTTAATTCGCTGTCGGCACTGATTACGGAAAATCCTGCTCAGGCCGAACTGTTTGTCGATGAAATCAGCAGCGTATACCGGTACCTGCTTCGGAATAACGAAGACAAACTGACACCGCTGCGCGATGAAATGGATTTTATTGAATCGTATGTGCATTTGCTGAAAACCCGCTATGGCAGCGGACTACAGATACAAATCAGCGTCGATAGTTTGTATGATGATTACCTGCTGCCACCGCTTACCCTACAGATTCTGATCGAAAATGCGGTAAAACACAACATGATCCTGGCTGAATCGCCTTTGGAGATCGACATCTATATCGAAAATGAAGAGCTTGTTGTTCAGAACAATCTTCAGCGAAAAACCACTAAAGTCGATTCGAACCAGATTGGTTTGGCCAACATTATGGCCAAGTATACATTGCTGGGTAACTACCAGATATTGGTGCAGGATGATGAAGATTATTTCACTGTTCGGTTGCCACTACTACGGGCGCAGCAACTAACAACTACCTGATGCGTATGAACACATCTTTCAACGATAGCAGATTACGGATTTGGGGACCCGTTGTTTTGTTTGTGTTTGTGGCGTTGTTTTTCCGTCTGGACTGGTACCTGAGCCTTCCATTGCGAACCGTCATACTGAACGATATGATCGGTCTTAGCATTGGTGTGGTTTGGTGGCAGCTTGCTCGTTGGGTAGTTCTTCGGCTTCAGGCGCGCTATTCTGGGTACCCAAACAGCCGGAAGCGTCTGGTCTGGTTGCTGGTTCTTTTGCCCATAATGGCAAATCTGGCCTGGTTTATCCGGCAAATGACCCGCTTCCTGTTCGATGGCCACATCTGGTACTTTCCGCACCTGGTAGAATATTCGCGGGCTGTTGGGATGCAGTTTTTTTACCACTGCGTTTATTTTTCAATTTACGAAGGAGCATATGTGCTGAAGGAGTGGCAGAAAGCGCAACTGGAAAAAGATGCATTGACCAAGAGTAATTTGCAGAGTCAGCTCGTTTCGCTTAAAAATCAGGTAAGTCCTCATTTTTTGTTCAATAGCCTCAATTCGATTTCGTCGTTGATTACCGAAGATCCGGATCAGGCCGAAGCCTTTGTCGATGAACTGGCGAGCGTGTATCGGTATCTGCTACAGGCTGGTGAGCGCGAGCTGACCACCCTCGATGCCGAACTAACCTTTATACGGTCGTATTTTTACCTCATTAAAATGCGTTATGGCACCGGAATCGATGTTTCGATTGATGTCGATGCTGTGTATTACCCACGTTTGCTGCCGCCACTTACGTTGCAGATCTTGATCGAGAATGCGCTTAAGCACAACATATTTCTTCCTGAGCAACCCCTTCGAATATATATTCAGACACCCAGCGATGGCACCTTACGCGTCGAAAATACCATTCAGCGCCGGAATGTGCGGGTCGAAACAGTAGGTATTGGTCTGGCCAATATGGCTATTAAATATAAACTGCTCGATCAGCCTACGCCAGTAATTGACGAACAGGCTGGCTGGTTTCGCGTAACGCTACCTCTATTGACTCAAGCCCAGATTCATTTTGCTACCTGAACCGTCGATCTAGTGAGTAAGGCAATCTATTTCCCCATCCACTTTTTGAAATCGGTTGCCCGTTCGCGGCTGACCAGTACCTCATCGTCGGTAGCTGGCTTGAGCACCAGTTTCAGCTTATTATTGAAGTAAGGATGAATCTGCTGAACGGTGTTGATCTGGACAATATATTGCCGGTTTGCCCGGAAAAACTGGGCGGGGTCGAGCATTTTTTCCAGTTCGTCGAGGGTATAATCGAGCGAAAATTTCTGGTTACTGTGCGTGCGAAATAAGCTTACGCCCTCTTCCGAATAGAAATAGGCGATGTCGCTAACCTCAACCGGCACCCATTGCTGGCGATGTTTTACCAGAAACCGCCGACGGTAGTCGGCGGGCTGAATTTGCTGGCGTAGCTGCTGTACCAGTGCGTCGATGTCCATCATGCCCACGTCGCTGGGTTTACTCTCCACAACTTCGCCACTGTCGGCAACGGTACGTTTGTATTTGGCCAGACTGGCTTCGAGTTCGTGCCGTTTGATGGGTTTTAGCAGGTAGTCGATACTGTTTACCTTAAAAGCCCGTAGTGCGTATTCGTCATAAGAGGTCGTGAAAATAACCGGTGCGCCAACGGTGGTTTGCTCAAAGATTTCGAAACTCTGTCCATCGGCCAGCTCAATGTCCATCAGAATCAGATCGGGAGCCGATGGCTGACCCGGTGTGTTGGCGTTGAGCCAGGCTACCGACGAGCGCACACTGGCAGCCGTACCTACAATCTGAATGGTTGGGTCAACATCCAGCAAGAGTTTCGACAGTTTGCGGACGGCTAGTTCTTCATCTTCAATTAAAAATACATTCATGGCGAACGCTATTACCAGGTTAAGTTTTTGGCCTGCTTACACTACAAAATGATAATACAGACGCTATTTATGCAAAAAAATGTTGCTCGAATCGGTATATATTATTTATGAAGCGGATCTTTTCCTGTTTAGAGTGGCTTGCTGTATACTAACTCGTTAAGTAGAGTTTACCAGCAGGGGGAGTGTGACTATAAATGTTTGTGCTTCTTCCTCAATGAGTACGGTACCTTGCCCCAACAGTTCGTATTTAGCCGTAATGTTGGAGAGGCCAATGCGGTTCGATGGAACCCGGACACTTTTGCGCTGCAAATTATTCTGCACCCGAAGCTGGCCGTCGGGGGTGGTGTTTACCCGAATCGTAAGGGGTTGCTGCGGTAGAATGATGTTATGCTTCACTACATTTTCGAACAGAATTTGCAGGGTGAGTGGTGGTAGCAAATAAGTTTCCAGTTGCGGATCAATGGCCAGGTCGAGCCGGATACCATCGCCATAGCGCGTATTGAGCAGATGAAAATACGACTGCGCAAACTGAATTTCCTGCTGTAGGGTTGCCAGTTCGGTTTCGTTGCTGCGGAGCAGATACCGATACACACTGCTCATTTCTTCGATGAACTGCTGTGCCCGATCGGGGTCATCTTCAATCAGCGACGATAGGGAGTTCAGGCTATTGAACAAAAAATGCGGATTGATCTGACTTTTTAGCCCTTCGAGCTGGCTTTGC
Source organism: Spirosoma sp. SC4-14 (assembly GCF_037201965.1). Lineage (NCBI taxonomy): Bacteria > Pseudomonadati > Bacteroidota > Cytophagia > Cytophagales > Cytophagaceae > Spirosoma > Spirosoma sp. SC4-14. Next base: position 6,459,874 of record NZ_CP147518.1, on the reverse strand, counting down.
AGGTTTTCCTTTCGGAGTTGCTCGGTTTCGATGAGTGTTCGTTGCCAGTAGTTGAAGGCCATAATACTTTCGTAAATGGCGATAACAACCACCGTATTGATTAGCACAAAAGCAAACGCCCAGCCTAACTGGCCTGGTTTGAGCGGGAGGGTTGACGAATTGGCCCAGACGTATATGCCGTAGTCGAGAGTCACTGCCAGTGAAATCAGCAAAACGGCGCTCAAAAACAACAGCACAATTCGCTGGGGTAATTGGTGGAAGTAAGGAAAATTTCGATTGATATAGTTACCCGCAATATTGTTGGCAATCCAGTTGCCATAGCCTATTGTTCCGGCAACCAGGGTGGCAAAGGCAAATACACGCCAGTTGTGCCAGTAGGTATCTTTCAGCAGTATCCAGTTCAGGATAAACACAAACAGGGGCAATACAATGAGTTGCATCGTGCTGTCCTGTTCGGTATAGCTGAATTTTTTCATTCGACACGATTGGTAACGGTTGTATTCGACTCTGATTGCTGAGTTTTTGCCAAAGGTACACGAACAACAAATTGATGTCCATCATCTTCAATAACGGGTCTGGGTAAATCCAGCGAATCGAAGCGGGTAGCCAGTAGGGCAAGGCCTCCTAACTGTGTAGGAACCTTAAGTTTTTTACGCTGAATACGGTTACTTACTTCCAGATGCCCATCGCTGGTGGTATTAATGCAGATAGTCAGTGGTTGATCGACCAGCAGCAGATTATGCCGCAGGGCGTTTTCGATGAGTAGTTGTAAGGTCAGGGGAGGAAGCCAATATTCCAGCAACGATGGGTCGACCCACACTTGCCAGCGGAGTGTTTTGCCAAACCGGGTGTCGAGCAGGTAGCAAAACGCCGACAGAAAAGCCGTTTCGTCGCTCAGCGTTACAATTGGGCGCTGGCTCGCCTGAAGCATATACCGATACACGCTTGCCAGTTCGTCGAGAAACGCACTGGCCCGCTGACGGTCTTCGGCAATAAGTGCCGAGAGCGAATTGAGGCAGTTGAACAAAAAATGCGGATTAACCTGACTTTTAAGCCGGTCATACTGGCGTTGCAGCCCTGCTTTCTTTAGTGCTTCGGCTTCCTGAAGTGCCTGGCGGTATTTATGCAGATAATAGACAACTTCATAGATCGTGCCGACAATAACCACCCAAATCAGATTGACGATAATCAGTTTCCGGTAAGCCTGTTCCGTAACCGGTGCATTATTGAGGTGGGTTAGGTGACCAAGCCAGATAAGAGCAGCCTGTAAACTTCCCGTAATAACTGTGTAACCAGCAAATGTAGTAATCACGCGAAGCCGGGTTTGCTTAATGTAGGCATAACGTCGACGCACATACAGCATCCACTGGCGATTTACCCGCCAGATTATCCAGCCGTAAACAATGCCAACCAGCGACCAGACAATATACATCTGAGCGTTGTATTGCGTTTCCTTCAGAAAGACCAGATTGGCTAACAGCACCGCAAATGGAATGAAAATCCAGCGGACCCAGTTGCTGTTGGACTGTTCCGGTGGGGGAGTATGTTGAGCAGGCCAGGAAGTCACGATACGGATAAAATTACTATTTTTTCGATCTCACAGGTAATCAACCGCTAAGCGGTTGATGCTCAAAAGTAAAAACCCACTCGCTTAACAGAAATAGCGAGTGGGTTCATGTGGTATATTCGGCGGATGAAACGGTATTTTATGTATTAAGATGCCAGTGCGACAAGCAGGCACGAGTATTCACCTATTCTCCTTAACGGATCGAGTTATTAACGAAGTTCGGTTAGCCATTGCTGGGCAAAAGCGCGGGCTTCCATAACGGGTTCTTTTCCTAGCCGATACAGAAATTTCCATTCGGCAGGTTTGCGCTGGTAAAGCGGGTTGGCAAACTCCTGTTTTGATCCCATTGGTACCAGACGAGCCTCAAAATCAACGGAGTTGCATAGGTCAATAAACGCCTGAAGCCGCTTTTGCAGGACGGGTTTGAAGTCGGCATGAGCATCGAATTCGGCTTTGTCCCGGCGGTATTTTGCCTCGCCTTCTGCCTGAGTGGCTGATGTTTCGCTATCCGACTTAACCAGACTTCCCTGGGCCTGTTGTTTGATAAACGCCAGATATTGTTTCTTAAACTCGGCAGGAGGCAAGGTTAGCAGTTTTTTCAGACTGGCAATGGAACGGTTTTTTTCGGTTCGCTCGTCGGCGCTCAGCGAAGCCAGTTGTCGCTCTTCTTCGGCCAACTGGCTTTTTACCGCCATCTGAAGCATAGCCGGGTCCAGTTGCGCAAAAGCCTGATCCATCGACGCAAGGCTTTGCTGCGCAGCTACTTTGCCCGCTTCGTTTTCGTGGGATTTTCTGGCCAGATTTTCTGGGCTGAAGCTATCGTCGTAGGGGTACTTTTGCCGTAAATCCTGAAGCCACTCCTGCCGAAACGTTGACGACTCAACGTATGTCCGTACGGTTTTGCCGAGTATGCGAACGGTAGCCGCCCGCGACGATTCCGGAATCCGGCGGGCCATAGTGCGGATGTTTGCTGTGCTATTGAAAAAGAACCACTTAGGCTCTTTTAAGTTGATCAGCACATCCTGCCGGAGTTTATCCAGACCAATTCCCAGATCCGACAGAACATCACTCGACCGGGCGGCCATTAGCCAGTAGCCAACAGCAACCAGCCCTAGTAGCGATAATTGTTTAATTGCTTTCATTGTATTTGTTGAAAAAGAGGAAGGATTCGATACCGACAAAGTTGGCTCATGCAGCCTGATTCGAGAACGTCAATTAGCGCAGACAGGAACAAACCAACGCTCAACCGTAAGATTTTGCCCCTGAACTAACTGCTCAATTACTTAGGGCCAGGTTGTTTATTGGCTTCGAGCGAGTGTTTATAGCCCACTGGCATTTGATTGACCTCGTAGCTATAGACTATTTGGGGCTGGCTTCCCGGTTCGGACTCAAACGTAATGCGGCAATAGGAGAGAGCGGCTGATGTTTGGGTAAACAGCCAGTTGCGGCCCGCCCGTGAGAGAATGAACAGACCATTATCGTTGCCCATGGCGTTGAAATCGGGCGAAGGCGACGACCGGACAAACTGTGGTATGCCAAATTGCTGACTGAGCTGACGAGTTGTGTGTGGCACGCTTTGGGTTACAATGCCTATTTCGCTAATGCCCTGAAACAAATCGCCAATGGTCAGATTCGGATTGTCGAGATGGAGATCATTACGACCGATAAATTCGAGAATGTTACCGTTGTTGTCGTAGAAATAGCAGGCACGCGCATTCCAGTTCGGAAATTCGGCTATCGTTTGTCCAACTGCCTGCGTATCCAGATAGTCGAACTGGTAGCAATGCATAACTACTTCGAGTGTACTGGCCGGTATGTTAATGGCAAAGTGATAGGGACCTGCCGGAACGTTTACGGCCCGAAAGGTCAGGCGGGTCCAGCCGAGTTGCAGCGTAAGGTATTGGTCCGTTTCGGCAACGATGTCCAGACCTAGCCGTTGGGTATAGAACCATCGGGTTCCTGCCGGATCGTTGGTATAGAGTTCAATGTCCAGAAATTTCATGAGTTTCGTGCGTAAAAGGATTGTCGATTGCAAACCCGTTGTTGTTTACTGTGCCAAAGTTTGTTCTTAAACACAGTTCTAATCAATTACTGACCGGATGAAACGGTAAATGCCCTCCATGAATCGTAGCGTTGCAGGCATACCGTCTGCTAAACCGATTGATGAACGTATTTGTATTTTTCGTATTTTCGTTTCTGCTTTCGAGCTAGCCTAAGCAAGACACCGTCAATGACTTACGAAGCCTGGTCGCCCCTTTTTCTGGGTATGGTGGTAGCCATGTTGCTGACCAATGCCGTACAGTGGTTTATGTATAGAGAACGCATTTATGGGCTCTATACGATCTATACGCTTACATGGGCCATTTACTTCACAATCAATCATTTCGATCTGCCCCGAAATATTGCCAACTTCTATAAGTTGCTGCTGTCTTATGCGTCCTATATTTTGTATCTGGAACTGGCAAAAATCTTTCTGGAGCTACGCGGTCGACCGCGTTTTCTGGCGTGGGTGAAACGGGTTCAGTGGGTGCTTGTGTTTTATTGCGTTACCAAGACCTATATCTATTTGTTTACGGATTTCTGGCAAACGCCCCTCCACGATTTGTTGCTTCATCCGGTTCGGTTGGCGTTGCTTAGCGTAGGTGGGTATATCGTTTTTACGTTCTATCGGTCGAACGATATGGTGGCCCGTTTTTTTGTGGCAGGCACCGCATCGCTGATGATCAACCATTCGATTACGATTCTGCTGCTGATCCGGTCGTCGCACTTTAGTCAGAAAATGCTCTTCTGGCAACATCCCGATTTGTTCGTTCAACTAGGGGTTGTGCTGGATCTGATCTTCTTCTCGCTGGGTATTTCGTATCGCCATCGGCGCGAAGCCGTTCGGAAGGCTGTTGTTGAAAAAAATCTGGAAAAAGAACGCGAACAGCACCATCGCGAACAACTCGAAGCCGATCTGGCCCTGCAACAGCTTCAGCACGAAAAAACCGAAGTGCAAATGCGGGCACTGCAAAGTCAGATTAACCCCCATTTTTTGTTCAATAGTCTGAACACGCTCTCGTCGCTGATCGATGAAAGCCCTGGCCAGGCGAACGATTTTGTTGATGAACTATCGAGCGTATATCGCTATCTATTACGAAGCAACGAAAACGAACTGACCACGCTCAACCACGAACTGACTTTTATCAATTCGTATTTTCATTTGCTCCGAACGCGTTTTGGTAGTGGTGTCAATCTGGAAATTTCGGTCGAGGAAGCATATAGCAAAGCCTGGTTGCCACCACTGACGCTGCAACTGCTGGTCGAAAATGCAGTGAAGCACAACATGATTTTATCGGATTCGCCCCTATGCATTCGCATCAGGACGAATGATCAGAAACAGCTTATTGTGGAAAATACATTACAACGCAAGCAGTTGCGGGTAGAATCGAATGGCGTCGGTTTATCGAATATTGCGTTCAAATACCAGCTACTGAATCAGCCTGAGCCCATTATTGAAGAACAGGAAGGCTGGTTTCGCGTAACGCTGCCATTGCTGGTGCCGCAGACCGTGCTCGTACGCCAGTGAGGTCTGTGGGAGGGAAAGACTTTAGTAGGTGCGTATGTCTGTAAAAAGCTATCTGTTTGCCGCAAGTCGTTGCTGAATATTTTTAACAAACTCGACCGAGACTCCGGCAATATCGGCTGTTTGCTCAAGCGTTAAATTTAGCTTTTGGAGCAGGTTTTCCACAATTTTTCCTTTAGCATTGATGATCAGATAATCGTTGTCTGCATCAATGTATTTGGCCATGTTCTGAATCATGTCGTCAAATTTTAAATCTCATTTACGCAACTTTGATAAGACTCGCAATTGCCGCAGATGCTTCTGAAACGTACGCTGGTCTGGGGTAATCTCTTCAAGACGATGGATGATTTGGTTCAGTGCGTTTTCCGGGTCTTCTCCGCTGAAGTTACTCAAGACCGCTAATAGCACTTCTTCTGCACTGTCTGACTGGAAAAATCGTTGATAGTCAAATTGGGTAATGTTGATAAGCTGAAACTGGAAATAGTTTCCATCCTCAGATAAAATTGTACTCATTTTAGGCTGGCCGCTCCCAATAAAAATAACAAACTGACGGATAGGAAGCTTATACTTTGCTTTGAGTAATAGCCAATAGTCCGCCATTCGGTAGGCCATTTTAGAATAGTTATCGACCTGAAACTCTAAGTGTAGATAAATTTCTGTCCAGCAGGATCGGTAATTATTCGTAGAGCATCAGCTTCTTTTTCTTTTGTTTGCTGCAATTTCTCCTTACTTATAACAGCTTCCTTGACTCGGAACCCCAATACGCTATTCATCAGAGTCGGGATGATGCTTTCAATGTTTTCCTTGACAATTTTATCATACTGATTGGCCTCCCGCTTTTCTGTCCTCTTTTGCATGGGTGAAGCTAATTATAATACGGTGTTTTCGGGATATTTACCTTTGGGAGATACATACTGCTCGATGGAAAGATGTCTTTTGCTGAGTGAAGCTATGGGGCCCATATGGTTGATTTTATCTGTTCAACTTTCCACTGCCGTTCCGAGATTTTAGCCGCTTGACCTTCATAAATTATGGGGCTGTCCTCGCCATAAATTGACGCTTCAAAATGAAGTTTGCTAAAGTCAGTTTATGTGTAAGAAAATGAATATTTCCTATATCCTCCAATTCGTTGCATCAGTATATTATCCGATTTGGCGTGGTTAATTAAATCAAGCAAAAAAGCGGGTGTGTACTGGTTTGATACCCAACGAACAATAGTTGCCAAAATTCCTAACAAGATAGCATATATCAGGAGCTTTTGCCGTATCTCGTTTCTATTTATTTTGTCATTTTTCAAGTACTTCTGATGCTCTGGCAGTATTCAATTTTATAGGAGATTTCTACCTACAGATGCATTTAGGCGGGCTATCGGCCAGTCAATTTAAAGCACAAGAAAAAAACTTACTATAAAACCGGCTATTACAATAAATGCTTTTACTAAGCCTCTTAGCCAAATTGATTCTTTTCGAAATTGGTGTTCATAATAATTGGTCTTTTTAAAAGCCTCAAAACTGATAAAACTAATTATTGCCCACAAGAAAGAGAATCCTGCTAATAAAAGAGTTAGAAAAGGGACAAGATTGCCTCTAAACAAAAGCATACTAGCGCATTTTATATGTTATTTCCTTTTCGTGTGCCTTGTTTAATGCAGCCTTATAAGCGGTAGGGTTATATTCAATTTATAACCCGATATATTTTAAGTCTCAATTTCTTATGAAATATAACAATTTATGTTGATAGGCAACAAAAAAATGGGTAATCAGGAAAGCCCCGATTACCCATCCGCCTATCTACTAACCTAACTATCACACAACTTTCCAGGTCATGATGGCCTTGTGAGCGTCGCCATCTTCGCTAACTGAGACCTCGACCTTTAACATGCTGGCTGATGCTTCGAGTACTTTCCATTCCGATACATCCGTAAGATCGGCACTGTTGATGATACGCAGCGTTTTGGTTTTTTCGTCGTAGGTCCAGGTGCTGGGTTTCACAACCGACGGATCGGTTTCGTCGCCCGAGCAGGACAGTTGCCCGTTGCTGCCCGATAGCTTTCCACTTTTCTCGAACATAATGGTGTTGTCTTTGTCGCAGGGGCGCATGAAGACCAGCAGATCGGGGTCCAGTTTGCCGTCGCCATCCATATCAATAATAGGGTCGGTCTGGAATGAACTCATCATCAGATTTTTGCCAACGAAAACCGGCGTTCCCGAGCCTGTTGTAGTGCCATCGGGTTGCACCATCGTTTCGTTTTCTTTCTTACAGGCCGATGTTATAACCATCAGCGCGGCCGCCAGGGCCAGTATAAAGGAGGTAAACCGTTTCATAAATAGTTGTTGTTTGAAAAAGAGGATTGAGAGTGTCAACAAACGGTGGTTGCCGGTTGACGTGTCAAAGATGGCGGTTGGCAGAGCCCAAAATCAATCGGGATTCCGATGAAATGCAGTTTCCCGACCATGAATCGGTAAGAAAAGGATTCAGGCTGGATCGATCAGTTGAAGAATAACTTCGAAGTATTCGTCGGTTTCCGTAATCTGAATCGGGGGCTGATTGAGCAGCCGATATTTCTCCATAATGTTCAGCAGCCCTTTTTGCGTAGATGTGTGTTGCACACCAATTTTTCGCTGAATATTATTTCTGATACACAGTGATTTAGGTCCGTCGATAGCAATATGAATTGTGAGAGGCCGGTCGGACGAAACGACATTGTGTTTTACCGCATTTTCGATAAGTAATTGCAGTGTGAGCGGAGGTAACTGATATGTTTGGTAGGTATCGGCAATATCGACCGTCAGAACAATGCCGTGGCCATAGCGGGTTTTCAACAAATGGTAATAAGATTGAACAAACCGCATTTCGGTGGCCAGCGTAGTGAGTTCGCGGTCGTTGGCCTGGAGCAGATACCGATATACGTTAGACATCTCATCGACAAAACGCTCGGCCCGGTCGGGGTCGTCGGTAATGAGCGAGGAAAGTGTGTTCAGACTATTGAACAGAAAATGGGGACTAATCTGGACCTGTAAGGCCCGCATCTGAACTTCGGTCATTTCCTGTTTTAGTTGCTGAACAGCCAGTTCGGCTTCGGCCTGCTCGCGGAGCCGTTGTTCGCGTTCTTTTTCCAGATTTTTTTCAACAACAGCCTTTCGAATCGATTCCTGACGGTGTCGATAGGCAAGGCCCAGCGAAAAGCACAGGAGTTCAAGAAAAATGCCAATATGCAGGTACGTAAGTGGGGCCTGCCAGAACATTGCTGGATCGGGAGCGGATAGGTCGAGCCAGAAAATACTGAGCAACATGGATGCCAGTCCGCCCAGAATAAGCAGCGAAGAGCCCGTAATAAACAACCGATCGACGGCATTTCGATGGTTGTAAACCCGGACAACGGTATAAACTGAAATTAGTGCCAGTGCTACCCGTACTATCGTATGTACAATTTCGTGCACAGGTTTTGCCCACAGATCGGTAGCGAAACAGAAAATGATTTCGACCAGCACATAGGCCAGCAGACCAATCTGCGTATACCGAAAGATGCCTACCAGAGCTGGTGCCCGGCGATGCAGATCCAGAAAAGAGGTCGTAAAATCGAAATAAATGAAGTAAGCCACCATCGGGCCGACTGTTCTCAGGAAATACCAGTCATTTGTTGGCAGCTCAAGCGTCCGTGATGGATTTCGGAGCAGAAAATAAGCCAGCCACACAAGCATGTAGAGCGTGTATAGGGCATACACACGCTCTTGATACCACAACCACTGAACAGCATTGTACAGTAGCATGGCCGTAAGCATTCCCAGAAACACCAGAACCCATGTTTCGTACGTCATGCAGGGCTAACCAGGTTGTAAGCACACAAAGGTAGGGACAACTTATGAAGGTCAAACCCCTTTCTGGTGATACAAAGAGTGTTCCTGATAAAACGTATGGATTGGCCCACCAACCGGTATATAAGGGCGATGAACCGTCATGAGGTAGTAGCCAATCGCCATTGGTTATTGGTCAATTGTCATTAGCCATGCGAAAAGTAGTATCCAATGACTAACGACAATTAACGAATGATTAGGCTGTTATGCAACTAGTTCTGGAGCCTTCTCCCTGTTGGTCAATAGTTTAGCGATGGCTTTTTCGGCGAGTTCGTTGGGGTTATACTGCCGGAACTCCTGAGCAAGTTTCGCGACATTCTGGCGGTAGGTATCGTCGTGTAAAATCTGCTCCACAGCGTTACGAATCTGATTCGGTTTGGGCGTTTCGGTCTTCAGATTGATACCAAGTCTAAAATGACCAACGCGGGCGGCAATTTCGTTTTTCCCTTCGTGAATGCCGGCTACAATAACGGGCAGCTTGTTTTGCAAACCGAGCATGACACCACCATAGCCGCCATTGGTAACATACACATCGGTATGAGGCATCACGGCATTGAAATCGATAAAATCGTCAATAATGAGATTTTCATACGGAAACCGCTCGCGCAATTCGTTCGTTTTTGAGCCGCCCGTAGTGGCAATGACCAGCGTTTCGTGATCGTTTTTGAACGCTTCCAGTGTCGGCACCAGAATTTTCTCCGGGTCGCGCTCAACGGTTCCCTGCGTCACCAGTACCACACGTTTATGCAATCTGGATTTGGCCACATACCGGAATGGATGTTTTGGGCCATTGTTATGAGGGAGCATTGGGCCTGCAAACTGGATGTTGGGGCTTATATCCCGGCGCGGGTATTCAAAACCGGGTACTCCACTCTGCAAATACACATCGGCGCTATGAATGAAGGCGTCGAAAACGAATTCGGAGGTGGTCGGCAACTTATGCTGGACCAATAGCTGGTTGTATAGATCCGTGCATGGTTTTAGTAAGTGGTTAATCGTCAGGTAGCGAAGGAAGCGATGCCACTGTTTTCCCAGGAGATTCGTGGCCGGTTCCAGTCCCATGCCACTGGGGGGCGTATCCTGTGAGGTTTCACTGAGAGGGACTACCCCAACTGCCACCACCGGAACGCCAAGCAGTTGTTTGATAAACGGCGCACCCGTAAACACCGCATCGCACACCAGCAGATCGAACGGAAACTCATCATAAATGCCAAGCAAATCTTCGACAAATTCGGGTGCCCGATGCAGAAAAACGTTGTTAATATCAAACCGCAGTCGGGCAATAGTGCCTTTAATTTTCTGGCGTTCGGGCAGGGCAATGTCCAGATTGAGCTGATTAATTTCCGTAGCCTTTCGGAACGGATAATAGGGAACTCCCAGCTTTTTGATTTTGTAAGCGTAGGTTGGTCCTGTATACCACCGAACGTCATAGCCAACTTGTTGTAAGTGAACTGCAAGCCCCGTGAGCGGGTTCAGGTGGCCATCCATAGGCATAGTGGCGAAAAGAATACGTTTGTTGTTCATTGTAGTTGTTGTTAAAAAGAGGGTGTTGCTGAGGTTCCCGCCACCATAATCCAGTGGCGGGTTGGGTTAGTTGGAAGCCAGCCGGGCCTGTTTGTTTTTGGCAGCTACGTCGTTATTAATTTTGGGAATCGTTTTGAGATATTCGTAGATCGAGCCTGCTTCGTAGTCGGTAAGGGTAGTGTGCGGAGGCATAGGATAGCTCAACACCGAGCCATCGGGCCGAACGCAGTATTTTACGGCTTTGATGAATTGCTCTTTGGTGTATTTGCGGGCAATGCCCGTTTGCTCATCGAAGGTCAGGTTTGCCGTATAAATGATGTTTCCGGCTTCATCTTTCATCTCGTTACCACCGCCGTAAAAGCCTGCCGATAGCTCGGGAGTAGCCCGGTCCTGTTTCGTGAAATCGGCCGAATGACAGGCAAAACAGCTTGCCAGCCCATTGGCTACATAGCGTCCAAAGGCTACCTCGTCCGTACTATCGGGGATGGTTCTCAACTCCTGCTTGTAGGGAACTGCACCCAAAACGGTGTGAGCCAGCAGCTTAGTGACAAAACTATATTCTGAGGGAGGAGTTTCGTTCCGGCTAGGTTGTACCGAAAAGCTATCGGAGCGAAGCCAGGCTACAATCGACTCCATATCTTCGTCGGCCATGATTGGGAATTTGGGCATAACAGGTGCAAAGGACCCATCGGGTCGAACCCCTGTTCGGAGATAGTAGATAAGTTCGCCGTCGGTCCAGTTGCCAATTCCGGCTTCTTTATCCTGTGTGATGTTAACCGTATAAATTTTGCCGAAAAATGCGGGTAGGTCGGTCATTTCATTGCCTGTCAGCCGGTTCTCTTTATCGGCATGGCATTTTATGCAAAGCATCTGGGCAATGGCTTCACCGCGCTGGATACGGGCTGGCGTGCGGGCAACGGTTATCTTCGGTGTGGCCGGTGGATCGTAGGTAGGCAGGCCCGTTACGGCAACATAGGCGCAGAAACCCGCTGCTGCCAGCACCAGGCAACCCAGCACGATTCCAACAATTTTAAACACTTTTTTCATGAGTTGTTGGTAAAAAGAGTGATATGATATGGCATTCAAGCCGAGGCAAAATTGTCGCTGAGTTGATCACTCCATCAATAGCAAACGTATTGAAGCGGTAGAAACCCGTGATGAACTGATGGATATTAGGGCTAAAAAAAGAGCGGTAGGTCGATGCCCATCCGCTCTTTATTATACTACACCTGATCCCTGTATGCGTATTATCAAAAACAGCCTTCGCTGGTTCATTGCTAGTATATAAACTTGTTGTCCACAAAGGCACTGAGATCACAAAGGGGTGTTTATTAAACTGAATAACTCTTTTTGTGTCCTCTGTGCCTCTGTGGACAATAAATTGGCACACCTGATTTGCTGTCTTGTTCTTGCTGAACGATGGTCTAAAATTGGGCAAATTCGATCGGGGAAATCAATTGGGCTATGGTTGAACTGCCGATTGGATTGGCTGAAGCGACATAAACAGATGCTTAGCAGTACATGAGTCGAGTGGACTTCTGAAAGAATAAATGCGTACTTGCGGCAAACTCATACCGCAATGACCAACCAAGCCGCAACCGAACGGGCCAATATGCCTGCCGCCCACAATCCGGTTATCGAACGACGAACTGTCGACAATGCCAATCGGAATCTGTTGAAATACCTTCAGCCGGGGCTATCGGTGCTGGATGTAGGTTGCGGAACAGGAGCTATAACCCGCAGTATTGCCGAAAAAGTAGGGCCTGCTGGCCGGGTGGTCGGCATTGATCCAAATCCGGCATTGATCGAGCAAGCCACACGAAACCATATTGCCCTGCCAGGGCTTTCGTTTCGACCGGGTGATGTCTATACATTCGATACCGACGAGCAGTTCGATCTGGTGACTTGCGCCCGAACGCTTCAATGGCTGGCCGACCCGACCGCTGCCTTAGCGAACATGAAACGGCTGGTTAAACCGGGCGGCTGTCTGGCGATTCTTGATTTTAACCACGAGAAAATTAGCTGGCAACCCGAACCGCCTGCTTCCATGAAAACATTTTATGCCGCTTTTCTGCAATGGCGGACCGACGCGGGTTTCGACAATGCCATTGCCGATCATCTGGAAGCGTTAATGCGTACGGTTGGCTTTTCGGATATTCGGGTCGAACCGCAGTTTGAAGTAACGCAGCGCAGTGAGCCGTCTTTTGCAGTCGATAGTCGGCTATGGGCCGTAGTGGCTGAATTGCGTGGGCCGCAACTGGTTCAGGCAGGCTACATTACCGAAGCGTTGCGGCTACAGGCCATTGCCGATTACGACAACTGGATTGCTACGACTGGCGAGTCGATGACGGTTTATATGCTGGCCGTGGAGGCCACGCAGCCTGAGATTCTATAATTCCTGTCGTCTAAAACAAAATCCTGCTGCTTTATGCTTTATGTAAAGGCAAACGGCAAGATCTTGTTTTAGACAGGAACATAGGTCTTTATAATTTTTTCAGCAGTGCTGCGGGTACTTTAATGACGGATAAGCTGTCGTTCTGCAAGTCTAATTTGTCAAAAACATCGCGGTCGGCAACGAAACCTGTGCTGTCGTGCGAGGCAATGGTTGCGGTGCCAATGCGGTTGGAAGTGGCTGTTCGTAGCAGACTTCCCATGTCGCCAATAGAACGTAAGTCGCCTATTGTGGTTTGCTTAAGCAGCAATCGGCTGTTGTGCGCCCTGATGGCCAGTTGCTCAGTAGTTAATCCTTTCACAACGCAGGTAGAACCATTGGCAATGATCGTTTGTAGCGTCGGAACGATGATATAAGCAAATGGCTTTTCGTCAAACAGGTTATCTGTAGCAATTGGCCAGAAGGTTCGTTCGGGTTCGTAGCGGACCAGTAACGTATCGCCTACGTATCGGTACGTAAACGAACGCTTACTATTTTTTTGAAGCCGAACCTCGAACGTTTTTCCTGCCTCTATACCTAGTGTTGTCTCGCTGGTTAGTGGTTGGGCGGTGGTTTTAGTGTTGGGCACCAGTGGATAAATACCTTCGATTTTCAGCACTCGGAAGGGCTTTATGAGGGTCGACGAATAACCGTAAAACGGATCATTAAAGTCAATTTTATCATATTCAGCTCTGAGGGCCATTGTAGAGCCAACCAGTGTCAGCAGACTCACAACGAGCAGCCCAATGAGCAGTGTATTGCTTGTTTTCATGATGTTAGGCGAAGGCCGTTTTGAATTAGTTTGGAGCTATGCTGCGGGTACTTAATTGAACTCGGCTTTAACAAATTCGTCGTAGCGCTGTTCGATCTCTTTCAGGTCGATGTTGAGAAGGTAGAGCGTCCGAAAAAAAACGGGTAGCTCGGCTTCCAGAAACTGTTCCCGGCGGTAAGCCGTAATCCGATCAGGAGCATCGTCGGCAGCAAAATAGCCGAGGCCGCGTTTGTTGAAAATGATGCTTTTCTGCTGAAGAAAATCGTAGGCCCGAACCACTGTGTTGGGGTTTACTTCCAGTTCTACACCCAGATCGCGAACCGATGGGATACGCTCGCCCGGTGGCCACTGTCGCAGCAGAATCTTTTCGCACACATAGTCGGCGATTTGACTATAGATGGCTTGTTTATCGCGAAAATCCATAACTATATTTCTTTCTCTTTAAACCGAATATAAGCCGTATACCAAAGCCCCAGTGCAATCAGAAGCAGTATGCCGTTGACGGCTAGTTTGGGCAGGTCGGTGAGTTCGATTTCATACCAGGTATTATTCTGCACAAAATGAACTTCCCGAAATAGGGAAGATCCATAGTAATTGCGTTTGGGAAATAACTGTCCAACCAGTATCTCATTCAGAAATACGCTTACAAACAGAATGAGAAAGGCAATAACGCCGGTTTTAACAAAGGGCACTTTGTCGAAATAGATCGAACCCAGAAAAAAGAATGGAAGACCCAACAGAATGGCCAGGGAAAATTCGGGAGGTACGGCTGGGTTGCTTAAATCGAGTAGTTTATACGATGGCTCACCTTGTGGCAGGCGCGAATTGATAAACGAAAAAAAAGTGCCTTCAACAGTGTAAAAAACGGCTGTAGCAATCAGCATAAAAGCTGCAATCATCAGGCCGGCAACCAGAAATTTTTCGAGTTGAGAAGCCGGTAAGGTCAGGTAAGGAATACCGCGTGTAGGTGTGCTGACAACCCGAAAGGCTTCGCTGGCAAACCAGGCTCCCGCTCCGCAAAAAACAGCCCCGAAAAAAACGCCATGGGCTCGATACAGCGATTCGTGGAAGTGTGTGGTCTTGATAGCCGTTGGTGCCATCAAAACAATCCAGATGCCGAATAGCAGGCTAATGCCCATCAGATAGGTTCGGAGATGTTCGGACAGGTGCAATTTCAGGAGCAGCCCGAATCGGTGGAGGCTAAATATTTGATTCATAATAGGAAAAAACTAGAATATAGGTACGTGCCACCACATGAGGTTATGGCAAAAAGGAACAGCACTGCCCGATAGAGCCACTAGTAGCAGGCTGATCAGGGTGAGGATAGGGCGGATCGGCATACGGCTTAATGAAACAAAACTTTAATTCGTTCGCGGTTCGAAATAGTGGTATTGAATAAGCGTTCCAGATCGACTTTACTGTCTTCCTGCATCCGATTTTCCATCACAACTGCATGGCCTCGTAACGACGGTTCGGCATACAAAACGGGCTCCGTAACGGCCGAAACCGTATTGAATAGTAGCCGGTGACCAATGTCGGCCAGGGAGTGATTGAGCAGAACTTCGCTATCGTCGAGTATAATAACCGCATCAATCAAGTTGTCAAGATCGCGAACCTGATGAGTCGAAATCAACAGTAGTCGATCGGTATCCACTACCGACGAAACGACTTTTCGAAACTGCTTTTTTGAGGGAATATCGAGCCCGTTTGTTGGTTCGTCCATAATCAGGATTCGGGTGTTGGTGGCTAGGCCAAAGCTGATAATGACTTTCTTTTTCTGCCCGTACGACATAGCCGTCAGTTTCTGGTGTTGAGGAATATCGAAGTCGGTAAGATATTGGCGAAACTGAGCTTCATCGAAATTGGGGTAAAATGGCCCCAGCGTATCGATATACCGCTGGATGCTGATGGCGGGCAGGTAGATTTCTTCCGGAATGAAATACAATTCCTGCAGAAAAGCGGGCAGGCGTTTGCGTGGTTCAAAACCGGCTACAGTTAGTTGCCCCGATGTTGGATAGAGCAAGCCACCCATTAACCGCAGGAGACTCGATTTTCCGGCTCCGTTTTTGCCGAGTAGCCCATAAATAGTCCCCGGCTGGAGCGAAATGTTTAGGTTTTGAAAAAGGGGCTGCCTTCGGTTGTAGCCAAACGTCACATTCGTAAGGTGAATCATGGTTATGAGTTGTGGTGTACTACTTAACTAATACACTACAATAGTCTGAGTTTATTTTAATTATGTCAAGGAAGAGAGCTTTTATTTTTTTGTGGGGAATGAATAGTACGTTGGTATAGGTTTGTGATAGCCCAGATTTAGTTGCTGTTTATTGTTGTAATATGCTGATATACTGCATTTTAATGACGATACTGAAAAAATATTGACTTTTTTTAAAATATTTCCCCCGTCTGTTGCGACTATCCTGGTGTAGCAGCGAGTAGGGGAGCCGAAAAGAAGCGTACGATATTTCCTGATTCCACAAGCTCACTGTTTTTTAGAAAATCATTAAACAAAACAAGACATGCATATCTGGAGAATAGCGGGGTTCGCCCTGCTGGTGGGAGTGGCGTTGTTTCTGGTAACCCTCCTGTTGAAATTACTACTGGTAGCTTCGGTCGCGTTCCTGCTGGTTCGGGCCGTAGCCGGGCGACTAATGGGTCGGCGGTTTGGGAACTTACGGCACGGCGGCTGGCAATCGGCCGAAATTATCTCGATCGACAATCCTGCCTACCGTAATCCCATGCCAATGAAACGCTATGATCGTGTAATTCCGATCAGCTAAGCCGGCTAAGTATCAGCATTTTAAACAGTAAACACACAACATAACACACACAATCAATCATGTATCACAATCAGGCATTTCAATCAGAACATAAATATGGTTGCGGTCCAATGGGCCGTGGCAAATTCGGACGGGGTAAGTTTGCTAACTTCTGGCGTCGGGCGGGTGGTTTTGGCCAACCTCCTGTTAACATCGAAGAAACCGACGAAGCGTTTCAGGTTTCGCTCTTTGCAGCGGGTCTTGTGAAAGAAAATGTTACATTGTCGGTTAAAGACGATGTGCTGACAATTGCTTATCCTGGCACGGGCGAAACGGCTAATACGGAGCCGACGTCGCAGGAAAAATACACCTATCAGGAGCATATGCCGAACGGATTCGAACGCTCGTTCCGGCTAAATAACAAGGTGATTGTGGAGTCGATTTCGGCCAGTTATACCGATGGTATTCTGAAAGTAACGCTGCCGAAAAACCCGGAAACGAACAAACCGGCTCAAACCATCACGGTAGCCTAACAGGAGTAGCCAATTAAAAAGCGTGCCACGGCTCTAAACCGTGGCACGCTTTTTAATTGGCTGGCGAAGCCGAATGTGACTAGCTTAAGAGTGGAAGCCGTAAATCCACAACGGTTCCGGTCTGTTCGGATGGGTTTTGATCGGTAATCGTGCACGTGGCATCGGTGCCGTAGATTGCCTGTAGGGAGTTGATCCGTTCGGTCGTTACGGTGCTGCCCAGCGACTGAAAATGGCGGAAGTTGTTTTGGGGTTTGAAGCTCGCAGCTTTGGCTCGCCCAATGCCGTTGTCTTCGATACGACAATGGAGTTGATCGGCTTCTTTTTGAATCTGAATCTGCAATAAGCCTGGGCCATTTGTTTTGTGGCGCAGGCCGTGTAAAATGGCGTTTTCAACAAACGGTTGCAGCAGCAGCGGAGGAATCAGGTTGGCTTTCGCGTCTGGGTCGACCGTGACCCTGTGACTGAATTGATGTTCGGCCCGCTCTTCTTCCAGCTCTACATAGAGTATGAGCGTTTCCAGTTCCTGTTCAACAGAAATGAGTGTTTCGCGTGAGTTTTCGAGAACTTGTCGAACCAGTCGCGAAAATTTCTGTAAAAAGAACGATGCAGCATCCGGACGATTGGTCAGAATATAAGCGTCGATGGTATTCATACAATTGAAAATGAAATGTGGATTCATTTGCGCTCGCAGAGCCCGTGTTTCGGCTTCGGCTCGCTGGCGGATTAATTCGCTTTTTCGGCGTTCCTGACCAATTCTCATCCGGTAAAAGCCGTATAGAGTGCCTAATAAAGAGAGGACAAGCACTGCCCGGAACCAGTCGGTTTCGTACCAGATCGGGGCAATTGAAAACGAAAGCGTAATGGGATGTGGATTCCAGCGTCCGGCAGCGTCGCCGTTCTGAACAACCAGCTCATATCTCCCCGACTTCAGATTTGTTAGATTAAGTTCATTGTCCGTATTCAAATCGATCCAGGCTGGATGGCCGGTAAGCCGATAGCGGAAGTGAGTGGCATTGGCGGACTGATAACGAAGCGTTGTGAAGGTGAAGCGAAGGTCGTTTTCATTGCGGGTAAGCCCTATGGTACCCGTTGCCGGTAGCTGTCGGTATTCGCCATTGACCTGCATTCCCGAAATTAGCAACGGAGGTAAAGGAGCGGGCTGGTGAAGTCGGCGGATATCGATCAGGTTGAATCCGTTCTGTTGCCCCAGGAGCAAAAAATCGTTGGGGGTAATGGTAAATGCATTACTTACATCATCGGCAAGTAAGCCGTCGATTTCGGTGTATCGGCGCATTTGTCGGCTTCGGGCGTCGTAAACATGCAGGCCCTCGCCAGTACCGAACCAGAGCCGCCCTTCTGTATCTTCGCCCACGCCAAAACAAAAGTCGTTGGCCATCGTGTGTGCTTTGGTGGGAGAAACCGACCGAAGCGTATCGATGATTCCCTGAGCGTTCGTTACGTTAACTCCCCCTCCTCCCGCAAACAGCAACCGCCCCTGTTGTCCGGTGGCAACACGAGTGAAAAAATCGCCCACGAAATTTCGATGAAGGTTAAAGTCTGCCAGTTCCTGTAGTCGTCGTTGTTTGGGGTTATACCAGATCATGCCAAAGCTTCTCGGATACCAGGCTGCAATCCAGATACGCCCGTTGGCTGACTCGGTTATGTCGTGATAGCGATTAAGGGTCCATAAACCTCGGGCTTTCTGGTCGTTCCAAAGCTGAATGGGCTGTAGCGATTGACGATTAAATACCTGTATACCTTCTGTTTGGTGGATAACCCATAACCGCTGGTGATGATCGGCCAGCACTTTCTGAATGCTATTGGACGAAAAGCGGGTTGGCAGCCGAACCGGAATGAATGTATTGTTTTCCAGCTTAAATAGTCCCTGATCGGTGGCCGCCCAAAGGCTATTGTCGACCCACGACAGGTTGTTTGTCGTGGCCGGAACCGGGTATGGAACTAACTGGAAATCGTTGGTTTTTCTTGACCAGTGCAGCACACCCGTATGCGATAAGCCTAGCCAATAGGTATCCACAGAGTCCGGCAAAATGGACTTTACAACAACGGGAAGGTGGACTAACGATTCGGGAATGTGAATCGTTTGAATGGCCGTTAAACCAGATTGGTATTGCCACAATCCATCGCTGGTAGCTAACCACACAATGCGCCTGCGGCTATCGGTATGAATTTGGCTAATCGAAACTCCTTGTTTGGTGAGTTCGGATGGTGTAAGCAGGGTTTCGGCTGTTAGTCGAAAAATGTGCAGACCATCATTGCAGCCCAGCCATAGATTGTGCGTTGCCGTGGAGTCGTTGGCGAACGATAAGGTCTGAATAATGCCTGGTGTCGGGTATTGGTGTATCGAATCGGTGCCGGGCCTGAAGCGGACCAGGCCCGCTTGTGGACTTCCGAGCCATAGGTTACCCCTGTTGTCTTCGGTCATGGCCGAAAACGAGAGCCGACGTTGCCGCATTTTCGCTGGTGCATTGGGTCCAATTATACATGCCAGCCGGTTCCGATGGCGATCGAATTCGTAGAGTCCTGCTTCGCTGAAAACCCATAAACGGTGTTGCCGGTCTTCGAAAAAATGGTTGGCTTCGGCGTTGTAGTTCGGGTTTTTTATTGTATACAGAAATCGTTTATGGTGTTGTAGATCGTACCGACGCACCAATCCATAGCTACTCGACCACAAGTTGCCTTTGGAATCGGCAAACAGGTTTTCGAAATGGTCATTGGCCGGGTCGGCATCTTTAAAATTTACTGAATCGAGCGTAGCTACGGCCTTACCTTCGGAGTCGATCAGGAAGAGACCAGTGGTTGTCCAGTAAACTGCTAGCAGACCGTTGGGAAGTGGACAAATACCCTGAGCCGCTCCTGGTTGTTGTTTGGCCATTTTTCGGAAAACATAGCCATCATAGCGGCATAGGCCCCTTCGGGTAGCTATCCACAAATAGCCTTTGGTATCCGTAGCAATTGCGGACACAAAGTTTGAAGGTAATCCGTCTTTTGTACTGAGCTTCTGAAACGTCAGATCAGGGGTTTGCCCAGCCGCCATCTGCCTTACCAGCAGAAGCATTAACAGGAATCGAGTTGGTCTCAAAGAGGTCGTAAGCGTGCTTATGACCTCAAAATACGAATTCGTGGGCCGCTGTCTATCAGTATTTTACCGATCGGTCCGGAAAATTATCAGAAAAATTTTCGAAGCCATGCAACCGGCTATCAGGGTTCTGACATCTTCTGGGCAAATAAGACAACAAATACATGAACCATATCCGGGAGAACCCCATTCTCCCGGACTCTTTCCTTCGATTACTGCCATGAAAACGTTCAAACACCTGTTCACTGCTGCTTTAGTTGCAGCATCGGTTGCCTCCTTCGCTCAAACGACTGTTGTTATTACGACCGATTCGGTCGCTAAAACAACCAGGCCTATGAAAACGGTTGAGCGTATTACGTCTGATTTCAGTATCTATATTGGCTTCAACAGTTTTGGTGGGTCGCTGCCAACTGGTTATGATCTGAAACCGATTGGATCGCGTTTTGTCGCTCTGTCCTGGCAAAAACGTATTCCTCTCATTACGGGCAACGGGGCCAAACTGCGCCTGATTACGGGTCCCGAAGTTGCCTGGAATAATTTTATGTTTGAAGACCGAAACACGCTGGTCAATCAGAATGGTCAGCTCGTAATTGAATCGGCCAACGTCGACCTGCATCGTTCTAAACTCGTTACAACACAGCTCAATTTGCCCGTCATTCTGAATCTTCGTTTCCGATCTGGCTTAACGTTAGGCGCTGGTGCGTATGCGGGTATGCGTCTGGATAGCTATACGAAGGTGAAACCCGAAGGGGCATCGGCCGTTCGGACCCACGGCAATTATAATCTGAATCCGGTTCGCTGGGGGTTAACCAGCGAGCTAGGTTTCCGGGGCAGTGCCAAGTTATTCTTCCGCTATGAACCCAATAGCCCATTCCGCTCAGGCCAGGGCCCCAATACGAGTGTCTGGGCAGTAGGACTTAAACTGTAATCGGTATTCTGACTGGGAATTTTGTGATTTTTGTGACTGACTTTGATTTTGTTTGATTGAAGCGCTTCAAAGAAGCGAAACGAATCAAAGTCAGTCAAAAAAATCACAAAATTCCCAGTTAAAAAAAATAGGCTTTCACGCAACGTTCTGGTTTTTTCGGAGTCTTTGATCCGAAGTTGCTTTCATCAGAACGTCAATCACAAACTAAATCCACTCATACAGCCGTTCAGACCGCTTGTGTAAGAACAGGTACTTTGTGATGCATACTACCTACCTTTGCAATGTACTTCAGCGCAAACACAGGCAACCTTCTGAAAAAAGACAGTACGATGAAAACGACTTTATACTCTTGGACATTATTCCTGTTAACGATCACAACCGCTTTTGGGCAACCTTTGCCCAGAGGAATGGTAAGGGGGCAGGTAAACACAGCAGCGGGAAAACCGCTCGAATTTGCAACAATGATGCTCGTAAAAGCAAAGGATTCAACACTCGTAAAGGGAGCCATCAGTGAGGTAACCGGTAAATATGCCTTCGAAAATGTAGGAGCAGGGCAGTACCGGGTAGCCGCTCAGCAGATTGGTTTTCACAAAACGTATAGTGATGCGTTCACGATTGACGAAACGCATCCGGCTGTTGAATTGCCCGCTATGGCGATGGTGGAAGAGTCGAAAAACCTGGCCGAAGTAAATGTAGTAGCCAAGAAACCATTTATTGAACAGCAGGTAGACCGCACGGTGGTTAATGTTGAAAATAGTATTGTAGCCAGCGGAAATTCGGCGTTAGAAGTGCTGGAAAAGGCTCCCGGCGTAACCATCGACCGGCAAAACGACCAGATTCAGTTGAAAGGTAAATCGGGTGTTATTGTGTATATCGACGGAAAGCAGACCTACCTCTCGCAGCAGGAAGTATCGAACCTGCTGAAAAATACACCGAGCGATAACATTGCTACTATTGAAATCATTACGAACCCAGGCTCGAAATACGACGCAGCCGGTAATTCGGGGATTATCAATATTAAAATGAAGAAGAATAAGAATTTTGGTACTAATGGTACATTCATTGCCGGAACGGGCTATGGCTGGGTAAACAACCTGAGCGGAGTGCGCGACGACCTGCCAAAATTCAATACATCGTTGAACCTGAATCATCGCGAAGGGAAAATCAACGCTTTTGGTAACTATAGCTACGTGAATCGGCAAAGCTCGCAGAGCAACGAAATTAACCGGGCCATTCCCTACAACGGCAGCACAACTTATTTTGATCAATACTCGTTCCGGCCAAATACGTTCGTTGGTCATTCCTACAAAGCGGGCCTTGATTATTTTGTCAGCAAAAAAAGCACGATAGGTGCTTTGGTGAACGGTTTCTCGAACGACTGGCGCTCGGCCGGGCTGAACAACACAATGATCAGTGACGAAAATCATCAGTTAACCAGCCGCCCAACCACTAAAACCGATGCTCGTCAGTTTCTGTCGAACATAACCGGAAACCTGAATTATAAGTATGATTTCGATGGCAAAGGCCGCGAGTGGACAGCAGATGCCGACTATGTACACTACAATGGCTCTAGTTATAACAATCTGAGCACAACGTATTACGGCACTGGTAGCGACGTGATTCGGCCCAATCAGGATGTAAAGAACGATATGCCATCGACCATCAATATCATGGCATTCAAAACGGACTATGTTCACCCGCTGAAAAACGGTGCTAAGCTGGAAGCCGGTTTGAAAAGTAGCTTCGTAAAAGCCGATAACAACACACTCTACGATACGCTTCAGCAGGAAACCAAACAGTGGTTGCCCGATGCCAGCCGGTCGAATCAGTTCAAATACGACGAAAATATCAACGCTGCTTATGTGAACTATGCTGGCAAGCTGGGTAAGAAAACCAAAATGCAGGTAGGTTTACGGGCCGAGCACACGCACTCAATTGGGACATCGGTTACGCTGAACCAAACGGTTGATCGGAATTATCTGAACTTGTTCCCAACGTTGTTTCTGTCGCGGCAATTGGATTCGACTAATACCCTGAATCTGTCGTACAGTCGCCGGATCGATCGCCCTGACTATCAAAATCTGAATCCGTTTGTGTTCTATCTGGACCCCTATACCTATCAGAAAGGGAACCCATTCCTGCGGCCCCAATATACGAACTCAATTGAACTGACGCACGTCTATAAGAGCGCGATTTCGACTACGCTGGGTTTTAGCCGCACTACGGATTTTATCAACCGCGAAACGCCACGGCAGATTCCGGCCGAGAACGTCACGTACGTAACGCCCGAAAACCTTGGTTCGCTCGACAACATCAATCTGAATATCAGCTTCCCGGTTCAGGTAGCCAAATGGTGGAGAATGCAGAACAACATTGGTTCTTATTATACGCACTACCAGACGTTTTATTCGGGAACGCCATACGAAGTGAAACTGGTTGCCTTTAACTTATATACGTCGAACAATTTCACGATCAATAAAACACTTTCGGCTGAGTTATCGGGCTGGTATAATTCGGCATCGCAGTATGGTTTTTACCGGGCACAGCCGATGGGCGCTTTCAACATTGGCCTTCAGAAAAAAGTAATGGAGGGCAAAGGCAACATCAAACTGAATATCAGCGATCCCTTCTGGCTGAACAAATTCAACGGACGGGCCGTCGTACAGGACATTAATTTCCGGGTTCGCTCGCAATGGGAAAGCCGCCGGTTTATGCTAACGTTTACGTACCGGTTTGGCAACCAGAATGTGAAATCGGCCCGCCAGCGTAACTCGGCAACATCGGCCGAGCAGAGCCGGGTAGGAGGACAAAATTAAAAGTGGTATGATGTTCAGCATCTACCCTTAACGGTTAGTTTAGGTTAAGAAAACGTGAAAGCCATGCTCAACTTGAAGCATGGCTTTTTTGTGATTGACGTATCTGCTGTTGCTGAACGAAAGCGTGGGGTATCTTAACCAAATTTATTTTTTGCAATTCGTTCTGAGGCAGAATCCTGTCTGGCTGCCTCAGAACGAATTGCTGATGGCACTACAACTCAATTAAAATCGTATTGCGTTGTACTGACCGTTTCGACCGTTAGTAGAACTGCTCTCAGATAATCGTCGGTGCAGTAACTGGCTGTCGATCGCCACACTATACGTTCGTTTGTCAAATCAAAAATGGCAAAGGATCGAAACGATTGGTCATTGCTCTTCCGGTCCATAAACTCCACGGCTTCCTGCTGTGAGTTAAATCGTTCCGATTGGGGCATGGCGCGGCCAAAGGTATAAACGGCAATAAAATTCTTTTGAGGTTTTATTAATGTAGATAGCATGGCGATAATAAAGTTGAGGTGTTGGTGTATGGCGAACTTTTTCATTGAGGCAGCCTCTCTGTAAAAGTTCTATAATACTATGAGCATTTTTTTGTCTGAATCGTTGCAAGCGGCCATAAATTTTAATACTGAAAAGCCAAATTTTGCTTCGATGACAATACAAATCGTTGCGTTGTTGGAGCATGGCTCCGGCCTGATTGAAAATACGAAAGCAACCATTGCCCAACGCGGGGCTTATTCATATAGAACTAATCATAGTGAGGAAGGTTTGATTCTGTGTCAGGCGTTAAATTAATATAAATTCATATTTATTTGCAACCAATAGTTAATTAAAAAGTAGTGACATGGGTTTGCTGGCTGGCGAAAATGTTATATCAGTCAATGCGGTTTCTAATGAAAAAGCCATTGTTAGCGTACTTATCGCACTGTTTGCGTTATGAATTCATCTGATAGTATCGATGCTTATCGTTCTACTTTAGTAGCGGTTGCTTACCGAATGACGGGGGAGGTGATGGTTAGTGAAGATATTGTGCAGGATGTGCTGCTGAACTGGATGAACCGGTCGGGCAATGTTGTGCTGGAGCCGAAAGCATATCTGATAAAAAGTGTGATGAACGCTGCGCTGAACCATCTGGCGCAGGCAAAACGCCAGCGAGAAGCCTATAAAGGCATGTGGCTACCCGAACCGGTGTCTACTGAGCAGCGAAGGATTGATGCGAGTCTGGATATTTCATACGGATTAATGCTCCTTTTAGAAAAGCTATCACCGATGGAACGGGCTGTTTTTGTACTAAAGGAAAGTTTCGATGTTTCGTATACCGACATTGCCCAGGCGTTTGCTATTACTGAAGCCAATGGCCGCCAGCTTTATCGGCGGGCCCGCGAGAAAATGGCGAGTATAAACCGTCGGTTCGTACTTAACCCTCAGCAGCAACAGGAACTATTGACCGTGTTTTCAGAAGCTAGTCAGACGGGCGATCTGGAACGCCTGATTCAGTGGTTTAAGACCGATGTAGTGCTCTATTCAGATGGCGGAGGAAAAGTGCCGACTGCAATTAAACCGCTGGTTGGGCGCGAAACCGTTGCTATTTATCTGCGGGCGCTGGCTACTAAATGGCAGGGAAAACTGAGTTTTAAACCGATGCTGATCAATGGCCAACTTGCTCTGCTATCGACTTATACCGACAGTGGGATTCTGCATACAGTTATGGTTTTCGAACTCGATACCGACGGCATTAATACCATCTACTCGGTTCGGAATCCCGATAAACTGGCGTATCTGCAATAAATTTTAGAGGTCTTGTCACAAAAAGTAAAATTGGTTTGTCTGGCACGAAAACGAACATTCATGTCTATGCAAACTAGTCATCCTCGTTGGGTTAACGCTATTCTTGGTTACGGCTTTATCGCCAACAGCATTCCGGGCCTATGGGCTCTGTTTATACCCCACGATTTTTATGCGCATTTTCCGGGCTTTGGCCATGCCTGGGTTTCTGTCGATGGGCCTTATAACGAACACCTCATACGCGATGTGGGTGCGTTTTTTCTGGCAATGAGCGTTCTGTGCCTGCTGGCGTTTGTGCGGCCCCGTTTGGTAGCCCCCCGTGCGGTGGCTCTGTGCCTGCTGGCGTTTGCTATTCCCCACCTGATATACCACCTGAATCACCTACATATGCTGCCCCCGGTCGACCAGATTGGCAATGTAGTGGCATTGTCTTTAGGGGTAATGGTACTGATTCCGTTGTTATTTTATCGACCGACTGAACTACCCGAACCTTTATTGCCTCACAATACTACTTCTCATCATGAATAAAGTCTTAGTTATTGGTGGGTCGGGCGTGCTTGGATCAGCCGTGGTCAATGTGTTAAAAAAGCAATCAATTCCTTTTCTGATTGGAAGCCGTAGCCCAGTTAAACAAAATTCGTATAGTATGGTCAATCGATCTGCCGAAGTTCCCTGGAAGCGCGTCGATCTGGCCTCAGGCAGTGGGCTAACCGAAGCCCTTGCAGGCATCGATACCGTTATGCATCTGGCGAGTGGAAAGGGTAAAATTGGTCACGAATCGTTCGAGGCAGGTATTACACGCAATTTGCTGAATGCGATAAAGCGGTCGGACGTAAAGCATCTGATCTACAGCTCAATTGTTGGCATCGACAAGATTCCGTTTAGTTATTATCAGGCAAAGCTCGAAGCCGAGGTGTTGATTAGGCAGAGCCAGGTGCCATACACCATTTTGCGGGCAACTCAATTCCATAATCTAATCGATTTCTGGATTAGTAAACTTCTGAGCTTGCCCGTCGGGTTTGTGCCTAAGTCGATACGATTTCAGCCAATTCATGTCGATACAGTAGCGCAGAAACTACACGAACTTGCCGAAGCGGGTAATCAACAGGCTACACTTAATCTGGGTGGCCCGGACATTTGTACACTGGGCACACTGACAAAACAGTGGATGAACTATCGAAAAGTTTCTAAACTCATTGTACCAGTTCCGGCCATTGGCAGAATGATGGGCAGTCTGGTTAGAGGGGAAAATACGTGTGCAGAATCCGATTCCAGATCGAAAAGCTGGGAAGCCTATCTAAGCAGCCGGTATGGTTCCTGACAGAGCCAGGACGGTTCTAGTCCCGTTAAAACCGATCAACTGGTTTTAACGGGACTAGAAATGTCTGATTTATGGACGATCGTGATAAAAAAGGAGCACTATGGAGATAAATACAAAAATGGATAAGATACTGATGAACAGGATCTTTTTCTGTCGCGAATAATAAACATAGCGGCTATTGCCCGCCAGTAAATTCATTAGTTCGTTAATCCAGTGGGACATCATAGCCAATGGTGGTTACGCTAATGAGACTTCTGGTATCGCGGATTGTCACCGCTAGGCAAGTTATGAAATTGTTATGTTATTTCTATGGTCATCTGGGTAACGAACGGAATTGTAACGCAGGAGAACTGTTGCCAATACATAGCTTTACGTAACAGTTAAACAGCGTTTTAGTAATGTCTGCTTAACGTGCGCTAACTAGTCATAAGCTACTTTTGTCTGGCTGTTTAAACGAATTGAACGGAAGAAAAACAATTCGATATAGCTCTATTCACAAATCCCTGAAAAACACGTCTAATACAGCTATGGCGCATCGACTGAAAGTAACGATCAGCAACATTATTGGGCTTTGGTTTGGTGCCGATACGCCCATCCGCCAGTATAAAATTCTTATGAATCCTGAACTCTGGGCAGCTTGTTTGCAGGTAGCCGCCGAGTTCAGGCCCGAGTCGGGTGCTCTATGCGTTGAACAGTACCGTAAAGCGGATAAGGTGGCTTTTGCGAGAGCTGTGCAGGCCGAGTTAACTCAGACTAGAGAGGAAATAATGGCCTGAAAGAGTGGGAGTGGGCTCTACTCGGATAGATAGCCGCGACTGCGCTCTGAGCGAGGCTAATTTGACCCGTATTTGCTGAACGCGTCTACGCGCCACTACAACCGATGAATTGTTGTCGAGCATCAACTCCATCGACCGACCTGTTAAACGATCGACACTTTTTATATGTCGATGATTGATTAACGTTGATTTGTTTGCTCTCAGAAAATCGGGTAACTGATCTTCGAACAGTTTCAGGGTTTGAGTCGCTACAATCGGATTTTTAGCTCCCTGACAATAGACTCGGGTATAGTTGCCATAGCCTTCGAAGTGCGTGATCTGTTCTACGGGAATTGGCTTGGAAATACCTGGAATTTTGATTGTCTGCCCCATTGTCTGTGTCTGTCAATGACGTTAAAAGTGAATGGTGTTAGTTATATGTACTTAAATGATGTAGACTGGAATTGTAAAGAATTGTAACGGCCTATGGATGAATTAGGTCGTTTTTTTGTCGACCAGCGATATATCAGTGAGCCATTCGTTTTTTGAAGAAGTCGAATCCGGCGTACGTATACAGTACAATTGCTCCCGTTTCGAGTAGAGCTTCCGCTTCATTGGTCGCGTAAGTGCCTGTTTTAAAGTCATCTACCCAGTCAGCTAGTGCCAATAAGTATCCTGCCAGGCAAATTATGCAACCAACAACTACTCCTGTAATAACCAGTACCTGTCGCATGAGCGAAATTATGTTCGTGTCTATTGATTTCTCTTTGAACAGAGAAGGCTAGTGGGATAAACTCCTAAAACACAAAACGCTTGCCAGGGAATAATACTCAGTAGTGTCTGTTTTTTAGAATCCATGTACAAACATCGAAATGGTATGTACTTAGTCGAGAAAATAGGGTGTTTAAACCCAATAGAGAACACTATTTTCTTTTTATATTCTTTTAACTTCTGCGCTTATACCCATTCTATTTGAAAGTGTAGTTGATGGGGCTGGGTAATATTTTCTACAATATTGGGGGATTAAATAGACGTATAGTAAAACGAAGCTAATCCGGGCCAGATCTTTTTTGCTTTAGGCTTTATTCGTTCCCGTCTATATCTGTTAGGCTTACCAGATTCGGCCAGCAATCAGATTAATCGCCGTATTGACCAGAAAGGCAATTCCAAAAGCAAGAGGAACTGAAAATTCGCGGAGCAGAAAGGCTTGCAAAAACAGAAAGGTTGTAAACCCCAATAACCCGATCACTAGCCCTCGCAGGGTTGTAATGGTAGCATTGCCGCCCTGAAGAATATGCGAAAAAATAGCCAGGATCGATGTCATAATTGGAAATGGCGTCAGAATACCACTCCAGTTTGGCCCCAGAATGCTGGCCAGTCCTGTTACAACCAGTACAAATAGAGTTGTAACCAACATGCGGATCGGAATCTCGAACCGTAAACGCCGTCCGCTGTTTGGGAGGGCCGTTGGTTTAGGAAAATAGCGTAGAGTCAGAAGTACACACCCAATAACGAGTCCGTAGCTAACGACTAAATTGAGTTGAAGGTAATTGAAAAAAAGAGCCGTAAGGGTATAAACGCCATACGACAGCAGCAGGGTGGGCAACCAGCCTCGCTGTCGGCAGTAATAACAATAGCAGAAGCAAAAACTGATTAAGGCCAGAATGCCCGTCATCGTTCCCTGAATGGCCAGAATACCGAATGATTTACCTTGTTCGAGAATAAAAAAGAGGAGAATAGGCCCGGCTGTCCAGGGCATACTTCCAATTAAGCCGCCTATTTTGTTTCCCCACCTGCGAATTGCCAGCGTAACCAGTGCAATAACGCTCGGCATAAGCGTCACTTTAAGAAGAAGGATATTCA
Source organism: Spirosoma sp. SC4-14 (assembly GCF_037201965.1). Classification (NCBI taxonomy): domain Bacteria; kingdom Pseudomonadati; phylum Bacteroidota; class Cytophagia; order Cytophagales; family Cytophagaceae; genus Spirosoma; species Spirosoma sp. SC4-14. The sequence continues at coordinate 6,430,310 of NZ_CP147518.1, read as the reverse complement.
TGTGTGTCGATGGGCCAATGAAGGAGCGGTTATACCGAAAAAGCACACCGACGCGTGCTACTTACGCAACCATGCCGAAGGCAAAGATAATGAACCGGTTTGAGTTATTGCATTGACTCATAAGGGCGTCTGTTGAGTGTCGGCTGTATTGCATTGGCGCTTATCTGACTCGTTGAATAACCACCGGAACGCAGCGGGAGGGTACACATGCTGGTAATTCATACGCTCCCAGATCGATCCGGCCGTCCTGAATGCGAGCCTGCCCAACCAAATCGGTTGCGGGTAGCCCCGACGTGTCCGGATCACCAGCATTGACCGCCGGGCTCTGACGACTTAATCGAAAATTGCCGTCTGTTGGATCGGCAAAGAGAGGATCGGTATTGAGGTTGTTTCCGGCATTGTAGCTTGACGGAGCGTTTACATAATCCTGAGTGAGAAAATTACCACCCACAATGGTGTTTCGGATAGCAGGATATGCGTTGAAACCAAACGATATGGATTCGTTTCTATAGGATGTATTGTTCCAGATAATACAATTTCTGAAGCCGGGATGGGGCAGATTGGCACTGCTGGTTTTGTTATACCCATCACTATAGACACTATCCTGAATGGCAATAGCTCCACCCGAATAGGACGAGGCTATATTTTGGGTAAAACTACAGTTTACGAATTCGGGATTGCTGGTGCCGTTGAAAAACGAACCATTAAAAACGGCTCCGCCACCCGTTGCCTGGTTGCCAGTAAAGAGGCAGTTATAAAACGACGGGCTACTTTGTTCATTGAAAGCATCAATGAACGTTCCGCCACCACTGCCGCCACTGTTGAAACCGGCCCGATTGTTATTGAATAGGCAATTAATCAGTTGCGGATTGCAGTTAAACACAAAAATACCTCCTCCCCAAAAGGAGCGGTTATCGGCAAAAACGCATCCCTGAATGAGTGTATTGCTCATGGAACCGATGTATATACCTCCGCCACTTCCCAAATCGAACGATTCGTTTGCCCGGAACACACAGTTGACTATACGACACTGAGGAGCTGAGCTACAGGCAAGGCCGCTACTATAGAAACCACTGCCAAAACTGGCCCTGTTTTGCTCAATTGTGCAATTGATGATGGTGGGTGTACTGCATTTTGTTACGCTGACATTATGAATTCCTCCCCCTGTTTTTCCAATATCATTCGCCTGAACTCCTTCGCCTAGTAAATAGGATGTAGGGCCGTTAGCCAGGTTGGCTACCCCACCGCTCACAGTCAGGCCATTAAGCTGAGTATTATTGTCAACATCCTGAAAATAAACAACATGGTATGAGTTGTCGGCCTGGGATGCGGGTAACGATGAGTGGTCGGTAGAGTCGAAAGGAAGTCCTATATCGCCCGATAGAATGGTTTTGTTCAGGAAGTAGTTTCGCTGGTCCAATTGCGTTTCTGTTCCTGAAAAACCTCCAAAAACCGAAACCCCCGATGCAATGCTGAATGAGGCCATCCGATTGGTTGTTACTGTGGGTTTATAGATACCGGCAGCTACCCAAAACTGGCTGCCTGAAGTAGCTGTGGACACCCGATTTGCCAGTTCCGTACCAGGCAGCGAATTAGCCCAGGAACTACCCGAGCCACTGCCCGATCCTGTAACTGTTACAAATACAACCGATTGAGCAACCGATGATAATACAACCGAAAACGCAATGAGCAGAAAGAATAGGTTTTTCATGAGGTTGGAGTAAAGCTGGTAGCAAGCATTAGGCATACATAAAATAAACTATCTTACCAGATGGGTAGCAGGTGTAACACAGGTATGTACCAGGTTAACTAAATCAATATAGCTGTGTTTTGATCAACGGTTTAATTGACCTTTCTTCCCAAGAATGCCTTTTGTATTATGACGTTGTTTTCCTATGTTGGTAACATACATAGGCTATTGAGTGGATAGGAAACTGTAGTTTAAAAACTCTACAAGAGCCTTCAGATAAAAGAATGTTGAAAGCAGGAAAAGACAGCGGAGCCGATGGAGAAAAATCAGAAAAACAACCGTAACAGTTGAGAATACCCAGCCTGTTACGGATTGTTATGAAACTCTAGTTTAGGTTAAGAAAACGCGAAAGCCTTCTGCAAAAGAAAGTTGGCTTTTAGCCAATAGCTGCCGGTAATATACAGAGGCATTTTTAGATTTACCAAATTATGTTCTATTCGGTGGTGAAGAGTCAGTCAATTGCTCATGTCATCAACGCGCTGTTGCAACGTGGAGCAGGCTATAAAAAAGATAAGGTTCCCTGATCTTTGCAGAGAACCTTATACTGACTATTCCTAAACCCTTAACCTTTTCTACATGAAAAACTAACTTTTACCCTTTTCTGTTCCAAATACTCGACTAAATCAGTATTTGATTTAAATTACTGAATGTCAGAGTGTTCGCTAAGAGACTGATTCAAATCCCAAAGGAAGTTGATCATCCGGGCCGTGTGGTTGGCCTGGCCCATCCAGCGACTGGCTTCGGCATTGTGTTGCTTTGCCAGTTGATTATTTACCTGAGCAGCTGCTTCGTTAAACTTAGCGCGGTCGGCAGGGCTGATAGTCAGCACAGCGGCCGGGTTCTGATTATAAAGCGAAACAACGCTCATAAAGTTTTGCCAATTGGTGTTGCGCACGAACTTGGTAACGTGTTGTTCGAAGTAAGAAGCAAATTGCTTTTCCGAACCGTTTACCAGCATTGCACTTGCCGGCTTGGTGGCTGCCGGGCTATCATCAGTATTGGTGGTGGTAGCCGCGTCTGCCTTAAAAGTCATCAATCCTAATCCAAGAACTAACGACGCAAAGATAACACGCGATTTCATTGTTTTGTTCTATTTTCGTTTCAGTTAATCAACGCACAAATGTCCGTAGAAGTTCTGAAAGTGCAAAACATGTATTGGGTGTGTTTCGGAATAATATTCCGAATCTAATGCGGTTTAAATTGTAAATTGTTGATAATGGTGAATTTTTTTTGATTGAAACGGAATAATATTTTGTAATAAAGTCGTTTGATTTGTATAAAATGTTCTTTTGGAAAAATGCAAAATTCTTTAAAAGTTTATACTATTGGTTGTAATTGTTCATAGCAAATTGTATTCCCATAGTACAAAATGCAAGGATAAAGCTGCCAGCGCGGTCCAAATGATCAGGTAATTGGATCAATTCCTCTTCTGGAAACTCACCCAAAACAAAATCAACCTGCCTGCCTTTCGAAAAATTATTGCCAATTCCGAACCGCAATCGGGCGTATTCCTGCGTGTTAAGAACTTCGTCAATATTGCGTAATCCGTTGTGTCCACCCGGCGAGCCCTTGGGTTTGAGTCGCAACTTGCCAAAAGGCAAATCCTTATCATCGGTAACAATCAGCAGATTTTCAATGGGAATTTTTTCCTGCTTCATGTAGTAAAGCACAGCCCGGCCACTGAGATTCATGTAGGTGGTGGGTTTCACAAAAAAAAGCTGCTTGCCTTTATGCTGCCATTTGGCCGTATAGGCTAAACGAGTCATACTGAATTCGAACCCGTATTGGGCCGCCATACGGTCGAGAACCATAAAGCCTACATTATGACGAGTGAGGGCATATTCAGGGCCGATGTTTCCAAGGCCAACAATCAGAAATTTCATTCGGAGTTAACGCAAAAGTGATACAGGTTGGCGAATCGTTGTTTGAGTGCCATCTGGAAACTCGCAGCTTAACCGATACAAATAAATACCAGCGGGAGCCAAAGAGCCACTCAGGTAACCATCCCAGACCGATTCGCCATTTGCCAGCACAAAATTAGCACGATTATAGATCACTGTGCCCCACCGGTCATAAACTGTAAACTGCATGACCAGAATCGATGTAAAACGAAAAAAGACTCGTAGTTCGTCATTCTGCCGGTCGGCATTGGGCGAAAAAGCGGTTGGAAGAGAGAGCAGATTTGGGCAGTTTGATGGAACCTGCACAAGTTCTGAAACCAGACATGCATGGCTGTCTTTAATGTAAATGGTATAACTACCTGCCTCTAGACCTGAAAACATAGTCGCCGGACCGAAGGTGACACCGTCGATAGACAGGTAAATGCTATCGGCAGGTGGTTTGAGAGTTAGATGAACTACTCCATTCCGTTGCCCACAGGCTTCCGGTTCAATTTCGGTTGTGGCAACCTGAGGCCCCGAACTGGGTGCTATACGAATCGGCTGGGTGAGTGTGCAGCCGCCACCATCTTTTGCGGTTAGCAGGTAGTTGTCTGCTTTTAGGTCAGTAAAGACATTGCTGTTCTGAAAATGCTGATTGTCGATGCTATACTGGATAGGTTGAATACCGCCAATAGTTATCGTAAACTGCCCGTTATTTTGCCCACAGGTGGTTGGTAGAACAGACAGATTTGTAATATTCATCAGATTAGGGGCGGGCAGGCTAACGGCTTTATTCACTTCGCAGCCGTTGGCATCGCGCGTTCGAACCGTATAGGCTTGTGCCGATAAGTGCTCAAAAACCGGATTTGTCTGAAAGGTATTGCCATAATCGATAGAATACATTAGCGGTGATTTGCCTCCACTGGCTTCAACAACAACCTGGCCATTGGCCGAAGCGCAATGGGGTGGCGTTACGGTTACATTACTGACAGTTGGTCCTTCTTCAAAGGTGAGTGTAACGGGCTGTTCTGCATGGCAACCGGCCGCTGTTCGGATGCTAACCACATAGTTTCCGGGAATTAGCCCCGCAAAGGTAGAATCTGCCTGCAGGATATTATTATTCAGATTATACTGCCAGTTGGCTGCATGAGCGCCCACAACGGTAATGGAACCACTGGTTCGGCCACAACCCGCCGGAATAGTATTGATTTTGAATGATGGAGCCTCAATCCTGATCGTGATCGGTATGGCAGGACTCTCAATCTGGTTGAGGGTTTGCGTTATGTAAAAAGTAGTAGTTTGGCTGATTTGCGGGGTAAACGTATTGCCGGTGGCAAGTAAATTGGAGCGGAAGGCTGTGGTGTACCACCGAATGTTTTTCCCGGTAACAGTAGCATTAACCGGACTGTCTTTACAAAAAACACTGTCGGGCTGCAAAGTAATGCGGTATAGCTCTATAGTGCCCTTGTGTTGTTGAGTACAGGCGCTGCCATTGCTAATTGATTCATAGGTGCCGGTTAAACTTTCGGTAGTAGAATGATAACTCAGATTGCCTTTCCAGAAACAGGTGGTTTTGAGTGCACCATTCTGGGAGGTTTCGCCAAACGTAATCGATGCGGCCATAAGATCTCCCGAGAGAGCGGCTGTTTCGCCAAATGATGTGCCAATAGCGGCTGTTTGGGTAATGCCCCGAATAGATGTGCCTGTTTGCGTAATGCTCATAGCGTAACTAACGGGAGCATCGGCCGAATTGTCGGAAGAGGCTATGCCAAGCCAGAAACCCGTTAGGTTCTGGGCCGAACCAGTACCGGCAACGAGTACCAGTACTACAGTTAACAGGATAGCTGCTCTTGCCTTCATGTTCAGCTTAGCACATTTGAAATAGGTGAAGCAGCTCGACTGCGCTTGATGGCTGGCAACAGCTCTGCCGCTTTTATTGGAGAACTAAAGTGCTGATCGTACAGGATTTATGCCGATGATTCCTGCCTACCGCAAAGCGAAGATCACGAATCTAATTGTAACCTCCTATTTTTACGGAATGAACCAACAACGCCTGATTCTTTCCAGTCCGCTGCTCGAAATCGTGATCAGCCGTCTGGCACAGCAACTGATCGAAAATCATCAGGATTTTGCCGATACCGTTATTCTTGGCCTCCAGCCTCGTGGTATTTACTTTGCTGAGCGCGTCGGACGCGAACTCAATCGTACTTTGGGCTATGACGTTCCATTAGGTTATTTAGATGCAACCTTCTACCGGGACGATTTTCGAAGACGCGATTCTCCCCTACGCCCGAATGCAACCCATGTGCCGTTTATTATTGAGAACAAACGGGTCATTTTAGTAGACGATGTGCTGGCTACGGGCCGAATGGTACGCGCTGCGCTCGATGCCATGACCGCCTTTGGCAGACCTCAGAAAGTGGAGTTGCTCGTACTAATTGACCGGCGTTATAACCGCGATTTGCCCATAAAACCAGATTATACAGGCAAGCGTGTCAATACACTCGAATCGCAACGAGTATTAGTAGAATGGACCGAACAGGGGGCCGATGCCGATCGAATATGGCTGGTTGGCTAAAACCGTGTTTCCGGTTAGTAGTAAGCTTTTAACAGTTAAGGACTTATTTGTGACATTTCAGAGATATGTATAAATCTGAATTGGTGAGTTTTTTGTAACTTCGCCAACCGTAATTATACGTATGAACCCTCTTCAGAAATTACTTAAATTAATTTGCTGTTTTTACTTACTGTTGAGCAGCTACCAGGTTGGTGCCCAGACGATGTATACAGTCACTGGGTTGGTCACTGATGCGCGTACAGGCGACCCTGTACCTTTTGCCAGTGTAGCCCTGGTAGGCCGTAAGGTTGGTGCCTTGGCTGATGAGCGTGGGCGGTATGTAATCAATGCCAAGATTCTTTCAGATTCGATCGTGGTTAGTTCGCTTGGCTATCTTACACAACGCCAGTTTATTGACCGGGAGCGAACATCGCAGGCTGTGGATGTTAAACTAGTGCCGGGAGGCAAATCGCTTCAGGAGGTAACGGTTCGGGCAGGCGAAAACCCGGCTTTTCGGGTGCTTCGGCAGGTTCGCAAAAATCGCGATATGAACGATCGAAAGCGGTTATCGGCCTACGAAAGTGACAACTATGTTAAAACACAGATTGCTCTGAGCCATGTTTCGGACCGAATGCGCCGAAACCCGCTGATCAAGCGGATCAACGAAGCCATGAGTAAACACGACTCCATTATCGATCGTGATGGACATCGCTTACTTCCAATTCTTGTATCGGAATCGGTGTCGCGGTATTATTATCGGGAAAGCCCGCAGCGAAAACGTGAAGATGTTCGTAAAACCCGAATTAAGGGCGTATCCGTCGATGATGCCGGATTGAGTTCACAGCTACTGGGGGGGACCAATCTGGTCAGTCAGAATTTTTACGACAATTATATTCCAATTCTGGGTAAAGACTTTGCATCGCCTATTGGCGATAACTGGAAAAACTGGTACGAGTTTTTTCTGGCCGATACTACGCAAATTGGCGACCATATCTGTTATGAAATTCAGTTTGATCCCAAGCGTAAAGAAGATCTTGTTTTTATCGGAAAAGCCTGGATCGATACCACCTCTTTTGCTTTATGCCAGATTGAAGCCCGAATTGGCGACGATGCCAATTTGAACTACGTCAGAGGTTTAACTATTGAGCAGGAACTTGAGCCAACCATCGATACAACGTCCGGATCAATGGGAACGGCTGGCTGGATACCGGTTACGCTCCGGCTCATGGCCGATCTGACAGGGGTAGGTAAACAGTCTTTGGGGTTACGGGCCGAAGTTGTTCTTCGCAGCAGTAATGTAATCGTCAATCGACCGCATCCGCTTATGTTTTATGAGCAGCCAATTGAGCCCAGCGACACCGTGGCTACCCCCAACGAAGCCTATTGGCACATGGTTCAGGGAACCCTGGCCGGATCGGATTCACTCAATAAAGATGACCTCAAAGCCCGGCAAATCATCGACAAATTACGGTCTGTGCCTGCCGTTAAAACGGCCGAAGGTATCGGTCAGGTGCTGGTTACGGGGTTCTATAAACTTGGTGGTATCGATATTGGTCCTTATCCGTATTTGTTTGCTATCAATACTGTTGAGGGGCTTCGGACCCGGATCGGTTTCAAAACAAACGATCAGTTTAGTCGAAACTGGATTTTTAAAGGCTACCTGGCCTATGGTACCTACGACCGCCGTTTTAAATACGGTGCCGAACTGAATTATCTGTTTTCGCGGCAGCACTGGACGGTGGCTGGCGTTCGGATTGCGAATGATCTGGAACGGTTGGGGCTAACTCCCGAACTAATTGGGGGTAACCGCATATTTTATGCTTTGAGCCGGTTTGGACGGTATCGGGGAGCCTACCGTAGTATGCAGAAAGAGTTATTTTTCCGCAGCGAACCTGTTCGGGGCATCATGCTAACAGCTTCGTTAGGGAGCCGGACATTCGATCCTATTTTCCCTTTCCACTACCGGATTAATCCCGATATGGGCGATTTGTCGCCTTTACGATCTGATATTTACGATACCTACTGGTCAATCGAAGCCCGACTGGCGCGGAAAGAAAAATACATTATGGACGGAAATGACCGGATTACACTGGGTACCAAACGGGCTCCGGTATTGACAATCCGTTATACTCGCGGATTAAAATCGCTCGGGGGCGATTACAATTACGACCGGCTTACGCTGCGGGCTCAGCAGTCGCTTCGGATTGGCCCATTGGGGCGAATGACCTACCTGCTATCGGCTGGGTTCATACCCTCTGTCTTACCGGCTCCGTTGCTGTTTCCGCACATCGGTAATCCAACTCCGCTGCTTACCTACAATACCTTTAACCGAATGCAGTTTTACGAATTCGTAAGCGATCGGTTTGTCGCAATTCATGTTCAGCATCGGTTCGAGGGACTGCTGTTTAATCGATTGCCCGGAATCCGAAAACTCAACTGGCGATTGGTAGTCAATGTCGATGCGCTCTGGGGGAGTATGTCGAAAGAGAATCAGGACGTTGAAACCTTCAAGCCATTGCCCGGCGGAATGCGTCCTATTCATTTTGGCGCACTCAACGGAGCAACTCCTTATGTGGAAGTGGGGTATGGTATCGAAAATATTTTCAAGCTTATCCGGATTCAGGCCATTCATCGGCTTACCTACCTGGACGGCGGTCACAATGGTATTCCGATCAGCCCATTTGCCCTGAAAGCGTCGGCTACGATTAGCTTCTAGAAAATTAATTGAGTGAATTAGTGATTGAGCGAATGCTCATAAGTCGCCGTATTATTCACTCAATCACTAATTCACTCAATTAACCTACCCGTCCGATTCGTAAAAACACGGGAAATTGGATGTCGCGCTCGTCGGGCCAGGTTTGTCGGAGCCTGGGCTCAAGGTCGGCTACTGGGTCTTCTTCGTTTTCGTGGATGTACTGACGAACGGCCGACCATGTTCGCAAATAATTCAGAAAACGGTCGAGTGACCACCGTCGGTAAATGCTGAACATTTTATAGGCAGCATTACTGAACGGAAAGGGCAGCGATGCATACGCGTTGTCGATGTGAGCGCGTTGCGGGTCCCAGTAGGGGCCAATCCAATTTCGGTAAAAATCAATTAAAACCGGATCAAGATCAGCGCCAATTTGGACTAGTCCGTATCCCCATTCGGCAATTATGGCTCCCGGTTTAGCTACCCGGCGAACTTCGGCATGAAATGCATCGACATCGAACCAGTGAAGTGCCTGGGCTACCGTTATCAAATCGAACGACTGATTGGCAAAGGGTGTTTGCTCGGCTGGGCCTGGCTGGTAAACAATGTTTGGCTTTTTGGGAGCCAGCAGCAACTGTTTTTCGCTAATATCGGTGGCATCGACCCGCTCGAACCAGTTGGCCAGCACACTGGCTACCTGACCGTTTCCGGTAGCACAATCCCAGGCCGCCTGTCGGGAGTTGACAAACGATAGCACATAATCATACAGATCGTTGGGGTAATCGATCCGGTATTGGGCATACAGATTGGCGTGGCCAGAGAAGCGGTCGAGGGGCATCATTTGAATTTTGTTTTGGCAAAGATTAAACGTTTTTCAGAATCAATTGTCTAACGATTGGTTTAGTAGGAAAAGCAAAACCAAAATTGGGTTATATGCCGGAACCGTCTAATTTTGTGGGGTTGGCCTATAGCCTGTTATTAATTTGAACTGTTCAATTATTGCTTACCCGATTCTCATGAAAAAATCGTTTGGATTTCTCCTTGCTACGGCTGCTTTAGCCCTGGCTTCAGTTGACGTAAATGCTCAGGCTCCATCCGATATTCCTGCGGACATGAATGCCCTGATGAGCAAATACACGTGTATTGCTTGCCATCGCCCCAACCAGAAGCTAGTGGGCCCTGCTTACGCAGATGTGGCTAAGAAGAATTATTCTGACGAGGAAATCGTAAACCTGATTTACAACCCTAATCCAGCTCACTGGCCGGGTTATCCTCCAATGGCTCCTATGAAGCAGGTGCCGAAGGAAGATGCTCTTAAACTGGCTAAGTGGATTAATTCGCTCGACGGGGGTGCTAAAAAATCGACAACAAAAAAGACTACAACTAAAAAATCGACAACAAAAAAGACTACCAAAAAGTCGTAGGTGCATTTAGTGCCTATCAAACAAAATGCCCTTCCTCAATGAGAAGAAGGGCATTTTGTTTGATAGAAAATTAGATTGAAATTCAGGTGAACCTAGAAAGAAAGACCCAGTGGTGGACTATTAAATTCGTCATTTGGAAGCAAAATCGGCCTCACAAACTCAATTAAAATGTGAGATTTTGAGTTTGATTCGTGAGATAACTTTATAAGACTTTATCTTATTGCGAAAGAATTTGTCACGGCATTAAGTGTCCTTATCTTAAGAATCGGGCGTTTAAAAAGACTATCAACCAGCGAGGGATAAACTGAGAAAGTATCAAGTCAAGTCATTTAATTCGTCCGCAATTTCTCATCTTCGGCACTACCTACAGTATTTCGTTTCCGGGCGTTTGCCTCTTTGCCGAAACGGTAAGTGAACGAGAGTCCTACACGGCGCGTATCACTTTGCCGGGTATAGAACGCTGAAACCTGATTCAGGGCGACGGTTTGGCCATGCACGATCATCGTATAAAAGAGGTCATTTATATTCAAACGCATCGTTCCCTGCCCCTGGATAATGGTTTTCTGAAGACCCACACTAATGTTGTAAATCGAACCACTTTGGGATTGGGCAAAGAATTGACGACCGGGGAAAAAGCCAGTCAATTCGGCACTCCAGGTTTTGCCCAACGTAAATTGATTGACCGTTTCGACTTCGTGAAGGTTCGTGGATTGGTCAATGGATACGCCATTAGCATGGCCCTGATTCTGGATGGCTAACAAAACGGCGTTGATGTTGCACGTCCACCAGAGGGTGGGCGAAATCGATACGTTCGGGATGATGCCGATGGATCGACTCTGACTAAAGTTCTGGAATCGAGTAATGAACTGCTCACCAGCAACTTTCGTAATGGGTTGGATGCCATCTTTATCCCAGCTGTAGGTTAACGTCACGCCCAGATGATGCTTGTAGGTATAGCGAAGATCAATCGACTGGCCAGAGCCAGAAATCAGGTTCGGATTACCCCCTGAATACGAATACCGATCCCGAAAAAACAGAAAGGGGTTTAGCTGCTGATAACCGGGCCGACGAATCCGTTTACTGTAGCTCATGACGAGCGTGTTATTGCCAGCTTTATCAAGTTTATAGGACAGATACAGCGACGGAAACAACCAGGTATAGTTGCGGTGAAATGTAGAATCCACCGTAGTCGGATTGGCGAGTTGATGCCCGATTGATTGCGTATTTTCCAGACGCAGGCCACTTTGTACACTCCAGCGTGCCCACTCCTTTTTCAGGTTAATATAGGCGGCAGTAATATTTTCAGCGTATCGAAAATGATTACTTTTTCCGTAATCCTGCCTGAGACCATTGTCCGTCTGATTAAACCAATCCGATTCCGTATCTGTAAGCACATAGCTTGATTTTAGGCCCGCGCTAAATTCGGCTTTATGGGCCAGAGGGCGCGTATAATCCAGTTTACCCGCGTAAATCCGAACTGTCGAGGGAATCATAAAGAGCCGACTTTGCGTGCTGATCAACTGACCATCTGGTCTATAGGTGTCAATGGGTGAAATTTGGGTCGTATTATTCTGAAATGTCAAGTAGTCTACATTGGCGGTCAAGAGTTGACCCGTACTGTCAACTTTATGAGTCAGGTTCACATTGATTCCGGTATTGGTAGACTGGTAGCGGCCATCGGTATACCCTCTCGCGATCGAATCCAGTTGCATCAAGCCATCGGATTGGTCACTGGTGTAATCAAGTCGGTCAGTTCTTGGCCGAGTAGAGCCCGAAAACAGGATGCCGACAGTGGTTTTAGGCGATGCAAAATAATCCATACCGATCCGACCGTTCCAGCCGTTTGAGGTATAGGTGGAACGGCTGGTTTGCTGGATGGTCGACTGAAGCGGTCCAGCGTCCGAATAAAAATAGCGGCTATAGGTTTCGTCGCTGAAATTCCGATCAAGGCTGTAGCTGCTGTTGGTAAAGAGATTAAATCGTTTCGTACGGTAATTCAACTGGATGGCGTGGTTATGCCGCCCGTACACGCCTTGGTTATACCCCAGATTGAGACTCCCATTGAATCCAGCAGCCCGGTTTTTTTTCAGGACAATATTGATGATAGCTCCCCCAGCGGCATCATACCGTGCGGGAGGATTACTGATTAGTTCGACCTTGTCCAGCAAGCCGCCCGGCAAGGATCGCAAGTAGTTAGCCAGATCCTGCGCCGACATATAGGTCGGTCGATCATCGATCAGCACCAGTACATTCCGTTTGCCATTCAAACTGATATCGTCATTCGAGCCAATCATCACACCAGGACTTTTCGCTAATACATCCAGCGCATGACTGCCCGCTGCGGTAAGCATCGCATCTACGTTGACAACAAGCCGATCTATCTTCTGTTCAATTAAAGGCTTTTTAGCCGTGACAACCACCTCGTTTAAGGCTTTTGGAGCGGAAGATTGAAGCACAATAATGGGCAGACGCAGGGTTGGCTGAGATGCTGTAATAGAAAGCATGCCACTTTGATAAAGCTGAAAACCAACGTAGGAACAGCGTAGCACATAGTCGCCCGGTAGCAGATTCTTAAAGCTAAACGCGCCGTCAGTATCGGAGAGAACAGCTTTCGTTGACGAAGAATCCTGCTTAGGTTGAAGGAGGATGGTAGCTCCGCGAAGTGCTCTATTTTGCGCATCGCGGATAATTCCACTAATCTTTCCGAGAGCCAATTGAGCGTAACTCGGCGTAGGAGAGATTACTTGTATGAAGAGTAGCAACAACCAAAAAAAGCGGTTCATAAGGCTAGCGTGTTCGTGAAAATTCCGCTCAAACCTCGACGAACCGCTGGATGACCTCAAGAATTGGGGATGGATAGCAGAAAGTGGAATTTGGAATGGTTTTTTCCGTATATAAGCCGCTTCGACACTACTTTGTCGCTGTTCATCCCCCAAACGGGCAGAGTGGTCCCCTGAACTTTTTTGATAATCCGATTCATCGATCTTTGATCCATGAAAACTGTTCAGCAGCTCATCAGCGGAAACAAGCTGACCTTGCACCTCATTTTCTCAATCAGTGTTCTGGCTGGTTTAGGAATAGGGGCATATTTGCTGGCTCTACAGGGGTATCGATTTGAGAATGACTGGTCGACCGCTATTGATTGTCTATTCTTCCTGCTTAGTATTTATACAGGACGCTGGCTGTTTGGTCGGTGGTATCTGGGTCAGAAGCTGGTTTATTTCATCAGCTATACATTGCTGGCGAGCCTTGGATTACTTACACTCAAGTGGTTAGTGGTCCGGTATGTATTCAATCATCCATTTGCGGAATTGTGGGAACTCGGCATTGCCATGATGCCCTTTTTCCTGATTGGTCTGATTATGGGTATGTTTTTGAAACTGATCCGGGCGACGGTCCAAAAGGAAGTGCAGGAAGCCCAGATCAAAGCCGAGCAAAAGCAAAGCGAGTTTAATGTACTGCAAGCGCAGTTAAGCCCGCATTTTTTGTTCAATGTGCTCAATAATCTATACGGCATTTCGATCGAGGAGCATGAACGGATACCGGCCTTACTGTTAAAGCTATCCAACCTCTTACGGTATTCGGTGTACAGCGCGAAAAAACCATTCGTCCCCTTGCGGGAGGAGGTAGATTATATTCGAAATTACATTGACTTTGAGCAAATTCGGATCAGCGACCGACTTGTGCTCCAAATGGATATTGAACCAGCGATTGCGCCAACGATTCAGATTGCCCCAATGGTCCTGATCGTGTTTGTTGAAAATGCATTTAAGCATGCCAAAAACACGTTGGTGCCACAAATTCAGGTAACGATCTCGCTACACATTTCCGATACCTTTATCTGTTTTGTTGTGAGCAATTCGTATCAAGCTGAAGCCCAAAGCGATCGACTCCTGGACGAAAGCTCAGGTATTGGACTAGCGAATACAATTAGGCGGCTTGAGCTCTTGTACGGACCAGATTATGAACTGAAACAGGAAGCTATGAATGATGTATATAGGATTAAGTTGCGGCTAAAACTAAAACACAAACACCATGATCAAGTGCCTGATCGTCGATGATGAACCCGTTGCCAGAACCATCATTCGCAACTATTGTAATCATCTGCCGGAGCTACACATTGTTGCTGAATGCGGTCAGGCGCTGGAAGCCAAAGCAATTTTAGCCCACCAATTGATCGATCTGATCTTTCTGGACATTCATATGCCTGTCCTGAACGGGATCAGCTTTGTCAATACCTTGAAACAGCCACCTCAGGTAATCTTTACCACGGCTTATGAAGAGTATGCCGTTACGGCGTTTGATCTGGCCGCCTGTGATTATCTACTCAAACCCTTTTCGCTGGAGCGTTTTATTGTAGCCGTAGATAAGGCGAAGGAGAGACTTCAGGAAGGCCCAAAACCCATTTCTGAAAACCAGACGCTAGCTCAACAAGCCTATTTTTTTATCAAGGCAGATGGCAAGATTTACCGGATAGCGCATGAGGACTGTCTGTATATTGAAGCGCAGGGTAACTATACGAAAGTAGTTACGGTAACATCCACCTTTTTACCCAAACTAGCTTTCTCGGCCTTGATGGCCTTATTACCCGCTGATCCATTTATCCGGGTTCATCGATCCTTCCTGGTTAATAAATCGATGATCCATCACATTGAGGGAAACCGGGTCTTTATCCAGCAACAGGAAATCCCCATTGCCGACACGTATCGGGAATCGTTTTTAAGCAAGCTGGGATTATAGCGTGGCCCGATGGATACCAACGTGTTTTTTCAAAAGAGCCGTTTATCGTAAGCCAGGAAAACCCTGGCCCGGCATTTTTGTCAGCAGTTGACATAAAATCGTTTTATTGTGTGGGTCACGACCTTGGCGGGCAAGGAATGTCAGCTTAGCCGTCTCGAAAAACGCTCCTGAATGAGACGAAGGTAATTTCATTCATCTGCTTCTGAAATGGGGTGTTTTATGAAACGGTTAATAAATAGGAATAGGACAGTTATAAAATTGTCAGCCAACGTATTCAAGTCCCCACTTATATAATTCATTAATGATTGGCTCTAATTTTTCACCTTTCGTAGTCAAAGTATATTCTACAGTAGGCGGAACGGTGGCAAAAACCTTTCTAGTGACAATCCCATTTGTTTCCATATTCTTCAATTCCTTGACCAACATTCGGGTATTAATGTTGGGCACAAGTCGCTCTAATTCGCTGAAGCGCTTCTTGCCAGTGAACAAAGCATAGATAATCGACATAGACCATTTTCCCCCGATTACACCCAAAATTTCCTGAAGTGCACATCGTTCATCATTTTTTTTATAGTTTTTATCAGCCATAACTAGTTGACTTTGTTTAAGACTTTACTTTCTGTTATTACTGTACAAAAGTGTTACTACTTTCAAAAGTAAAGTATTGAATTTTACTTTGCAACTCATTTTTGATCAACACAATGGATACAACATTAAAAGGTCAGGTTGCTTTAGTAACAGGAGGAACAAAAGGCATTGGCAAGGCCATTGCCGATAAATTAAGTAGTAGAGGTGCTCAAGTAGTGGTCACTGCACGAACTGCACCTGAAGAAAATCCAAACGGACATCACTTCATCGCAGCTGACCTCACTCAACCTAAAAACGCAGAAGCTATTGCTAAGGAAATTCTGGGAAAATATGGAAGAATAGATAGTATCGTTAATAACGCAGGCGCTAACTTGAGTCCGGGTGGTGGTTTCGAAACCCTTTCGGACGAACATTGGTATAATGACTGGCAATTAAATTTTTTGTCGGTAACCCGCATTAATAAATCACTAGTGCCTGCCATGATTAAACAAAAAAGAGGTGTAATCATCAATATTTCTACGGGTGCCTCAAAACAGCCGATTTGGGAGATGACCATGTCTTATTCTTCAGCAAAAGCAGCCTTAAATGCTTATAGCAAAGCATTAGCGAATGAATTAGGCCCAAAAGGCATACGTGTAAATGTAGTTTCACCGGGTGTAGTCAAAACACCGTTAATGCTGGATTTCATTGAAACTATAGCGAAGTCGTCAAATAGTACCGTTGATGAAGCTTTTCAAGCTGTCATGCACAAAGTAGGAGTTCCGGTAGGGAGGATGGCAGAGCCTGAAGAAATTGCTAACCTTGTAGCCTTTTTGGTATCATCGGAGGCAAAGTATATTACCGGTACTAATTATTCAGTAGACGGTGGTGCTTTACCCACAATTTAAAAAATAGCCTAGTTAAGAAATTACTATAAAGGCATCTTAAAACTTAACCGCTTATGGTGGGTAAGTCTTTATATTTCAGTTAATTAACTAAATTTAGCATTGCCGACATTACAGCAATAAGCATGTCTATAATGCATAGAGTCTTTTTTGAGACGGCTGTATGTACTACTTTAGGTAAACGATTGCACCGACGCGGTTCGTGAATTATCTCCGTTTCGGCAAAACGGACCTCAATGACGAATTTGATGGTCCGTCACTGAGGTCCGTTTTTAGATTTGCCCAAGTTAGTCCGGTTGATTGGCGTTCGCAACCAGACTTCGCTGCCGAACGGCTTCATACAATACTACACCAGTTGCTACCGATACGTTGAGCGAGCCGACAACACCTAATAGCGGAATTTTTACGTGATTATCGGCCATGCGGAGCAACTCGGGCGAAATACCGTCTTCTTCCGACCCCATGATTACCGCAATTGGCCCCGTCAGATCGGTGTTACGCTCGTAGAGATCCCGACTCGATTTTTCAGTACAGGCAACCACCGAAATACCCGATTCCTGCAAGTATTTTATGGTTTCAGTAAGATCAGGTTCGCGACAGACAGAAATGTGGTTCAGGGCTCCCGACGATGTTTTCATGGCGTCGGAGTTAATGGCAGCCGCACCACGGCCCGGAATAACAATGCACTGAACACCCGTACATTCGGCGGTGCGGGCAATAGCGCCAAAGTTTCGAACATCGGTGATGCGATCGAGAATCAGAAAGAATGGCGTTTCTCCTCGCTCATATACATCGGCAACTACATTGGAGAGCTTAACGTATTGGAC
Source organism: Spirosoma sp. SC4-14 (assembly GCF_037201965.1). Taxonomy (NCBI): domain Bacteria; kingdom Pseudomonadati; phylum Bacteroidota; class Cytophagia; order Cytophagales; family Cytophagaceae; genus Spirosoma; species Spirosoma sp. SC4-14. The sequence goes on along the minus strand of NZ_CP147518.1, from coordinate 6,412,968 downwards.
CTGCGCTACCAGACAAACCACACCCTGGTGGTTTTTACGCGTCAGGCGGTCAAGTTTTTCGACCGGAACCCGCTGAATGGTTACGCGGTTTTGAAAAGCCAGATTCTGGATTTCGGGATGACTTAACCCCTTCTCCATGTATAATTTGTCAATCTGCTGGTCGGACCGAAGCGTTTCAATAACAGACTGAATGCCGAACACCATCTCGTCGGGCTGGGGGCGAAACTGCGGACGAGGACGGGACTGGCGGTGAAATTGTTGAGGCATTAATGTGATATAAAATAGTCATTTAGTGGTTATTGGTCATTTGAAAACATGCCAATGACGCCGAAGGCTAAATGACCAATGACGAATATGCTACAATGACGACAATGACAATTATTCGCGAATGGCGCCGGTTCTCCAGGCTTCGACGATGGGATACCAGATTGGTTGATACTCGATGTAACGCACCAGCTCATAATGATCATCGACGAATTGATTCTGTTTCTTGGTAAAGGTAAAATTCACTTCCGATACATTAGCCCGGCGATTATAAACCCATACTTCGCGTTCTCGGTTCCGTTGTACACGATCGGGTGGGCCCAGCACGATGTAAATCATACCTTTGTCGGTTTTCCAGCCTTCTTTATAGGTCGTAAACAGACGATTGGCTTCTTCAACACGATCGAAATACGCTTTCAGCGTTTTGCGGGCTACCTCTTCATTACCCGACATCAGGCTTAACCAATAGCGGTCAAATGCTTTTTTTGTGTCCTGTGCCTGATTCAGTTCAGCAATTTCGCTGCTGGTACTCATATAAAGCACTGGTTTAATCAACTTTTCGGGGCGAGTCATTTTCGGAAATCGCTTATCGGCCACAAACAGACCAATTCCCGATTCGGCCGTGGTGTCTTCCATGAAGTAATACAATCCTTCGTGCGGAATCACAAATGGCTGGTTAGTATTGATGGTTAAGGTGGAGTCGACAGACAGAGTCCGGGCTGTTGGTTTAGACGATGTATTCATTGGCGACGAAGCCGCATCGAAGTCATGGCGATACCGGAAGCCAAAAAGTGGTTTACTGGTGCCGTTTACGTCCCGAATCATTACCGTATCGCCAACATTCACATAATTGCGGAGTTGGGGCTGGTTTCCATCTTTATCAAAGAGGGTAAACCGATCGCTGAGTTTAGTGGGTCTGAATCGCAGCGGAAGGTCGTTACGGGCTTTGGTGCCGGTGTTAGTTTCGGTTATTTCGGTGAGCAGAATGGCGCTGGCTGCATCTTTCGGTCGTTTTATATCAAACCTTAGCGTCAGATAATTGCCATCGCGCCCGACTGTTTCGGTCGTGAGTGGAACGGTTCCGTAGCCCAGTCGTTCGCGATTGTTATAATCGGGATACATAACATAGGCAATTTGAAAATGCTCAATAAAGTCGCTCGGATTAAGAACCGCCTGGCCAGTTGGGGTTCTGGCCGTAAGGTCCATATAGATGCGGACGGCGCTCGTATCGATAGCCAGAAATTTACCTTTGATCGAGGTTACAATCCATTCTCCCACCTGTTTGGGGCCGCCCGTTGGGGTTGAACTGGGGCTATTGGCCGGGCCTTCATTTATTTTGACAGGAGCGGCTGTGGTTGGTATGGCTGTTGCAGGTGAAGACTGTCGTGTGTCCGTCGATGAGGAACTACGCTGAGACGATCTGGCCGCGCGGGCGTCGTAGTCGGCATTTATGCGAGCTTGTCGGGTTTTCTTACTCGATGAACAGGCCGACAGTAACAGAATGAATAATAAGGCAGATAGAATGCGCATAAATTATACTGAATTTCTGAGCCGTAGGGCGTTTTTGTGCCGTAAGGTTTTGCTACTCAAAAGTTGTCCTTCCGAATCGTTTACTTATAACGAAAAAATAGCCTTAGTTGCGTAATGGATCGCTCATTTTTCTTTTACTTATTACAAAAGACTAATTTTGTAGATTGAATTGCAAATAAGGACGTTGGGAATAAACGTTAGGTATTGGATTCCGGGCCCTAGAGCATTGGCCGGCAGTCCAAAATCTGTAATCCAATAGCCAGCGTCATAGGAACTATATGTACAAAACTACTGAAATAACATCCGCCGAAATCGCTTCAGATAATCCCGTTCATCAGCGTCTATTGTTCCCATATGTCGAAGCGGCTAATAGCGTAAGCGGTAACGTGCTCGAAATTGGTTGCGGCTGGGGGCGGGGTCTGGAATTGCTCACGCAGGCGGCCGATCACTATACAGGCATCGATAAAAATGCCGAACTGATTGCTGCACTCAGCGCCGAATATCCGAAATCAACGTTTATTGCTGCCAATATTCCGCCCCTTACCGGGCCAAACGGTAAACCTATTGCCGACAATACGTTCGATTTTATTGTAACGTTTCAGGTAATTGAACATATCGAAAACGACGATCTGTTTATTCGGGAGGCTCATCGGGTCTTGAAGCCTGGCGGTAAGCTGTTGTTGACAACGGTCAATAAAACGTTTTCGCTGACCCGAAACCCGTGGCATGTGCGTGAATACTATGCTGATGGGCTGAAAAACCTGATCGGTCGTTATTTCTCAACGATTGATGCGAAAGGAATTCACGGTAATGGCAAGGTGATGACCTATTATGAGCAAAACAAAGAGTCGGTGAAAAAGCTGACACGCTTCGATATTTTCAATCTTCAGTATAAACTGCCCCGCCGGTTGCTGCAAGTGCCTTATGATCTGATGAATCGGCTGAACCGGAATCGGCTGTTGAAGGCTGATGGAATTGCTTCCGAAATAAATTATACTGACTATCTGGTCAGTAATGATCCGGCAGGCAGCCTCGACTTCTTCTATATAGCAACGAAATAAATTGTCAAGTTAACCATATCAGATACCTACCAGGCGGTTGCTAACGGTAATGACTATGGGTTGCCCCTGGCGCATCTCCCAGTCGTTGCAGGAACTGTTCCAGTCAAATTCAAGCACATATTTCTGTAGCTGTCCATTTTCGCTCAGGAGCGCAATGGGCAGCGATATAAACTGTAGTCGATTCTCTGGATTGGCGGGCAATGTTTTTAAGACAATTTCCAATTCGTCGATACTAATATAATAAAGTGGTTTCTCGACTTCCATAGTGGATTCCGAAGAATACAAACTAGAATACATAGTGAATGGATACGCTAAAAAATCAGTATCGGCCCACCTAATTGATGCCTTCAGTTTAAAGGCTTTCTCTCTGTTACTTCTGTTTTTCAGACGCCGGGAGCATTGCTCAGAAACGGCTTGAAAACCATTGAATAACAGGGCTGGTCGGGAAACGATAAACTTAAGACTAACTAATAATCAAGAAGTAACGCAGGGAAATTTTATAAACCTATTAAAAGGTAGACTTGAAGGCCTGGAAAGGTAAGGTTATTTTAATATGAGCGATGGGTACGGGTCTTTGTTACTGTGCCAGATTTTTCTACAGGTAATTCATGTTCCATATCGTCATCCAGAATCTGACGGTTGGCCAGCCTGGAGTGATAATGCATTTGGATGTTGTTCATTAAGCCCCGCTGGGCTTTGCTTGTAGGGTTCAACTGTTGTGCATGAACCATGATTTCTTCGACAGCCATGCGGTCTAGTAAATTCTTTTCATGATTATTGGAGTTTAAGTCGGCATCAGCCGTGATGGCTGAATGGTGCGTTTTGGGACCGTCCGTCCGGTCAGTTGCAAACTCCCCATTAGCCAGGTGTTTGCCCGGATTTATTGCTCAAGCGGCCAGTTGACCGAGGAACTGACCGAATACGATGCTGAACCGTGAATACCGCTTCGGGAATCAGGTATCCAACCAGTCCTTAAACGAAGAAACTTTCTCTTTGCTGATGAACACCTCTGTTTTGGGATCGGGTGTTAGTTCCAGTTTAAGTTTACTGTTGGAGTAAGTATGGATGTTTTTGATGGCGGGCAGCGACAGCAGAAACTGTCGATTCGCCCGGAAAAAATCGACAGGGTTCAGCATGGGGGCCAGTTTGTCGAGACTGTAGTCGATAGGAAGCCGCTGGTTGTCTTTGGTGACCAGAAACGTAATTTTTTCTTCGCTGTAGAAGTACGCAATGTCGATCGTTTCGATGGTGCGTAGCCGGGTTCCTACGTTGATCAGAAACCGGGTTTTATAGTCCGCCCTGCGAATGCCCATCGCTTCTTTCAGCGTATCCAGATCGGTCTGCGAAAATTGCCGTTTCAACGACTGGTATTTTTGCATGGCAGCTACAAGACTCTCATAATTGACGGGTTTTAACAGGTAATCGATGCTGTTGACCCGAAAGGCTTTGATCATGTACTCATCGAAAGCCGTAGTAAAAATAACCGGAACGGGCAGGTGAACCTGCTCGAAGATGCGGAAACACAGATCATCTTCGAGGTGGATGTCCATAAAAATCAGATCGGGTTGCGGTCGGTTCGTCGATAAATTCTCACGGAGCCATTGCACCGTATCGCGTACTGACGGCAGTTTGGCAAGTATCGTAATACTGGCATCGTATTGGTGAACCAGTTCTTCGAGCCGGTCGGCCGTAAAATCTTCGTCTTCAATGATCAGTACGTTCATACAATTGAGTGATTAGGCGTTGGTAGTTCGATAACAAATGTGGCTCCTTTGCCCGGATGGTGTTCATACCAGATGTCGCCTTGTTGAAGTTTAATCAGCTTGCGGGCAATGGCTAGTCCGAGTCCATTGGAGCTTTCGCCTTCGGTTGGTTTGGTCGATAATTTCGTGAATTTCTGAAAAAGCCGTTCTACTTCGTCCAGCGGTACGCCTGCGCCCGAATCCTGCACGCGAAGCGTTATGGCGCCAGGCGTGGTTGTGATTTGTAAGTAAACCTGTCCTCCGCGTGGCGAGTATTTCAGGGCATTGGAAATCAGGTTGTCGAGCACATGCGTAAGTGCGGCTGCATCGGCCAGCACAACGGCCGGTGTTTGAGGAAGGTTCAACTGGAGCGAAAGCTGTTTGGCTTTCAACGGTTCCTGATAACTCGCCAATACCTGCTTAAGATGTGCTTGTAGGTCGACGGGTTCTATCTGTAGCATCATTCGTCCCGATTCGATTGTGTGAATACTCAGGAAGTTGTTAATGAGCGTCAACATTTTATCGGCACATGCCAGGGCACGCTGTGCGTGTAAGATAGCTTCGGCTGGTGATGTCAGAATGCCCTTTACCTCGTGCTGGAGGTTATAGAGCGGGTTTTTTAGATCGTGTGATACAATCTGTAGCAGTTCGTTCTTTTCGTCGTTCAGTTTCTTTAAATCGCGGTTCCTGAGCCGGATTTCCAGATTGCTGCGTTCAATTTCGAGCGCATCAGCTTCGGCTTTTTCTTTAGCCAGCCGAAGGGCTTCTTCAAATTCTTTGCGTTCGGTAATGTCCCGCACATTGGCCAGAATGCCGCCAATGGCTTCGTTAGCTAGCTGATTCGATGCAAAGGTTTCCACATAACGCGGAGCACCGAGTGGATTGCTAACCCGGTATTGGGTCAGTACTTCGGTTGCCTCGCCCGTAAGGAGCTGCGTAAATTCCAGAATGACCCGTTCACGGTCATCTTCATGAACAAACCACAGTAGCCCATCGCGTTCGTTGATTTGCTCAGGAGAATTACCCAGATAGTCGGGAATTTTGTTGGCGAACAAAAGCTTGCCATTGGCATCGAAAATCTGGATCTGATCCTGAATAGCATCCATAATAGCCCGGAATCGAATGCTATCACGTTCGATGCGGGCTTCGAGCGCTTTTCGTTCCGATATGTCCCGGAAGTTGAGAATGATGCCCTGAATCAGTGGATTATCCAGTTGATTGGACGCCGTTGCTTCAATCCAGCGCCAGCTTCCATCTTTATGCAGAAACCGCCATGTAAACGAAATCGGTGTCTTGCTCTGGCTTTTTACAAACCCGAAAAAAATGTCGCGCACCCGGTCGCGGTCGTCGGGGTGATGCAGCAAGTATTGACTTTGCGAGAGAAGTTCTTCGGGTTGGTAGCCTAATACGTTGGTAATCGACGGGCTGATATACCGCTCAATTCCGTTTTCGTCCGATATGATAATCACATCCGAACTATGCTCGATCAGCGCCCGAAAAATACCAAGCTGGCTCTCTAAGGCTGATTCTACCGGTTTATGGATAGTAGAGGAAGTATGTTCGTTCATGCAAAAAATCGGTTGAGCAAATGGGTTCTTCGATCAGCGGGTGGCTTTAAGTAACGGAATCCGTACCGTAAAAAAATTGTCGTCGGCGTCATCGACCAATACGGGCAACCCCGTGAGCATAGCATAGCGCTGACGAATGCTGGCCAGACTTCTACTGGTTTGTCCACTGGTTAGCGTGTCGGGCTGGGTTCGGAGCTGTCGGTTGTTCGAAACGCGCAGATACTGGTCGTTTTCTACGGCTATTGTAATAACCAGCGGTTCGCTGGCCGACATACGGTTATGTCGAATGGCGTTTTCGATTAATAACTGTAAGGTAAACGGCAACAGTGTATACGCAGCAATGGCCGACAGATCGGGAAATTGTACCCGAAACTTACGGACAAATCGGACCTCCTGCAAAAAGGCAAATGAGCGGGCAAAATCCAGTTCAGTCGCCAGGGTGATGTGTTCGTCGTCGCGGTGTTCGAGCAAATAACGATAGACACGGGCCAGGTGATCGATGAACCGCTCCGACAGATCGGGGTCTTTTCGAACCAGCGATGAAAGCACACTTAAGCTATTGAACAGAAAATGAGGGCTTATCTGTTCTTTTAAGGCCGTAAACTGGGCCCGGAAATGATCATTCGACAGTGGGTTCCCTTCAAACATTGACAGTACTATAAATGACCAGTTCGGCTAAATTAGTCGGTGGTTTTGTAAAAAAACGTTTGCGAAAAACGTGGTCGCAAGCTAATCGTTTATCGATCGCAAATAAATTAGCTGTGGATGAAATGGCCAATTAAGCCGAAGAAACCGAAAAATCTGCTTCTGAACCACTCCAATGGAGTGTGATGGTATGAGGGGCTGAATAACAAATAAGCCGCTCCCTGCATGAAGCGGCTACCTACTAGCTGCCTAAAACTCAATACGCCAGTTGAAATTGGGGTAGAAGCCTAACTGATACTGCGTCCGAACCCGTTGCGACCGGGCGTCATACACCTGCGTGTAAATGTTGCGGGCGTTCGTTACATTCTGGAAATCGACAAACCATTCCTGCGTGATCCGGTGGCCATTGTGCCGGTAGGTCAGCTTGATGTCAGTTCGGAAGTAATCGCTCATTCGCTGCGAAAACGCCTGGGTGTCGTCGTAAACCGCTTCGCCTTTCTGAATAGATGCTGCCAGATTGATTGGGGTGTAATAACGGCCACCGGCCAGACTGATGCGGGTATCGACCGAAAGGGCGTTTTTCTCGCTTAGCCGAAACTCCCGCCCTGCCAGCAGATTGGCTACATAATGTCCGTTGAAAGCGGTATTGCGCCATAGGTTGTCGCTGCCCCGATATTTTGAATCATAGACCGACACCGTGCTCAGGAAATAATAGCCGCCGGAGAATTGGCGTTCGAGGGTTAGCTCCAGACCGTAGTTGCGGCCTACTCCCGAATTGACCAGGCTGTCGAGTTCTGAAGAGCTAGACCCCGCCCCAAAATTAAGTGCCGACTGAGTGGATGGTTGTTGTTGGACCGGCACCTTATAAAGATATTGGTAATAGGTTTCGGCTTTGAATCGAATGGCTTCGCCAAGGATTGTTTCGTAGCCAGCCACCGTTTGCAGACTACGTGTGAACGATAGATTTCGGTTGGTTTCGATGAACTGCGTATCCGACAGGCGCGTCTTCTGAAAATATAGCTGAAGCGGTTGCAACTGACTGTGCATACCCACACTGAAGGCCACGGTCTGGCGAGGGGCTACATCGTAACGCACACCCAGACGAGGCTCAATGGCACACGCGTGGTTAAGCATAAAGAAACTTCCATGCAAGCCGGTATTTAGGGTTAACCGATTAGAAGGGCGAAACTGCCACTGAACATACGTCTGCATTAAACCCGTGCTCCCGGTTTCGGCATGAAGTGGTTTCCAGACGCGTAGCTGATAAAACACACTGTCGGCATAGGTATAGGCCAATCGGTGCAGGTAAACACCCGCTGCCAGCGTATGCCGTGCGCTTAGTTTCTGATTGAACTGCACCAGCCCCGTCAGCCGACCCTGGCTGGAGTGATCGCGGTAGTGGGCAAACGGCTGCGATTCGGTATTTAGTGTATCGTCTTTTACGGCATACGTACTTCCCGACGCGGCTAGCGAAAACTTCAGATAGGTTCGGTCGTTGAGGTAATGCGTGTAGCCGGTTCCGAGCACGCCCATACTGGTTTCGTTATAGTCGTTGGTAGTGCCGTTGTTATAAAAATTGGTGGTGTCTTTCGGATCGGCAAGCAGGTCGATACTGCTTTTGCCGCCAATGCCGAAAAAGGTAAACCGGTTGCCGGGGCGGCCGGTCGGCACATCGAGTTTAAAGGTCATGTCCTGATAATAAGGAATGGCCGAGCCCGTACCGAAGTTTAGACCGAGTTTTTTAACAGCCGCCAGTACCGAATACCGATAGTTGATCAGAAACGTAGCTTTTTTCCCTTTAGCCAGTGGTCCTTCGGCCCCCAGTTCGAAGCCATTAAAGCCAATCTGCCCCGTATATTCGCGTTTCGACGAATTACCCGACCGTAGCTGAAGGTCGAAAACGCCACTGGTTGCATTGCCATACATGGCCGGGAAAGCACCCGTCAGAAAGTCCGATTTGGCCAGTGTGTTGTTGTTCAGAATCGTTACGGGGCCTCCCGTGGCACTTAGTCCACCATAATGGCTGGGGTTTGGGATATCGAGACCTTCGAGTCGCCAGAGTAAGCCCAGTGGCGAATTTCCCCGAATCACAATGTCGTTACGGGCATCGTTGTTACTGACTACACCCGCAAAATTGGCGGCCATGCGGGCCGGATCGTTACGACCACCGGCAAATCGGCGCGTTTGCTCCACATTGAATGTTCGGGCACTGAGAGTAGCGAATTCGTTATTGAGCAGGCCGTTGTCGCGTTTGGCTTTTACGACGACTTCCTGCCCCTGAATCACCTCTTCCTGAAGGCTGACTGTCAGGACAACTTCTTTGCCTGAAGTGACCAGTACATTCGGAACAATCTGTTCACGATAGCCGATATACGTAATCTTTAATGTCTGACGGCCAACCGGAATCTGTGTAAGTGCGAACTCGCCATCTGAATTCGATACGGCTCCTTTTGTAGGTGTTCCATTCAGCAATAGAACGGTAGCTCCGGGCAAACCGCTACCCGACTGAGCATCCTGAATTTTTCCTTTGATGGTTTGGGTGAGTGGCTGACTATACGCTATGTTCAGTGGAAGAACCAGCATAACGACCCATAAAAATGGCTTCATCGAAGTAGTATAAAATAGAGTTGATTATTGATGGATCAAAACTATTTCAGCTTACTAGCTGCCAGAAATGAATCACGACGAAGCGGAAAAAACAGGAGAAGAAACCGACAACTGCGCTACCTAATGAGTCTAGAGCGACCGTATTGTCATTAAGTTAACCCCAGTTTTTTACGAATGCCTGAACAGGACGTTGAAATCAGTGGGCTTTGCTATTTTTCGGATAAAGATCCTGCTTATGAAACGTTCTTTTCGGTATGCTGGCCTGCTATGGGTTGTGGTGGTCATAATACGTCATCGAATGTGTAGTTGCCAGGTGGCGAAAAAACCAGAGCACTACAGCTAAAACTCGGTAAAATAGCGACGCCAGGCCATGAGCATGCGTTGCCGACCTGCTAGTTTTCGCCAGTTCAGGATGCCACGAGCCCAATTCGGAGTGAGTGCTGATGGGCTTCCGCACTATTGGCAAAATAACAGCACGACACGCCCATTGCTTCAATGGCTTCGACCAGGGACTGGGTTTGGTGCTGCTTTTTAGGACGAATGCGCCGGATATACACACAACGAACCTGCTGCCGAAAATGCCTCACAATCGACTCATAGATGGGTGGGTCCTGCTGCGAATCGTCGCCCAGTAGAATAAATTGCTGATCGGAGTAGGTTTCCATGATCCGTACAATCCGTTCAAATTTGGTTAGGTGTTTGGTTTTGCCGGTTTGTAGGACCTGCGACAATTGCTTGAGCTGGCTCAGAAGATAAATGCCATCGGGTAGACCATTTTTTCGGGAAAATTCCAGAATGTAATCATACAGATTCCACTCACTACTCGATACGTAGAAAAATGGATTGGTTGCTCCTGGCCCACTAACAGCTTCGGCCAGTAGCCGATAATGGGCAACTACGCCTTCAAACGGATCGCGGCTATGAGCATTTTGGGTCAACAGAACCCGCAATCGTTTGGTTATTGTGGCCGAATGAGAAACTAAGAAGGTATCATCGATGTCGGAAACGCAGATGAATGGCGTGGTATTCGGAATCAGTACGAGTCCTTCGCCTTCTGCCAGTATTTTTTCGGGCATGAGGGTTTGCGAAATCAGCTCCGCTTTAACAGGGTGCCAGCCGGGTGACAGTGGCTTTGGCAATGGCAGGTCGACCCGAAAATACCCATCGGCATCGGTCTGGGTCTCCATAACCAGTTCGTTAAAGAGAACCCTGATTGTGACCTTTGGGTAAGGAATGGCTAAAAACAACCGAATAACGGCCAAAAGGTTAACCAAAGGCTTGTTCCGGTAGTTCTTACGGGGGAGTGCACTCCGGCGGAAAGCATGGCCGTGGACTGTTATTCGCTGATCGTTGCCAAAGCCACGGTATACCTTCACAAGCGGCTGATTGGTAAGTCGAAGTTGTTTTAATACATAGTTCGTCAGCTTCCCTTTCAGGCTTAAGTGTTGTTCACTGTTCATGGATGGTTGCTCAATTATTATAACGTTCGGCCTTATTCGCTATCTATAACCTATAATTCGTTCAGAAGTTGATCTTTTTATTTGCGATAAATCCGGTTTCGGGCGGAAAGGCCAAAACCGACTGGGAAACCGGAATACAGAACCATTTCGCTAATTCACCACACAGGGCCGAGTTATTCTACCTCGACGGCAAAACCGATAAAATAACATTCCCCCGAAAGCTGAACGAACTAAAACCCGACCGGGTTGTGGCGGTTGGGGGCGATGGTACCATAAAATTTGTGGCAGAGCAGTTGTTAGGAACCGGTTTGCCGCTGGGCGTGCTGCCCGCTGGATCGGCCAATGGCATGGCCCGCGAGTTAGGCATTCCGCCCGACGTAGAAGGTAGTCTGAACGTGCTGACGAATGGGGTACTCAAGTCAACTGATCTTATTTCGGTAAACGATAAAATCTGCCTGCATCTGGCAGATATTGGCCTGAATGCCCAGTTAGTCCGGCATTATCAGCAAAATAATCTGCGTGGTAAACTCGGCTATCTGCGGGGCGTAATTAACGTATTGCAGAAACGGCGATTGCTGCGGGTTGACATAAACAGGGGAGAAGACTGCATACCAAGAGCTGCCTTTATGATTGTGCTGGCCAATGCACGGATGTATGGCACTGGCGCCGTGATCAACCCCGATGGCGACCCATTTGACGGACAGTTTGAAGTCGTAATCTTTCGGCGTCTGTCGTTCTGGGAAATTCTGAAATTGTTCTGGCTCTATAAACCATTTGACCCTAAAAAGATCGAAATTTTGCCCGCTACGTCAGTTACCATCGAAACCCATCGCCGAGCCTTTTTTCAGATCGACGGTGAATATGAAGGGCAGGTAATGAAACTAAAAGCCGATATTCAACCCGGTGCGTTGACACTGATTGTTCCGGGCGAAGCATAGCCACACGACATCCGAAAGCACAAAACCTGGGGCGTCGTGTGGCCTTACGGCAATATCACTTTTCGGCCAGTTCACTATCGGTCTGCTTCTGGGCGATGTTGTTGTTAAGCCGGGGTACCGTTTTTAGGTATTCGTAAATGGCCGCCACTTCAGCATCGGTCATCGATGGCCGGGGCATCATCGGGTAGTGTAGTACGCTGCCATCGGGCCGGACACCGGTTTTGATCGTGCGGATAAATTGCTCTTTCGTGTATTTTTTGCCAATCCCGGTGGTTTCATCGAACGTAATATTGGCCGATAAAATCGGTTTGCCCGACTCGTCGGCAAACTTACTGCCTCCGCCAAAATAGCCTTTTGTTCGTTCGGGATTCTTACCGTCCAGATCCAGATAATCGGCTGAGTGGCAGCCGTAACAGTCGGCAACTGCCGTTGAAAGATAACGACCCATCGCTACGGTATTGGTGCTATCGGGCAATGGGATGGGTTGTTCGGGATAAGTACCGGGTTTCATAATGGTCCAGGATAGCATTTTGGCTACGAAACTATACTCCGATGGAGGAGCTTCCGTTTGAGACGGCTGAACCGGAAAACGATCCGACCGCAGCCAGGCAATCACCGATTTTATGTCCTCATCGGCCATCAAGCCATATTGCGGCATAAAGACAGTTGTGCCATCGGGACGCAGACCCGTACGCAGAAAGTAGATGAGCTGCCCGTCGGTCCAGTTGCCAATGCCCTTTTCTTTATCCTGCGTGATGTTGCGCGAATAGACCTTGCCGAACATGGCAGGTATATCGTCCAGCCGCTTTCCGGTCAAACGGTTATGGTTGTCGGCATGGCAGGTTAGGCATTGCAGATGGGCAATGGCTTCGCCACGTTGGATGCGAGCTTCGGTGATGTCGACATGGATGTCGGGCGTAACGGGTGGATCGTAAGAGCGGGGTGGCGTAAGGGCAACGTATGCGCAGAAACCACCAATCAGCAGGAGGCCTGTGCCTAATCCCAGACCGATGCGTTTCAGGATCTTTTTAGCTTTCTTCACGAGATGTCAGTAGTATTTGTTCGTTATCGAGGCAGTTGTTTACTGACCCGAAATTCAGTACTGACATAGAAGAACGAAAGGGTTTTAGGCATGAAACGACACGAAAGGTCGACAAACCGAAAAAAGAATACCATCAGGCAGTACCTGTGTGTTTTGCCTGAAACACTATCTGACCGTTTCGTAAGATTAGTGTTTCAGGCAAGTCGCTAACGTTCTGCCACCATCGAAAGCTTGACCCGGTCGGGTTGCGTATAGAGGTTGAACCGGCCGTCCCGCACAAAGCCGGCCAGGGTAATGGTGGCTTCCTGCGCCATCTGAACAGCCAGACTCGATGGGGCACCCACGGCAGCCAGTAGTGGAACGCCCGCCATCCAGCTTTTCTGAACGAGCTCGACGCCAATGCGACCACTCAGAAAAATACCGTATTGCGCTAGTGGTAACCACCCTTTCCAGAACGCGGCTCCAATGAGTTTGTCGAGTGCATTATGACGACCGATATCTTCCCGGACGAGTAGTAGTGAACCATTGGTGTCGAATAGGCCAGCAGCATGAATCCCTCCTGTATGAGCAAACGCTTGCTGAACGGCCCGGACCTGTTCGGGAATGGAGTGGATAACGGATGGATCGATTGAAAAAGCCGAAGAAACCGAACCTGGCGTAAGCGCCATCACTGCATCGATCGTGGTTTTGCCACATAACCCACAACTCGACGAGGTAAATGTATTCCGGTTCAGCCGCAACCAGTCAACGTCGACCTCAGGGCTTAGTTCGACCCGAATTACGTTGCCTTCTTTTGTTGAATCCTGTATGCAATGACGGCAGGAAATAATATCGGCAGGCTTATGAATAATGCCTTCAGTGAAGAGAAAGCCCATTGCCAGTTCTTCATCGTGGCCGGGCGTGCGCATAGTTACGGCAATGCTACGCTGTTGGCGGTCATCAATCGGCCCAAATCCGAGCCGGATTTCAAGCGGTTCTTCAACGGCCAGCAAATCGGGTGATTCGGTCAGGCTATCACCAGTAATTTTCTGTATCGAAATGGGGGCAACGAGCGGCATAGACGGATGCTTTGCTGTATAACATCCGCTGACACACTAAAGTTGGCTCATTTGCCCATGAGGCCGCTATATTCGTGGACTATATTGTATCAAATAGCATCTTGCTGTTTGAAAGGGACTGAAACGAGAAACCAACTGATTAGTATGACAATAAAAGAAGCACAGACTACCGTCGACGGCTGGATCAAGACCGTGGGCGTTCGGTATTTCAATGAACTGACCAATATGGCTATACTGACCGAAGAGGTTGGCGAAGTGGCCCGAATTATTGCCCGTCGGTATGGCGAGCAGTCCGAAAAAGAGTCGGATAAAAACAAAGACCTGGGCGACGAAATGGCCGATGTCCTCTGGGTGCTCATCTGTCTGGCCAATCAGACGGGCGTCGATTTGACGGAGGCTTTTACGAAAAATCTGGAGAAGAAAACGATCCGGGATGCTACCCGACACCTGAATAATGAGAAACTGAAAGACTAAACCCTGGCCCGGACACTGTTCGGGCTTTAGTTGGCCATGATTAAAACCTCTTACCAAAAAGAACTACTTTTTTCAAACCCGCTCACGAAAGGAAACCTTGGGGCCGATGTGCGACGTATTCAGGAATGGCTTTGCCTAAATGCCTTACGGTTTCCGAAAGCGGCTCTGACAACGGCCATGGATGGGCAGTTTGGCCCAGCTACCGAACGAGCGGTGCAGAATTTTCAGGCTGTATTGAAACTCTCGAAAACCGGGGTCGTTACGGCTGATGTTTTTTCGCTATTGAGTGCTCCGCTGGCAACCGCTTTTCAGACGAAGCCGAGCGACAAAGATATCCGTAAAGCGGTCGTTAAAATTGCGAAGGCGCACCTGAGCCAACGATCGGCCGAAATTCAGACCGACGACGGGCAAAATCTTGGCCCCTGGGTGCGGGGCTATTGCGATGGCTACGACGGATCGCCATTTAAATGGTGCGTTGGCTTTGTTCAGACCATTCTGGATCAGGCTGCGTCGGCCTACGGTCGGAGTTTTACGGCAATCATGCCCCAAACCCTGAGCTGCGATACCATGGCAATGGCTGCTATTGAAACCGGTCGGTTGGCAAAAAGCGAGATGGTGCGCAGAAACCCGGCCCGCATTCGGCCCGGCGATGTGTTTATACTACGCAACCCAACGAACGACGATTGGTACCATACCGGAATCGTTACGGCCGTTTTGGGCGATGTAGTTGAAACCCTGGAAGGCAATACCGACCTGAAAGGCGGTAGCAACGGAACGGGTGTATTTGCCCGAGTGCGGAATATTCAAACCTCAACGATTGATATTCTCTCCATTGAAGGCCTGTAGGGATTGGGTCGGAAGCTTACCGTCGATAATGTGATCGGTGAGTAGTCGTTTTACCAGGCTGCGGGGAGGAATTTTTGCGCCATAACGCGGATCGACCGAGATAATGGCTTTCCAGAAAGGCTCTCCGGTTGAGGCTGAGGTCATTTCGGCATTATAAGCGTAATCGAATCGGTTATACCGGCTTATATGCCCTGTTTTACTGAGTTCAAGCGTTAAAATTACATCGCTTCGGCAGGCTGCTGCCTGCTTGCGGATAGTTTCATCGGGATTGTCGAATGATAATGGACTCAGGGCCACCGTGCATACCTCATAGTTTGCAGGGAATGACTGAGCCAACTCCTGAACATAGCTGTCAGATGCATTACGCATTTTGGTAACAACAAGAATGCGCCGAAAGGCAGGAACCGCATCTGCTTTTGTATTCGACTGAATTCGTACACAGCCTGTGAGAAGGCTTACAAACAGAAAAAACAAGATCGTTTTCATACTTGTAGACGTATGAGGTGCATTGGGTACTAAAAGTAATAAGATGCGAATAGCGGGGTTGTTAAATGTCGATTAAAGTTGTCAGAAGCAGTTTGTTGGCTATCTTACTTCAAAATTTCCCGGCACTATGCATCGACTGCTATTGTTAACCTTGTTTATCGTTACAGGTTCATTGGGTTACACACAATCCATCCCCGGCGTTCGTCAGCCTGTCGAAATTATTCGGGATCGTTGGGGTGTCAATCACATTTATGCCCAGAATGAACACGACCTGTTTTTTGCGCAGGGGTATTCGGCAGCCAAAGATCGGCTGTTTCAGTTGGAAATGTGGCGACGGCAGGCTACCGGAACCGTGGCCGAATTGCTTGGCCCGCAGGAACTGAAACGCGATGTGGGTGCACGGTTGTTCCGGTTTCGGGGCGACATCAATAAAGAACTGTTGCATTATCATCCACATGGGCCGCAAATTGTCTGGGCATTTGTTGAAGGAATCAATACCTATATTACCGAGATTCTTAAAACGCCCGAAAAGCTCCCGTTTGAGTTTCAGGTGCTGAATACAAAACCGGGCTATTGGACATCAGAAGTCGTTATTAGTCGCCATCAGGGCCTTGCCTATAACGTCCGTAGTGAACTTAATTACGGTCGCCTGGTGAAGTTGATCGGGGCTGATAAACTTCGCGAACTGGAGTGGTTTCATCCCGTTCAGAAAGCCAGCGAACCGGATTTGACCTTACGCGTCGAGGGCGATGAGTTGTTTCAGCCGATTCTGGAACTCTACGAAGCCTTTCGGTTGCCGTTGAAGTTTGCCGGGAAACCCGCTAAAGCCGACGAAGATGAAGCAAAACGCTCCGATGGTTCGGTAGACGATTGGTTCCGTGTTGAACAACACTATGTTGGTTCAAACAACTGGGTTATTGCCGGAAACAAATCGGCCAGCGATTACCCGATGCTGGCTAATGATCCGCACCGGGCGCAGTCGACGCCATCGTTGCGCTATTGGGTGCATCTGAACGCGCCGGGCTGGAACGTTATCGGCGCGGGCGAACCAACCCTGCCTGGCATATCAATTGGGCATAACGACTACGGGGCGTGGGGGCTCACTATTTTCGAGACCGACAACGAAGATTTGTATGTGTACGAAACTAACCCGGCCAACCCGAACCAATATCGTTACAAAGGCAACTGGGTGACCATGAAAACCATAAGCGAAACGATTCCGCTAAAAGGGAAGCCATCCGAAACGGTCAAGCTGAAATATACCCGACATGGACCGGTCGTGTTCGAAGATAAGGTGCATCATAAAGCCTATGCGGTGCGGGCTGGCTGGCTCGACATCGGTTGTGCGCCTTATCTGGCCAGCCTCCGGATGAATCAGTCGCGTAACTGGACCGAATTTCGTCAGGCCTGCGCATTCAGCCGCCTTCCGGGCGAAAACATGATCTGGGCCGATAAAACGGGCACCATTGGCTGGCAGGCAGTTGGGCTGGCTCCAATTCGAAAGAATTTTTCGGGGCTGGTGCCCGTACCGGGCGACGGGCGTTATGAGTGGGCGGGCTATTTGCCGATTCAGCAACTTCCGCACAAACTAAACCCCGCCGGTGGGTTTATTGCAACCGCTAACAACAACCTGACGCCAAGAAATTTCGAACACCGCGACGCAGTGGGCTGGACATGGTCGTCGCCGAGTCGGGCGCATCGCATCGAAGAGGTGCTGAACGATGGAAAACGCAAAACGCTGGTCGATTTTATGGCGCTCCAGGCCGACTATCTGTCTATACCGGCGCGAACACTGGTGCCCTTACTGCAAAACCTGTTTTCGCCCGAAACCCGAATCGAGCAGGCCGTAAGTTATCTGCGAAAATGGGACTATAAACTGGAACCCAACTCGGTAGCGGCTTCGATCTATGTGGCCTGGGAGGATCAACTCAAACAGGCTGTTTCGAAACAGAAAATTCCGGAGAAGGCACGGCCTTACCTAAAAGCGTTATCGTCGAAACGGGTGATTGATGCATTACTTGTTCCGACAACTGCCCGGGATAGTTTATTGCTGACATGCATGGACCGGGCTGTGGCAGAACTGACCAATCGATTGGGCAACGATATGGACGAATGGTCGTATGGGCAGCGCAAAAACAAGCACATTACCATCACTCATCCGCTGAGCGATATGGTCGATAAGGCCATGCAGAAGAAAATAAATTTTGGCCCTGTAGCCCGTGGAGGGTATGGCGAAACCGTGAATGCAACTGCCAACAGCCTCAATCAGACGCATGGCGCATCGTTTCGGATTCTGATCGATACCGAAGATTGGGACAAAACGCTGGGCATCAATAGTCCTGGTCAGTCGGGCAATCCCGATAGTCCGCATTATGGCGATCTATTTCCGATCTGGGCCGAAAACGGTTATTTTCCCGTCTTTTTCTCGAAAGAAAAAATTAAGACGGTGGCTGACGAGACAACGGAGCTACAGCCATCGCGGATGGAGAAATAAACCCTTTCCAGAATGGGTATTTTTCCGCCGGGAAATGGGTGGAAATGCGCTTTCAGAAACGTTGTCGATCGCATACTTTTGGTAGACCTAACACCCTGGCTACCTATACGTATGCGTACTTTCGAAGAAAATCAGTCATTGGCGGTGCTGGCCGTGGCCGGAACCCATGTGATCACACTGGGTATGAATTTGCCCCAACCGATGGCTGCTCAGCTACTCGGTTTTTCGATTCAGCGTACCGAACTCGCCATCAATAAAACAGTTTGGCTCGATGCGCTGAAAGTATTTCAGTCGGTTTTGCCACAAAAACCGGCCGGTCAACTAGTATCGACCGAAATGCACCCAATTCAGGATTTTTTCTGGTCCGATTTCACCGTGCGACCCGGTCGGGCTTATCGGTATCGGATTCTGGCGCGGAGTGGTCCACCTTCCGCTATGAACACGCTGGCGGAGGTGACAGTAGATGTGACGACTGAGCAAAGCAGCGATGGAGAGTCGCACGAAGTTTATTTCAACCGGGGAGTCGCTGGTTCGCAGGCGTTTGTAAATCGGTTTGGCAGCGGATCATTTGCGTCTATTGAAGCCCAACGGCACGACGAAGTCTACAACTGGCTCAGCCGGGGTCTGCGCGAAGCTATGGTGGGGTTTATTCAACAGGCTACCGGGCCTACGTTTGGCCTTCGACTGAGTGTTTATGAGTTTAGCTACGAGCCGGTAATCCAGGAACTGGTAGCGGCCCGTCAGCGGGGTGTCGACGTGCAGATTGTGGTACACGCCCATGCCGATACCGATGCCGAACGGCGGGAAGTTGAAAAAGTCCGCGAATTGGTCGAACGGCTGGGCCTTACGCCCGTGACTGTCTTCCGCGAACATACCGTGACCATTTCACACAACAAATTTTTCGTTCTGCTCGAAAATAACAGTCCCAAAGCCGTCTGGACCGGATCGACCAATCTGACCAATGGTGGCATTCATGGCCATTCGAATGTGGGCCATGTGGTTCGTTTGCCGGAGGTAGCTAAACTGTATCTGCGCTATTGGCAACTGCTCCATGCCGATACGCCTTCTGCCTCTTTACAGGCCAGTACGCTTCAGATGGCTATCGATCCGGTTGTTGGCTCTCAGGCTGCTCCCAACGAAACGGGTGTTTATTTTAGCCCTCGGGCGCAGTTGCGGGTGCTGGACTGGTATGCCGAGCAGATGGATGCGCAAACAAAACTGGCATTCATTACGGTGCCGTTCGGTTTGGATAAACGCTTTGAGACGATTTTGGCGAAGGAAGGCCGTACGAACCCAATTTATGTTGTTTCCGACAAGACCGATCCCGGTCTACGGGCCAATGCAATCGTCAAGAACCCGGCCAATCAGGTGGCGTATGGCAGTATGCTTAACCAGCTCAATAATCTGGAAGGCTGGATTAAAGAGCGGCTGACTCCGCTGAATGCGCGTGTCCGGTATATTCATACCAAATATTTACTACTCGACCCATTGGGCGACGATCCGGTAACCATAAGTGGCTCGGCCAATTTTAGCGAAAGCTCCGTGCAGAAAAACGACGAAAACATGCTGGTTATTCGGGGCGATAAACGCGTGGCCGACATTTACTTCGGTGAGTTTATGCGGTTATTCCGTCATTTCTATTTCCGGGATCTTGTAACCACCGTCGATAGTGGCGAACGTCCGGACCGCCTTTTTCTGGATGAGACCCCGGCCTGGACACTGCCGTTTTACGTACCCGGTAGCCCAAAAGAAATTACCCGGAATTACTTCAGCGGGACGCTTTAACAACACACAACCATGCCTTTAAACAACTATTGCGTTTTGAAAGGTCGCGTAACCGACCGCAAACGCGCTACCCAGCAACAGGCGCACTATCAGATTCTGATTGAAGACGATCAGGGTGTAAAGTACCGCGTGGCCGTCAATGCCAAATCGGCGGTAGCACCATCGGAAGTGATGTATTTTTTCAGCGATAATTTTTCGCACGAACTGCTTGATAAAATTACACAGGCAAACCTGCCAACGGGGCTGACTACGGTGCCCAACAAGCCCAATGGTCTGGCACTCGATTTTGTTCGGCGCAATTTGTTCGACACGTCGCAAATGCAGCCGCTGCCGCTCGATGTTCCGGGCGAGGATAACGACCTGAACGACAAGATCGACCTGTATGTCAAACGGGCGCTTAATAATGCAGATGCTACGCTCTACGCGTTTGGCGAAACCTGGGGCCCCGAAACGCAGGCTGATCAGTATTTTCATTTTCAGCCGGGACGTGGCATTCACGACATACACATGAATCAGGGTAACGTCGGTCAGTATGTCGCACAGGACGGCACCTGGCAGGACGGCGGTATTCTGATTCATTTTGCCAGTACCAACCGCTGGGTAGCGCTGTTTCTGGCGTTTCAGTCGCAGTCGTTCCATACCGACGACAATGGGCATACGATCTCCAGCCAGCCAGGTACACCCGGTACGACCATTTCGACCGATCTGTATCTGATTGCGGCTATGGTGAAACCTGCATCTGGCAAACCCGAACAGGTGTATATTATGAATGCATCGCCAACCGACATCAATCTGGAAGGCTACGAACTGGTCGATAAGGCAGATCGGCATGAGCCCTTGAGCGGTACCTTGGCCGCCGGACAGGTGCTAGTCTACAACCTGACCGGGCAACACGTATTGTTGAGCAACGATGGCGGTTCGATAAGTCTGTTCGATGCAACCAGTCTGAAAGTGGCCGGGGTTTCGTACACACGCCAGCAGGTCGGGAAAGCGGGTCAGTTGGTGGTGTTTTAGCAAAACAGTGGATAGTTTTGGTGAATCGTGCGGTATCGGCTGCCCTGCGTAAAATACGCTACTTAGGTTGTATTTTACGGGCCGTCGTTGCTGTTGAAATGGGGCTTTGGTTGATGATAAGATAGAATAATAAGCATGATTACCCCTTTGGCTTTTCTTATCACCCTCAGCCAAGCCCCATTGCTTGACGTTTGCGACGACACCACTGCACTTGTATAACAGTTATGCAGCTACTAAAAGAGCTACTAAAAGCCATAGGTACGGGGCTATTGATATGCGTGTTAATTGCTCTCTTCTTTTTTGTGCTAATTCTTATAGATTTGTGGTAGATTGGCTATAAATAATTAGGTTATAGACCCTATTTTCGGGTTTAGATTAATATAAACACACTTATAAAACAGATTTTTAACTCAGTACTAATATCCATTCTTGCCTATTTTCATCCTGTCTATCCATTTCTAGAATATGGAACAAGCCTCACCCGATAATCATACAACTTGGTTGTTCAAGGGTTGTGAATCGGCACTGGCGGCTACGGCTCTACTCAATCTTCTTCTGTTTCCCTTGGAGTTTTTGCCATTCTCATTTTTTGAGAAATACGGCCAATATTTTGAGTATGTATTAATTGGCTCGATAGGGCTAGCTCTATTAGGCAGTTTAATCTATAGCTGGCTATGGCATCGACGCGAACAAACCAATACTCTCTACAGTGATCTACAGCATGCCTGGTTGCAAGCGATTATTCGCTATTGGTTAGCCCTGTCAATCTCGAGTTATGGCTTTGCCAAAATCCTAAAAACGCAGTTTCAAACCCCCGACTTCTTTCTGGATATGCCCTTGAGTTCAGTCAATGGGATGGGCCTGACTTGGTACTATTTTGGTTACTCTTATCCGTTGGCGGTCATTATTGGTCTTTTTCAAATAGGAGGTTCTATCCTACTGCTCTATCGCCGGACAACCTTACTCGGAGTGATGATCCTGTTACCAGTAATGGTTAACATCGTCCTGATTAATCTATTCTATAAAATCAGTATTGGGGCTTTTTGTAACTCAGTCATTTATTCATTATCCCTGGTATTTCTGCTTCTATTGCATTGGGAAAGACTCAAAACTATCTTCTGGGATTTGGTCGATCATCTTCCCCATATTCCCTTAGGAAGTAGCTGGGTCAAGCACAGCCTACGCCTACTGCTTATTGCTATGGCCTTTGTCTCTCTCAAAGTGTTAATGCTTATTCATCCCAACGAACAAATACTTAAGGGCACTTGGAAAGTGGAAAAACTAATTCGTAACGGTCGAGTTCAACCTACTACAGCTTGGCTGACCGATAACAAAGCTTGGAGTCGTGTCTATTTCGCGGGCTACGAAGGCTGTGCCTTTAGTCCTAATCCGTACCGGTTTGACTCCGGTGAGAGTTTACTAGGTGGCTATGAGTTCGATAGCCTACAAAACAAACTGCAAGTAAATTTCTATTCGCATGATACCTTGCGGGCTACCCTTAATAATCGCACCACTGAAACGATGCGCTTACAAGGAGTACTCGGCCATGACACGTTAGACATGCATCTCGTTCGACTATACCGATAGATTAATTCCCATGTATCTAAAAAAGTACCATGAATTGTGTTTTTCTAATTTATAGAAGTATGGGATACTAATTAGAGATCTAGCTTTATTTGAATAACATAACCTGAGTCACAAAACCACTCTGGAAAACATACAAATTACAACTTGTCCATTACGTTATATTTTAGATCGGTTGCCTATCCCAAATGACTGATTTTTCGCAGGGCGGCCGGTGCCATACAAAACTACCCAACAGTTTGGTGGAAAACAGATCGCCCCGGCCCATAATTTGTAATTCGGTGGGTTGGGGCGTTACCTTTGCTGTTCGTAATGGAATCCAACCGAATGGACATACAGGAACAGTTAAAAACCGCTATTCAGCAATCGATACAGGCCCTCTTTAATACAACCATTGAAGAGGTCGCCTTACAACCCACCAAAAAGGAATTTGAAGGGCTATACACATTCGTTACATTCCCGCTCACCAAAGCGCTCCGGCAATCACCGGTCCAGATCGGGCAGGCCATTGGCGGCTGGTTGCAGGAAAATAGTACCATTGTCAGCGGCTTCAATGTTGTGCAGGGATTCCTGAATATCGGGATTACCGATGCTGCCTGGCTCGATGTCCTCAACGATATTGCCAGCAATCCATCGTTCGGAACACTGGTTGCTAAGAACCAGCATGGCGAACCACAGTCGGTAATGGTGGAGTTTTCGTCGCCCAATACCAACAAACCGCTTCACCTGGGGCACCTTCGCAACAATTTTCTGGGCGATTCGATTAGCCGAATTCTGGCGGCTAACGGCTACGATGTTGTAAAAACCTGTATCGTCAACGACCGGGGTGTGCATATCTGTAAGTCGATGCTGGCCTATAAACTGTTCGGAACCGATGCATCGGGCCGTGCCGAAACGCCCGAATCGACCGGTATGAAGGGCGACCACCTGATTGGTAAATATTATGTTCTGTTCGACAAAGCCTATAAAGCGCAAATCGAAGAACTGGTTGGTCAGGGAATGCCAAAGGAAGAAGCCGAGAAAAAAGCCCCGCTGATGCAGGAAGTGCAGCAAATGCTGCGGCTGTGGGAGCAGGGCGATACCGAAACCGTTGCACTCTGGAGTCAACTCAACGCCTGGGTATACGAAGGATTCGATGCAACCTACCGCAAAATTGGCGTTAGCTTCGATAAGACCTACTACGAATCCAATACCTACCTGCTTGGCAAGGAAATCGTTGAAGAAGGCATACAGAAAGGCATTTTCTTTCGGAAAGATGATGGCTCGGTCTGGATTGATCTGACCGACGAAGGACTCGATCAGAAACTTGTATTACGTTCGGATGGTACGTCGGTCTACATGACCCAGGATCTGGGCACTACCGATCTGAAATATCAGGATTTTCATAGCAATCGCCAGATATGGGTTGTCGGTAATGAGCAGGATTATCATTTCAAGGTGCTGTTTGCGATTATGCGCCAGTTGGGCCGGACATATGCCGATGGTCTATACCATCTTTCGTATGGCATGGTCGATCTACCAACCGGCAAAATGAAATCGCGCGAAGGAACGGTTGTCGATGCCGATGATCTGATTCAGGAAACGGTCGATGCCGCATCAGCCGCTGCTGATGAAGCGGCTAAAGGAAAGCTCGATGAGTTTGATGAAGCCGAAAAGGCAGCTCTTTTTCAGATGCTTGGTCTGGGTGCTCTGAAATACTATCTGCTGAAAGTTGATCCGCAAAAACGGATGCAGTTCAATCCGGCCGAATCGGTTGACCTGCACGGCAATACCGGACCGTATATTCAATATGCACATGCTCGTACGCAATCTGTTTTGCGGAAGGCCGAGGCTATGGGTATATCATGGGCCAGTGCTGTTGCACCAACTCAACTCGATGAGCTTGAACAGCAACTCATCTTTCTGCTGAGCCAGTATCCGCAACGGGTTGCCGAAGCGGGCGAAGACTATGCACCGTCGTATATTGCGCAGTATGCCTATGAACTGGCAAAGACCTTTAGCCAGTTTTATGACAAGTTGCCGATTCTGAAAGAAACTGATCATACAAAACTTCATGCGCGGTTAGTCCTGACTAAATCAGTTGGTGAAACGATTGGGAAGGCAATGGGGTTGTTGGGCATAAACGTTCCCGATAAAATGTAGACACTTTTTGGGGCGGTGTTTCTTGGGGTGTATATTTATTCTGTATCCTAAACTTTTACAGAATGAAACGAGAAATTATCCGTGTCGACATTGCTTCCGTTGCCCTGATGTATGGCGCGGTTTTAGCTGTTATCGGTTTATTTATTGCTCTGTTGCTTTTCCTCTTCGGATCGTTGTTTGGAGCCATGCTCGGGCGATCGGGTATGGGCGCAATGCTGGGAGGAGGCATTTTTGTGGTAATCCTGTTCCCTGTTTTCTACGGCGTGTTGGGCATGGTTATCGGTGCAATTTTTGGAGTCATTTATAATTTGCTTGCTCCGCGTGTTGGAGGGGTGAAGGTGTATACACGAGAGGCTTATGACTGAAAGTGCTATAAGCCAAACTATTTCATGTATCAACCTGTTCTAGGCAATGACTCGGTACTGTATCGGGTTGTTGCCTGACTTCTTATATGAAAAACAAAACACTCCTTATTCTGACCTTTTTCGGGCTGCTCATCATATCGTCCGGTTTTATGTTTAAAAGTATTGTTAAAGGCATTTTTGCCGACAAAAGAGAAATTGCTGTTGCTCCGGGCAATGCCCCTGCACCCTCAAAAAGTCTATACGACTTCACCGTCAATTCGCTGGATGGAAAACCAGTAGCGCTGAGTGGGTTTAAAGGGAAGAAAGTTGTTATTCTTAATGTGGCTTCGAAATGTGGTTTTACACCCCAGTATGCCGATTGGGAAAAATTCTACAAAGAACATGGCGATAAAATTGTTGTACTGGGTTTTCCGGCCAACAACTTTGGGGCTCAGGAGCCAGGCAGCAGCGAAGAAATTGCATCGTTCTGCCAGAAAAATTATGGTGTAACATTCCCCATGTTCGAGAAAGTAGACGTGGTTGGCGATAATCAGGCACCGCTCTACAAATGGTTAACCACCAAATCGATGAATGGCTGGAATGACAAAGCGCCAACCTGGAATTTCTGTAAATACGTTATTAACGAAAAAGGTGAGCTAACCCACTTCTTTGCTTCGAAAGTAAAACCCGAAGACGAAGAGTTTAAGAAAGCTGTTGGCATTTAATTAGTGAATTAGCGATTGAGTGAAAGAGCGAATAAAAGCATGTAGCAGCTATTCGCTCTTTCACTCTTTCACTCTTTCGCTCTTTCCGAGCATGAAAAGTTGGATTGCTGCGGCTCGGCCGCGTACGTTGCCGCTGGCATTGGCCAGCATTATTCTCGGGAGCTTTCTGGCTGCGGGTTCGTCGGTATCGGTTGGCCATTTTAGCTGGCAAATCGCGTTGCTGGCTGCGTTAACCACCATTTTTTTACAAATCCTTTCCAATTTTGCCAACGATTATGGCGATGCGGTTTCGGGCAAAGACACCGAACTGCGGGTTGGCCCCCGACGGGCAGTAGCCACGGGCGACATATCGAAAGAAGCAATGATGCGGGGCATTGTTCTGATGTCGGTTCTGTCGCTGGTGAGTGGTATTCTGTTGCTGGTGGTTGCTTTTTTCAACGCTGGTCCCAAGCTTTTCTGGTTTTTTCTGGTGCTGGGTTTACTGAGCATCGCGGCTGCTATAGGCTACACCAATGGTAAACGCCCTTACGGATACGCAGGCTTCGGCGATATTGCCGTACTGATTTTCTTCGGATGGGTAGGCGTTCTCGGAACCTATTTTCTGCATACCTTATCGTTCAGTCCAATTCTGCTACTACCGGCTACAAGTGTTGGTTTGTTTGCCACAGGTGTGCTTAATATTAACAATATCCGCGATATTGAAACGGATACCATGACGGGTAAACGGTCGATTCCTGCCCGCCTGGGCTTGCCGCTTGCCATTCGTTACCATTGGGGCCTGCTGATCACGGGTATGTTTTGCGCCGTGGCCTATTCGTTTCTGACCGATGCGCCGGTGCAGGGCTATCTATATGTACTTGCCTTTCCGTTGTTTATACTCAACGGCCGGGCCGTTGCTTCCCACAAACGCCCGGCAGAACTCAACGCCCGACTTGGGCAACTTGCCTTATCGACCCTTTTATTTGTGATTCTGTTCGGTATTGGACAGCTCTTCTAAAGACGCATTTACTACACTTTCTTCAGGCCTAGCGCCTGGTGCATCTTTAGCAGATGCCGTACGGGCCAGTCTGTATGGTTATAAGTCTCAAACTGCGATCGTCGGACCGCCAGCATCCGTTCAATACGCCGTCGTTCGGCATCGGGCATGTTAGCCCAACGGTTGGGCAGGTCGTGAAGAATCTGGTTTACCTGATGGCAGGCTGTGGTCGGAACGGTAAAATAGGTAGCGAGTCGTTCTATTTCAGATAGTTTCCAAAGATTGGGTTTGGCACGACGATTTCGGACGGCACTACTGCTGAGACCGATAATAGAGCTTAGTTGTTCATCGTTGAGTCGACATTCTTTTAGTCGCCACATAACAGCCTGGTAGTTGTTAACAAAAGACCGAAGGGTACTTTGTAAAGATTCCATCAAATAGAAGTGAATTAGTGGGATATTAAAGCTATATACTTCATTATGAGGGCTAATGAAGTAATGTATGTTTATTGTCTGTGCTGCAAGTATTGTGCCGATTGCCTGTTTTTGTGCTTTTTAAGTGAATTTGTCTCCAGGTGTTTATGAGTATAGTTACTGGAAGGCGATATGGAAAAATATGTAGTATATAAAAAGGTGCAGTAGTATTCCATTCAGAATGCTACTGCACCTTTTTATGACGGCTTTAGGCGAAAGTCCTAAGCCTGTAAAGTCAGGCTATGTCAACCTGAACACGAAGTTGAAACTCATCCATTTCGATTTCGGTAGTCGATCCATTCAGATCGCCCACCAGATCGAGCGAAATAGCCTGCACTTCCTGTCGTATATAGTCGCCGTTGGTTTCGATGGCCGTAGCCAGTAACTCATTGTTCCGTTCCAGCGCAATTCGAATTTTGTCGGTAACCAAGAAATCGCGGTCTTTCCGCAGATTCTGAATCCGGTTCACAAAATCGCGGGCAATGCCCTCCCAGCGTAACTCGTCCGTAAGGTGCACATCGAGCGCAACCGTAAGGCCGCCTTCGCTGGCAACCAGCCAGCCCGGAATATCTTCGGTCAGAATCTCAACATCCGAAAGCGAAATGATGAATGATGAATCATGAGTGATGAATGATTTCTCTCCTCTGGCTTCCAGTTCCTTCAGATCTTCCTCGGTCATGGCCGTTATGGCAGCTGCTACATCCTTCATCTGCTTGCCGAATTTTGGACCCAATGCCTTAAAATTCGGTTTCACTTTCTTTTTCAGGATACCACTGGCATCATCGACAAACTCTACGGCTTTTACGTTGACCTCCGACATGATGAGCGGGGCAACGTGTTCAATTTGCCGACGTGTATCGGGATTCAACACCGGAATCAGTATTCGACTCAATGGTTGACGAACCTTCAGTTTGTGACCCTTCCGTAACGAGTGAATGAGCGACGAAATGTCCTGAGCCAACTCCATCGACGTTTCCAGCTCGCTATCGATTAAAGCCTGCTCAGCTACCGGGAAATCGGTCAGGTGAACCGACGTGCTGCCATGCGTCAGGTTCCGATAGAGCCAGTCGGCATAGAAAGGAGCTATGGGCGACATTAGTTGGGCTACCGTAGTCAGGCATTCGTGCAACGTTTCGTAGGCTGCTTGTTTATCGGCTGTCATCGCACCGTCGGGCGAGACCCCAGACCAGAACCGACGGCGTGCTAACCGCACGTACCAGTTCGACAATTGGTCATTCACAAAATCCTGAACGGCCCGCCCGGCTTTGGTCGGATTATAGCCATCGAACTGTTGCTCGACTTCCTGAATCAGCGATTGTAGCTTCGACAGAATCCAGCGGTCGAGTTCGGGGCGTTCGGCTACCGGAATGGTGCGCCTTTCGAATGAGAAGGCATCCAGGTTAGCGTAGAGCGCAAAGAAATTATAGGTATTCGACAGGGTGCCGAACAATTTCCGCTGCACTTCGCCAATGCCTTCAGTATTGAACTTCAGGTTATCCCACGGCTCTGCATTGGTGATCATATACCAGCGCGTTGCGTCGGGGCCATACTGCGCCAGCGTCGCAAACGGATCGACGGCATTGCCGAGCCGTTTCGACATTTTGTTGCCGTTTTTATCAAGCACCAACCCCGTCGAAACCACGTTTTTGAACGCTACCGAATCGAACAGCATACCAGCAATGGCATGGAGCGTAAAGAACCAGCCACGCGTTTGATCGACACCTTCCGAAATAAAGTCAGCGGGAAAAAGCCCCCTGGCCCCCAAAGGGGGAGCAGGGTCATGATTATCGGTATTACTTTTCCCTCCTTTGGGAGCCAGGGAACTGAACGGATAGTGCCACTGCGCATAGGGCATCGCTCCTGAGTCGAACCACACGTCGATCAGGTCTGGTTCGCGCTGCATCAGTTTGCCCGATTCTGAGATGAAGTATATTTCATCAGAATAAGGTCGGTGAAGGTCGTAGGTTGAATTGTTGAATGATTGAATGAATGAATTGTTGGCATCAACGTATTTCTGGTACTCGGTTTTGCCGGACCGAACCCATTCATTCATTTGCTCATTCGCTTTTTTGCTCATCGATACCAGTTCTTCGACCGAGCCAATGCATACTTCTTCGCCCGTCTCGCTCCGCCAGATCGGTAGGGGTGTTCCCCAGAACCGGCTACGGCTCAGGTTCCAGTCGACGAGGTTTTCGAGCCAGTTGCCAAAGCGCCCGGTTCCAGTACTTTCGGGTTGCCAGTTGATGGTTTTGTTCAGTTCAACCAGCCGATCCTTCTTCGCCGTAGTACGGATAAACCAGCTATCGAGCGGGTAATACAGAATCGGTTTATCGGTACGCCAGCAGTGGGGATAAGGGTGTTCGTATTTCTCAACCCGAAACGCTTTATTTTCTTCTTTCAGCTTAATGGCAATCAGCACATCGGTTGGCTTGAAATCGGGATCGGCGCGTTCTTCGTCGGAATAATATTCTTCCTTAACATAACGACCGGCAAAGTCGGTGATTTCGTCCACAAACAGCCCGTGCTTATCCACAATAGGCACATCTTTGCCGTTTTCATCCTTCACCATGATAGGCGGAATGCCCGCTGCCTGCGCAACCCGGAAGTCGTCGGCACCGAATGTTGGCGATGTATGTACTATACCCGTACCATCTTCGGTCGTTACAAAATCGCCGAGAATGACGCGGAAAGCAGACTGTTCGGGTTGTACGTAGGGCATCAATTGTTCATACTCGATGCCTTCGAGAAACTGGCCTTTAAACTCCGATACGATAGTCCAGGGAATAACTTTATCGTTGGGTAGATAGGTCTCAAAAGCAGCACTATCTGGTGCCTCCTGACGACCTTTTTCGTTGAACCACCGACCTACCAGCGCCTTCGCCAGCACCACATGGACCAACTTGAAGGTGTAGGGGTTAAACGTCTTGACCAGCACATAGTCGATGTTTGCTCCAACCGTGAGTGCAGAGTTGGCAGGCAGTGTCCAGGGCGTGGTGGTCCAGGCCAGAATGTACACATCGGCATCCGACGAATCAAAAAACAGGAAACCCGATTTGCCGGTAGGCTTTACCTTAAACTGG
Source organism: Spirosoma sp. SC4-14 (assembly GCF_037201965.1). Taxonomy (NCBI): domain Bacteria; kingdom Pseudomonadati; phylum Bacteroidota; class Cytophagia; order Cytophagales; family Cytophagaceae; genus Spirosoma; species Spirosoma sp. SC4-14. Next base: position 6,382,630 of record NZ_CP147518.1, on the reverse strand, counting down.
GCAACAATGGTTGTATCGCGAACGTCTTTATAGGTGCCCGGCATATTTAGCTCATGTGAGCTTAAGCCCGTACCGGCCTTGGGCGAATAGGGCTGAATGGTATAGCCTTTATAGAGCAAATTCTGGTCGTAAAGCTGTTTCAGCAGCCACCATACCGATTCGATGTACTCGTTTTTGTAGGTAACGTAGGGGTTGTCGAGATCGACCCAATAGCCCATTTTCTGGGTTAAATCATTCCATTGATCGGTAAACCGCATTACTGTTTCGCGGCATTTGCGGTTGTAGTCTTCAACGCTGATACCGCCTTCCGACTCGGGTTTGCCGATATGGTCTTTGGTAATGCCCAGTTCTTTTTCGACCTGTAATTCAATTGGCAGGCCATGCGTATCCCAGCCGCCTTTCCGGTCGACCTGAAAGCCCTGTAATGTTTTATATCGGCAGAAAATATCCTTAATGGTCCGGGCCATAACGTGGTGAATACCCGGTGTTCCGTTGGCCGAGGGTGGGCCTTCATAGAACGTAAAGGTATCTCTGCCTTCCCGGTTAGAGATAGACTGTTCGAAAACCTGATTCTGGTTCCAATACGTTAAAACCTCGGCCGCGATCTTCGCGTAATCGAGGGACTCATATTGCTGATACTTCACGCCTGACATAATCTGATAGCACGAGGGCCTATGTGCCGTTAAAAAATGAGTGCAAAGATACGGAATTTTGACGCATCGGGCAGGCTTTATACAAGCCTACATTTTTTGCTATAGTTGTCTAAGCTGAACAACGTCTAGTGAACAGAACGTTCACAAACTGTGGATGTAAGAAAAAGCATATGGAAGGTAAACGGCTTCTTCTCAAAAAGCTACCGACGGAGCTGATCAGGTATGGATTGAGAAGGAGTGGAGTGACGAAAGCGTAGCAGAACTATTGAATACTCATATGCACCCTGTAGATTACAGGGCTTTTTCATGAAAACTTATAACTACGTAGTGGGGACATCTTAGTAGTACTGATTGGTATTTCCTGTATGTATAGCTACTACGATGACATGCCTACGTCATTTTATGAAAAAGCCCTGTGATAGATAATGAGACTGTTTAACCTTCCTGAAATTGAGCTATCGCAAGTGTATTTTTTGTCATTGCTCCTGCCGCACTGGTCGCAATGACAAAAAATGCCTATCGCACAAAACTTTAAACCGGTTCGACTTTACAGATCATTACCTCAAATTGCCAGGATAACGAACTCGACCCGACGGTTTACTTTACGGTCTTCGTCGGTACCTTTCGTAACGATAGGTCGGGTGTCGCCGTAGCCAATCGTTTGAATTCGGTCAATATCAATACCTTTCTGGACCAGATACCGCTGGCAGGCAATAACCCGGTCGCGGGAGAGTTGCAGGTTTTTGTCGTGGTCGCCAATGATGTCGGTGTGGCCTTCGAGTCGGATTGTCATGTTGGGATTATCCTGCATCATGGCTACTAGTTTGTCTAATTCTGCATAAGACGCAGACAGCAAATCGGACTTCGACATCTCAAAGTAAACGTTATGGAGCGTAACCTTGTCGCCTACGGTCAGGGGTGTCAAGGCAATGTCGCGGCTGATGGTTTGTCCGCCCGATATTTTACTCAGATCCAGCACACCACTGGCCGCCTGATAGCCACGTGCCGATGCGATATAGGTATAGACCTGACCTTTCACAAGGCTCATTTTATAAACGCCCGTCGAGGCAAAACTTTGTACAGAGTCGATAGGTTGTTTGCTGGACGAAAACTGGTAGCTGATGGTAGCGGTTACCGGACGTTTATTTTTCGCGTCGCTCACCACGCCCGATACGGCCACAAGTGTAGGAACGGGAGCAGGAGCCGGTTTGGGTTTGGGCGTTTCCATTTCGCCACCCGATTCGCCCGAGGGTTGAGGCAATGGTTTTGTGGGTTTTGGTGGAACAGGGGTTGGGGTAGCTGGTGGCGGACTATAGACAACTGGGTCGGCCGGGTTGTTGACATACAGGTTGTAGATATTCCAGCAGATATACTGATCGCTGACGCATTCGAACAGATCAAAGTTTTCTAATCCTTTGTCGAGCCGCTGAAAATATAAGGTAAAATTGACTTTATCACCGGGGTAGGTATTTAGACCGACAAGAACTTTTCTACCCGTGTTTGGATCGACCCGTTCCTGTTTTACTGGGATGCCGTCTACTTTTACGAAAGCGAATCGGCGGGCACCGTTAGCCGCTATCAGATACCCATTTGGGTCGAAACCAATAGTGCCCGTAGATAATCGCCTGCCATTTCGGTCGTAACTTGGCTGGTTGTTGTCTGTGTATGTTAAGTTTAGAATTGTATAATCGCGCGTTAGCTGAATGCTGTTTACGGTTACGCCCGGATCGGCGGGGCGCCCGTTGCCAGTCTGATTCCCTGAATTTGGGTATGTATCGTCGGGCGATTGCTGGCCGCCGGTAGGGTATTGCTGTCCACCTCCGGGATAGGTGCCAAACGCGCAGCCTGAAGCGATGGCTGCCATAAGCAGAAAGATGAAGTAACGTTGCTGCATGAGTACAAATACGGTATAGGATACAATTATACAGCAAAGAAACACTTTTTGTTGATATGTGTATTAGTGTATTTTGCGTATGGAATTTATAGGCTATACAGAGCAAAGCAACGTAAAGCAGAAGGAGACTCAGACCAGATATTGGTCACGATATAGGTTATAAATGCGATCGCGGCTACGTTTAAGCCGCATTTTAACGGCACTGGCTTTTATGTTATAGCGGGCTGCAATCTCTGAGATACTTAAACCATCTTCATACTTAAGCCGTAGCAGCATTGTTTCCTGATGCGAAAGGTAGTTTACTGCCCGGAGCATCAACTGCGTAGCTTCTTCGCGAAGGGAGCCTTCTTCGGTGTCGGGTATGTCATGTTCTGAATCGTTGTCGATAGCAACTAAATTCAGGCGTTTCGAAATTTTTAACTGATCGAGGCAGTAGTTGTAAGCAATCGAATAAAGCCAGGTCGAAAAACGGGCTCGTTCCTGAAATGCGTCGAGTTTATCGAATGCTTTGATAAAAATATCATGCGTAAAATCTTCGGCAATGGCAGAATCTTTTGTTAGCGATAAACAACGACGATAAACTTTGTTCACATAACGCTTGTAAAGCGTTTCAAAACATTGGGTTGGCTGCGAAGGCAAATAGGTTCGAATCATCTCCTCGTCCGTCAGCACATCATTCATGAGTATGTAGTGGGTTAGTTGGTTGATGCTTGGCCAATCCGCTACATACGCGCTGTGGAATAGCTTGGATGTCAGTTAATTGATAAATACAAGTAAAACTTCATATGAGACTAATTTTGTGAAATCGAGATGCATTTATTTCAGCCATCCCCCCGAAAATCCGGCTCGTTTTAGTCCTTTCTGAATATACGGATTTCGTTTCATCAGGTTCCAGACAAAGCCTGTTCGGGCATTTTCGGCCATCAGCAAAATAGGCCCCTGATCAATTCCTAAATAATCAATATCGAACCAGCCATCTTTGGTGGAGCCATTGGCAAAGGCCGATGGATAGCGATAAGTTGGATTAAATGCATCTACGAAGCCATATTTGCCATATAAGTGGGCTCCATATTTTGTTTTCATTGCCTGCAATGCGGGCAGGCAAATTTCTGGTGCAAAGGCAATGGAACCACCCGCAGCCGTAGGCGCAATAGTTCCATCATCGACGATTTGGGTCGAAGCGGCTCCGCGTGCCCGGTATGAAAAAAAGTGGCGCCCGGCCACGGTTGTATCTTTCGGTCCATCGCAGGCGGTTAGTCCCCAAATGGTGGCACTATAGTCCTGCCAGTTGGCTGGGTTTTTAATGCAATATGCTCGGTTCGCATAGGTTGCCCGCCGGGAGTTTTCGGCATAATCGATCCCTTTGGCTTTCATGTAACTATCCTGAATACCCCGGAAGTCGATCCAGAGGTGTGAATACTGATGGCCAAAGAGTGGATCGAAGTTTACGTGCGTTTGGCCTTCAAACGTTGCCCAATCGTAGGTTTTGGTCCAGGCGGCCCATACCTCACTTCCAACTGGGTGCGTTGGCGAACCGAGAGCCAATATATAGAGTAGCATGGCTTCGTTATAGCCCTTCCAGTTGGCGGGAATAAACCCTTTTTCGGGATGCCAGCCCATTGATATATAGGGTGCCGAACCGTTATGATTCTGAATCCAGGTCCAGTCGACACGGCCATAAATTTGATCGGCCAGTTTTCGGATTTCCGATTCAGTGGGCGTATTCTTGTCAAAATACGTTTGGGCACTCAGGATGCCACCCAGCAGCAGCGCCGTATCGATTGTCGATAGTTCGACTTTCTTAAATCGTTCGCCGGTTTTCATATCGAGAAAATGATAGAAAAAACCTTTGTAGCCAGCAATGCCCACTGTTTTGTCGGATTGTGGGGCCTTGGCAAAAAAGCGAAGGGTATTGAGTGTGCGATCGGCTGCCTGTTTCCGTGTAATATAACCCCGTTCAACACCTACCAGATAAGATGTTAGTCCGAAGCCTACGGCGGCAATACTACTGAACGATGGCGTTGGAGCCCGATCGGGAATCAGACCATTTTCAGGATTGGCCGTTTCCCAGAAAAACCGGAACGTATCGTATTCAAGGCTGTCGAGAAAGGCGTTGTCGGTTTTGGTAAATGTGTAGGGCCTGGGTTGGGCCAGGCCAATCGTTAAGGTCAGTAAGCAAAGAAGAAACGTTTTCATGGTCAGGGTAATTTGCCCGGTAGGTTAGAAATCCACTTAATTCTTAATTCAGATCAGGACTTTGAAACCCGAGCGTTTTCATGCCTTTTTTTACTTCCGGGCAACTCATAAATAGTTTCCAGAGTAGTTGGGAGCGGTGGTTTTCGATCATAATGATAATAGGCCCCTGGTCAATAGCCAGAAACGAATCGGCAAACCAGGGCGTGGTGAGGTTAAAAGCATCGATAAAACCATAATTTTTCCACACGTTATCGCCCAGTTTATAGTAGAAAAACCGTAGTGCCTGCATCGACTCGGTTGGCGTATAAGGCATTGCCGACAAGGCTGCTGTTGGCGAAATGGTGCCATTGTCATTACCCGGTTCATGCGCTGAGTAGCCGTTCTGTTCGTCGCTGGCTGTTAGTCCCCAGCAATCCTGACTGTAGCCGGTAAATTGCTTCGGATTGGTTTTACAATAGGTATAGTTGATGAGCGAATGCGCCGTATTTTGTTGCCAGTAGTCGGCATAAGCATCTTTCAGATCATGCGGATTGATGCCAAGAAACGAATATTGCGAGAAGAATAACGGGCCTCCATAGGCCGGACCGAGCGGTAGTTTAATGGTATAGTAACTATTCCCGTTCGCCATTTTGCCATTCTGCGCCCAACTGTTGTCGTAAACAGTTTTTGAGATGGGCCTTGTGTTCGATGAAGCTGCCAGAACATAGGTAATAAGTGCTTCGTTCCAGCCGCGGATGGGCAGATTCATGTCCCAGTTGTAGTTGGGCGACCAGTGCCAGTATAGGTTGGTTTCGGTGCCATTTTTGGTAAACCAGTTCCATTCGACACCATCCCATAAGTCATTGATAGATTTGCGGAGCGCTATTTCGTCAGTATTTGTACTGCTGTTGAAATACTGGCGGGCCGTTAGTAGCCCCTGCATCAGGTATGAGGTTTCGACCAGATCGGCACCGTCGTCTTTCTGACTGAAAGGGATTGTTGCGCCCGTAGTTCCACTGAGCCAGTGCGGAAACGCACCATGGTAGCGTTTGGCATTGTTGGTGAGAAAGCTGGAGATTTTTGACAGCCGGGCCAGGCCATCCTGCCGACTGATAAAGTTGCGATTGATGGCGACCAGAATCGCCATAATGCCAAAGCCTGTTCCGCCCGTAGTTACCACATCGCCCGACGAATTTCGTTCGCGGGCCATACCAGAAACCGGATGCCCAAACTCCCAGAAATAGCTGAAAGTTTGTTTCTGAACGAGATCTAACAGAAGCGAATCGCTGATGCGCGAAAATTTGTCGGTATTGTCGAAGGCTGTCGTGAAATCGATGGTGATTGCAGCTAACAGGGGCACGTTCTGAGCAGAGGTTAGGGCAGGTGACACGGTCAGCGTATAGGTAGCCAGACTCTGGAGTGGGGTTTGCGTTGTTATGACCAGAAGCGAATCATTGCTTGCGAACGAATAGGACAATGCCACCTGCTTTGTGGTGGCATTGTTTGTTAAGGTAAGTGCAGCAGCAACGGATTCACGCCTGACAGGAGTCGAGAAGGCTAAGGTTACGGTAGGTATCGTACTGATGTTTGTATAGTGTGTTGCTGAGCCTGATTGCCCATTAATGGAAACAGTTTTATAATAAAAAGACCCGCCTGGAGCAACTACCTGATCCTGCTGTTTTTTACAGGAAAAGCCTATAAAAAACAGCAGGAATAACAGGAGCCAGTTTTGCACTGATTTCATTCAATAAGTTGGATAAAGCGAAAATGAATTTAGTAGATAAAGGGGTGATTTTTTTGTACAAAAATAGGGGAGTCATAACTTGCCACCTAAAAATGGACTACATCATTACTACATCATTTCAGGATATAGAGCCAGTTGGCGCGGGTTTTTAGCTCATCGTAGCTTTCTTGAACAAGTTTTTATGGGAAAATTAACGTCTCGCTGTTTTATATACTTGTTCAGGAGCTTTCTCCTGGCTGAGCTTACTATAGGAATTTGTCTTGCGCAGGAGGGAACACAATCGGTATACGATTTGTGTCGGCCCGAACTCATTCAGTTTACGCGTCAGACCTACGGTGCCTATAACCAGAACTGGAGCATAGCACAGCATCGGCAAACCCGGTTTATGTATTTCGCCAATTCAAAAGGTTTATTGGAGTATGACGGCGTCAGTTGGCGGGTATATGAATTGCCGAGAAAGCAGAAAGTTCGATCGATAGCTGTTGATGAACAGGGGCGAATCTTTACGGGGGGGCTGGGTGAATTTGGCTATTGGTTGCCGGAAACGAATGGCCAACTGACCTATCATTCGCTGGCTTCGCTGGTTGGTCAGCAATCTTTCCGAACTGAAGAAATTTGGAATATTCTGCTAACACCGCAGGGCATTCTGTTTCAGTCTTTTGCCTTTATCTACCGGTATCAGCAAGGAAAAATTCAGTTACTTCAGCCACCTGGCAACATATTGTTTATACGACAGGTACGAAACCGGCTGTTGGTAGGCGTGATTGGCAAAGGATTGTATGAGATTCAGAACAACCGCTTTGTTTTATTGGCGGGTAGTGAATTTCTGGGTAGCGAAACCATAAATACACTGCTGCCTCTAGGAACCAGCGACCTGCTGGTTGGTACCGAACGGAGCATTTATCGGTATGATGGGCAGAACTTTAGACCATTTAATTCAACACTCAACGCTTTGCTTCAACAGATCAGGCTTAACCGTGGGCTGGCAATTGGGCCTGATCAGTATGCATTTGGAACATTGCTGGGAGGTGTCCTGATTACCGATGGCAACGGTAAAATTCGCTATCAGTTTAATCAGAAGAATGGATTACAGAATGGAACCGTACTGTCAATGGGGTTAGATGTGGATGGGAATTTGTGGGTTGGAATGGATAAAGGAATCGATCTGATCGGTCTTAACTCGCCTATTCGTTATTTCCCGGACGATGAAGGCAATCTGGGTACCGTATACGATATTGCCAGCTACGGTAAAAACCTGTATCTAGGTACCAATCAGGGCGTTTACGTTAAGTCTGTTGAGCAACCAGATGTACCTTTTCGACTGGTTCCGGGAACGCAGGGCCAAGTTTGGGATCTAACGGTTATCGATAATCAATTGCTGTGTGGGCATAACAAGGGCACCTTTCGGCTTGAAGGTGACCAGGCGCGTTTGTTGTGTCCGATTACCGGCGGCTGGGTGCTTCATCGGCTAAGTCGTTATCCCGATCTGCTTATTCAGGGAACGTATACGAAATTGTGTGTCTATCGGAAAGATGCCAGCGGTAACTGGGTTTTTTCGCACCCGATAGATGGCTTTTCGGCACCGGTTCGGCAACTCGAGGAAGATGTGGATGGGAATATCTGGGTTAATAAAGCGGCAAACCAGGGTTTACAACGGCTTCGATTGCCGCCCGATCTACGCCGTGTTGATACCAGTTACGAGTTTACAGATGCCACATTTCATGGGCCAACAGTTAATCTGTGTTCGGTGCAGAACAAGATCATGATAACGTCGCCAGGCGGAGTATTCCAATATGAGGCATCTACTGGCCGCTTTGCGCCTATACAGAAGCTTTATCCCTGGTTAGGGCCAGCGGTTCGTAAGCTTTTCCCCATCGATAAGTCGCATTTGTTTTTGCTCCGACAGGATGGTTCGCTGGGTTGGGGTAGCGTTGGCAAACAACCGATAGGCGATATTCCGGTCAAAGCTAATCAGTGGGTTGATGAGCACGAAAATATTGTGGCTCTAGACGCTGGTTATGTGGTTTTTTGCCAGGAGAGTGGATTTGCAATAGCTCCAATGACCAATTTGACACGAATTGCCAGAGGGTTTGCCCGCCAGCCATTGATTCGGACGATTACAGTTGCTGATGCGTCCGAAATGAGCTATGTGTTTCAGGGACCAGCATCGGATCTGTCGTTTTCGCATGAGCAGAACAATCTGTTGATTTCATTCTGTACGCCTTTCTATACGCGTCCAGTTAACTACAGCTACTGGCTCGAAAACAGTACATCGACCTGGTCGGCGTTTGCCAGTATTCATCAGAAAGAATTTACTAACCTTCCGCCCGGTCAATACACGTTTCATCTCAAATCGGACCTGAATCCATCCGAAAGCAACTTAACGTTCGAAATCAGACCACCGTGGTACTGGACAGGCTGGAGTAAGCTCGTATACATCTTGTTGCTGGGAGGGTTAGCCAAACTTGCTTATTCATTTCATCTGCACCGGGTGGCCATTCAGCAAAATCGCGTTCGGAAAACAATGGAAGAAAAGCTTCGGCAGCAGGAAGAGCAAAGCCAGCGCGAAATTATTCTGTTGCAGAAAGAACAACTGGAGCAAGGTCTAGTTCAGAAATCGGAAGAACTGGCTAATTCGACCATGTCGCTCATTCAGAAAAATGAGCTACTGATGAAGATAAAAGATGAGCTAGGCCGGGCAAAAAATCGCCTGGGAAACAAACTGTCGACCGATGATTTTCAGCGAATCAATGCGCTCATCGACGCTAATATTTCCAGTGAGCAGGATTGGAAGCTCTTTCAGGCAAATTTCAATAAGGTGCATGAACAGTTTCTGAAGCATCTGCTGGAGAACTACCCCGACCTGAGTCAGGGTGATCTGAAATTAGCCGCTTATCTGCGCATGAACCTATCGACGAAAGAAATTGCTCAACTTTTGACTATTACTCACCGAAGCGTTGAACTCAAACGGTATCGACTCCGTAAAAAGCTCAACATCGAGGGCGATATAAACCTGACCGAGTTTATGATGAAATATTAAGGAGTAGTCATGGGTCACTGAAAAAATCGCAATAAAGCTAATGGCCAGTGTCTACATGCTCTGTTACTCAAGCGTAAAGGCAATTGGTAAATTAAACTTCACCCGTACGGGGCGTCCCGACTGTTTTCCTGGTTTCCAGTGAGGCATTTTCTTGATGACCCGAAGCGCTTCTTCGTCGCAGCCAAAGCCAATGCCTTTCATAACCTGCACATCGGTCAGACTTCCATCCGTATTGACTACAAAACTAACATAAACACGTCCTGACACGCCGGCTGATGATGCGGCTCGTGGATAAGTCAGATTTCTGGACAGAAACGTACGCATGGCCTCTGCTCCGCCCGGATATTCGGGCTGTTGTTCGGGCGCAATAAAGGGTTCTTCGGGCCGAGAGGTCACTTCAACCGCTTTTTCTATGGCAGTAGGAGCGGCCGCTTCGGGGGGAGCAATGATGTCAACATCGCCGGTGCCTTCTGCCGTTTCAGTTCCTGAAACAGCATCTTCCAATTGGTCGGTGGTGGGGGGCAAGGCTTCTTCAATAACTTCGGCCTCCGGCATTACAACGGGCGGCAGATTTCGGACCGTATTGACGGCTGGGGCCTGTTCAACAGGAGGCAATTCGATTGGTTTTTCGACAGGTGGCTCTACAATAGTTGTTAAGGTAACTTCCTTCATATTGGCCTCGTCGGTCAATATATGTTGTGGTCCGAATCGGTTGTAAAGTGTTGGGGTGGCTAATCCTGCCAGAAAGAGACCAACACCTAAGCCAAGCGCCCGGCTGAGCGCAGGTCGATATTGCCGACGAAGGTCAAAAGCTCCATAGGCCTGATTGCGGGCCTGAAAAATAATTTCGTCGTAGGTGAGGGCAGTTGTATTGGGCTGAACCATAGTTGTATGCGGTTTTGGTGTATACCGCATAGATGTAGCTTCAGCCCAAATTCCATATTCGCTGGTCAGTTGTTGTTAGCAAGCAGACAATAAATTAACCAGTGATAGTTGGCCAGGAACCAATCTCTTAATTACCAGTAAGACTGTTATACTGTTTTATGAGCGCAATTGCTTCGTTTTCTGTTTTAAGAGCCAGGTGATGTTGCTCTACAAAGGTTTTGAGGCTACTCTGGTGATCGAGCGCATCGAGTAATGATTTTTTAGTGAGTTTAACCTTTACCAGCGATTGGTCGGGTTTGAGCAGGTAATATGACGCAGCTTCTTTAAACGAATCGTAGCGAACATCGTTTGAGTAAGGGTCTTTATAGTCGGCAGCTTTAAACGTTTTCGTTATCCGTTTGAACAGTGATGTTTCGCCCTGATACAATACCAGCAGATAACCCTCTTTGAGGCTTTCGTCGTCGGTTTTCAGATTAGGCAGATGTTTGAACAGGTAGGTTTGACCAGTTGGGCTGTTCAATTGAAACGACTTAACCTGATCGGAATTGACGACGATGGAATCCTGCCCGGCTCTGTTACGCAATAGAATCAGATACTGTCTGAAGGCATCGAATTTAATTGGCACGTCTGTATAGTGCTGACCATTGACCATATCGATTTCACCCTGGGTCCATTGGGGCAAAAAATAAGGTGTTCCCTTCAAGCCTTCGTACCGATGGTCGATTTTGTTTATAGTTCCGTACGGACCAGTCTTGTCTCCTACAATCTCATCTGTTGAACGATAGGTTTCATAGCCGTTCCGTCGGCTATTGGGATTGAACGTAACGTTTGCTTTCTTGGTTGAATCGGCTGTTTGAGCCAGGCTACTTGCCCCTATACAGGTTAGTATGATGAGTAGGAATACATACTTCATGGTGTAAATAATCATAATGGGTTGATTCGTTGTCTAAATAACGAAAAAATCCCACAGCACGGTGGGATTTGGAGAAAATATATTCTAAAAGAAAGATGAAGGCTAGAGGTTATCATACTGTTTCACCAGCGTAATGGCATCATCTTCGGTTTTAAATGTGAGTTTCTGTTGATCGGCAAAGGTCTTTAACGCATCTTCCTGATCGCTCATGGCTTCCAGCAACGCTTTTTTCGATAGCTTGACTTTGGTAAGCGTTTGGTCTGGTTTAAGCAAATAGTAAGAAATGGCATCGTTGTAGGAATCGTAGCGGACGTTCGACGAATACCCACCTTTATAATCGGCTGGTTTAAAGGTTTTGGCGACCCGTTTCAGCAACGATGATTTTCCTGCATACAGAATCAGAAAGTAGCCGTCTTTTATGGTTTCATCGCTCGCTTTAGCGGTTGGATAACGGCCAAATAAATACGACTGGCCATCTTTGCCCATTAGCAAAAAGCGAGTGACTGTCTGGCGGTCAATAATAATCGAATCGTTGCCTGATTTGGGGCGAAGCAACACTAATGCCTGCCGGTACGCGTCGAATTTGAGAGGAACGTCTTTATATTGTCGGCCGTCGCGCAGGCTAACCTGGCCGTTCGACCAGTCGGGGAGTAAATAAGGCGAGCCATGCTGGCCTTCATATCGCGTATCGACTCGTAGAATGAGGGAGCCAGTCGAGGGGTTGTTGAGATTATTTAACCGCAAATCGGCCGTAGGATCGACGTTGGTTTGTGCCTGGCTAACGGTACTGGTCAGAATCAGTAACCCAACAAGAATACGTTTCATAAAAAGCAGTAGGTTAAGAATTTAACGTTTACCCAGGCCCGATAAATATCCTGAGTAAACGTTAAATTTATAAAACCCCTGATGGCTAATAGTCGTGAGGTAAAGGAATATCGACTCGCTCATTAACGGGCAATCCCTGCTTATTCATCTGGTCGATGAACGGATCGGGGTCCAGTTCTTCGCAGTTCCACACGCCCGGTTTCATCCATACGCCCGTTACCATCAGCATAGCGCCAATCATAGCCGGTACGCCCGTAGTGTAGCTAACGGCCTGGCCGCGTACTTCGCGATAGGTTTCGGCATGGTCGCAATTATTCCAGATGTAGTACGTACGATCAGTGCCGTCTTTTACCCCTTTAATCTGGCAACCAATGCTGGTTTGGCCCGTATAGTTTTCGCCGAGGGTATCGGGAGCGGGTAAAACGGCTTTCAGAAATTCGAGTGGAACAATATCCATACCATTGAACTTCACCGGATCGATACGGGTCATGCCCACATTCTGCAACACTTCCAGATGAGTCAGGTAAGCCTGCCCGAATGTCATCCAGAACCGCGCCCGTTTTAAGGTTGGAAAGTTTTTTACCAGCGATTCCAGCTCTTCGTGATATAATACATACGACTCTCTGGGGCCGATTTCGGGGTAGTCGATGGGTTTGTGAATACTCATGGCGGGTATTTCAATCCATTCGCCATTTTCCCAATAACGGCCCGGCTGGGTAATTTCACGAATATTGATTTCCGGATTAAAGTTGGTGGCGAAGGCTTTACCATGGTTTCCGGCATTGCAGTCGACAATGTCGAGGTAATCCATCCGGTCGAAATGGTGTTTATTAGCATAGGCCGTAAATACCTGGGTAGCCCCCGGATCGAAACCACAGCCGAGCAGCGCCATCAAACCAGCCTGCTCGAAACGTTCTTTATAAGCCCATTGCCAGCTATACTCAAATTTGGCAACATCTTTAGGTTCATAGTTGGCTGTATCCATGTAGTGAACTCCTGCCTCCAGACAGGCATCCATAATGGGCAGATCCTGGTAGGGGAGAGCGACATTGATAACCAAAACCGGATTGAACGACCGAATCAGGGCCACAACTTCAGCCACAACATCGGCATCGACCTGTGCCGTTTGAATGCTGATGCCATGCATTTCCTGAATTTCAGCCGCAATTCGGTCGCACTTTGCTTTGGTGCGACTTGCGAGCAGTATTTCGGTGAAGACAGTGCTGTTCATCGCACATTTGTGCGCCACTACGCTCCCTACACCACCCGCTCCAATAATGAGCACTTTTGCCATATTCGTTTGATCACTTTTTTCGGCCGCAAAGATAGACAAAGTCAGTTAGAGAGTTGGCTATTAGCTGCGCTTCCACACGGATATCTGATAACTTAATGATTTCTAAACATCTACTTTAATCTGGTTGTTGGTTTGCTTGCAAAACAATTGAATAGTATATTTGTTGAGTAGACAAATCTTGTGTTTATCTCGGCAACATAACGTTATGAAATTTATCTCCTCTGCTGGCTCGTTTGAATTCTCAATTTTAGGCTACGGCGCTAAAACTGCTAACTGGCGCGACCGCAATAATCTGCGATGTCGTATATCGACCATCTGGCGGCAGCAGCACGATTCGCAGGCAACTCCATTGCAGACATGGGAAGTTGGCCGAATGCTTAGCAGCCTGCGTTCGCTTTGGAACAAAGCTGCTCATCATGTGGTATTGACTTTTTCGGAGCCAGGACTGAGCTTCGAAGCTACAGCGCTGCCCGGCGATACATACAGGCTTCAGATTCAACTGGATCATGCGCTAACGCCATCCTGGCACGCTTATCCTGATTTTCCACTGGAAATGGACCTGCTACTGAACCGGAAACAACTGCACGAAGCCATCCAGGATTTGTCGGGGCAGTTAGCCAGTTATCCAGAACGATAATTGCACATACTTTTTTGATAATGACCTTGTTGTACACACAGCGCAATAGCTGCATAGTTCGGGTGCAACCTATATTGCCAGGTTGTCGATTCCGCGTGTACAGAAGATAATTCGACTGTGCGGTTAACACGTTGCTTCAATCTTGTCCGATAGTATGCTTCTGGTTGGCCAACGTAGTTTTTTTCAACTTGATCTTCTGGATTATCAGTACCCAACGGCCAACTCGTCGACAGTTGACCTAAATCGACTATGGGTAGCTGTCCGCTCGGGCTGGTGGCATCATCGCTCAACGGCAAAGGCCGCTGTGCTCTATACGTATGAAATTGAACAACTTCTGACCTGGCTTCGCCACCTTTATCAGGGAGGTTACTCCTCAGAACGTTTGCTCTTTGCCGACCCCTCGTTAAGTATTGAATGCATTTCGGTCGATGCCGATGAGTTTCTGTTGCAGGTGAAGCTCGCCTTTGCGGTAGCTCCCGACTGGCATACTAACCCTTTTTTCCCATTTTGGCTCCCAGTAGTTGTCTCAAAAGCAAAAATAGGAGAGGCAATTACTGACCTTGAAGGCCAATTTGCAAGATTTCCTGTGCGACATTGACTTATCTCTTGATAACATCATTTGTTATGCACATATTTGTAGCCAGACGAAAGTTTCAGTAGATTTCTTTGTTTGTCTTTGCAACGAATGTAGAGACATTACGCCCTCTTTAACACAAAAAACTACTAGCAGTATGAAGATTGTCAAGCGTAGAAACCGCCAGATGACCATGGAGCGCATCTTGCGGGCAATGGGTGATGTGATGGCAGAGCGAGGAACTGAAAAAGCCGGTATTAATGCCGTAGCCGAAAAAGCCGGTGTTAATAAAGTCCTCATCTACCGATACTTTGGTGGCTGGAATGGCTTGTTGGAAGCGTACGTACAACGCGGATTCTTCCTCTCTATGTTTAATGAGAAGTTTCTGGATGCAGTACCCGACAATTTGCCTGCCGAAAACCGAAGCAAAGTGTGGTCTGAGTACACGATCCAGTTCATGCGTGAATTTCGCACTCGGAAACCATCGCAGGAATTGATCCGCTGGGAAATGAGCCATGGCGAAACCGAACTCGCCCGTCGGTTGGCCGAATTCCGTGACAACTCATACAAAAAACTGGTAGATCGGTTGGCTCCCTATTCTGACTACGACCCGATTGCGATTACGAGCCTGATGGTTGCCGCTGTTACCCACATTGTCTTAACCAGCACCCAACGCGACCATATTGGCGATATTGACCTCCGGACCGATGCGGGCTGGGAGCGGTTGGAAACCGCTATTCGTCGGATCTATTCAAGCCTGAACATCGCTCTCGAACGCGAAACGGCAAAAAAGGCCGAGATGAAATAAGCGTTTATGGTTTACGGTTGCTCTGCAGTAGGAGGATGTATGCTTATTAGCAGAATAACCGTAAACCATAAATCAATCTTATGCATTCATCAGTTCTTCAATTTCTTCGGCTTCAAGCGGGATATTAGCCATTAGGTCTACATTGCCCGTTTCGGTAATGATTACATTATTTTCCAATCGAATGCCGAGCTTTTCGGCGGGAATATAAATACCCGGCTCTACCGTAAATACCATTCCAGCCTCCATTTTTCGGTATTTGTTGCCAACATCATGCACATCGAGGCCCAGAAAATGCGACGTGCCATGCATGAAATATTTCTTGTACAAAGGTGCGTCGGGGTCCTGTTTCTCAACGTCCTGGCGGTCCAGTAAGCCCAATTCTATTAATTCTGACTCCATTATTTTGCCAACCTCCCGGTGATACTCGTCCCAGAGATTACCAGGGCGAAGTAGTTGTTTGGCTTCTTTCATCACGCGCAGTACCGCATCGTAAACAGCACGCTGGCGTTCTGTAAATCGCCCGTTAACGGGTACCGAGCGGGTCATGTCGGCATTGTAGTTTGCATATTCGGCTCCAATATCGAGCAGAATCACATCTCCATCCTGACATTGCTGACTGTTATCGATATAATGAAGCACACAGGCATTGGCTCCCGATGCAATAATGGGGGAGTAGGCTGATCCCCGCGACCGGTTACGCAGGTATTCGTGCATCATTTCGGCCTCAATTTCATATTCCCACACCCCAGGTTTAATGAAGCCCAGCAATCGGCGGAACATTTTTTCGGTAATATCGATAGCCGTCTGAATAAGTGGTACTTCCTGTGGCTGCTTGATAGCCCGCAGATAATGCATCAAAGGGGCCAGGCGTTCCAGATGATGAAGTGGGTACTTCTGTTTGAATTCGTTAATAAACCGGGCATCACGGCTCTGAACCTCAACACCAGCGCGGGTGTGTTCATTCGTATTCAGATATGTGTGCTCAGCCTCAAAAACCATCTGAATAAAAATCTGTTCGAACTGATGCGTCCAGTAGATTTGCTTTTGCGGAATTCCTGTTGTTTGTTCTGCTTCGGCTTTCGTTAGCTTATGTCCCTCCCAGATTTCAATCAGTTCGCTGGTTTCACGCAGAAACAATACCTCCCGAAATTTAGGATCGGGGTGGTCAGGAAATAAAACGAGTTGGGTTTCTTCCTGATCAACACCCGTCAGGTAAAATAAATCGTTGTTTTGCCGAAACGTCATAGTCCCGTCGGCGTTGGTGGGCATAATATCATTGGCGTTTACAACAACCAGTGATTTGGGTTTCAGTAAACGCGACAACCGTTGACGGTTGGTAACAAAAAGTTGCTTATCAATGGGCAGGTAACGCATAGGAGGACGTTGAAACTAGCTTTTCTGACTAAATTGCAAAGAAACTCACACTTTGTGGATTACAAGTATCCCTCTTTCAGATAATAACAGGGTTACAGGTGTAAATAGATATATTTTAGTTTGTAATAATCTGACTCTTTCGCCTGAGTGTTGTCCTACTGTTATCCTAATCGAATAAATCAGCGACCTCATCGACTGACAATTGGTCTAAGTCTTCCATGTATCCTTGCGTTGTCGTCAGTTGATCATGCCCCAGCGCATCTTTTATACGCGTAACCGGCAAGCCGGATCGACGGGCAAAGTCCGCAAAGCTATGCCTGAAAACGTGCGGTGATAGCGGTTTGTCTATTTTGGCTTTTTTGGCCAGGCGCTGGAGATCAACCCGCATTTGGACGGCTGCAATGATGACTTTCTGCGAAAACCGATATTCAGTATAACCGGCGTCGATAATGCGACGCAGAAACGGGAAAAGCGTATCCTGTGGTGAGGTGCAGGCCTCCCGGTATGGTTTCAATAGAGCCACGGCAACCGGTGGCAGCAAAACGTTTTTCGGCTTCTTGGTTTTGGTCATGGTGTAAATGAGCCGATGCTGCTCCTCACCATTGGGGCCCGTCACAATCACATAATTTGAAGCCCGTAGCCTGAGCGCATCACCCACCCGCATACCATGCGCATAATACATCAGTAGCGATGTATCGCGGGTTCGTCGTAAGCTGCTATTCCACATTAAATCGAGGTTGGCCAACCTTTCAATTTCGTCGGGATATAATCGTTGTTTGACGGTCCGCTTTTTGGGGATCTTTACGCGCCGGAATGCATCGGCAAAAGCCGTACTGGGCAGATCGGGCAGGTCTTCAACTGCTTCGAAGGCGATTGTTTTCATTCG
Source organism: Spirosoma sp. SC4-14 (assembly GCF_037201965.1). NCBI lineage: Bacteria > Pseudomonadati > Bacteroidota > Cytophagia > Cytophagales > Cytophagaceae > Spirosoma > Spirosoma sp. SC4-14. The sequence goes on along the minus strand of NZ_CP147518.1, from coordinate 6,364,928 downwards.
CAAGTGGTAAAGCCACGGCGTATTCCCTGTATACTTTTGCTGTAACCAGGCTCGCCACTCCTTTAGCAGTAGCATTGTTATTTCATCAAACATCAGCGATGGCTTACCGCAGAACTTTTTAAAGGCACCAACTGCGTTTTTATAGGTATCCGTAGTGCCCGATTCGCCACGCCTTTTGATGAAGCTTTCAGCATAGACAATAAAATCGACGGGTTCGACTAAGGGTTTAGGGGCCTCATCCGAGATTAAGGCTAATATCCGCTCCTTGATCTGTTCGGCGGTCGCCGTGTGATCTACATCGCTGATCACAGCAACCGCCCGCTTCCACAGCACATCAAGCGCCAGGTTGTATTCTTCTTTAAATGGAGTTGACCGAATCCAGTTTCTGTTTTCTGGGCTTGGTCTTGGATTGAGTTGATTCGGTTTTATTTCAACCGTTGTGGCAATAAATCGACTAACTCGCTGGGAAGTAATGCGGAGCCGTACAACGTGATTGCCATGACGGTTGGGTTCTGCCTTCAGACAAAAACGGATAGTTGGACGGCTCATGACTAGTATACTTCGTCTTCAATAAATCTTTTCCTGACAATCCAGATTTGGTGAATATCCTCGGCGGCTACAAAGAATGGATCTGGTGGCGGGTTATCAGAATATAGGAGCAGGCCCTTGTCGCGTTCCAGATTATTCGCCCTTACGCGCTTAATGACAAATTCCTCTCCATATTGAATCGCCCACACACGAGCGGGAGCAAGCCGCCAGTCGCTTTCTTTGGACAACCGATAGGCCAGAACTCGGGAGCCCGAAGGTAATCTGTCACCCATGCTGTCACCATTGACCTCGATGATCCACCAATCACGTGGCGGACCGGGTGGAATATCTTTTTTTGGAATGCGATACGTTTGGGTAGGATTCTGCCAGTATCTGGCCACGTCAGAGCCGCCACGAACTTTAAGGGGCACCATGGGCAGTTCTACATACTCAATCTCATCGATAGGTTCGCCAGGTACTAAGTCACGACGTACACCACGGCCAAATACCTCATCATAGGAAACACCGAGCCCAGCGACAATTTCCGTTTTAATATCTTCGGATAGTATCCGTGTCGGTTCCTGATAACTACTGACCGTTGACGGGCTCCGATTCATCCGCCTGGCCAGTTCATTAATCCCTACAGGTGAGGTCGCCATGAATTTGGCAAATAACTCACTATCCGTCGGGCGAGGTTTTGACCGGGCATCATCATCGAGATACATTGGCGCCTTGCCCGATTCAAGCCAGTCGACCGATACGCCTGTAATATTCTTTATGAGTTCAAATTTTTGTAGGCGTGCACGAAGTTTATACTTATCCGAAAGAAGCCTGGAGACATCGGGAGTCGAAAGCCCGGTTTTCTCAGACATCGTAAGGGCTTTATTGTCAAAATGCATTTTCAGCACTGTTTTCAGCCGCTCTTTTCGATCGGAGTTTGGAATATGATGGGGCACTTCTAACAGGTTGCTCGGGTTTTGCACAATTTATTGTAATTTTATTTGCAAATTGTTCGTACTATTTGGTATAATTGCAATTCCATTGAAGAATGGTTCATACGATGGATATACGGTCAATTTGCAAATAAAATTACAAATACAACAATGAGACGAGGAAGAGTAACGGCCGAATTGTCCCCAACACAGCAGGACTTAGAAACGTTTACCCGGATTCAGGAAACGATTCGAAAGATATCGGTGCAAGCATTAGCCGATTATTGCCAGGCCTCCCATACGACGATTTATGACTACGCTCGGAGGAAGCCAGTGAGCGAAAAATCAGAGGAACAAATTTTGGCGGGTATTAAAGCATACCAAAAAGCGAAGCTGGAACGAGGAGAAAAACGGCTTGAATTAGCGAAACAATTAATACAGGATGCTACAAGTTGTTGATTATAAAGAATTTGAAGAGCTGAAAGAGTTGGTTCTGTCCCAGGTAGATGAGCTTAATTTTCTTCGTTCCTTATTAGTGCAGGTTGCCTGGCTGGATCGTACCCAGACGATGCAGGCGCTGGATGTATCCCATGAAACCCTGCGTCGTATTCATTTAGCAGGCGAGCTGACCTTTCGCTATCAGGGCGATCGACCTTTTTATTGTATCTATTCCATTAGAGCTTATCTAATGGCAAAAAAAATTGAGCCGAAAGCCGCTGAGCGCCGTATTCTGATTGCGTTAACAGACAAAAATTCAAAAAAAAATCCGACCAAAACGAAACGTATTGGCCGGACCAGCGCTACAGTGTAAGTACAAACTGAAATATTTTTTTGCAATTTGACTTGCAAATAAAACGAACAGTTTGCAATTTTACGATGTAGTTTAACAACGCAACAAAATTATGAAAACGAACACGATTCTCCTTGCTCTTTACGGTGATTCCGCCAATGTCGAAAAAGTTTGCGGCCGCTGGGATTATGATTTCGAGACTAAGCAGGTAGCCGTTTACACAATTGAAGACGGTCTGGCGACGATCCATTCGCTTACGCCAACGATGAAAACGACGGTTACCCTGCCTATGCCGTTTACTCTGCCGGTAAATGATTTAGGGTCGGGTATTCTGGAACGCATAGAGATCAACTGCAATACGCTACAGCCGCATATTTCAATATGCCGCACGAAGAAATCGGCTTCACTCAAAGCCCAACAGCCAGCCCTTACAATTCCCCAAACGCTCATAGCGGACTACTGCTCACTGCTCTAACCCATACCTAACCCGGCCCGGCTTACAACCGGGCCTAAACCTTGCTGTCATGAATATATCCAGAGTGGAGTACCTGTTTAATCGCCCTACCGAACCTGGCGATCGCGATAGGCTGAAAATTGTTCTTAAAGCCTGCTGTCAGGCCGCCAAAGATCATCAGAAGGGGCGAGGCCATTTTTTGCCTTTGACTCACGATCTGAATGGCTTCTCTATTGATGAGGTGATGGCTAATATTCCCCAGGGGCGATACCGGATTGTTGAGGTCATGAAAACAATTCGGGAGTTACGTTTCATTGGCTTTCTGGAGGACCTGAATAGTGATCTGGAAGTCATTACCCTCACCAACAAGCTATTCGCTGCCATTGCGGAAGAGTGGGCTTACGAGCGGGGATCTCGGCCACAGCGAATTTCGGATACTAAAATTTTTGCCCCTACCCTAGAACTGGCTGGCACCATCTACCGCCGTCGGCTTGCCCTGCAAAAAGCAAGAGAGGAGGTGGCCGCATGAAAAATAACTGGAAGACCTCCCTGCTGCACTGCGCGATTCTGTTCATAGGCGCAATCGCGCTCCTGATGCTTTTCAACTGGCTGGATTCTCACGGATTTAACAACATATCCCGATGAAGATCCGTCGACGTAACCACGCCAAACTCAAAGAAGAAAAGGCCGAAGCCGAACGTATACGTCGAGAAATACGCGAATGGTACCGACTTGAATTACGGCTTCTTTCTCAGGCATTCCTATGAAACAGTCCTCTACCTTTTCGGCCTTCGCCTGGGCCATGATTATTGGCTGGGCTGGTTTGCTCCTCTATGGCCTCTTTGTGTTTCTGGCTGACTACAATCGGCTGGTTCCCGGAGGCTTAGTCTATTAATTCTGAATTTCTTGTGGATAGCCTGTGGATTGATGAGGAAATAATGGCGCTCAAGCGTACACCAGCGGAACGGTTTCTACTAGCCCGGATCTGTTACCGGGCTGGTATGAATCCGGCTGGCATTTGCGTGGACAGCAACAAAGAATTGTCGCAGGCCATCGACATACACCCGCAAACGGTCTCAGACCTGGTTCGGACGTTGGAAAAAGCCGGACTGATCAGTACGAAAATCTTTCCCGAAAAGAAAAATCTACGTACGATCCAGCCTATAAGGAAAATCCTTATACCATACAAAAACAAGGCAGATCGGTATAAGGAAAAAGCTGATAGTGACTATAAGGAATTTCCTTATAGTCCTTCAGAAAGCGATATGCCACTATCAGGAAATTCCTTAGACCCTATAAGGAAAAACCTTAGACCCTATAAGGAAATTCCTGATAGCTTATATAAGGATAGAGAACTAATAGAGAACTCTGAAGAGAACCCTATAGCTTCCTCTTCCTCCTCTGGTGCGGGCGAAGCGGTTGGAATGAATCAATCAAACCTACCGGCTGAAGAAAAGCCCCCAACCCCCCCTGTTGCGGCCGCCCCCCTTTCCCCCAAAAAGAAGTACGGCGACGGGAAGTTGCAGGAACTCGTGAAGCGATTCATTCGCGATAATCCTGATAAGTACCCAGTCGAGATGTACGTCAATTTTCTGGAAAAGTGGACGGCGAAGGTCGACAACGCAACGAACTCAGCGCACATCGGACAGGAGCTCTGGTACACTCAGGACAAATTCATTTTGAAGTCCCGATTGGAAAACTGGTACCCAGGCTATCTCAAAGACCAACAAAAACAACAAAATGAACCAGCAACTCGCAATACGCAATCAAACCATAGTGCTGGCCAGAAAGGAACCAGCATTTCAGGTAAGCAAAGTAAAAAGCTTGCCCTTATCCCCCCAGGCAGCCTTAGCCGTGTCGGCCAAAATAGAGGGAACGCGGATCGGTCAGGCGACGGACGAACAGTTAGAATCGATGTGGAATGAGGTAACAATTCTACTTGGTATCAAACTCGATGAACGCGACCTCGATATTCACATTGCCGAAGTAGCGGCCTGTACGGCCTGGCTACAGGCGAATTATGGCGAGAAGCTAACCTGCGAGGAAGTTGTTGCCGCTTACAACCTGGCCTGCCAGCGTATCCTAAAAATCGACGAACTGTTTTCTCTGCTTTCCCCCAAACACGTTGGTATTGTTCTAGCTGCTTACAATAACTATCTGCGGGAAGATCTGGAGGTCAACCGGGTATTTGCCCAGCAACTACTCATCGAAAGCGAGAGGAAGCAGACGCCAGAAGAAATAACTGCTTTCATGGAAAATGCCCTGGAGCTGGCAAAAGCGGAGGTAAGGGAGGGCAAGTTCTACTTCGATGCTGGCAACGGGATCTTTGATTGGCTTTACCAAAACGGTAGACTGACAATCAATGACGATCAGGCCGACTATTTCTACCGTAAAGCCAAGTCCGCACTGCCCAAACTACTCGAGCGGGAAAAATCCAATACCTCCATTCAGGAGCCCGGCAAACGTACCCAACTGGAAAGGCTCATAGAACTTGCCCAGATTGGCGAATACGGCTATGACCATCACAAACGGATCGAAGCCTATGCCAAACGCCTGTTTTTGAATGACTACCTAAAACGACAGTTGAATGAAGAAGCAAAATAATAACGAAATGTCGGCTGCTGATTTCCGTAAGCATTATGTCGATCAGGTTGAACACAATCTGCAAACCCTGTGCATTGATTGGTTCAGGATGACCTACCGGCAGTTGATGATTGCGGCTATTCCAAACGCTGGCGATCGCTCACCCGCCGAAGCCCGAAAGATGATTGAGGAAGGGCTATTGCCAGGCTTTCCCGATACCATCATTCCGTTTCCCAATTCTGAATACTACGGTCTGTTCGCTGAGTTAAAAACGGTGAAGGGTGTCGTATCTCCGCAGCAGCACATTGTACACGCTCACCTGCGAGCGCTCGGTTATCAGGTGATCATTCCCCGCACGTTCGAAGAATTTCAACAACAGGTAAACGATTACTTACATGGCGCATCCTCAATTACGTGACAAAGAGCCGCCAGGATACATTATGCTGCCCGCACTTGGGCTGACGGCTATCAACGACATTTTTGGCTTCATCAGCGATACTCCCTATGTACGCGTTCAGCTTAGAGGTCATTTCGAGCCTGTACTAATCACAGAACCGCTCAGGTACTTCGAAAAGCGACTTCCCCATTTCAGACGCATATCGCGCAGCCGCCTGATCAATCCAGACTTACTCTAATTTTTCACCCTTTAAATTTTTATTGAAATGCCTAAATGGTTCCTCGGAAAAATCCGCTACCAACAACCCATCGACGACGCAAACGTCGGAACCCGTAATGATCAGTTCATTCGTCAGCAGTCTGTAACAGAACACTATCTAATTGATGCTGTCAGCTACACAGAAGCCGAAAAACGGCTTTACGAAGTAGTGCCGGCCAATACGCCAGATTTTGAAGTAACAGGCATTTCTCGAATGAAACTCGCTGACGTCTTCAACCATGAAGAGGGTGGCGAAACCTGGTATAAGGTTAAGGCCATGTTTATAACTGAAGACGAACGGACCGGAAAACAGAAGAAATCGCCCAGTGTGATGCTCGTGAATGGCGAGAATCCTAAACAGGCTTACGAACGAGTGGAGTTGAGCCTGAAAACCGCCCTCGATCCCTTCGAGATCACGGACGTGAATACAACGAAAATCCTGGAGATTTTCCCCTATGATGCAGAAGAAGGGCGCAACCTGCGGCCACTGAGCGAAGCCGTCGGATCGGATTAAGCCTATGGCCGCAACAAGGCAGAAAAGAATGGGCAGGAAGTCGGCTCCAGTGCTGGAGCCGAAGCCTGTCGATCCGGAGGTACTGCGAAAAATGCGATTCCTCACCAGCTTTTACAGTCCTGGGCAGCTGCAAATTCATTTACAGGATCTGCTGGCAGGCCTTCCGCATACGATGGCTTACAATGAGCGGCTGCTGCGGCTTCGAGCGCTGAAGCAGCTAGGGTATAAGGATTATAACAAACGCAAAACGGCTAACGATGATGATACTACAGACTGATCTTTTCGGGAATCGTATAGAGGTGCCAGTTACCCCAAAAAAAAGGAAGCGGAAAATTAAGGCTAAGCCTAAATCCAACCCGCTGATCACCTATTTCGGCTCTGGTCCTGCTGGTGTGCGCTGTAAAAGCTGTGCTCATCAGTACTTCAAGCGATTTGCGAATACATACTCCAAATGCAATATCCGTGGCGATTCGGGCGGAGCGTCCACGGATCACAACAGCAACTACTTCGCCTGTGGCAAGTACGAACCAAAAACAAAAAAATAATGCCGCAAACAACTAATCCATTCAACGTTGAGCACCAATACCAGTTATTTCTGGAGCGAATAAAGCTCAGCGAAGCGCAGATGCACCCTATGCAGCGCATCCAACTCAAACAGGCATTTTTCGGTGCCTGGGGCCAACTACTCGTTTGTATGCGAGACGATATAGCAGACTTACCTGACGAGACTGCTTTCTTTGCTATGGATGATATGTTTATCCAGGTCGAGCAGTACTGGAAAGCTGAGGTAGAACGATATAAGGCGACGAATCAATGAAAGCGATAACCCTACAAGACAACTGTCCGAAGAATCCAACGCCCTGGCTTTCGCTAGTCGAGTATAAAGTCAAGACGATTGAGACGCGTAAAAACTGGATTTACCGCTCATATCGTGGCGATACGCTGTTTACCGCTTCGGCCTGTAGCCGCACGCCTAATGCAGGCCTGGCTGTTTGTGTAGCCAATGTTGTTGACATTGTGCCGATGACGAAAGCGCACGAAGAAGAAGCCTGCATTCAGGTTTTCGATAATGGCTGGGCGCTGATTCTGGACGATCTGCGCTGGCTCTCCCGTAAGTTCCCTGTTTTGGGGAAACTGGGTGTTTTCGAGGTTGATCTGCCGCCTGACGTTACATTTTTTACGCCAAGTGCTGAGTCGTTTAAGCCTCAACAAATGCCCGTCTATCTCCGAAACTTCTTTCTCAATAGTGTACCATGAGCTTTCAGCATATTCCCGGAATTGGCCTCGTCCATCTCAACGAGGCCAAAGCTCCCAAGGTTGTACCGGGCAACGAACGTCATAAATGGGCCGGAAAGCCTCGCTGGGGAGAAAGTACGACCTGTATAAAATGCGGCTGCGTGAAGCGTAGGAAGAAGCCAGAGTATACAGAAACATATCAGATGCGTGATGGAGTAGAAACCACTGAACGACCGGCCTGCACTGGCAAATCAGAATGAAAAATATTATTGCTACCATTCCGAAAGGGCGATTTAAAAACTGGCTACTCGCTGAACGTGTGTGCAAAATGTGCGATGGTGAAACGATCCGAGATGGACAAAAGATGTACTGGACAATTCGTCTGCCTCGACCGCCTAAGCAAAGCCTTGTCGGGTCGCTATGTTATATGATTTATGCTGGTCAGGTACGAGGCTATTTCCATATTGTCGATCTGGATATGGCTTCAAATTGGGAATGGCATAACGAGCGCGATCAGACAGGCTATGTGCTGGTAATGGTGAATTGGGTGTCCATATCGGGCCTGCCAGAAATGAACGGCTTTCAGGGTTGGAGATATACAGCACTTCGACCATGAATTGCGAAAAGTGGGATAAAAATTCCAAAAAACGTGTCAAAATCGGCCGGAAACGTGCCAAAAATTGCGAAAATGAATAAACTGATAAACTTGACTGATACGCTGGGACCGATGGTCTACCATGAAACAAATAGCTACATCTGTTTTTTGGTCAATGGCCAGCCGCATACAGCTATTGTAGAGATGAACGAACATTCTAAGGCTGAAACAATCGTAATATCTGGGAGTAAACCAGGTGGGCCGATTTACAGGACTCCTCATGTTGCAGAGGCATTCCAGTATATAAGGCGGATTAGCTGATCGCCCAAATGGCCGATTATTGTTCTTAATACAGCATCTCAAATTAACCTTTACCAAAAAAGCCCGGCCACATAGCGACCGGGCTTTTCATTTCCCTATTCTTTAACAGAAGCGATTACCTTGTACAAAAAAGCCAGACTGTAAATCAAGCCTGGCTTTCCTTATCTTCTATCCACACCACTAAACCTGGCTCTACAGAAACCGAGATTTAGGCTATCCATGTGAGGGATCGCAGCGTAAAGAAAACAGGCATCTTGTAACCAATAAATAATATTGTGCAAAAGGTGTTGCTAGTAACAGCATCTATATAACACAACGTTAGATTTTCCTTTTGTTAGAGCTTGATACGTGTAGCGACCAAAAAAGCTATCCTTCGATGTTTCTACAAAGAGGCCCTAATGAGCAACCTAATAACCTGCTATCCAGTAATTACTACTACGATCAGGTTTCCAATTGTGTCAGCGATTAAATAATTATAATCCTATTTAGTGTAAAAATTATTTAATTATTGTTTAATTGGTAACTAATTACGCTACTCAATCGTAATTCAATAGAACAAGTCCATGAAAAATCTCTTCTTTATCTACATATCCATTATAATCCTTGGGATTGGGTTAGTTATTGTAGGTGCTGTTGCGCTTTTGCGAACGCTAAAAAAAGAAAAAGAGGCAGAAACCTTGCTTCAACTTGTTGTAACCCCTGCTCAGGATGAAGCATTGATTCTGGATAAGACACCGGAATGGGATCTGCAATGGGAATCGCGTCGTAAGTTTAATGAGCGATTGGCTGCCTGGAAAGAGCAAAAAAAAATGGTCGATGCGACCAAACAGGAAGTCGATAGGATTCTTCTTGAGAGGATGCACATCACCGATGATATTGCTTCCTGTAAAACTCCCGAGTCAGTTCAAGCTTTACGAGAGCGTCTTCGGCTGGCTCAGGACAGCTTTGATACAGCCATCGCTGGCTATGATGCAGAGCTAAAAAAATTAAAAGCAATTCTAGTCGATGAGTGATTGGCACAAAAAATCCCGGCTTCAATACGAGCCGGGATTTCCGTTTTCTTAACCTAATTATCCAATTTATGCTGCCATTACCACGCGGCTAAGCCAGCTCCTGAAGAACACTTCCTGCGACTCTTCGTTTTCGGCAATCCCTACGTATCGCGCAAACTGCAAGCCATTGAGCACTTTCAGTACCTCTTTCGGCCGTGGATGCTTATTGACCAGCTCCAGTGTTTTCGGTCCAATGGCTCCGTCGACCACAATATTCGGATATAGCGTTTGTACAATGTTCAACAGGTTCAATGTCCGCTGTAGCATCATAGCCGCCGTTTTCCAGCCGCAATTCACGCCCGTATCGAACACTTCCTCCGCGATAGCCTGATTATCGAATTGATCCAACTTGTTAACGTCCCAGTAATTCAGCTTATAGAACTTTCGCACGTTAAGCTGTAGTTCGGCATCATTGGCAAGAATCCGGTTAATTTTATCGGTATCGCCGGTTTGCCTGCGGGCGTTGTTGACCTGCACCCAGCCGGGCCAATTCGGCCAGTCGCGACTCGTTATGCCTTTGTAGGTGAGGCCTCCTTTATCGGACGGGTGGTTCGCCAAGCCGCCCTCGTTACTCATCGTCAGATCGAATGCTTTGTTAAAGTCCGCCATTATTGTAGTCGTTCCCTCAATTGTTTAGCCCATTTTCGCCTACCAATGCCCAAAAACCTAGTTCTGAGCATTTCATTTTCCAGTTCCGAACGCACCATCTTCAGTGCATCCAAATAGTTTTTGTCCCTACTATTTGCGGAGGTTAGCTTAGCGTTGGCTTCATCCTGAAGCGATTTTATACGCCGGTCCTTTTCGGCAACCAGATCGTCTCCAGCCTTGCGGGTTTCGGCCAGCACTCTCGACGATTCGCTGTACCTCTTGGTCATCTGTTCCAATTGTTGTTTGTAACTAATTGCCTGCGAACAACAATCCTCGATTGGCACCGGCTGGGCCTGCACCATGACAGCGACAAAAAACAACATGGCCAGTACGCCCGTCACTAGGGCGATTATCTTTTCAGTTGAAATTTTCATAGTTTTAGTTTTTTAAGTGAATCCCAACGCACCTGCGCGGATTGTTCTGGCCGGGTCGGCTTCGAATAAACCGAATCGGGTTTCGATACTTCGGGAAGTACGTAGATTGTCCCCTCACTTTTGCTGCTCAGCAATCCCCGAAACACCAGCACCAACGCTACCAGGCTAGCAGCGATCAAAACCAGCTTTACCCAATTCGCTTTGAAGAAGGGTAAAAAAGAAAGTAGACGTACGATTAAGCTGTCCATCTTTTTATCGTTTGATCCATTTGTGCTTTCAGTCCCGCCAGCGACTCCCGTATATCCTGAGCCATGCCCTTTGTTTCGGCTACGTCTTCGGTCAAATCCTTAATCTTTTCAGCTAGTTGTTCGTTAAGCAGCTTCTGCTGCAATTCCAGTCGGGTGGTACGCTCTGACTGGTGTTCTCGCCAGCTCGTCCATTCCCGCAGGTTAACCAGATAAGCTGCCTTATGCTCGGCTAGGCTGTCGGCAATGGCTTTCAGTTCGGCTTTTTCGTACTGCTCCACTTTTTCGGCAGGACGTACGATCAGAGACCTAATGGCGAATCCGGCAACGCCCGATACAATGGCGGCCAAAGCTGTTTGTACTAAAGCACTATTGCCCGAATCGGCAATGGCGACAGCAGCCGGTTTATCGGCCACATGTTGCAGAAGAATCAACAGGATCATTTAAGCGTCTTTAATAGGATTACGAATCTCTGATACAGATACCAGGTAGGTTAGCAGTTCTCGTACCGCCTGAGAAAACGCCCCGACAATGGCAAAAATGATCGGCAATAATAGATCGATCTTCGTGCCAGCCATAACACTGGCCAAGGCAGTTGCTCCGCCACCACTAAATGATATGGTCGAAAGCCGGTCAAGCACGCGGTTAGCAGCGCTCATGGCAGCAATGGTGCGCCGGTCGTAAATGAGAAGTTTTTCTTTTGGGTTTTCCATGAGTTACTGAGCGTTAACGAATCACTGGTTTGGGCAGGTTGGGCAAATTGATATCGAGGAAAGCCTTCAAAACAGCCCATTCTGCGCTGTTCCCTAAATCGCTCCAGTGCACACCGTCCCCTGCATAGTAGTTGGTATTGGTCGCCGAAAAAGCCGATCGAATGCCGGACACCACTTTGATTTTAGCATTGGCCAGCGCGTTTATGGCACTCGTAATCGAGGCACTCGTAACGACGGCAGCCGCTTCACTGGTCGTGTTCTGAAGTGGCCCAGTCGTAAATACTGCCCAAAACGAGCCGGGATTTTGCGCCTGTAGAAACGATGCGATACGGGCGTTTCGTTTTCCGGTACTGTCCGCCACTGTACTAGTCAGCACGTCGTTGGTGCTTAGGTCAATCAGCCCCAGACACGATTTGACCGGAAAATTAAACCCGCCTGAATTAAGCCGGTATTCCTGCTGGTAGGCCGTAACGCCCCCTACCGATAGATTACGAACCCGTACATTATACCCTTTCGACGCGTAATAATTCCGCATCAAAAAGGCCAGCATTGTGTTCATGCTGGTGGGGCCGGTTCCGGCCAGTTTCGAGTCGCCCACTACATCGATAACATACTCAGCCGAATAATTCAGATCGTCGGTTACCTCCAGCCAATTGATACCCGCTTTTACGCCATACTCAACCGTCGCTGTAGAACTAATAACCGGTGCCACCGTTGAGCTCCATGGCTCGGTGATTTCGGTGATCGAGGGGTTAAGAAGCTGAGAGCTGAATCGAACAACGCCACCGGCCGGTACATCGTAACGGCCCCCGGCCACGCAGGCCCAGGCTGAATTATCGTAGGCAAACTGGGGGTAGTTGGTATTGAGCAGGTTGTTATCCAGAAAATAACTGCCCGCAGCCTGCTTGGTGCAGGAAATATTACCGCCCAGAATCAGTACGGCCTTGCCTTTAGGAACGGAAGTAAATGCCAGCGAAACGGCAACCCGGTAGCGTACCCAGCCGGGAACACCGTTAGCGGAGCCAACCCCGGCCAGAATAGTACCGGAGGTCGTTGCGGTAGGTATCGATAGCGTCCAGCCATTGCGTTTGCCTTCAGCCTCGAACATTGAGCGCAGATCAGTATAACCCTTTGTCGACTGCGATTCAACGGTTCTAGGAGCCAGCGTCTGGGCAAAAACAGATTGCGCCAATAACAGAAAGATCAGTAATAAAAACAATCCTTTTTTCATGGTTAGAACAGGGGGTAGCCTAATGGCTGGTTATCGCCGTCGTAGATGTATTTGTTTTTACGATTGCCATCCGATTCATCGACCAGCACAATAATGATTTTGGGCTGGGTGCCACTGGCCTGCGCGTTCGCCTGGGCTTTGTTATCGACGATGACTTTTACGTACATCGTCTGCACCTTGAGCGAATCAGCCTGGCTATAGTTGCGCTCGGAAAGGCCCATCTGGCCAGCACTACGGAAATCCTTATGCACTCGTTTGGTGGGGTCGGTTTCGACCGATTGCGCCAGGCCCATACTGGAGCCCAGCAACAGAAAGAAAAACAGGAGGTGTTTCATGGTAAGGTGCCCGCAGCGAGCTCGACATGGTTTGGTTGAATCCAGTTCAGCAGATCGGCTAGTTTACGCCCCAGAAAGCGAAGCGTGCCCGTGGCTTTGTTTTTGCCCAGCACACTGGAGATCGTTTCGCGGTTGTCTCCGAACAGATGACCCTCGGGCTTAATGAAGATCAGGTTCATCAGATCCTTACAAATCACATTGCCCGTCAGATCCAGACTCAGCGCAATCGACAGCGCCGATTCTCCCACGTACACGACGGGGCGTTGCTGTTTTTGGTTAGCCGTAAGCACGGCTTTCGTAAGGGTTGTTAGAAACCCGATTGGATACAGGGCCGCGCTGATCAGGGCGGCTCCCAGGAAAATAGCCAAGTTACGGAGGGCAATTTTCATTATTCGACAGGGGGTTCAGGGTCGGTAGGCTGTTCAGGATCAACCGGATCAGGTTCGGGCACTGGGGGCACGTAGGGCGGCAGGATCTCCAGCAGTACGCCATCGTTTGCCGCCAGATAAGCGCCACCGACTTCGGGATTATTCTCCAGTACATATTTGGCCACCAATTGCGTGAAATCCTGATCCAGATTGATGGTTACGTAGGGCGTTTTCCAGGCGATAAACTCGCCGAATGCGCGGTAATACATGGCGATGTCCACCCGCCCGGTGTAGATCCGCCAATCGACATTCGCATTGATGGCAGCCTGAGCGGCAACGGTGACCGTTTCTGCATCGAGCAATTCCTGTAGTTTGGCGGGGTCGGCCAGAATAGCGGGCCAGTTGGCGCGTAGTTTTTCGGCGCTGTCGAGTTGAATTTCGAGCGTTGTCATTATTGGGTGAGAGATTGGAGGTAAGAGTTAGATAGCCGACGCGGGTAGTATGTTATCTTTCGGATATAGCCGTTCATCCACTGGTTATTCCCGCCCCGGCTTCCGAGATAAAGCACTGTTCCTGAATATAGGCCCGTATAAGAACCGGAAACAGTTGTTCCAGAAGCAACTAGCGTTCGTGCCAACAAATTATTGTCGTAAGAAAATACTGCCTTACCAAATGTGATATTGTAGTTAGTTGACAGACCACTAGCGATTAGATTTGATGTCCCATTCCATGTCTCCATTTCGGCGGGTAGTCTCATACCCAGAAACGCATTAGCATTAGATGTCGAAATAATACACCCTCTGTAATCCTGACCACTGGAACGCCCCCCCATCCATTCAGCTAAAAACGTTCCCTGATTAGGATTCCACCAATTAGACATTGGAGTAGAGCACACATCAGCACCCCTTGTAACAGCCGCCGACGTTGTGGGAATGTAGGAGGTAGGGAATGCGCCTTGTTCGAGTTGAGGGCAACAAATTTCTATTGATGCGTTCCATGTCTGCCCTGTTGTTAGGTTTGGGCCTATTATCCATGAAAGTCCTGTCGTGGTGCTATTGCTAAGCGTTCTAGTTACGGATAGCTTTTGTTCCGTTTGAATTAAGGGGATTGATATACCAGTTCCAGCATACGCTCCCCCTTGTTCCTCTAAGTACGTAGTAATAGGATAATTTGATGTGACACTTTTGACCGTCAAACTAGCCGTCCACGTTTGACCATTAGAAGCCGACACAAGCGGAAATCTGAAACGGGGGTATGATGTTCCACTCGCTGTACCAGAAAATGCAACAACTATACATTTTCTATTTCTAGGGTCAACATATATGTTCGTAATCTGTGCTGTAATTGTCGCATTTGAAACGCTGAAACTCCAACCAGTAGGGAAATTCCCCCCAATAACACCGCCCGTCATTTCTGCCCCTGAAATGCTATTCGTCCGACTTTCCTCAATTAATATTCCATTGGTAACGTGCGTCACCGGATCATAATCGAATCTCGGTTGATTAACCCCTGCCGTCTGCATGACCCCTGACGCATCGAAATAGGTCGCTACCGATGAACGTGTAAACGTTAAGCCTACCGGCAGGGTACCCTGCGTAAAATTCAGCACCAAACTGGGCGTGAACTGGCTCATGTTGCTGCGTACTGTAGGCTGAGCCAGCAGCGAAAGCGGGAGCAGTAGTAAGAGAAGTAGCTTTTTCATTGTTTCGAATAGAAGCCGGTTAAGTTGAAGCCGTTTTGTAGGGGTCTACCCACCAGGCTGAATGCGTTGTAAAGTCCCGCCGTGCTGTTCCAGTCGATTGCGGCACCACCAGGGAATCGTACCGTCGCGGGAAACGTAGCGGTGAATCCACCCGCCCCGCCCTGAATCAGCTCGATATACAGCGACCGGCCCGGCTGCACGCCCGTGATCGATAGTGTTGTATTGCCCACCAGCGTGCCATAGAAATAGGTGTTAGGAGCCAGCCCCATGTCGATGGTGGCCGTGGTGCTGATATTGCCCAGGTTAACCGTTACGTTCTGTACTGCACTGACGGTAGCCGTATACGCGTTCTGGGCCGATGTGGCGGAGGTTGCTGCTGCACTGGCCGAAGCGGCTGCATTGGTAGCTGAGGTGGAAGCAGAAACCGCACTGGCGCTGGCATACCCTGCCTGCGTGGTGGCAATACCGGCCGAAGCGGCTGCACTGCTGGCCGATCCAGCCGCGTTGGTTTCGGAGGTTCCCGCCGATACCTTCGAGGCATTAGCGGCCGTTGCTGAGCCTGCCGCATTACTCGCACTCGTGGCGGCATTCGTCTCGCTGTTAGCCGCCGAAACCTTCGAGTTGTTAGCGGCCGTCGCGGAGGCTGCTGCGTTAGTTTCAGAAGTGGCCGCTGCTACTTTCGAGTTATTAGCTGATGTAGCCGAACCCGCTGCCGCGCTGGCATAGCCTGCCGCATTGGTTTCCGAGGTGGCGGCTGACAGCTTACTGGCATTGGCCGCTGAAGCACTGCTGGCCGCATTGGTTTCAGAACTGCCTGCCGAAGCCGCCAGACTGGCCGCCAGCCCCGCGCTATTACTGGAGGCCGTCGCTGATCCGGCCGCGTCGGCGGCTGAGGTAGCTGCCTGACTGGCCTTATCGGTGGCAATCCCCGCCTGCGTGGTGGCGGTACTGGCCGAGGTGGCGGCACTAGTAGCCGATCCGGCAGCGGCACTGGCGGCACTGGCCGCAGCCGTTTCCGATGTAGCCGCACTCACTTTCGAGCTATTGGCTGATGCGGCTGAGCTGGCCGCATTGGTTTCGGAGGTGTGCGCGTTCTGGGCAGCCTGGGTAACAAGGGTGACGTTCGTTACAGCCAGCGTCGAGACCGAATCGACCTGCACCTGCACCGAATCAATGTGAGCTCCGATTAACCGAGTCCGATCTGCATAGAATGACGCAATTGCGGCCGATGGCGAATCGTCGAGAGATGCTTCGATAATCTGGTAATTATCATCGATCCGGATGTTAAGCCCAGTCGGATCGGAAATAGCCCGAAGTTCGCCGGTCGGAACGATTTGTAATTTGGCAATGCCAGCGTAGAAGTTGGGTTCACCATTACTTCGACGAACGTTTAAACCAAGCCAGTAAATACCCTGCTGTAAATCTGGAATCGTTCCACGGGACGTACCCGACAACGAATCTGCCAGAATCATTGGGAAAGAGGCAATTACCCACCCTTCGGCACTACCGCGAATTTCAGCCGTAATCGTTACCGAGTTCGACGGGGTAATATATACGCCCGCTTTCGACAAGCGTATGTTGAACTGATTGGCATTGCCCTTTCGATAGGTGACGGTAGCTGGCGTTTGCTTGGTTTGAGCAAACGCCGATAAGCAAACTAGCCAGAGAAATAAGATTTTCTTCATGATTAATTAGGGTTTGTACAGCCGATGCTTAAAATCTCAAAATGAGGCACGGTTTGCATGTTGCTGCCATTTGGCCAGACCTCGACAGTACTGATATAGCTCGATGTATTCCAGTTCATTGGGATCGCATAGGTCTGTATCGAGCCATTCGCCGTCATGGTGAAGTTGACGGGTGTATTGCTACTGGCCAACTGCGGGCTGTAGGGGAATCGCTTGGCGTTTTCGTTTGGATAGTCTGCGTTCAGTGTTTCGCGTTCCTGACCTACATAGGTGTACTTCACCTTCCAGGCCGTTTGGCTAGTATTGCTCAGTTTGGCCTTTACGTACAGTGTCGGACAATCCGAACCCTTGAAGGCCGTCCTTGGGCTGGAGATGTAGGTATTGTCGATATTGGCAGGACCGCCGTCAGCCTTCCCTACCATATCGAAAACCCATCCATTGGCATCGGTGGCCGCATTGGGCAACTGCCCATCATGCACCCCATTGTTGCCATGCCAGAAATTGCGCTGCGTACTGGCATTGAACACCCAGTTGGGAGCGCCAACGCGGGGTTGGGCATAGACATATTCGCGTACTTCCGCTTCGGTTCCGACGATCCAGGTATCCGAAAACAGCCACACTCCTTTTGCGTCGAGGTTGGCCATCACGTGCCCCGCCGTATACATGCCCTCCCGGCAACCATCACAGTCACTCCCCTCCTGGGGGTCCATGTGGTTATAGGAGGGGAAATACAAGTCTGGCGCATAGTGGGCAATCATACGCCCCGTATTATCGACGGTCACCCCAATCCAGGGCTCACTAACCGGAAATGCTCTCCCCGGCTTGATATAAGTACCGTCAGCCTCCCGCCTTTCGATACCATTCGATTTGGTAGTAGCGGCATACGAGTAGGGATTTTGGCCGTTGTAATAAACCGCCTGCTGAATCCCGTTGACCATCATCATCCGCCATTCCTGCATGTAGGGCCCATAGTCGGTTAGGTCATCCGTCCGATCATGGGTGAGCCGCGTTTTAATGAGAACCTTTTTCCCCTGAAGCGACACCCATTGCTCGGTATACATGCGGAGCATCCGGTTGTCGTCATGCGACCAGCTGTTCTGCTGGGTTTTGACATAGATGTACTCAATGCCCTCGATGGTAATCCGGCCGTGAAATAATACCGTCGAGGGATGACCAACCCAGTCGCCGTTCAATAGGGGATTATACCCCGTGAACCAGGGGCCTGGAGCCGGTGCGGGTCCGTTCGAGCTGAAGGGATGATTGCCGTTGCCATCGACGTAGCTGGTATTATCGGTATAATGCTGCTGGGTATAGCTGCTGGGGCCCATCCCCCGACCCAGATCCGGCGAGTTGATCAGCCAGCGACCGGTAACTTTATCTTTGACCTGTACCAGCGCCCCCAGCCCTGCCCGCAGCTCCAGGCGAAGAAATTCGTTCTCCATGAAGTCGACAGCGCCGATCGGGATATGCAGAAATCCGATTTGCTCGGTCGATGTATAGGACCATGGGCTAGAGGTAGTGGGTACCTGATAGGAAAATGAACCTGCTACGGTTTGAGAGCCTGGGTCGGATGTCTGAGACCCGGGATCAGTCGTCGTACCATCAGTAACGGTTACAGAACCATACTTGGAAACGGTAATCTTATCAGACGCGAAATAGCCATTTTGCTTGATGTTGATTGAATTGGTTCCGGCCGTAAAACCGCTCAATACGGCCGATGCCGACCGTGGTCCCCCGTCCGAAGCCTCTAAAGGGAGACTAACCGTCGAGCCCCCGTTCACGGAAATCAGCGCGGTTGGCGGATTGGTCGTAGACTGATACGCCAGTACCAATGTGTAGCTGCCTGGTACCGGCACGCTGGTCACACTATAGGTTAGTTCCCCGTCTTTAATCGATCCAAAATTGTTGCCCGGCCCCGATGCACTCTCGGATTCGACGGACTGACTATAGGCTACCTGTACAACTGTGTAGCTGGGCGTGGTTGTGCAGGTAGGCTTAATTTTAGGGGGTTTTGTGCCTGGGGGAATAATGCACCCATCGGTAGTTGTCAGGCTAAATGCACCGGCCACAACAGCCCGTTCGAAGGCCGCCTTTCCTACGTCATTGAGTGGGTAGGTTTGGTAGTTTCGAGGGGCAGAAACCGAATAAGAAAAGGCGTTTGTCGCTTTAACGCGAATCTCAACCGGAACATTTATGGTTTGTGCCAGCGCGTTAAAACCAGTGATTAGAAGAAGTAAAAGAACCAGTAATTTTCGCATGAGTTACGGAGATTAGTTTGAGGAGATACGCCCGGCATAACCAGCCTGAGTAGTGACGGTATAGCTGGTAGCGTCATAGGTCTGATTGGTATCGGACGAGCTGATAGCGAATTCAAAAACCTGAGCGGCCGGGCCGGTTAGTTTTATCCGCATCATGTTTCCATTGAGTGCGCCAGGGACTCGGATCAGATCCGTACGCGATTCGCTCCAACCCTGATTGGTACCCCCCAGCACAAAGACTTGCCAACCGGTTGTCGTCTGTTTATAGCGAAGGATATATACCGGTTTTTGCGTCACTCGGGAACCGTCCGCCTGAAAGCCAAAAGCCTCGCAGCCGCTATAGGAAAGCCAGTCTCCCGCTTGGTTAAGCTGCACTTCAGGGTCTTGGACAAGTGTCGATCCGGCATAAAAACGTTCCAGAGGCTGCATGTCATTGCGAGCCTGGAAGAGTGCCGTTATAGTGTGCAGGTGGTGGTTGTAGAGCGGATGGCTGGCCGGGAGCTTAGTTACACCAGGAGCGTTCCACAGGTGATATCCGGCGCCTTCAGTGGCTCCTTCCAGAAACCGGTGCACGGCATAGGCACTATACACATAGTAGGGGGGGAGGAACACTTTAGGTGTTACCAGATATCCGTCTACAGAGACGTTCTGTAGCTCAGAAAACGGAACGAATGACTCATGGGGTGTAAAATCGGTCGTATAAAACTTACCCTCAAAATTGGGCTCCTGCATCCGTATACTTCCCCGAAGAGTTTGGCCATAAAGGCTCATCCTGGCTCGATTGGCCTGCCAATGTCCTTTCTCGCTGGCGACAATATGGTAGGGTACCATCTTACTCCAGATATAGGGCATTGTTTGGGTACCTGCCAGCTTATTAGTCCAGATGTCGGCGTAATCAGATAGCGAGAAATCACTCCAACCGAAGTAATAGAAATAATCTAAAAGGCTACTTTCGTAGGCAAATACGTTTTTGTTAATGCCCTGATACACCCGGCCATTCAGGGTTATGTTCCCATTCCCATCGCCCCCACAGTGCGATACATCGGCAGTACCTTCTTTGAAAATATTGTTGGTCGACAGTGAATTGGTGCGTGGCTCGCCCTGAAACATACTGGCACCATAAGCTACCCGCGTATTTCTGGCTTTGGCAATTGTCATCATGATCGCCAGCCGATTATTCCGACGCACCTGAGCTTCCTGATCCCACTGGCCGGAATTCCAGAGCTGCTCCAGGGTGATGGTTTGGCCCGTTCGCTCCGAGACGATCGTTCGATTTTTAGCTATGTCCCAGGAGTCATAACCAAAATGATTCTCACCATAGCGCCACTGAGACCATTCGTTAGACGTCTCTATATTTGCTGTCCAGACAAAGCAGCCTGACGCGATGGCGTTGTACAATTGCTGCTCAATCGTTGCCAGCGAGGCCTCGTAATAGCCAGCCCCCTCATACTGCGCATGCAACTCATTCTCCGTTTGGTAGTAAAATTTTCTACTTTGAGGTAAGCTGTTGTATTCGGACTGCGACGGCAGAACAAAGCGCGAAAACAGGGTAATACCCTGATTTAGTCGCGTTTGGTAATTATCCTGATTGACGTTGAAGTCAGCCGAAAGGAAATAATTTGGAGCGAAATATTTCCCGGAGCCGAACTGGGCGGTGTTGAGTGTGGCTTTAGCTTCCCGTGTATACAGATTAAGCCGTTGAACGCCAACTTTAGCCCTCGTCGCATCAGATGGCAAGTGTTGGACTTGTACTGTGTTGCCACTGAAATCAATTCTGTAAACAAGAGTATCATTACCGACAATCGATTGCCGGTAGGTGTAGGATTGTCCAAAACAGAAGCTGCTCAGCAGCAGCAATAAACCAAGTAGCTTTTTCATTGTGTTACGGTGCCGCCATCGCTACCCGACTGGCTGGTAAAAATTTGAACGTCTGATTCTGATTGTGGATCACTTGCCCCCGGGTCCGTTGGATTCGTACCACCCGATCGGTCGATATTGTCGGCTACGGCAATGACTTCTTCCTCGACGGCTCCGCAGTCACGAATAACCCATTGGTAGCCTGCCTGAGCAGCAGGAGCAGCCGCTAGGGTGATACCAATGATCGCATTCATTTTCTGAGCATAATTCACCCCCGCCGTTGCGTTGATTGCGGCAACGGCGGCATGAAAAGCGGCTTCATCGTCATCACATGTGCCTCCATTAGCCCGTAGGTAATAGCGGAGGTTGTTGGTGGGCCAACCCGTAACAGATTCCCCCAAGTTGTTGATAGATATGTACGTTCTCATGGGCGTTACGGGGTGATGTGGGTTTTCGTGATGATATTGCCACAGGCATCAGTTTCCAGCACGTAGAAGTCGGTTGAGCTTGTCACGTTCCACAGCCAGAAGCCTGCTTCGACCGGCCAGAGATAATTGCTGTTATCGGCGGTATGTTCGGGTCGGTTATCGTTATAGAGGATTGATCCAACTGCCGGTGTCGCATCGCTACAGGAGTTGAGATCGTAGTTTGCCCGATTGGTACCGGCTGCATTGCCGATCGTGCCCACCATGTCGATCGCTTCCTGCTGGGACGCAAAGGCGCGGGCGATTCCCGAGGCTGATCGGTATTCGTAGATGGTGATGGTTGGTAGCGCATCGTGTTCGGCAACGGTCAACTTGGCGTGCGATGTGCAGGTTGGTGAGGTGTAGGTCGAATCCTTAACAGCCACAATCACACCATTATCGACTTGTATGGCCTTCAAAATTGTATTATTACCCGCAGCGTTGAGTACATAGTAAATATTGTTGCCTACTTTCTCGCAACTGCTGCCATCACCTAAAAAGAAAGGAGTGCCAATATTTAGATTAACGGCCTGTGCTAGGAATGGGTCCAGGTTGCCGGGTGCAGTACCGTCGAACGACTGACCAGCAGTTGCGCAGGCATCGTCCAGTGTACTATAGAGTCTGGCGTAGCCTCCTTCGGGAATGAAGTGCCAGGATAGCAGGTAGTTTGTTAAACCACTTGGCCTTTCACATCCGACTGTTATTACTTGAACCGTTTGAGGCTGTGTAAGGCTACATTCAAGTTTGAAACTTGAAACCGTCGTAGCATTTGAGGAAACGATCGAGACCGTTTTATTGGCATTATTGGGCGTTAGGATGATCCCTGCTGGCGTATTGGCAACGCTCCACACAGGAATAGTAGAGCCCGTATATGCCCTTTTTTCGCCCGTATTTAAAACCTCCAGTATCGATACGATTACGGATGATCCATTTTTCGTAATCGAGTTAAGAATGGATTGCTCATAACCGACAACATACGGATCATTGTTTGGAGGGGTACCACATTGGATCTCCTTGGGTTTATTGTAATCTGTAGCTTCTACATCCGAATCACCAACGTAAACCTGCCAGGTATGATTTTCGCCATCCATGAACGTAGATGGCTTTAGCCAATTGAAGCCAAATAGGGCTTTAGTCGTGTTGGCTCCCTCCTCATTCAACGCATCACGTACATCCGGCCGATCTAATGTTGCTGTTTGATAACCAACCGTTAATCCATCACAGGTGATTCGAGCAATAGGAGGATATGACCCACCCGATACCCACCCGGAAATATTGTTACAGGTATTGTCATCTAATGCGGCTTTTAGCGGAATATTTTCAACTACGACAGCCTGTTCTTCGTAGTGATTGACGATGACCAGATTGAGTGTGGGTTCCTGAGGATTCGAGCCGCTGCAACCGCTAAGTTTTTCGCAGAAGGCGGCTATTTCATCAGCATCCAGCGAGTTGATCCAGTCCAGTTTCGGGATAGACTTGATGGTCAATGTACCATCGATGACTGTAGCCTGAACCATTTCCCCATCAACTAAATCTCCGAACTTCGGAATGCCCAGCGTGGTTAGCAGCAGCAGCGTTTTGGCCACGGTCATGGCTTTTGTGTCATCAACCTGCTGGGTAACTTCCTTGTCGGAAACAATAGCGATTCGGCCCGTTTGCGTTTCGGAAGCAAAAGGAAGGTTGGTGATATCGTCACTTTCTCCTCGTTTCAGAAAAATGCTGGAGAGGTCGACCTCAAGCTCATCGCCTGCGGAGGTTTTAAGCTTGAAGCCATTGTCGGTAAGCTCGGTATCGGTGATCAGCGTAGCAATGATCGTATTGACGACCATCCTGACGGATCGCAGAATATCGAGAGTCGGGATTTCTGGGGGTGTTTGTAGGGCCATTCGCTAGAGCGGATCAACGTCCAACCATGTACACAGTTCGATGCGTCGTCGCGTCTGGTCGTCGGCCAATTCGGCCTGCTCCAGCGTCCAACCCATGAACTGTGAACAGTCAAGCCCTGATGTAGTGTCGTTTAAATCTAATGCGAGTTGTTTTAATTCGAAAGTTGCCTCCTCATTGGCGGGTCCCCAGGTGAGGTTCATGAGATAGCCGCCAACCCGCACGCCGGAATCATCGAGACAGGAGATATATCCGTAATTCGGATTGATCATTTTCCCGTCCTGAATCTCACTGGGTAATAAGCCTGAATGCCCTAGCCGAAGCCGCTGGATCTGCGCATGAGAAAGCCGTTTTTTGAACATAATCCGCCGTGGCCTGAAAATGACATGCTGCAAGACCTGGTCGACGGCGATCGGTTCAGATTCTCCAACCAGACCGGGCATACCGCAGGTATCGGTTTCCGGTAGCATGGTAACTACACGCTGCGCCCCCGGCATTTTGGTTTTATTGGACAGGCTATACCCTTCTTTATCGACCAGACAACCACCCCAAATTGGCGCGTTAGCCCATAAAATGCGCCCAGGCGTAAGTCGTAAATTATAGGTGTCTTTGGCGGACGTCAGTCCTGACGTGAATAATAAGTCTGCCCCCGTTTCGGGCTGTAACCCTAGCCCTCCGGCTGCTGAAATTGTAGCCTGCGAAGCGCCAAAGGCAAAATGCTCTTTTACCGAAAATGTCCATGGCCGCTTTGAAACATCCGAAATGCCCGTTACCGTATAGGTACCATTGTTGATGTTGGCTCCTGAAATCGTAATCGACTGCCCGACGGATAGCCAGCTAATCGCTGAATCAACCTGTATGTATCGGATCAGGAGGGCATTGACGAATAACACCAGGCCAGAAAATCCCTGAATGGGCTTACACTGTATAATGAAGCCTTTATCATCATAAGCTGTTCCATCGGTGGGCGTGTCTGCAAACTGTTCGCGTCGGGTCCGCTCGATGGCCAGCGCAGAAGCAATCAGCCTGCTGGTGAGCGTCTTTTTGCCGTTTTCGTGCTTGATAGGGGTTGTTACCTGTTGGGTTACAAACACCTCTTCCAGAGCACTGGCTCCCTCCGTAACCCATTCTTGATAGCCTACCTCGACCGTGCTGAAGATTTCTGTCTCGATGGACTCTTCCCGGTAATCGCCGACCTCATCGAGCCGTAACAGTTCAACCGGCTGATAGAAATGGCTCATGGGCTCAATCCGCAGGACATCGACCGGATTTTGATTATTATCCAGTTCGGTGGTAAATGCCATACCCGTTCCGTCGATCACTTTCAAACTGCTGATGATGTCCTGGGCCGATAGATTAAGCGGCCGTTCTGTCTGCTTGAAATTCCGGATAGCAAACCCGTTCAGAATCACCCGGCGGGCTCCACAGCCATCAGCAGCATACCGAGTCCCCTGTTTACCGTAGAAATCAGAGCGAAAACGGTCTTGCAAGCCAGTTGTTACGGCAATTGCCGTGTTAATGGCATCGTAGACCAGTAAGCCTTTGGCCGATGAGGATTGGTTTTGAGAACGTCCGGTTATCGAAATCTTCTGTGTTCTAAGCTGAACCGCGAACTGTGTCGACTGGAGCTCGTTTTTGTTGTGGGTAAACTCGACCAGTCCGTACAAAAACAGTTTATCCCCGGGTGCGGTGTCGATCTGCTGATTGAATTTGACCGATTCGGCTACCAGGTAGATATCGGAAACGCCATAACTGCGGGGAGGTTTGTTGAGTAAACCGTCCGAAAGTGGCGTCGTCAGCGTGTAATCCTGACGCGATCCATTGGCTTTGACAACCGTCATGATGGTTGTTAGTCTGAATCCTGTCACCTTAACGGCACCAATGCTGATGGTTTTTTTCTTGGGCGTCAACCAAATACCATACGAAAGGTCGATAGACACCTGACGGGTTCCGGACGACCGAAACTTGAAAAGCCACTCATCGTTCGTAAGTGGCCCTTCTGAATCAGAAACGCCCATTGGTCGACCTGAAGCGAATTCTTCGATTTCACTGATCTGCGGCTGTGAGGTGTCGAACTGTACCCAGATATGGCCGTTGGTATCTCCCTGAAACGTCTGCTCTACCCGTTTCCCAGCATCGACGTTACAGGTAAACCGCTCTTCCAGGCTCTGAGACGTGAGCGGAACAGAAACGAAAGCAGGGGGTGCGATAGAGTCGCCATCTAACGACGTGGCCGACGTGAAGTCAACAGCGGTTTCCCATTTCGAAAGGAGCCTGGCCGATAATGTTGAGCGTTCCAGTCCGCAACTGATGTTTCGGCGTACCTTTTTGTAGGTCGATAACGTAAGCCTACCTTCGTACTCGATTACCTCCTGTTGGCCCGAAATGCGCAGGCCCTGAATCAGCATAATGGTCGCATCCTCACCTTCGGCGCGGAAAATGCCGCCTACGAAATCGCGACCGCTGGCCGCATTGAATTCGCAGGCGGCCGAACTGGTACTGTATTCGTAGTTAATACCATGTTCTTCTTCGTCTCTGGAGAGACTTAACTTCAAATTTGCCCAGCCGATCGGCTCTCGGATGTCGATTGATTCGGGAGCCGATCCGTCTGCTGGGATATGGGTAAGCCGGAAGAATTTGGGGAAGTCTTCGTATAAGCCAGGCAGTACAAATGACCGGCCGTACTGATCATAAATAGTCTCGTTCATTACTTAGCCTAGAAGAAGCGTCTACGTTTTTCGCGGAATTCCCGATAATGGTTACCCTTTCGAAGGCCTTCCGACATACCGTCGACATCAATGTTGGTGATATACTCCGGGCGTTCGTCGAGTGCACGACCCATTGCCTGATACAATGTTTCCTCTGAGGGCTGAGAGCCACCAGCATACACGATGCGAAGTTCTTCGCGTCGACCATCCTGGAGTCGGCCGGTTGTCGCTTCCATCAGGTAAGAATCTTGTAACGATTGCCGGGCTGCTTCCTGCTTCTGCCAGTCGTCGACAAGACGTTTTGATTGATCAGCCGTATAGATGATATCCCCCTGATCAAGCCAATCGACAGTTGGTTTTGAGTAGTACTGATAGCTACCGTCTTTTTTCTGGCGAATCTCTGGGCCCCGCTCGGCCAGATTAGCGAAACCTTCCGGAGCACTGGTCGTTCCTACCCAGAAATTAGGCAGGGGCGCTGCCAACACGGCAGCTGCCTGCGCGATACCAGCTGCAGTAACAAAGGCTGATAGGATACCAGCCGTTACGCCAAAATCCAGATAATGGGCACCACCGCCAGTTGACAGAACCGACATTACCGCCTGTGCGGTATTGATGGCAATCGAAAACAACGCAGCTTCTCGTTCCTGAATGGCTGCTTTCCGCTGAACTTCAGCCTTACGTTTGTTGTACTGCTCCTCGATTTTGGCTTTGGCATCAGCATTATCACCAGCCAGCGCCAATTCAGCCTCTTTCTGTTTGTCCAGGTTGTCGAGTTCCTTTTGACTATACACGCTGGAAATTGAAGCGATCGACTGACCGATTGTATCAGCGAGCTGGAGGCCTTGTTGCCATAGCTGCTGCCGCTTTTCAACGGCACGCTGCGCGTTAGCAATTTCATGCTGTGTCTGTTCGTCGCTTTTCTGTTTGGCATTGTCAGCGACCTCTTTATCGAGCCGCTTTTTATCATCAGCCGCTTCCTGATCACGAGCCTTTTTCAGTTTGCGGATCTGCTCCTCGGCGGCTTCGATTTCAGCAGGCGTTCTACCAGCCTCAAGCTTATAGCGCTCTAAGGCGGCTAGTTTAGCGTCGACGACAGCATTACTGAGGGTTCGATCTTTCTGGTAAAACTCCTCCGTTAATTGTAATTCGGCTCGAAGCCGATTCATATACAATTCGTGGAGTTTGGCTTCGCCAACATCCGGCGTTATTCGCTGACTGGCGATATCGACCTGAATACGACGCTCTTTTTCATCGTAATATTTTGTCAGTTCGAGTAACCGTTCCCGGTAATCATCGCCAAGTTGATTGTCTACCGCTTTTAAGGCCGTAGCTGTTTCATCGAGCTCCGTTTTCCAGGCTGTTTTCTGAGCTTTCAGTCGTTCTTTAAAGTAGTCCTTATCCGCTTCGAGCTTCTGATCGTTGAGGTCCTTGGCGAGTTTGCTTTCCTGTTGACCTGCGTCAGTAAGAATGCGCATCTGATCGTCGATGCCCTGTAAAATGACCTTATGTTTTTTCTCGACGTACTGCTGTTCAGTGATAATACCTTCCGCTTTATCACTGCTAAGGCCAGCGAGCTCTGACGATGTGTTGCTCTTGGAGTCCGAGAGTGCCAGTTTGAGTGAATCGCGTTTGTACTGTGTTTCAGCGTCTATCTTCTCTTTAGTCAGCTTTTTGTAATCGTCGGACTCTTTTTTGCCCGCTTTTTCGAGAATAGCCTGCCGTTCCTCGATACCTGCGATTGTGAGTGTCTTACGTTGCTCGATGAACTCTTTTTCTGAAATCAGACCATCCTGTTTGTTTGCCGACAGATCCGTAAGTTTGACATCATTTTCAGCCTTTGCATTGGCCAATTCCTGGTTCAATTTTCGGTCGGCTTCGGCTTCAGCTTTGCGCCGGGCAGCTTCGCGTTTATGCGCTTCCTTCTCTTGCTTTTCCGCTTCTGCCTCCTTTTTAGCCTGAGCCGCTCGTTTGGCATTTATTTCGGCTTGTGCCTTGTCGGCTTCATCCTTTTTAACTAGCTCGATTTCCGCTTTCTTAAGCTCTTCCAGCAACTGTTTATCGGCATTAAGTTGCTGCTGTACCTGGTCTTTTTTTCCACCAAAAACGGTATTGCTAAAGTCATCATTCATCCGTTTTTGGTTTCGGTTGATATTATCCTGGGTGATACCAATGCGGGCCTGACGCTGGGCAGGTGTCATGGTTTTGAACTCATCGATAACAGGCTGGTTTTTGGCATTAATTTCAACCTGCTGCATAGCATCTTTGCCGATCGTTGGCAGAGGAGTGTATTTGGTTGCCGCATAGCCCAACGCTCCCCAAAAGGTTTTCCAGTCATTTGACTGAATAGCCACACGAATACCACGAATCGTGTCGCTGATCATATTCTGAATGTTGTTGGCTGTGGCGCTGATGGCACCGTTGTCGTTCATAGCAGCGAGAAATAGATGAACTTCGTTGGTCATCCGATTCCAGCCACCAGACATTGATTCAAGATTACTCTGAGCGTCTTTGCCGTAGGTTTTATCTAACTGAGCGGCCAGTTTAGGCAACACATCGACGGCGAGCAGTTCTCCCTGCTCCATCATTTTGTTGAGTTTCGATTCCGAAACGCCCATTGCGTCGGCCAGCAGTTTGATAGCACCCGGCAATCGTTCTCCCAACTGCTGACGAAGCTCCTCGGCCTGCACTTTGCCTTTCGACATCATTTGTGTGACGGCCATTAGCGCACCTTCAATCTGATCATTCGACAGTTTCAGAGCGGCTCCAGCATCGACAAGGCCGGTAAAAATTTGCTGAGTAGCTTTTCCTTCAAGGGCCGTTCCGTTGGTAGCCGCTTTTAGCCCCTTGTAGGATCTGGCCAGAACCTCGTACTGCAAACCCAACCGGTTGGCCAGGCCAATCAGATACTCCTGCGTTTGCCTGAAGTCGGTCGTATCTTTGGAAACAGCTTTTAATGAGGCATCGATGCGCTCCATGTCGGAGATGATCGAGAGACTCATTTTTATAGCATCAAGAGCAGAGGACACCCCAATGATGCCACCAACTGCAATAGCTGCCGATCCGGCGAGGCCTTTAAGCGACACACCATACCCCTCCGCAGCCGTTCGACTACGCCCAAGCTGAGTATCGACGTTGCGTAGGACGGTTTCGTTACGAAGAATAACCTGCTGCATCTCAAGCGCAGCTTTATTATTCCGGTTGATTGCTCCTGTTTGTTTGTCAAAAGCGTCAGGCATTCGGGCCAAAACCTGCCGAAGCGATTCGTTCTGCTCTTTCAGGTGCTGGATTGAGCCTTCGACACTGTCTGTGGCTTTCTTTGCTTCTTTCAGGACCGACGTTTGGGCGCTGATTGCGGCAGAAACCTGCTTAATCTTTCCAAGCAGTTCGGTCTGTTTTTGGGCATAGTTAGCCTGAAGGGGATTGAGCTGCTTATACTCCGTTTCCAGCCCCTTCATGAGCCGAGTCAGGTCAGCGATCGACAACTCATTAGCCGATTGTGCTGTTTTTAGCCGTTCGAGCGCAGCCTGATATTGGGCTGCCTGCGTTACAAGCTTATTGACCTGGGTAGCCTGTTCGGCTAATTGCTGGCTTGCTGCTGGGCTGGTTAGACTGGTTGAATTGATTTGATTCGCCAGCACCTGCATTTGCTGGGCGTTCTGCTGCTGTGCAGACTGGATGCGTTTGATAGAACGCACCATGGATTCAGCCCATTGATCGCCTGCCTCTTCCAACTGAGAGAGCATTCGAAAGTAGGACTCAAAATCAAAAACGTCTTGAGGCTGTAATAGTGCCATTTCTGCGCCGAATGAGGTGGACACAGTAGGCTTGCAGGTAAGGTCGATTGAAAGTTACTAAGAAAATAGAGGTATAATTGCCGCTGCTTAATCTTCCTAGAAAATCCATAACACTCCAGTCATGATCAAACAACTAATTGCTGCAGCATTATTTTGCCTTGTATTGGGCTGTAACTCTTCTGGAACACATACGTCTGTAGAGAAGCCATCAGCGCTTAATGATTCGGACTCGGCTTTGCTTGCTGAAGTAAGAGCAGCCCCTGAACCGGAAGCCAAAAAAGTAAAGGTTTTTAATGATGTTAAGGCTGTTCAAAATAAACTTAGCGAAATCGGCCTAGGTGAAATGCGGACTTGGCGTTATGATGGTATTGGTTGGCTCTCCTCGTGCAATTATTTTCAATTTGGCCATTCCAATGGCGAAGGCTTAAAAAACAACTTAGCACTATATCTAGAATCTCCTTCTGAAAGTTTCGTTCAAGTAGCCAAGTTGAAGGTGAATATTCCCAATATGAACGAAAAGCAGCAGGCATTAAAAACTTATACAAAAAATGCCGAAAAGCTTTTTAACGCCCTTGCTCTGCAAATGCCAAATGGGCTTAAGGATGCGCTTTTGTCTGGGAAAAAGTTTGAATATCATGATAATAAGATGATTGTCAGGAATATATACGAGGATGGGAATTGGGACTCATACAAAGTTCAGATCGAGACTTTTTAATTACGATTAATTGTCGCCGTATTTTCATCGCTTAAGGAGAATTCGCCCTGACTCAAAGCATCTCCCTCGTTCATATTCGATTTATAGCCGGTCTGGAATTGGTAGGGCTGGTTATTAATCAAAAGCGTATCATGCTCCAGCATTCCAGCAATGGCACGGTGTCCCCAATAGTTGTACTCAGGCGTCAGGAAACTGACGATTTGCCGGGCTTCTGAATAAAGCGACACCGTTTTGCCGGTAGTTGATTCGCGATAGGTTTCCTTGTTGGTTTCTACCTCTTCGCCACGCATAGCCAGCCGAATACGGAATTGCTGATAAAAATTTTCTGGTAAGTAGCTCCAGCGTACGTTCGTACCCCCGCCTAACCGCTGATCATTCCGAAACTTGACGATGGCCGTCCGGTCAGCGGCATTGGCAGCGGTGGAAACCCAGCAGTACTGGCTTAACGTCGTACCAATTCGGAGTTGGCAAAAACCCTCCGATAGCGCCGGAACAACAAATGAACCGTATCGATGCGAGCCGGTAGGAAAATCAATTTGTGTAACGGTGTCGACAACAACGGTAGCCGCGCCATCTTTTAGAATTTCGATGTTGCCCTCGATGACCGTTTCGTCAACCGTATTGATATAAAAACTCACGGTATCGCCCGGCACCAGCCAGACGACAGGAGAAAGCATTTCGGGTTCCCGCGCAAACGGCCGAGGCAGCGGCAGGATAAACTCATTGTCGCCTGCATCGAACCAGGTTAAAAAGTTGTGACTATTTCTTGCCATTGTCTTTTTGCTTTTGTTTTTGGGCTTCGTACTTCTCCTCCAGTGTTTCCAGCCAGGTGTATAACTGGAAAACGGTTAACCGTTCAGGATCTGGGCAACCGCATTCTGTAAGTGTCACGCATAATTTGGTCCAGCCTTTTTCCATACCGACAATTGTGTTTTTGGGATCGTCGCGCAGGTGAATCGGTTTATGCTGGCCAACAACGAGCGCAAATTGTAGATTTAGGGCTGCGGCCGAATCGGGCCCAGGGTTTAGAACGGCTCTGAGTTGCGCCTGTAGATACTGTTTTAAACGTGAGAGTTCGTTCAGGCTGCGTTGAGGGCCAAAGCGTGAAGGGAAGTAGCGTTTTAGCTCAGTTCGAAGTTTTTTTTTACATCGCGGAGTGTTGATTCCACTAGCTGCTGAGTAAGCCCCAAGGCTGACCATTCGTCGATTAATCTAATCAGATTACTTTCTGAATAGTCGGTAATAGGTTTATCATTCACGCTATGGACATGACACGCCCAGTCGAGCTGGCCAGCCTGAAACCGATCAAGAGCCAGTACACGGGCCGTTCTATAATTCTGAAGCTGCTCCCGTGCCTCCTCGGGTTTGCCCGCGACAATGTAATTATCAACCTTAGCTAGCATTGCATCGAGTTCGGTTTCGTTTTGACCAAGCTCGGCCGCCATAATTTCATACTGAGCTGCCAACTGATACAGTGAGGCTGGCATGGCTTTCGTCGTTTCGTAGAGTAAGGCAATGTTGCTGCCGTTAAGCCGTACGGTAATCATTCATCAGGTTTTTTACAATGGAACGTCGCCGTTTTGACATTGGGATTTCAGTCCCATCTTTTAAAATCAAATCCGGTTCATAGATTTTGACATGAAGTGGATTGACGGCCGCTGTTTTATGCGTCCGGATAAATTCAGGTAGCGTGGCCATAAGACGCTTCAATGTCAGGCAAACCAAATACGTTTTATCGCCTTTACAATAAATATGGGTGTAGTTGCCATCGCCTTTCAGTCTTAAGATGTCCTTGGCTTTCAGGTTGATTTTATACCCAGGCAGGTAAATAGCTGAATCATTCATCGTTTTTCGATTGTGTACACTGTGAGTTGTAAGGAAAAACAGGCGTATGGCCACAGATCGTAGCGTCGGTCGAGGTCTGAAACCTGAAACGGCTTGAAAGCCTCTTTCATTGACTCGTCCTGATAGTCGCCAATACTGGCCACACAGCCAGTCGTTGTTTTAAGTGCCTGTTTCAGATCAAGCTTGATCAATTCAGGAAATCCACTGCCATCGTCGAACTGCTCGAATTTTTCCAGATTGATCCAGCCGTAAAGCGTGACGGCACGCCGTGGCCGTATAATGTGGCTCTGCGCATGGCCAAACCCTTTTTCCTGCGACCAGTCGTTTTTCTCAGGAGCCGTAGCCGTAAAGAAAATGACACAATCGTATTTATCGCTCGGCCGGGCGTCGATATAATCCCTTGAGGCTGGATCGTAAACCATTGGTTTGATTTGCCCTTTATCCTGGCCGGGTAATTTCTCCTCATAAACAGCCGCCCGGCCGAATACCTGATCAGTCCAGTCGAGCCCACTAAGTTTGTCCTGAAGTCGGGCTATTGCTTCGGTAAGTGTGCGTGGTTCGTTCATTCCACTTTTTTCCAGATGAATGGAAATTGAGAATAGCTAATCATTGCCTGAATGGTATGATAGAGAAACACAGCGTTTTCATTTTCCCTGTTTAATTTTCCCGTTACCGGATCGAAAGCATTAGGGAGACTGCAAAGTTTACTGCTCAGGTACATGATAGATGTAGAATACGATTCGCTAACATTCAAGATGCGCTCACCTGGCCCAAGCTGGGTAGCCGTTTCATTCAGTTTATCTAATCCTTTTTTGAAACTTTCTTCGTCGACAAGATCATTGAATTTGATTTTGCCATTTTCGTACTTTTTAAGATCGTCAAATGTCATTATAACGCTCGTTTAAAATTGTCCTGCAGTGTCGGTTTCATGCGTGCGGTGAGCTGCTCCCGGCTAGGGACCGACAAACCGAAAATATTTAGGCTGTATTTGCGCTCCAAATAGGGTGCCTTCTCGTCAGCCGAACCGATCTCTGTATTGCCCCCAGGTGTCGGCCTGGCATAGGTGCCCTGATAGAACTTTCCGGACTTGCCTTTTAGCGTTACTTTGTCCGTTGGCTGACCTAGCTTCTGCTTCAGCTTGATGGTGACTGGCTTGTAAAACGGCTTGATGGCCTCGCCTGTCGCCAATTTGCCGTCGGCTAACTGCTGCAAGTTCAGGTCTACGATATCAGCATCGTGTGCATTGATTGAATCAATAACAACCTGCCGGATATCGATCCGCTTCAATGGCGTTACCAGCAATGCTTTCAGTTCAGCAACCATCAGATGCTATCCCAGGTAACGTCGTCAAAATCATTTACGTCGATACCCGACGAGGCCTCTGCCTGCAATGCCTTTACGATAGCCGAAACCGCACGATCCAGAAGAACCGGCACCCGATTTGCGTTGTCTTTGTCAGTTAAGGCAAACAAGGCACCTTGACGGGCATCCTCGGTTTCTGGGTTTTTACGAGTCGAGTAAGCGATCTTTTCCAGAAACGTTACGGCTGTTTGCTGTTTCAGCGCTGACAGTAGCCGTTTGGGGTTATCGATAAATCGGCCCGTTACATCACCGTCCGCCGTCATGGCAACATTTAATCCGTAATTCGTAACGGTGCTTTCTTCTCCGTTGCCATTGGCATAAAACGCGATGGCTTTTGATTCCAGGTAATGGGCGAGGCATTTCTGTTTACAGCTTGTACAGTTTTTCTTGATGGCTGGCCAGCCTGCGAGTGAGTTTTGGGCTAAAGCCGTCCCTAAATCATCTTCGGCATACGTCAGGTAGTATACGCTTCCTTTCCTAAGTGGAGGTAGTTCAACATCCTGCCACTCATTGGAGCGTTCGAGCGTGATAGTAGCTACAGGCTCCGGATATCCTTCCATCTCAAGCAGGAACGTTATTGGAGCCGGCAGTATGCCCAACGTAAAGAGCTTCAGCCGTAGGATATTCAGAACAACATCTGTTTGCGTTGGAGTAAAAACTAACCCCAATCGACGGCCGGGCGTTTTCAGAATTACGATACCCGATGCCATGGGTAATGGGTGGGTTACCGGGCCCAGAAGTTTGGCGGTAAGCCCCCACTCAGTTAACCGGGTATCGAGCGTATTAAGTAGCGAGCGAATTGCATCGTCGCGTGTTCGAGCCAGGTACACCCAGAATTTTTCACCTAATGACTGGCTCAACGTAGATTTTAACGTAGCGATCGTCAGCAACTCATGACACTGGTCAAGTGTTAACCCTGTTAAACTTTTTTGAAGATCATCGGGCATTCCCTGCGGGCCATCTGAATCCTGATCTGGCCGAAAACCGATCATTTTCCGAAGAATTGGTAATAAAGCGTCTGTTAGCATGGGATTAGAGAGAAAAAGCCCGCCAGCGTTGGCCGGTCGGGCTTTTGGGTTGATGGTAGGAAATTGCTTAGAACGGGGAGGATTTAAGCGACAAGATCTTTAGCGAATCAGTTGCCGCCACCCCTACTATTCGTATCTGGCTGACCGGCCCTCGCCAGATTGCTCGCTGAGAGCTACCGTCGATCAGCGCGGCCGTTCCACCTGTGAAGCCCTTTGTAAGCACAAAAAAGGCCCCTTTCTTATACACATAGGCCACTTTGTTGGTTGAATCCTGAATTTCGACAGCATTCGTCGAATAGATTATTTTGTTAGCCGAAGGGAGCAACGTTCCCGTTTGAGCCTGGGCGTCTGTGCTTACAAAAACAGTGGCCACTAATAAGCCAATGGAAAAAACGAGTGCTTTTAACGCGTTCATGGTTTATAACTACCTAATTGTGAAAAACTTTGTGGATAACCCTTTGCAGAGGTCCTCTGCAATCCCTTTACAGGTTATGCAAAGGACCTAACAGACTAAACGGCGTCAGCCAGAATTTTAACGACGGGCGATTTGCCCGCTTCAGACGAGTACGATTTCACATAAGCCGAATCCAGAAACAACGACCAGCCTTCGGTATACGCACGCTCCAGCCCTGGCAGGATGGCTGACTTATCCGCAGGCTGAGCGATATAGAGGAAGCCAAACGTTAGGCTGATGGTCTCACCGCCCAGCGCGGTAAATTCCAGCGTGATGGTGTCGTAGTAAACGCCACCATCATAAGAGCCGCGACCTTCCGGTTTACGGCAGTCGTATTCTACCCAATCCACCCGGGCTAACGAGCCAATAGGAACGGCATAGTAAGCCTCACGCGAAGCGCCGGGGTTGATGTTTCCCGAATAGCCGAATTCGTAGTTGTTGATCAGCTTTTGTAGGTTCTGCTGGTTAGCAGCGCCATAGGTGCTCACGTTGGTCAGGTTGGCAATGGCCTCCACATTAGAAAGCATGTGGTAGGGGCCATTGAGCATCAGCTTCCGCATAACAGCCGGAAGATTGATCCACAATTCTTTCTGCGTGGTCTGGTAAGCACCACCCGAAATACTCATGAGCGACGACGCAGGCAGAGCCGACCACTTGCCTGTTTCTAGGAAGGTCGTACCATCGGCATCCATTGCCAATAACACATCACGTACGCCCTGCTCCAACTGATTAGCCAGGTCAGCAGCTGCGGTAATTTGGTTATCAGCGTTGATTGCTTCCGTTACACCAACATCAAAACCGTAGGTTTTCCAGTTGAGGCCCACTTTGGCCGACGTTGACCCTACGGGTGTAATCGTAGTCGAACGTGTATCCCGAACGGGCGTTGACTGACGATTCAACACAGCGATGTACTGTGGCCGACGAGCTGAAGCCCGGTTTTTCTTGATCGTGGCTTCATCGATAAGGGCTTTGCCGTACTTATCGAAGGCCCCCACGACGCCCATATCTGGACGGCGCATTTCAAATTCTAAAAATTTATCCTTGAACATCATGACGGCTGTTTCAAGGACGGTTCCTGCAATAGATGCCATTTTTTGAAAGGGAAAACGTGAGAACTGGCCTTGCTGAGCGGTCTCCTATTCTCCTTTCGCGCCAGTAGGCGGACTACTTTTTAACGAACTGGCCGTTTTCTTTGACGTAACCAGCGGCAATGTGGGCTTTAGAGTATAACTCAGACCATTTGTTGGTGCCGACAGCATGGCCCATTTCAGCGATTTTCTTACGAATTTCCTCTGTGGTTGCGCCAAGGTAATCGGCTCCGCCCTGTTGTTGTTGGTCGTCATCCTCACCGCTACCCGCACCGGCGGCCGTCCGTCCTTTCGGCACCAGATCATTAGCGAAGTCACGGGCAGCAATAGCCTCGGCTGTCATTGGCTGGCCATTTTCTGTTTGTGCCTCCCCTTTTTTGTTTGTAAAGACGATACGGCCCTGATCATCAATTGAGGTGGTATACCGTACATTGAAAATGTCTGCTGCGTCTTCGGCCTTCTGTCGTTGGAAGGCCGTTTTTTCAGTGTCTTTTTTCAAATGCGATGGCGTAGCAAACGTTAAGCCTTTGAGGGCCGTGTTTACTTCTCCATTGATCCGGGCCTGCAAAGCCTCTTTGTCTTTTTTGGAAAGAGATGTCTTTACCTCCTCCAATTCCTTTTGCAACCCTTTAATGATGGCTGCATTTGTATCGCCCCCGTCTTCGTTGAGAAACTTAATCCGACTGGAAAGCTCGTCGAACCAAACCAGGCCCTTTTTACCATCGGGCTTTTTCTGGCCAGTCACTTTCTCGAATTTTTCCTCCCATTCCGAGTGGGCTTTTTTGGTGCCCTGACCAATAGCCTCTTCGCGGTCTTTCGCGTACGCATCTTTGGTCGTGACGATCATCTGCTTTTTTTCAGTCAGATGCTTTGTGTAATCGCCCTCATGCTTATCAAAAATTTCATTGATTAGCTCGGGCGTTTCGGCCAAACCGGCCTGAAATTCTTCGTAGGTCATTGCTGCAGTAGCCTTGTTGATCGTTAAAAATTTACTGTCGATTTTACGAAACAATCCTTACTATTCCTGAATCGTGTCTTCGTCGCCTGGTCGGTGCCATACCTCAATCTGGATGCCTTCACGCGCAAACCCAGGCAGTTTTTTGTCGCCATGATTCAACCGGTCGAAATCCTCCTTAGAGTATATTGCGATTTCGTTGAGGTTCCGGGCTGGCACCGTCACGTCATCGCCTTCTTCGGTCGTGCGTTTGTAGGTTTGCCGTACGACAACACCGTTCAGCGCATCCCGTTCCAGTGGGAATTGCTTTTTCGTGTCTTTCTTGAGGAAGACTTTATCCTTGTAGGTTGAATCGACCTTTTTCAGAACACTATCGGTCTGCTTGTCCACGACAGCAACGGCGGGCTGATTAATACGCAGGACTTTGGCGACGATATCCGCGATTTCATCACTGCTTAACGCCGGGTTTGCCTGTTTAACCGCAGCCGCAGCGGCCGCAATTTTTTCGGCGTCGGTTTGTTCGGTAGCAGGAGTGTTACTGGCCTGCTGGTTTGCCGCCTGATCCTGTTGGATTTGATCCTGGGGCGGGTTCTGGGAGTTGTCGGAATTTTGCGCTTTCGCTGACATACTTGTATAAAATTGATTTAATTGTGGTTATCCGAATGGCCATGTCCAAGTCACGGCCGAAGATTTCCAGCCCGAGGTTTTCGTTCTCGAACTGAGTGAGGTACTGATCGAAATTAGCCTTTAGCTCGTACGCATCCGAACCAACGGGTACCATAGCCAGTGGCAGATCAGGGTAAGGTTCTAACATGGCGCACATTTCTAAGCGCGTCATCTGTGTCTCTGAAGCCCCAGCCAGCAACTTGTCGATACGCTTACGACGTAGTGCTAACTGATACATCGGCAGGTTGGCCACCCGGGCTTTCTGGTAATCGTCGATTGCCTGTGCAGGCGATATCAGATGGAATTCGGTGCCATAATCGACGGCCAGTGATAGAAACGATGACCCAAATGTAATTTTCAGAATTACATACAAGGCCTCAGCGTGTGTTTGCTGAATGTGAGCCGCCCAGTACGACAATTTGGCCTTCCTAGCCTCAAATCGCGCTGCGACCTGATCTGCGTTGACCGCATCCTTTGTTTGGTCGACATTGTTTGAATCCCCTGTCAGCGCTTCGCGTAGGTCAGCTTTTAGGGCCTCCAGCTTTTCGACATTGTAGTCGAGTAATTCCCGATCCGCATTGATGAAGCCAGCCGGTTCGGACAGATTGGCCGATAAATTATCCATCGGCGGAGGTACCTGTAGTTGTGAGCCAGGTCCGAGCGGCTTACTCGCCGAGCAAACCGGGCAGGGCTTTTCTACCCGAACCTCAAGGCCGTCATGATCTGTTGTGGCTACCCAAATCTTACCTTCCTTACACTGAGAAAGTCCGTCTGGTGTTTCGTAATTACACTTTTTCTTGAAATTCCAGAGGATCGGAAACGAAGCATATAAGTCTACATGCTGGCGGAAAATATCCCCGATAACCAGGTTGTCGAGATCTGTAAAAACCGCATGCAATGGCGATTGAATACGAAAAGGGTCTTTTCCATTCAGTTTGTCATGCCAGATCCAGCCAGCAGGACAACGTTCCAAATCGTGGACATTTGTAAATAGTACGCTTGGTTCTTTTTCACCATTACGCTGGATGCATACCCGGTACGAAACATCATCCAGCACTGCCCACCGTTTAGCGATCTCCTTATTGCTGGCATCTTTAATAGGCGACATAGGGTAAATGGCTGCCATCACATTACCACGCGTATCCGTAAACAGGTCAGTTAACTGGTTTACTTCGCGCAGCATAATGACTGGTTGAGGAAAACCAGTCTGATTTACTGTAGCAGGGAGATCGACAATCCAAATAGCGGCTGAAGCACGCAAACACTGATTAAACAGGTCTTTTGTCAGCCAATCGTCGAATTTGATTTCGTCCAGAAACTCCGATGCCTGGGCTTTTAACTCATCACTACTGAACTCAAAATCAACATACTTGTCTTCTGCGCCGAAACACTTTAAATATTCGTCGGCCGCATTGTCGATCAATCGGGAAGAGGGTAGGGGGTAATTGAGCAGCGAGCAAAATCGACGGTATTTATCTTCGTTCTGAAGAATGTTTTTGACCCGATCCTTTAGGCGTTTAGCATAGGGCCCGGCGTCCTTTTCATCGGTCGCCGGGCCTACATGATACCGTTGACGGTCATTATCCTCACCCGCCCGTTTTAGAGCTGCCCCGTTTACCGGGTTCAGAATTGACTGAATCGCTTGGTTGTCCGTTATCGGCATTGGCGGTGGGTACGGAATCGTCCGGTAATTTGTACGAAGATTGGCCCATTTCTTTCTGAATTCTCAGCAGATGTTCGGCCTGTTCTTTGGGAAAGCTTTCCGGCTGGTTATCCGCCAGCCGGACAAGCGTAATTTGTTCAGACATTATTAATTGGTTAGAGTTGCGCCTTCAAAGGCCAGCTCATACATCTTTTCATTGGTCGACCAGTTACCTTGCAGATGGAATTCGAAATCGTAGTCATTCGAAGCACCTAAGCCGCCTTTTTTGGGGTCACTGATAAAGATGTTATACGCTGGAATCGGTTTGGCATTGGCCAGACACGTAATACTGGTACCCTCATGGATGAAAATTACACCAATACGAGTGCCTTGCTGGAAATTGCCGGATTTGCTGCCCAGTTTCCGCAGCGCCTTGATTTGCGTTGCATCGGCCCCCGAAAACTTACCTTTTGCTACCGCAAACGACGTTGAACGCTGACGAGGAACCCCGTTCCAGGTCGTGTTATCGTTACCAGCCTCGGTAATAGGCGTGGTAGGAGGTAAATCGAATGCATCGATAAACGGCGTTACGGCATGGGTTTTGGTCTGATCGGCGAGGAACGTTTGCCAGGCTGATAGCGTCAGCAGTGTGATTTCCGTCATGGCGAAATCCGCCAGCGCGACAAAGACGCATTTGATTACGTTACCGGGTACGATATCGACACCAGTATTCGGAGCTCCAACGACGATGGCTGTCTGATCGGCAGCCGTGTATAAGCGATCGGGCATTGCTATAAAAAGGGGATAAGTGACAGCGGTAAACAGTCAGAACCCGTAATAGCTGGTAGGTGCAGTGCAGTGGCTGCGATGGGAATCGGCCGGAAGAGTTTATGACGTCATTATCACTCCCTCTTCCATCCGTTGACCTACACCAGCAAGGCGACTGCGTTTTGAAGATAGAAAAGGGGCTTTAATTGTGCTCAATGTCCCCACCGCCCCAGGGGTCGGTTATCTCGCCGTAACGGAGCGCATCCATCATGTGGTTGTTCTTGTCTTCGGGCTCAGAGGTCATGTTCTTGTTTTCATCGAGAACCCATTTGTACTCCTGATATTCAAAGATTAGGTCGCTGGAATCGTCCGTGTAATACCATTCCAGGTTTTGCATGGTCCTAATACCCGTACGGACGGAATCCGGTGTTTTTCGGGCTGCGATGACATTAAAGCCCTCCTGGCGCAGTTTGGCTATGCTTTTGGGTTCGGCTGAATCGGCAACGATAGGACGGCCGCCGACTTTAAGTGCCCTCAATCGACGTACTAATTCATCATCACCAATCTCGGTTCCGTATATTAATTGCTTGGCATAACGGCGTTTATTGTGCCGTTTGACCATTCCGAAGGCCAGCGGATCACCACCGTAGCCAAAGTCGAGCAC
This sequence comes from Spirosoma sp. SC4-14, assembly GCF_037201965.1. Lineage (NCBI taxonomy): Bacteria > Pseudomonadati > Bacteroidota > Cytophagia > Cytophagales > Cytophagaceae > Spirosoma > Spirosoma sp. SC4-14. The sequence continues at coordinate 6,323,815 of NZ_CP147518.1, read as the reverse complement.
GTAATAGGGCGTGTAGGGCAACGCATTGAAGTCGGTATTAGTAATAGCTTTCCATTTCTTGTAAATACGCCCTTTGGCTCCTTCGCTGATCAGACCACGGACGACGGTATAATAGTGTTCTTCATCCCGATCTTTGTAGGCTTCAAAGTTGTCAATCGTTTGCTGATTAAGATTCGCCCGGTTGTTATGATACGTCGAAAAGATAGAGAGGAAATTGTCCTGTTTTTTGGCGCGACCGATATAATAACCGGGGACGCGGCTCTCTTCGAGGATATACCAGCGCTTGAGAATCCAGTGGTTTTTCTTCGGTGGGTTGAAGATCAGAAACACCCGAAGTTCACCTTTTACGGTCCGCAGGGAGTCATCGAGCTGGTTGAAATCAGCCTCTTCAATCTCCTCGGCTTCTTCGACGAAAACGTGCGTTGCGCCAGCAATCGACTTCATTTTTGCCGTCTGCCCTTTCGATGATTTCTTGAAACCACGAGAGCGGATTGTATTACCTGTAGGTAGGTAAACAACCGACATATCGTTGGTATTGATCTTGAAATCTTTCCTGTCGAGCAGTCCCTGTTCTTCTTTCTCGTCGATGCGGTCCATCAAGTCCCGCCAAAGCGACTCCCGGATATCCTTGTGAACCGCACGCATTAAATAGCCACGGAAATACACCTCATCCATGAGACAGGACAGAGCGTATTCCGTGGCGAAGAATGAGCCGCCACGACCACGACCACCCCAAAGGTGGATGTATCGGACGGCATCAGACGCGTGAAAGACAGGTTCAAAAACGGGATTGCAGGCAAACATCCCTAGAATTTACTGTGGCCTGAATCAGCGAACGAAGCGACGGCCTCGTTTGGATGGATTTGGGCGCTGGCGGTTAAGCTCCGTCGGATCAACGATAGCCTGAGCAGCTGCCAGTATTTGGCTATGGCTCATACCATAAACTGCCTTCATTCGTGCGACCTGCGCTTTGTCGAGATGCTGGTTTTTTACGATCATGCTCAGAAGTTACATTAATAAATGTCGTCAGGAGCGGGAACCGGTTTCCCGCCAGTATGATCAATTAGTCGCCAGGTCCGAGCCGCCACCGCTTTCCCTTCGGGGTCCGTCTGGGCTACTTTGATAGGTGCGGCTAATCCTAACAGTTCAATACGTTGCTGAGCACAGCGTTCAATACCCTGCATGTAGCGCGGATCGCCCAGCCGTTCCTCTGTCGTTTCAGTCGTTTCAAGGTTTTTGACCTGCTGATTCTTCTTCTTGTCTTGATACCTTTGCCCGGTATCAACTTCGCCCTTCATCTTGGTAGATTTCTTTTTGAGCGGCTGCATCGAGCGTTCCCAGGCCTGCCAGAGTATTTGTTCTCGATAATCAATCTTCGCCAGCTCCTCCGCCTTTTTTTCGTTGAAGTCCATAAGCATCGAATTCCGCCACTCGATTCGGATGGCTTCCAGATCCTGGCTGATTTGGCCCTGAGAAACGCCAACCTCATCGGCAATTTCCATCTGCGTCCAACCTTTCCGATACAGGTTTGAAACAGTGGCTCGTCGGCTGGCGATCTCGTCTTCTGAATGTTGCGGCATAGGGCGCGATTATTAGAATACTATGGTATTAGAATAGCGGCCTGATTTTAGTCTGTTTCCTCTGGCCAGCTTACCTCAATATCGCCCAATTCCTGCTTGATCTGTTTGGGATCACCCTTATAGAAAACCAGCACGTTTTGATGAGTCTTAACCAGCTTACGTCCTTTCAGAAATTGGTTGGCTCGTATGGCGGCCGAAGCTACCTGCGTGACCAGTACGGCCTCATTGTAGTAGCGGGCACCAGCGGCCTCGAATGCGTCGACAGTCAGACCAATCAGATTTCTGTAATATCCTTTCTGATCGCGCACGTCACCAATAACCAGGCACGCAAAGCGATTCGGTTTCAGGAGCGCCACAGATTGCCGGATGATCTCAATGTATTGTCGGCTGAATTCGTCAAATTCCATATTGGATAGGTCGGACGGGTCATCACTATAGACTTCGAGATCAAAGTAGGGCGGACAGGTAAAGACAAAATCGACGGTTTGCCCAGCCATGATCCTGGCTGTGTCCAGGCTATTGCCGCAGATCCAGACGGGAGCATCAGGCAGACTACTCAGTAAAGAGAGGGCCTGTTGGCGGTTTTCCTCAACCTGTTCGGAACGGAGATCTACACCCGTGTATTGATAGCCGAGTTTAGCGGCAACGAGGCCACGAACAGAGCCACCAGCGAAGGGATCATAAATATGTCCACCAGCCGGAATAAACCAGCGATAAGCCAGCTCACAGAGTACCGGATCGAAAATGGATGTTGTCGACTGTGTAGCAATACCGTGCTTATCGCAATACGCGTGCACTTCGTCCCAGGTTGGCTCACGGTTCAGGTCGTTGCGCAACTGGTTTTTAACTTTGTAGATGCCGGGCGCTTGCGCTGAATCGGCATATGTCAGGTTCTCTGAGCGGCCGGCTTCTGATTGAAAGCCTAATTCGAGCCAGGCTTTCTTTCTGTCCTGCCAATAGCCCTGACGCGTGTCTAAGACAGTAAAGGGAGGAACGATAAAGCGTTCATTCAGTACGCCTGACTTGCCAGAGTCTGAGCTGCCTCCTCCTTCTTCCTCGGGGAGTTCAAAGCCCCATTCTTCCAGATTAATGTCGAATTCCGCAGCGAGATCGGCCACTACCTGTTCATCGAATCGCAGGTTCGCTTCTGAGACTTTGTTGTCGGCTAATGCCAACTCTCGGCCGCGCTTTGAGTTGATATCGAGGTCCGTTCGCTGAACGACGACTAACGTATCGCCATCGGTTTCGACAACGACAACTTTTTCGATCCCCGCTTCTTTAGCGGCCTCATAGGTTTTGTTTCCTGCGATCAGTTTGCCCGAACGGTCAGAAACGATTGATCGGCCGAGGCCTAGCTGCTGAACTGATTTAGAAAGAAGCTTGCGGCCTTCGTCTGTGCCCGTGTTGGCATTGCGATCATCGAGCGTGAAATCGTCGATATGGGCGTCTTTGATTTCACTCATTGCCGATTCAGTTTTTTGTCCAGACAAATTCGATAAAGCGGGTAGGGGTATTTGGCCGGATCGGCATTGATTTCATTAGCCATAACTGTGTGAGGAGCCACGTCGACCGAATAATCATCGCCTGGGCCCAGGCCCATTCGACGCATCAGATCCCGAACGAATGTTTTGTGGCAGATCATAGCCGAGGTGAACAGGTCATTTTTCTTACAGATGTTCACCCAAAACGCGTGTCGATCATCAGTGCGTGTGATGTAAAGCTCGCCTTTGTACTCGACAAATAGCACAAAGCGTACCTGCTCGGAGCCGAGCAGTTGATACAAGCCCTTACGGATGCCAATCTCGCCATTATTAAACCGGAAAATGGCGCTGGGCTGGTGCTGGGACTTGATTGAATTTGGGTAATAAACGGTAGGTGTAACGATGGGTTCGGCAACTACTGCCTGATCAATTAGAGTGGTTTCGCTCATGGCGTTTAGTCGAGAAAAGAGATAGAATTTGTACGGTAAAAGATCGGTTGCTTATTGTGCGCATTTTCTGCAACTATAAAAATATCTTTCTTCGATCATTCCCGCAAAATCACTATTCCTAAATAGGTAAAATAAGTTAGTTGCTAAATATTTTTGCAATTTGACTTGCATATTAAACGAACGATTTGCAATTTTACCACGTAGTTTAACAACACGATAAGATGAAAAAATCAGTAATGATCCTTGCCGCTCAGCTTCCGAAGCTGAGCCAAAGTTTATCCGCAGCGCTTAAGCGTGCGTGGGTTGCTATCAAATTGAAGGCGCAGATGGCTGAAAAAGCTACCGGCTTCTTCTACCGGAAAGAGGACGGCACCGAACGGTATGCAATTGGTTTCAATAAGCTCATGCCAGCGCCGAAGCCTGACGCCAGGCCAAAGCCCTACAATCCGCTCGTGATTACCTATTTCGACGTGACAGTCGATGCTGTACGTAGCTGCCGGGTTGATCGTCTCATCATGGATAATGAATAGGCATGGAACAGACGACGCAACCAAACCCCCTGCTCGAACTCAATAAGCAGCAGCTCAAACAATGGGAGGACCTGAAAGCCAATCTATCATTGGCAGATCCTAACGACTCACGCATCGGCTATTGCGACCGTCGCATTGTAAACATTCAGGCAGAGGTTAACCGGCTGGCTGATTAAGTATTCGTTCTACTCATTCACGGCCGGGATATACGTCCCGGCCATTTTCTGACAACCCTTATGCGACGTTTGGAAAACATTACCTCTGTACTCGATTTGACAGAGCGGCAACTGCAGGAATGGAAACAGTGGCTGTCTATGCTACGAGAGTCCAATCCACACGATGTAAACATCGACTACTGCGAAGCGAAAATCGAAGAATTGGAAGAAGATATTGAGCGCCTTAAATCATAATACATTATGTATAACCTTAATGAATTCAGCCAACGGGCCGTAGCTGCATTTTATAATACAAGTTTCAATCCTGATCGGGTAGGAAGCCGAACTCTTTCTGATGCGGAAACAGGGCTGAACAGCGATGTAAGTCGACTTCGGGCATTAGGTGCTGATACTTCAACGATTGATCGGTACGTAACGAAGTATAAGCAATACTTCTCCAGTTATCTGAGCAGTGAAACGCGGTGCGCTAGTAGCTTCATCGTCGGGCCATCTAATTTCCCGGTAGCGAGAGCGCAGAAAGCCAGCAAGATGGCAAGAAGTCGTTATGATGAATTCCAGACATTTCGGAGCCGGGTCATAGCGGCTATAGAACGACGCACCCGGCGTGAGCAAAAAGCGGAGTTAGGTATTACACCCCTTATCGAGGCAAAGCGTAATCTGAATGCGCGAATGCAGCACCAAGCTTGGATGAAGAAAACAAATTCCATTATCCGGCAAACCAAAAAGAAAGGCTCCGACGAACAACTAATGGCTTTAATGGAAATGGGACACACTCCCGAAGCGGCAGCCAAACTGTTGAAAGGCGATTGGATCGGTCGAATCGGGTTTCCAAACTATGAGCTAACGAATAATAATGCCCAGATACGTCGGTTGCGTGAGCGAGTGGAAATGCTGCAACAAAAAGAATATAAAGCTGAAAAGCAGGAAGAGGGCAGCTTACAGACCGAATTCCGGTTTGAGGGTGGATACATAAAGCTGGACTATCAGGCTGACCGACTACGTATTCATCACGATCAGAAACCTAGCGCCGATAAGATACAGGAGCTCAAACGGTGCGGTTTCAAATGGTCTCCTTCTAATTCGGCATGGCAACGGCAGCTAACACCTAACGCTCGTTGGGTAACTGAACGACTTACCGGCGTAAAATGCTAATAACCCGATGGCTGGGCGGGTTTGTCCCGGCCTAAATCAAAACTACTATAATGACACCCGCAGTTAAGAAAATCATAAAGGCTTATTTCGGTAAAACTGAAATTGACATCAATGGCTTAATCGAAATCATCGAAAAAACAGGCAATGCCGATGTCGCACTGGAGATGTTGCTTGGCACGTATGAACAGCCTGAAATCCCGAACGAGTCATTCATTTCGGTACACAAATGCACATTCGGGTCCTTTGACAAATGGACCAATAACGTTTCTTACACCTATGTTGGCCCAGAATACGACCACATATATATTAATAAAGATGTTGACCCGAAAAGCCTGACTCCAGAGAACTATAAAGAATATCAAGTTCGCTATGATGACCCAACTAGGAAACTTGTATGGATAATGATCAAGGCTGATGCTGAGCAAAAACAATCATGCTCCCTTACTGAGTGGATGGCGGGTGTGGATACATTAAATGGTAAGGCATTTTAATTATTTACCTAAATCAAATGGACCTAACAGTATTAACAGCGCCACTCACTCCCCAGGAAATTGAGTGGCGCGTACAATCGCAGACCAAAGACGGTCAGAAGATTGTTGCAGTACCCTACATCACGAACAGGTGCGTCATGCAGCGTTTTGACGATCAGTTCGGCTGGGCTGGCTGGCAGAATGAGATAAAGGAAATCGAAGGCGGTTTTCTGTGTACGATTACGGCCATACTCCCTGGTGGCGAAATTGTGCAGAAGACCGACGGAGCCAGCCGCACCAGCGTCGAACCCGTGAAGGGCGGTATCAGCGACGCCATGAAACGTGCGGCCGTACAATTCGGCCTTGGCCGTTCGCTGTATGAATTCCCAAGGGTACTTATACAGACAACAGATAAGTATATACCGGATTGGGCCATGCCACTACTCGATAAGATGGTCGATAAAATCAACTCTGGCGGAACCGTCCGCGATGTAGTCGTTTTAAAACCCGAACACGCCAAACCTGCCAACAAGCCATGAGTCGAGTCGTCATTTTTTTGTTGTCCTTTTTTTATGCCCGTTGTATCCTGATTAAAATGGCTTCTCTCAATACTGAAATTAAGAAGGGTGACCGGGTATCGGTTTCAGTCTATAAAGGCATCTATTTCCGATACAAGTACGCAGGGACTGCCGTCAACTGGACCGATGCCGGTCGGATTCGCGTGAAAGCTGATAAGGATGGAAAGGTTAAGGCCGTCAACCCTGAGCACGTCAAAAAACTGCCTTTATGACTACCGAGGAACTCGACGCCTTAGCCCCGAAAACAGTACTTTTTGTGGCTACCGAATGGGAGGTTCAGAAATGGATTTTTGAAGGTAGGATACCGGGTCGTGATTACTATACACTGACTCATCCTCCCGATAAAGACGGCGTGCTGCATACACGAAAGCCGATCTACCTCCACTACATGGATCTGCTGAATGCCCGGCTCGATGAAAAGCAGGCCTGGGAAATAGTCCGAACCGGGCTTATTGAACGCATGGAATGGGTAACAAAGAAGTTAGCAAGTCTATCTGATGAACACGTTTGAAATACATGGCAACACCTTTAGCGATGGCGATCTGTTCACTATTATCGCTCCTGAACTGGGCTATGTCGAAGCGGCCGCTACTCGTCAGGAATACGGAGGGGGAACCGTAGTCGGTTTAACCTTCGGCTGGATACAGACTCATCTACCGTGCTTTTATTCGAAAGCAGGAAACGCCCGGCTGTCGTTTTATACCAATGGGCAACTGTATAATACCCTTCAATTGGCGTACTTCTGTTCCTGCCCCTACGATGCCCATAATCATTACCTAACCTGGTATGATGTAAAAATTGATGGCAATCAGATTGAAGCGCCCAGTTTGGGAGTGCACTTCAATCAGCCGCACAACCATCGTTTGCATTCGGCTTTCGATCAACAAAGGTCCAAGCCTTTACCCGTTGTCCAGCCAGATCCTGAGGTGAATAGCAAAGGTCAGTTTCTCCTTTTCTGATCATGAAACGCGATGAGTTTTCCCGGCCCTATTTACAGCGAACCTGTCCTGAGGGAGTCGTGCCGGAAGTCTGGCAGGCATTTGCGGAGTGTGCGGACTGTCGAGATTCGGCAGAACGCCAGCAAAAATGGATGAACTACCTGGCCATCCACGCGAAATATTACGATAAACAGGGCAATCGATTAGCCCCGCAGTCACAACCAATCAATTCTCAAATCATGAATTTCTTTCAACAACTCGACGCCCTCGATTTGCAGGGTGATTTAAAAATCGTTGTTACTAAAAACAGCGATAGACTGATTGTCAGCGTTATGCTAAACAATCCTAAATGTGGCGATAAAGCCGCTAATGCAATTGTGCCTTTAATATTAAAAGGTACTGCAGAGGAATTAGACAAGGGATTTTTCGACAACATAGCGGCTCCCATGCGGGAAACATCGAGTCTGATGGTGAATATGGAAGCCCATTTGAAAAGTGTAGCAACTGCCAAAGAACAGGCCGCTATGAATAAGGAGAAAAAGCCAACTGAAACCAAAGAGGTTGCCCCTCCACCGCCAGTCGATATGAAACAGCTTCAGTTCGACCAGGCCATGAGTAAAGCTGACGAATTGGCAAAGGCGAAGAAATACCGCGATGCCCTCAACAAGCTGCCTGCCGCTACTGATTATCCAGACAAAGCCGAGCAGATTGAAGCAAAGCGAAAAGAAATCAATGGTCTTGCTTTACAGGGCACCATGTTCGATACATCAACCGTAGAAAAATCAACTGTAGAAATTGCTTAATATGTTAGTCGTAACCGAACTCGAACGCAAGTTTACCTACTCCGTCAAAGGCCAAAATGTAACGTTGCCAGACCCAGATCCTAGCCTGAGTCCTGAAGCTGTCATGAATTTCTACAGCAACACGTATCCTGAATTGATCTCGGCAAAAATTACCGGCCCCGAGATCAAGAACGATGCTATGGTGTATTCATTCGGCACGGCCGTAATGGGAACAAAAGGTTAAACAGTTATGCCAAAAAAGAAGCCAGTACGTACACTCGAATCGGGTGTACGTACCCTGCCCAAGCCCGATTACTCCGTATGCCAGCTACACAGCAACGTCGGCGAGCTACTGACCGACATCAACCAACTCCCCGACGCGGCAACCGTTCTGAATCAGCGCCTGCGCAGTTGCCCCCTCGAATTACTGCCGATGCTTTTTTAAGGGTTCGTTTTAGTCCGATCGTCCTGGAGGAGCGTACACGTAAGTCTGACGATGAAAAGCGAACGCCAGAAGCCATACAGGCCGAATTCTTTCAGTCGCTTAATCACCTGGCCACTACGTACGGATTTACCCCTACCAGCGAAACAAATACTCTGCCATATCCGCTCAACATCGGCCACGTTTTAATGATAACCCGCCAGCAGCTCCAGCGGCTCCAACCTGACGCCCGGCTGATTATTATTAAAGATGAAACTCATCTGGCAACGTTGGTCACGGTGAAGGATAAAGAAGCGGAATGGGGCCTGTATTATATACCCGTTCGCCCACTGCACTACTTGATGAAGTATCGCAGTAATCCCCGCACTGAGCTGATCTGTTCCATATACGCCTACCTCTATCAGGTTACAAAGATTCCCTATTGTAACGACGATGGATGCAGTTATGTCAGTTCAGAATATGACTATATCCGGGAAAGGGAGCAGGAATGGAGCGAAGAAGAACTGATTGAAAACGAAATGGAGAAGGACGAAGGAGCTAAATACATTAAGGAGGTTAATGGGCATCTATTGAAATGCCTGAAACGGTTCAACCAAAAAAAGCACCTTAGACAATTCGCCCATCTTTGTGAGGCATTTACCCCCATCTGTGAGGAGGATCACACGCTGTTACAGGTTGCCCGGCGATTTCTGGAACTCTACGAGACGTTCCCCAACCATAACTTCGAATTGGCTCAGGTTTACAATTATGATCAAGATTTGGGTGACGATGAGGAGTATCAAATTACTATTGATCGCCGGGTTTCGTTCATCTGGGCTGATAACGACCTGATCTACCAACACATTATAGAAAACTTCGATGCCGAGTTTTCGGCGGGATCAATAGAGGGGCCTTATGCCTGTACAGTTATCTACGACAAGTCGTACCCTACCAAAGACGAATTACTTAACAGCGAGATGTTTATGAGTCACCTGTTAAGCAGCATAGCGGAATTTATCACCTACATCAGTAAGCTCGACGATGCAGAATATAACCAGCGACTTTCAACAATATTATCAACCGAAGACAGCACTGCTGATTTATCAGCACACGACTAAATCTGGCAGTATTTACGTCGAATCCTTCGAGATCGATCAGGCAACTGGCCAGCCAATTAACGCCCACCCACTGAGCATTGAAGAGGCCCAAAAGCTCGGACGTCGCCTGAATGCGGCACAAGAAAAGCACATGGGGTTTCTGGTACCCGATGGCCTCATGCCTGAAAACGTATTATACGTAAATCCACGTGGCGAAGGGATGGTGATCTGGTATACCCCGCCCATGAAGCAAAAGCTATTCTTTTCATCACACTTGGGCATCAAAGACGGACCGGCCTATGTACCAGCACTACTCTGGAAAGCGACGAAAAATCAGCTATACATTTTCGCGCTTGACAAAAAGAAACGCCCAACGCTCAGTACTAAGCTCTATCATGCTCCCCTGTTCAATACGGCTTCGAATGGGCTGGTTTGCATTGGTGACGTGAAAATACCCTCACTGGATACTGCTTCATTGGGCCGGTTTATGCAGGCCTGGCAGGATTTCTTTTTCAACTCGAAATTCTCGCACCTTAACGGCCTACTTCCCGTATCGGTCGATCCAAAGCAGCTATGGAATGAACAGGTTGAAACGGGTAAGCCCTTTCCGAATAAATTTTTGCTCGCCAGCAAAATCACCCTCAAATCAATTCTGCCATGACACGCATGCATTTTACCGCTTCCTATTTTAATGAGCCACAAAACCCGATAACGGTAAACCTGATCGGCGCTGGTGGCACCGGCTCCCAAGTGCTCACGGCGCTAGGTAGAATGAATCATGCCATGGTCGCGCTGAATCATCCAGGCCTGCAGGTAACGCTCTGGGATAACGATACGGTGAGCACGGCTAATTTAGGCCGACAGCTATTTGCTCAGGCTGAAGTAGGTTTGGCTAAGTCGGTTGCATTGATTAACCGAATCAACCGCTTTTTCGGTACTAACTGGAAAGCACAACATCGGATGTATAGTAAAGCGGATCATTACTGCGCTGGCGTAAACGGAATGGCCAATATTATCATTAGCTGCGTCGATACAGTATCAGCCCGGTTTGAGATTGCCGACATCCTGAATGGCCTTCACATGAGCGATCAACAGCGGGACCGGCCGTACTACTGGCTTGATTTCGGGAATAGCCAGAAAACGGGGCAGGTTATCCTCTCTACGATCGGTAAGGTCAAGCAGCCGGATTCTCGGAAATATGATCCAGTTGATCAACTGCCGCTGGTTACGGAGGAATGGGGGGACGCATTACGGCAAAGTGAAGACAGCGACGATACGCCCAGCTGCTCCCTCGCCGAGGCACTAGCGAAGCAGGATCTTTTTATTAATTCTACGCTGGCCAATATGGGAAGTGCTTTGCTCTGGAGTCTGTTTCGTAATGGCATGACCGAAAACAGAGGCTTCTTTCTCAACCTGAAGGACTTTAGAACGGTGCCTGTAAAAGTATAATGACATTAGACCGTCTAAACTGGTCTAATATGGTGTGGATAGAAGCGGAACGTCCGGCCCAGGTTGAGGTCGGGCGTTTTTGTTTTCCTTAGTTTAGTCAGTGGAAAACCGCTAAATTTACTTCTGTAAAAAAATATTTATCTGAAAGTTGTACTACTGTTGTCCTAACTTACAATTGTCAACACAAATAGATTGATAATCAGGTATATTTTTATTTGCAAAGAAAACCAAAGCTACTAAGAGTTTTTTCGAGTTTCTGTGTTTAAGCTTTACAAGTTGTTTAACAAAATGCAGGAGCAACCGTCTTGTTTCGATTCATGATACTTCGCCTGACTTCCCTTTTTTGCCTGCTTACGGTGCTTGTGCGAGCACAGCCAGATGTAGAGCGCCCCAAATACTGGGTTCTTTTCAAGGATAAAGATCAGACGGCTGCTCCAGCCTTATCGTCGGTAGCCATTGCCCGTCGGCAAGTTCAGAGCCTGCCGCTCGATGATACGGATCAGCCCGTTTCGAAAGCCTACATCCAGCAATTGCAACACGAAGGAGTTCGGCCACTTAATCGGTCGCGGTGGCTCAATGCGGTGTCGGCTCGGTTGTCGGCTGAAGAGCGTGAAAAAATACTGGCGCTCCCTTTTGTAGCTGGTATTGAGGCAATCGATCCGGCTATTGTTATTACCGCAATTAAGTCGGACAACGAAACGCCTATGGTGAAGCCACAAATGGCACCGGTAATGAGGCAAATTCAGGCTTCCGATTTTGCACAGGCCGGGCTGACAGGACGATTTGTGTCGATTGGTGTGATTGATGCTGGTTTTTTTGGTGCCGACTCGGCTAACGCGCTAAAGCATGTGTTTGCCCGCGAGGGTGTAAAACGAGTGCGTGACTATGTAAACGACGATAAGACGCATGGCGATTTATTTCGTACGCTCGAAACAATGTCTGATTTTCATGGAACGGAAGTGCTGGCGGCCATTGCAGGCAACGACCCTGTTGAACGCATACAGTATGGATTAGCAACCGATGCAACTTTTTATCTGGCCCGAACCGATCAGGGAAACCGCGAATACCGGGGTGAAGAAGATAACTGGGTAGCTGCCATGGAATGGATGGATAGTTTGGGCGTTCGGCTCATCAATACTTCATTGGGCTATGCCAAAGGCATGAGTAATCCGAAAGAAAACTATGAACCAAGCCAGATGGATGGCCATACGAGCCTGATTAGCCGGGCCGCCCAGATTGCGGCCGATAAGAAAGGTATTTTGATTGTAGTTTCGGCCGGAAACGAAGGCGACGACCGCTCCTGGCGGATTATAAGCACGCCCGCCGATGCACAGGGCGTTTTGGCTATTGGTGCAACTAATTCCCGCCTTTGGAATCGTATTGGCTATAGCAGTATCGGCCCCGAAAGCCTGCCTTATCTGAAACCCAACGTGTCTTGCTTTTCTCTCTATGGCACATCGTTGTCGGCCCCCGTTATCACAGGTTTTGCGGCTTGTGTGATGCAGGCTAACCCGAAACTGACAAATAAGGAAGTAATGGCAATCATCGAACAATCGTCGCACCTGTATCCCTACGGAAATAACTATATCGGCTACGGCGTTCCGCAGGCTTCGCGGGCAATCGCTCTGCTTCGAAATCAACCGTTAAACACAACCAGCCGACAGATTAAAGCCGTCGGTAAAATGGTTTCAGTGCCTATAACAACAACTGAATCTGTTGTTTCGGTCTTTCATAAAAAAGATGCTACCCATGTTTTGCAACAGGAGGCTGCTAAAGTAAACAACGGTAAACTTGTTATTCGACGGTCGAGTGGCGAAAAACAGACAACTGTCGACCTGAAAACGGAAGTAATTGAGGTTGTTTGGGAATGAGCACGCGCTCGATTTTCTGGTGGTATCGGATACTGGTTTAGTGTATTATAAGCCTGTTTTGGTTTCTATTGATTAATAATAATAGGTATTTTTGCCGATCAAAAAGAGTTTTTTGTCCTGAAAGTTATTCGTATTTTCTTTAGTGTTGCAATACAGCCCATAAAGAAAATATAAAATGAACCAGTTCCTTTGTTTGGTATTCTGTCTGCAGGTCTTTGAAGGCTATGCCCAGGTACGAACGTACACGTTGGCAGATATGCCGTTTATAATTGATTCGGCAACGGGAGGAGTTGTTTATGAAGGTACTGTTGAGGTGCCTGGTGCTACTGCCGACCAGTTGTATCTGCGTGCAAAGTCGTTTTTCTGGCTGACCTTTCCGAATGAAAACCAGGTTATCAAGGCTGATAATCCAATCGACGGATTCGTTTCGGGAAATGGGAAAGTATATCTTCGTCTTAATAACTCTCCCCAGGGCACGGCTCAACGGCAAATTTACTACGAGGTGCCGGTTGAAATTAAGGTGAAAGATGGGCATTATAGCTATAGAATTGCCAACATTCAGATTGTCAATAATGGCGTAACGACAAGCCTTGATGCCGAAATGAAAAAGGCATTACCCCAAATTCGGCAGCAGACGCTCTCCGAAACGGAATACCAGCGGTCGATGACTAGTGTTCGTCCATTTACCCAATTGATTCGTAACCTGAATCAGAGGATGAAGAGTCGTTCTAAAGCATTCGCGAATTTGTAGTTCATCGAATTAAGCTAAGTGCCCCCTGCTTTTGATCGAGTAGTATTTTATTGCGCTGATTTAGTTGATACTGAATTCGCCAGGCATAAACACCCGGTGTGCATTGCCTGCCCCGAAAGGTGCCATCCCACTGGAAAGGTGGTGTATCGGTTCGAAACATGAGTTCGCCCCATCGATCAAAAACGGCAAGCGATGTGATGGTTATATCGCCACAACCGAATGCGGTAAAAACATCGTTCTGACCGTCGCCATTGGGAGTAAATGAATTGGGGGCATATAAGGCGCAATCGCAGGCACCATACGAAATCACAACCGAATCGGTAAGGGTAGCACACTCGTTCCGAACACTGGCCCGGAATATGCCAGCATGATTGATTGTGCGGTCCTGCGTCGGAAACTGATCCAACCAGGAAAACTGTCCGTCGGCAACAATGGGCTTGATCGTGAACGATTCGGCACCACATAAGTCCTGATTAGGGCCTAGTTCCAGGTGGGGCGGATCGGTATAGCGAATCTGGATGCTATCGGTTATCTGACAACTTGCCTGCGTTACCAGCACGCTGTATTGCCCGGCTTGTTTTACTGGGTAAACATTCTGCGAAAAACCGTCCTGCCACTGATAAACAGTGTTGGGGTGGTTGGGAACCGTGAGCTTAAGCGTTTGTCCATTACAAAGGGTAGTGTCGGCACCCAGATCGAAGTCGAGGCTATAATCAACGGTAATGGTGTCGGTCAGGGTTTTGCAGGGCGTAATTACCCTGACCGAATAGGTACCTGGTTTTGTTACGTTCAGAGTAGAAGCGGTGCTGCCATCGTTCCAGCGATAATTGAGGGCTCCAGGCGTTTCGGCATTCAGAGTATATGTGCTTCGACGACCACACAGGGTTGTATCGCGCCCTAAATCGAGTTTAACCGGCAGGAGCGAAATGTCGTCGATAAAAAGATAATAGAATCCTAATAGAGGAGGATATTTATAGTAACTACCGATAGTAACATATTTTTCTCCTCCTATTGCGGTAATAAATCCCGAAACCCGTTCCCATTTTAGAGCCGGGTCTCTGGAAGTTAATTGGGTATCCAGAATTTGTGGTTTTACATTGAGTAGCTCGGTCGTTGTAGTTGAAATGGGCTCTGTTGAAAAATAAGCCCCTAGTGTCTGATCGAGAAACTTGCCGGGCGTTTCTAGTGCAACATACATTTCGAAGTAGTAGCATTGGTCAGCCTCCAATGGGTTGCGCAAAGGTACGGCCAGATATTCGGACCAGCCCCGGTCCAGAAACAGATGGGCTAGCCCCTGACCCGAATGCGGAGGGAGTGCCATTTGGCCCGTCTGAAAACACTGATGATAAAAATCAGGTGTTGCATGTGTTGGATTAAACCAGGGTATAGCCTCATTTAACAGGTTATCCTGATGTGGACAGTTCTGATAGGTTTCGAAGCCTCCATTGGGAATGAGGTTTTGGCCAGTAATCGTTCTGGGGAGAAGTATGGCTAACCAACCTATAAGTCCAATGATAGCTGTTTTCATACCTTTATTGCACGATTATTGGACCATTTTATGGTATAATCAGGTAAAATGCTTGTTATAAGTATATAGGTTGCGGTAATTGGCTTACTAAAAGCTATAATGATCAGGAATACCGCTATTTAGCTGGAAGCAATACCTACCAAATAATAAATTTAGCAAATATTACCGGAAAGAAAGTCTTTGTTAAATTTATTACTTATTCATCTTTAAATAGGATCATTTTGGTGTGATGAGAAAAAAAAATACCTAATCATCTAAAAAATTCTATTTTAAGAGTATGTACATTTATTGTGAGTACATTTTTTAATGTGTAACCATTAGTTTACTTAATGAAACAGTCTTATCTTTGATTAGATTAACAGACTTCATATTCGATAAGTTATTTACGTAAACGTCATGAAAAAGGCTAAACTGGCCGACGAGCAACTAGTTCGAATCTATCAGGATACTAGTACTCAGGACTCATTTGAGACACTTTATAAGCGCTATGTCGATAAAGTTTATCAAAAATGCTTATCGATAACTAAAGATTCCGACGCTGCTCAGGATTATACACAGGATATATTTATTAAAGTATTCAATAAGCTCGATAGCTTTCAGAACCGCTCTTCGTTTTCAACCTGGTTGTATTCTATTTCGCATCATTATTGCCTCGATCAGCTCCGTTTAGGGAAACGGCTGAGCACCGAAACTATTTCCGACGAAACCGAAAGTTCAGTTTCGGAGCCAGATACAATCAATTCTGTGGAGAATCGGCTTCAGGCTCTGGAAGTTATAATGAATAGCCTACCCGCCGAAGAAGTGAAATTACTACGGCTCAAACACGAAGAAGGATTATCGATCAGAGAGATTAGTCAGCAATATCAGTTATCAGAAAGTGCGGTAAAGATGCGATTAAAACGCACGCGCGACAAACTACAGGAACTATATATACGATATTATTATTAGGCGCTCTGCCCTAATCCAGATGGTATTGTCACTAACAGCAACTTTTGGGAGAAATACATTTACCCAGCAACCACTTGTGCTTTATGTGGAGCACAATCTGATTTAGCTCTTCCAGTGTGGCAGGTTTAGTTAAAAAGCCGTTGGCTCCCAGTTTTAAAGCCTGTTGCTGATCCTGGATGTTATCTGAAGTAGTGAAAATAACAACCTGAACAGAATCATACGTGCGGTTTTCCCGAATAATCTTTAGTACTTCGAAGCCACTCATAAAAGGCATATTCAGATCGAGCAAAATCAGTGTAGGAAGGTTGTCTGTTTGTGCCAGGATTTCTACTAATTTCTCTCCATTAGGTATAGGCTTTAAGAGGCAGGTAGGGCTCTGCTGAAGAAAGACCTGCTGAAGAAGAAAGCGGTCATCTTCATCGTCATCTACTGTAAAGATGCACTCGCTAAAGGTTGGGGTCATTGCAGGATTACTTATGTCTGAAAAACCAATCAGTATATACAAAAGTTCGTTTCTGAGGCTTAGCAATTAGGTTACTATTGCTGACTAGTAAGGCATTATTGCTGTAAAAAATTAAGTGCATTTACTATTGGTTCGGGGGTAAAGCCAAAACAAAAGCGAATGGAGCCGGTCGATTGCTACGGTTATAAGCGATAAGTCTGTGGCAAAAGTTGTTGCAAATACGTTCGTTAAGCAGTTTCAACATAGTGCTCCAGCCTAGGTCATGAAGAAAAATTAATTTCAGCTTCAGGCTGGCTTCAGGTGGCTAGTGTAGGTTTGTTTTCGTAATCAACAGAAAACAGCAATTCGCAATGAAAACGAAGCTCAAAACACTCGCTCCGGCTCTTTTGGCCGCCGTTTTTAGTATTCCCTATGTGCATGCTCAGGCTCCTGCCGAACCCACTGCTCCTACACCACCCGCCATTGTGCTGAATGCACCAGGACCCGACAGGCCTGGCCGGTTCGATCGGCAGCAGCCGGGTGGCCACGTCCGGCATACAGGAAGGAAACATTTACCTAATGGCTCTGGCCGGTTTGGCCGGGGAGGTGCGCTAACAGCATTAACCTCCGTTACTGGAACAGTAGGTCAATGGACGAGCAATGATGATGGGATTCTGGATGGATTTACATTGTCTGATTCGCCCACTACAATTAAATTTCCGCCCCATCTGGGAGAGCAGGTTCAGAAAGCACTTAAACCGGGTAGTGCCGTTAGTGTAACGGGCTATACAGAAGCTAGCCCAGAAGGTTCGCGTTTCCATATGACAAGCCTTATGGCTGGCAAAACAACGGTTGTGAGTGGGCCTCCGGTTGTTTCGGCCACCCCGCCAGCCCCCCCCGCCCTAGTTACCGAAACAGGTAAAATAACCGATTATCGCTTTGGGCGCGATGGGCGGGTAAACGGATTTGTGCTCGATAATAAGACCATTGTACGTGTGCCGCCCCATGTTGCTTATCAGCTTACCAATCTGGTTACCAAAGGGAGTACCATAACGGTTCAGGGCTATTCGAAAAATCTGCGCGACGGACAGGTTCAACTCAGTAAGATAAATAGTTTGAATGCTTCTGTGTTGACCATTAATGGCCAACAGTATCTGGTGCGATAAGCTCCACAGCCAACGCTTCGATTTGTAACGTATGGTCGGAGCGTTTTTTCGTATTTTATGAAAATACTGGTTATTGAAGACGAGCGTAAACTAGCCCGGTTTATTAAGCAGGGACTGGAGCAGCAGGGGCATGTGGCCGACCTGGCCTTTTCTGGGTCGGAGGGTCTCAATTATCTGGCTGGAGGCCTCTACGATCTTGTGCTGCTCGACCTGATGTTGCCAGGACAGACGGGGTTTGAGGTGCTGAAAAATCTGCAGGCCTTTGGGCTGACCGTACCTGTTATGATTCTATCGGCACTGAGCGACCCCGAAAAAGTGGTGCAGGGACTCGATCTGGGTGCCATCGATTATTTGCGTAAACCGTTCGATTTTGGTGAATTGCTGGCCCGGATTCGGGTTCTGCAACGGAAAACCCAGACTACCGCCGATAGCATAATTCTGCGTGTTGCTGATCTGGAAATAAGACTTGTCTCGCACGAAGTACTGAAGGCTGGCAAAAAACTCGATCTGACAAATCGGGAGTTTGCGTTGCTCGAATTACTAATACGACGTGCCGGAATGCTGGTAACGAAAAACGAAATTGCCGAGAAAGTCTGGTCGGTTGATTACGACATGGGCAGCAATGTTATTGAGGTACACATCTACCAACTACGAAAAAAAATAGATGCTGTCGGCATATCTGGTTTAATTGAAACACTTGTGGGTCGCGGCTATCGACTCAAATCGTTATGAATCTGCGCAGTCGGATTGTGTTGGCTATCACCGTCGTTTTCGGGGCAATAAGCCTGCTGGCTGGCTGGTTTATGCTACTGCGAGCCGAGAAAAGCCTACAGATTGCCTTTGATCGGGCCATTCAGACCCGAGCTGGATGGTTGCTTTCACAGGTTAGTCCCGATCCAATTGTGTTGCCACTACCCGCCGAAACGGAAAAAATGAAAGTCTGCTATCAGGCCTATGGCGAAACACATACACTTTTTCAGAGCCCCGACTTCCCTGACCAGTCGGGGATGGCCTACGATTCTCGCCACCAGTTGCATTGGTATCAGTCGGTTACGGTTCAGACCACACCGTTTCAGTTGCCGAACGGGCTAACGAGTCTGACACTTGCTGTTCCGAAAGATAGCCTGGTTCAGGATATGATTCAGTTGCGGTGGGTATTTGGGGTAGGGTGGCTCATAAGCCTTGGGCTGGCTTTTGTGGGCGGGTATATTGTTGCGGGCTGGCTTTTGAAACCCATTCAGGCCATTGTTCGTCAGGCTGGAAAAATTACGAATGCGGCAACTATTGAGTCAATCGAACTACCCCGAACTCACGACGAACTTTACCGTTTGACCGATACCCTAAATCAAATGCTGGCCCGGATTAGGGAGAGTGCCGAACTACAGCGCAATTTTTTTGGCGCTGCCGCTCATGAGCTTCGCACGCCACTAACGATCATGAAAACCGGGCTCGAAGTAACTCTGAATAACCCTCAGATCGAGCCAGAAACGGTTTCATTATTAACTGGACAACTGGACGACGTAAGGCGTCTTACGCGGCTGTTGGATGAGTTTCTAACCTTGAGTCATCCCGATGTAGAGCGCCGTACATTAAAAAAAGCGATGGTTTCTTTGCCCTCGCTGGTAAAAAACTGCATTCGGCAACTGCAAAGTATTGCAGACGAGTATGACGTGAAAATTGAGCTTGACGTACCAAATCAGGAGATTGAAATGCTTATGACTGATCCGGTTAAACTTGAACAGGTGCTACTCAACTTAATCGAAAATGCTGTAAAATATGCCGTTGGTGGCAGTATTGTGTTTGTGCTGTTGCGCTGGGATAGCGTTCCGGTTGTTGTTGTGCAAAATCAGACCCACAATGAAACGGGCCCTGTTCTTGATTTAATCCAGCCCTATTTTCGGGCCGATCCGCTTAAAGAAGGACATGGATTGGGATTATGGATCAGCCATCAGCTAACAAACTTACTCAAAGGACAGTTAGCTATTCGCTGGGCCAATTTCCAGTTTATCAGTACGTTAACTTTACCAAAAAAAATTGATTGATTTTACCCATGAGAGGGCTCTATTGCGTTTTGTTACTCACGTTATCAAATATTTTTATGACACTGGCCTGGTATGGACATTTGCAGCTCAAACAGTACCCAATGCTTGCAAAGCTGTCGCTTTGGGGAATTGTGGTGTTAAGCTGGGGGCTGGCTTTCTTTGAATATATTTTTCAGGTACCAGCCAACCGGCTCGGGTCGAACGAAACAGGCGGGCCTTTTTCGCTGTTTGAACTGAAAACAATTCAGGAAGGAGTTTCGCTAACGGTTTTTACCCTGATTACTGTCTTTTTTTTCAAGACTGATAAGCTGGCGTGGAATCACCTTGTAGGCTTTGCGTTTATCGTAATCGCCGTATTTTTTATTTTCAGGAAGTGGTAAGCAGGCAGTTACACTATTTAAAGATAATTTCCTTCGCTGAGGTAGCTCCTTACATAGTCGGCAATACCTTCTTCGAGCGAAAAAAACGGGCGGTCGTAGCCAATCGATCGCAGTTTCGACATATTGGCCTGAGTAAAATACTGGTATTTGTCGCGTATGTCGGCCGGCGTATCGATAAATTCGATTTCGGCATCGCGGCCCATTGCATGAAATGTAAGCGTAGCCAGATCGAGAAAAGTACGGGCTTTTCCGCTGCCTAAGTTATAAATCCCCGAATTACGCCGGTGATGCATCAGGAATGAACAGACTTCAACCACATCTTTTACATATACGAAATCCCTCATCTGACCACCGTCGCTGAAATTTGGGTTGTGCGAGCGGAATAGTTTCATGTGTCCCGTCTGGCAAATCTGGTTGTAGGCATGGAAAATTACTGATGCCATCCGGTCCTTATGATATTCGTTAGGACCGTATACATTAAAGAATTTAAGACCAGCCCAGAAAAAAGGCTTACGCTCCTGTTCGAGTGCCCAGATATCGAATTCATTCTTCGAATCGCCGTAAGGATTCAGCGGCTTTAACTGCGGAATCACCGATTCATTATCGTCGTAGCCAAATTCACCAAGGCCATACGTTGCCGCCGATGAGGCATATACGAGCGGAATCTGATAGTCGATACATCGGTTCCAGATTTGCTTTGAGTATTCGACGTTCAGGTGTTCGAAAATTTGCCGGTCAAATTCAGTTGTGTCAGTGCGTGCTCCGATATGGAAAATGAATTCAATTTCCTGATAATTGTTATCGAGCCAGCCAAAAAAATCTTCGCGATCTACCCGTTCCTGAATCCGTTTACCAGTAAGATTAGCTTCTTTACGCGGGTCCGAAAAATCATCAACAGCAATGATAAAATTGAAATTTTCCTGATTCAATTTGTTTATTAAACAACTCCCGATAAAGCCAGCAGCCCCCGTAACGATAATCATAAAGTGCTCTTGGTAAACGTTTTGATTGGTGTAATGAGGAAAATGTCAGGGCGAATGAAGTGAAATTGGCTGTAAAGATACAAAGATAAAGATGAACAAAGGAATAGCGTATTTGATGATTAAATTGTATTTTTCATATAATAGGCTTGTTGGACTGTATCTGATTTTTGGCACAAAGAGATAGTTTTATTCCGCCCAAAGAGTTCGTACCTTTGTGCCCTGATTTTTAAAAACCGGCGTTTCTGGCAACCGCCTTATCTAAACCAGACAAATGGTATACATTAATAGAATTGAACATTTCAACGCAGCTCACCGGCTCTATAACCCGGCCTGGTCTGAAGAGCGGAATAAAGAAGTTTTTGGTCCATGCGCCAATATTAACTGGCATGGGCACAATTTCGAACTAATCGTTACGGTTAAAGGCGAACCCGATCCTGATACTGGCTTTGTGATCGATCTGAAGCTATTGGGCGATATTATCCGGCGGGAAGTGATTGAAAAAGTTGACCATAAAAACCTCAACCTTGACGTTGATTTCATGCAGGGGAAAATGGCCAGCTGTGAGATTTTTGTGATGGAAATCTGGAAAATTCTCGAACGTGCCCTGAGTGCTGTAACAGAGGCTCATCTGCATCAGATTCGTCTGTACGAAACGCCCAAAAATTTCGTCGACTATTTCGGCGAATAGGTTTTTGCGTATGCTATAGGACACACGGCAGACAGGTGAAATACCTATATCATACCCATCATACATGAACTACTACCTCATTGCTGGCGAACGTTCCGGCGATCTTCATGGTGCCAATCTGATTCGGGCTATCCGGCATTACGATTCGGAGGCACAGTGTCGGGCATATGGTGGTGAACAGATGCAGGAAGCCGGTGCTGTACTGGTGCGTCATTACCGCGATATGGCCTTTATGGGGTTTCTGGAAGTAGTTAAAAATCTGGGAACCATTCGGCAAATCATGCGCGAATGTCAGGCCGATTTGTTGGCTCATCGGCCCGATGCACTCATTCTGATCGATTATGCCGGTTTCAATTTGCGGATGGCGCGGTTTGCCCGGCAGCATGGCATTCGGGTTTTTTATTATATATCGCCAAAAGTATGGGCCTGGAATCAGCGACGTGCCCTAAAAATTAAAGCAAACGTTGATCGGCTGTTTACTATTCTGCCCTTCGAAACGGAGTTTTTTGCCAACTATGAGTATGAAGTCGAGTATGTGGGTAATCCGCTACTCGATGCGCTGGCCGATTTTAAACCGAACCCTGATTTTCGTGCAACGCTCAACCTGGATAATCGCCCCGTAGTTGCGCTGCTACCCGGTAGTCGGCGGCAGGAAATTATGGTTATGTTGCCCGTGATGCTCGAGGTAAGTCGGCAGTTTGCCGACTATCAGTTTGTTGTTGGAACGGTTAGCAATTTGCCTGTATCTCTATACAACAGTTTGCTGGAAAAGTATCCTGATGTGAAACAAGTCAACGATGCAGCCTATGACTTACTTCATAATGCAACGGCTGCACTTGTTACGTCAGGTACGGCAACGCTCGAAACGGCCTTGTTCAATGTTCCTCAGGTAGTTTGCTATAAAACAACAACTGTCTCATATGCTATAGCCAAACGGTTGATTGCGGTTCCGTTTATTTCGCTGGTAAATCTGATTGCCGGGCATGAAGTAGTGAAAGAACTGATTCAGAGCGACTTTACCGCTAATTTGGTTTCGAAAGAATTAGGATCTGTTTTACCGGGTGGTCAGCACCGGGCCGAACAACTGGCCGGATATGCCGATGTCCGGCAAAAAATGGGAGAACCAGGGGCATCGGAGCGGGCTGGCCGCAAAATGGTGGAACTGGTGAGAGCAACAGCTAGTGCATGATACCCGTTTGTTCCCAGTCTTTTAACCAGTCTTTTTTTATTCCGTGAACCTGCGAGAAAAACTTATAAAACGGAAGCATGTCGTTTTCATAGTTACCCGTAACGACAATAGGCTCTCCAAGAATAACCAGCTTTCGAGGCCAGTCGAAACCAACCGGAATGATTGGTACACCCGCTTTGAGCGCAATGTAGTAAAAGCCGGTTTTTAGTTTGGAAACGTTACTTCGGGTACCTTCGGGAGTGATGCAGATGTGTAACGACGGATTCTCGTTAAATACGTCAACTGTAGCATCGACGAGGTTGTGCGATTTGTCGCGATAAACGGGTTTGCCCCCCAGCAGTCGAAAAAACCAGCCCGCATACCAAGTAAATAGTGTACTCTTGGCCAGATATTGAATCCATACGCCAATGGCAGAACGGACACCTAATCCGACAAAAAAATCCCAGTTGGTGGTATGGGGCGCTACCGCCCATATTCCTTTTGGCAAGTGCGGCACAGAGCCTGCCACCCGCCATCCGGCCATAGTAAACAACCAACGGCTAAGGGCATTAAACATGTTACGGTTTTCGGTTACAGTTTACAGTTTCCGGTGGTAGCCCAGTCTTTTAATGACTAACGACAGGAAACCGAAAACTGTAAACCGTAAACCTATTTAGTACTTCCGGTCGTTGCGCTCCAACCAGCGGCCAGTGATGAACGAAGCAGCCAGAAGGACAACATAGAACAGAATTGTTAATGGGGTTGATAAATCCATGTCTGTGTTCGGTTGAATTCAGATGCAAAAGTACAATAACATTGGATATTCGGCACTCGAAATCAGACAAAAATCAACGATTGGCTTTTGCCGGATTCGGCACTGCAATTATAAAACTCCCTTCGTGCTTGGCAGATTATCCAGTTCTTTACTATCGCGCCGAACCGCCATTTTTATTGCCTTGGCAAATGCTTTAAAAATGGCTTCAATTTTATGATGTTCGTTATCGCCTTCAACCTTTATATTCAAGTTGCATAAGGCTGTGTCGGAGAACGACTTAAAGAAATGGAAAAACATCTCGGTTGGCATATCGCCGATCTTTTCGCGTCGAAATTCGGCATCCCAAACCAGCCAGGGGCGTCCCGAAAAGTCGATAGCCACCTGAGCCAGCGCTTCGTCCATAGGGAGCAGATAGCCATACCGGCTAATGCCTCGTTTATCGCCCAGTGCCCGTCGGTAGGCTTCGCCCAGGGCCAGAGCCGTATCTTCAATGGTGTGGTGCTCGTCGATATGCAGATCGCCCTGAACCTGAATGCTCAGATCGGCGCCCGAATGCTTGGCTACCTGATCGAGCATATGATCGAAAAAGCCTAGCCCCGTATGGATATCGGCTTTTCCGCGACCGTCGAGGTTCAGCATTACCCGAATCTGCGTTTCGTTTGTGTTGCGTTCTACTGTAGCTCTACGAGCCGGTAACCGCAGAAATTCATAAATCTTGTCCCAGTCGTCGGTTGTCAATGCAATTGCCTGCTGCATCACTTCGGTCATACCCGAAACATCGGCCGATTGTACGGAAGCAAGGCCATTGGGCGGTAAAAATAGAATTGCTTTGGCACCCAGATTGACGGCTAACTGTACATCGGTCAGGCGGTCGCCAATTACATAACTGTTGGTAAGGTCATAGTTTTCGCCGAAATATTGGGTTAACATGCCAATGCCCGGCTTACGGGTAGTTGATTTTTCGTGCGGAAAATGGCGGTCGATATGAACAGCGGAAAATTGAACACCTTCGCCGGCAAACGTTGCCAGCATTTTGTTATGAGCAGGCCAGAACGTTTCTTCGGGAAACGACGCCGTTCCCAGACCATCCTGGTTGGTAACCATGACCAGTTCATAATCAGTGTCTTCGGCAATTTTTCGCATGGCCGAAATGGCCCGTGGAATGTAATCGAGTTTGGCTAATGAATCGACCTGCTGATCGGGTTGTGGCTCCGTAATGAGCGTACCATCCCGGTCGATGAATAAAATTTTTCGCATATAACAAATATCTGGCCGACAAAGATACCGTACAGACCGGATTGTAAGCGAAAAGGTGTTAATTTTGCCGTAACTTAGCGTTTTCGGTATTTACTGTTTGTAGGATTTCGGTTGTGACTTCTGGTTTTATACGTAATAAAGTCCTATCAGTTCGTAACTCGCTTATATATATCTAGTAAAACAAGACTATCCCATCTGAACGATCATTCTAAAAGTAAAGTGCGAAAAAGTAATCCATAGAATAGATACATAAATTACAAATCAAATTATGCCAGCAAATGCATCCAGACTAACCCGGATCGGGGTTTTCTATGACGGCAATTATTTTTTACATGTAAGTAACTACTATAACTACTCTCACGAACGGCGCAGCCGGATTAGTATATCGGGTTTACATGCATTTATCCGGCGCCAGGTCGCCGAAGAAGAAGAAGTGAATGAGCGTTTATGCCAGATTGTAGATGCTCATTATTTTAGAGGACGTTTGAACGCTCACGAAGCTAATCAGCGGGGTAATCAACTGTTTTATGATCGCCTGTTCGACGATATTCTGATGTCGGAAGGCGTTGTTACCCATTATCTTCCGGTAAAAACCTATCAGGGCTACCGTCAGGAAAAAGGAATTGATGTATGGTTGGCGCTGGAAGCGTTTGAACTGGCTCAATATAAAAAATTTGATGTTGTTGTTCTCATCACATCCGATGGCGACTATGTTCCGCTGATTCGTAAGCTCAATACACTAGGCTCGCGGATTATGGTGTTGAGCTGGGATTTTGAATTTTTGAACGAACAGGGCGAAAAGCAGGTGACCCGCACTTCGCAGGATTTGCTGGAAGAAGTCTCGTATCCGGTTGCAATGCACGATCTGATCGATGACCGAAGCCGCCGTAACGATACAATTATTCAGAGTCTGTTTGTTAAACAGCAACAATCCCGCCCTACATTTACGCTGGCTGGCAGTAATGGCAGTAGCTTTAGTAGTAGCTTTGATTCCGATTATTCGACTGAAGACGGGTTTGAGAACTACTCCCCGTCTGATGAACCAAATTATAATATTGCCGATACCATTGACGATGATCCGGAAGGACGTAAGATTAGTACAATTCGTAGTCTGAAAACAGGGTACGGGTTTATCAACTACCCGCCCAATAACCTGTTTTTTCATTATACAAGCCTGATCGATACC
Organism: Spirosoma sp. SC4-14; assembly: GCF_037201965.1. NCBI lineage: Bacteria > Pseudomonadati > Bacteroidota > Cytophagia > Cytophagales > Cytophagaceae > Spirosoma > Spirosoma sp. SC4-14. Next base: position 6,297,527 of record NZ_CP147518.1, on the reverse strand, counting down.
GATTTCAACGAATTGCAGATCGACGACGAAGTAGAGTTTACCATTGGCCATAATGCCGAAGGAAAAGATATTGCCGTTGATGTGCGGTTGATACGGCAGTAAACATGAATCCGATTCATGCAATTGCTGATGACCCCGATTTTCGGTGGAAAGCCCTGTATTGGGCCATCGCCCAGCAAACCTCAGAAAACGGTTTTGTCGCTTTTCTGAATAATAATAACATTGCTTACCCGAACGACCCATTTCCAAACCGACTTTTTGTCGGGACGAAACGGGTCGTTTCCTGTTCAGACACCGATACCTTTCAGAAACTATATGCTGCTCATCGGGAACAACCGGGCTATCTGGTTGGCTATTTGGGCTATGACCTGAAAAATGAACTGGAAGCGTTGGAGAGCCAAAATCCCGACCATCTGGGCTTTCCCAACGCATATTTTGTTGAACCCGAATGGGTGATTGATTTCTTCAGTAATGAAATTGTCATTACGGGCGAAGGCAGCGTTGATGAGGTTATTCGGGCCATTAGCCTGACCGAGCTGCCCACCTATAAGGGGAGCCGGGTTGGGTCCATACAGTGTCGGGTGTCTTCGGATGAGTACCTTCATGCCGTTCGCCAGATTCAGCAGCATATTCTGGCGGGTGATGTATATGAGTTAAACTATTGCATCGAGTTTTTTGCCGAACAGACAACACTTGATCCGTTTGGGGTTTATCGGGCCCTGAATGAGCAGTCGCCCATGCCGTTTTCGGCTTTTCTGAAGCTGGGCGATTTATATGCTATAAGCGCTTCGCCGGAGCGATTCCTGAAAAAACAAGGCTCTATCCTTCGTTCGCAACCTATAAAAGGTACTATCCGGCGAGGACAAACTGCCGAAGAAGATACTGCTCTTCGCAATCAGCTTCTTAACTCCGAGAAAGAACGTGCCGAAAATCTGATGATTGTCGATCTGGTACGCAACGACCTGGCACGCAGTGCCGAAACCGGTTCAGTGCGGGTCGATGAACTGTTTGGGATTTATGGTTTTCGGGCGGTTTATCAACTGATTTCGACCGTTTCGGCTACCCTACGCAACTCGGTTAGCTGGGCCGATGCCATCCGCCATGCTTTCCCGATGGGTAGTATGACGGGCGCTCCGAAAATCCGGTCGATGGAACTGATCGATGCCCTGGAAGTGAGTCGGAGGGGTGTTTATTCTGGAGCTATCGGATTTATCACACCCGAAGGCGATTTTGATTTCAGCGTTGTTATCCGAACCTTACTCTATAACGCGCGAAGCCAGTATGCATCTTTTTCGGTTGGGAGTGCTATTACCTACGATGCCGACCCTGAGCAGGAATGGGAGGAGTGCCTGCTCAAAGCTCGCCCAATTCGTGCTGTGCTGGAGCAGAATTTAACTGCCACCTAATTAGCTGCAACCTAAAGAATGTGTTTAAAGCTGCCGTTTAAAAGATTATTACCTCCCTTGTGTGGAATTCGGCTGCTTTTTGAATCTCTTCTCATAAACCAAGCAACATTCTGATATGAAAATCGCTCATTATGAGCACCCTAAGCCGTTTGCGAGGTTTACTACTATAAATTTAGTTAAAAAACGTTAATCTTGTAACCAACTTGTTGCAGTCCGATTATATTTGTTCTTGATACACCAGTTCAACCTTTACCTGTTCATCGATGAGAAACCTTTTCCTGCTGGCCGTACTGTGCCTGTTGGCGGCCACTACCCACGCCCAAAACCCCTCAAATGCCTCCCGATTTACGCTTCAGGGCCGCGCTGTTGATACCGCATCGGCACCCCTACCTTCATCGACAGTAATGCTGCTCAGCCCAAAAGATTCGTCGCTGGTCAATTTTACACGGGCAGATGAGAAAGGAGCCTTTTCAATAAGAAATGTGAAGGCTGGCGAATACATTCTCAAAATTTCGTTTGTTGGCTTTATTCCGTATAACCACGTGGTTAAGTCGAAGGGCGAATCTGTCATCGACCTGGGGGAGCTAAAGATGAAACCGATTACCAAAGAATTGCTTGAGGTAGTTGTGAAAACGGCAAAGGCACCACTGACCATCAAGGGCGACACAATTGAGTATAATGCCAGTTCGTTTAAAGTGCCGCCTGGTTCAACGGTAGAGGACCTGCTCCGAAAACTTCCTGGTGTACAGATCGATCAGGATGGAAACATTCGGGCGCAGGGCGAAGAGGTAAAGAAAATAACGGTTGATGGGAAAAGCTTTTTCGGGAATGACCCTAAGCTGGCTACCAAAAACCTGCAGGCCGAAGCTATTTCGAAAGTGCAGGTCTTCAACGATAAAACGGAGCAGTCTAAACTGACGGGTGTTGAAGATGGAAAGAAAGAAAAAACCGTTAATCTGGAACTGAAAGAGCAGTTCAAAAAAGGGGGCTTCGGGAAAGTAAGTGCCGGTGGTGGGCCAGCCTCCAACGATATTTCGGCACGTGGCGAAATCAAAGGAAACTATAATAAATTCGACTCGAAACGCCAATTTTCGGTTATTGGGCTGGCCAACAACACCAACCAGCAGGGTTTGTCGTTCAACGATTATCAGGACTTTCGGGGCAGTAATTCATTTAACTGGAACGACAACGCCGATTTTGGATTTGGTGGTAACGGCCGATCCATTTATTTCGGCAACGACGACGAAACGTTGGGTATTCCTGTTGGCGGGGGCGATGGGCGAGGTTTTTCTAACAACGTAGCCGGAGGGGTTAACTACAACTACGATACGAAGAAAACCAAGCTTAGCACCAGCTATTACTACAACCAAACCCGGCTGGAACTGGATGCGATCCGAAACCGAAAAAACTTTTTGTCGACAGGTTCATATCGTACAGAAGAAACCAGCAATCAGGTTAATTTTAATGGAAATCACCGGATTAGTCTGCGTTACGAAAAAATGATTGATTCGGTCAATACGCTGGTTGTGCTGAGCAATGCCCGTCTGAACAATGGAAATGCAAGCCTGCTGACGTTGCAGGATTTATACCGGACGAATGGAACCAGTGGAGTGGAGGCTCTTTCGACCCGAAATCGTACAAATAACCTGAACACAGCACGGCAGTTTGGTATGGCTAATACGGTACTATATCGGTTGAAGTTCAAGAAAAAAGGCCGTTCGTTTGCGGCTAGTGCTACGTATCAGATCAATACGAACGATGCTACGCTGGGGCTGGACGCCCGAAATGAGTTTCTGGATGCAACCAGCGCAAACGACATGCTCCGCATAATTCGGCAGGATCAGAGTACGAACAGCCTGCGTAACGAGTATAAAGTTAGCTTGCAGTTCGTAGAACCATTTGCTAAGAAATTTTTCTGGGAGACGTTTTACAATTTCAGCCTTCGCACCGACGAAGTTGACCGGAATGTGCTGGATGTGGGCGATGCCACACGTACGCGCAATGACTCCCTTAGCCGGTATTACCAAAACAATTATCTCTACAATCGGCTAGGCTCAAGTGTTCGCTATTCCTACAAAGGATTGAATGTGTCGGCCGGAGTGGCGGGTCAGCAATTTACACTCGATGGTAAATATGCACCCGATCAAACGTCGCCCACCTTTAACCGAATCAACCGAACCTTTACCACGTTCGTACCGAATTTGTCGCTCAACTACGACATGAAAAACAATCGGTATCTATACGGGGGGTATAGCCTTAATGTCCGAATACCTTCTTCGCGGGATCTGCAGCCCATTATCAACAACAGTAACCCACTGTTTATCAATGAAGGAAATCCCGATTTGCTGCCACAACTGGAACACAACGTTAATGCCGGGTTCTATTATTTCAATCCGGGCAGTTTCATTAACCTCAATCTGAACATCAACGGTTCGTATTACGAAAATCAGATTGTATATAGCCAAACAGTAGACACGCAGACGCTGATTACGACAACTCGCCCCGAGAACCTTACGGGTGGACGGAATATCGGCTCGTATTTCAACTTTGGATTTCCACTTAAGAAAACCAAGGCTACGCTGAACCTCAACTCGCAACTGAACTTTGGGCGCAACCTGACAACTATTAATAAAGTGCTCAACCAGACCGATAATCAGAACTACAACATCGGTACCCGTCTGGATCTGACGCCAACCGAATGGCTAACATTCTACGGAAGTGCTAACTGGGGTATAACCGGCACGCGCTATTCGATTAATGCGGGTCAGAATCAGACCATTATCAACAATAATTACCGGGGCGAAATGAACCTGAAACTGCCTGCTGATTTTTATGTGAATACAACGTTGAATTACCGTATTTATAAAAACGATCGGTTCGGATTTCATCAGCAGATACCCATCTGGAACGCGTCGGTATATCGTATTCTGGGTAAGGCCAAGAAAGCCGAAATTCGATTGTCGGCGGTCGATATGTTGAACCGCAACATTGTTGTGTCGCAGTATGCTGGTCAGAATTACGTGCAGGATGAACGCATTCAGACACTAGCCCGGTATTTTATGCTTAGCTTCACTTATAACATGCGGGGCGTATCTGCAAAAATGCGCCGGGATGGGTATTAGGTTTATAGTCTATGGTTTATGGTTGCTCCGCCCGGATATGACAATTGGTCCATGGCAATGCTATTGCAGCGCAGCCATAAACTATAAACCGTAAACGCAACACTGACTAACACAAACGAATCTGAAAAAGATATGAACCGCTTCTTTCCCTTATTTCTCTTTTTTGCAATCTCAGTTTCGACCTATGCGCAGAATTCTGAGGGCATTGTGAATTACGAACGTAAAACATACTGGACCAAAATCATTGCCCGAATGACGTTTTTGAGTCAGGAGCAAAAAGACCGGGCTGCGCAAACCTGGAAAAACGACGACGAGTATAAAGAAAAAATGAAACTGGTTTTCACCGAAAACGAGAGCTTATATACGTATGCCAATGAGCAGGGTGAAACGGAAGATGGCAGTTATTCCTGGCGACATTCGGAGTTCAAACTCCATCGCGATTTCGCTAAAGACCGAAAACTCGACATCATCGAAATGCTGGGCAAGACCTACGTAGTTGACGACTCGCTGCATACACCAACCTGGAAAATAGGCAATCAGATTAAAGACGTAGCTGGCTACATCTGTATGAAAGCCGAAGCCGAAGACCCCATTAAAAAACAGAAAATTACGGCCTGGTTTGCGCAGGATTTACCCGTTCCGGCGGGGCCAGAGCGGTACAATGGTCTGCCGGGTGTTATTCTGGAACTGAACCTGAACGATGGCGATGTAGTGATTGAAGCAACTAAGGTGACACTGAAAAAAATTACTCCCGACGAGCTGAAGATGCCTAAAACGAAGGGTAAAAAAATTAGTGATGCTGCCTATGATAACATTATTCGTCAGCATATTGCCGAAAGCATGACCGCTCACCGCAATCCGTATTGGTCTATACGCTATTAACAGAGCTGTTTTTGCAGAAGATGGGGTAGCTGGAGCAGAAGCTCTGGGTACCCTATTTTTGTTGTGTATGAAAAACAAAAGATAAAGAATAAATAATTGAAGAAATATAATATTGCACTAGTTTGTTTGGTGTATTTTGAAATTATATACTTTAAATTGCGTTTAATAACCTTCCTCTTTTATGTTTGCCGCCCGCAGTTTCTGGCTTAAGTTTTCAGAAACGTTTTGCCTGTTTCTGGTAATTATCGGGTTAACGCAGCTATCGGAGGCTACTTCGCGCTGGCAGTTTGAGGTAGTCTCCGATTCGGCTAAGCGACTGATTGCCCTGGCCATCCTGTTGGGCATAAGTTTTCTTGTAACCTATAGCTGGGAACGCATTGGTAAAGGCAATCAGTGGCACACTTGGTTGCAAACAATCATCACGGTTTATGTCGCCTATTCCATTACGGGATATGGAGCCGCCAAAATTCTGAAAACCCAATTTCAGGCACCCCAGTATATTCGGGAAACACCTATTGGTGAACTAAACGGTTTCTGGCTAACCTGGACCTACTACGGCTATTCGCAGACGATGGCCTATATTCTGGGCTGGACACAAGTACTTGGCTGTGTTTTGCTACTGTTTCGCCGAACGCAGCTAATGGGGGTAGTTGTGTTGTTGCCCGTTATGATCAACATCGACCTGATCGATCATTTCTACGACATTTCGCCGTTGGCCTACTACAACGCGCTGCACTATACTTTCCTCTTGTTTTTTCTGCTCCTGCTCGATTACGATACACTCAAAGCCGCCTTTCTGTCGTATCAGAAAACCGCTAATACAACTATCCGTACGGCGCTCCTGACAGTTGTGCGCCTACTGGTAATTGGGCTGGCATTCTGGCGTATTAATTCGCTGCGCGAAAGCTTTCAGCAACCAACCAAACTGAACGGTGTCTGGAAAGTTGAGAGCCTTGGGCGCAACAACAGCGTTGTGATTCCGTCGGCCTATCAGGATTCGGTCTGGTCGAAGGTATATTTCGAATGGCGATACGGTTGTTTATTCAAGTATCACCCCGACAAATTTCAGCAACGAGATCTGCATGGCGATTATAAAGTAGATGAAGCTACTAAGGTGCTCACGGTTCATTTTCCGAGCGAAACGGGCAAATCGGTCGATTCAATGCGGGTTAGTTACCAATTTGTAACTGATAGTACGCTGACAATGCGGGGGCGGTTCCGGCAGGATTCGCTGACATTAAAACTGAAGCGGCTGATCTGAACCAAACAGGATTGGTCCTGAAAGCAGGCGGGCAGAATTTTTCTAATTATCGGTTCATATCCACTACTCTTACTATTACTGACTCTAATTTGTACTCTGTCTATGCGTCGGCTTTATTGTTTATTACTTTTTATTTGCATTGGTTTTAGTATCAAAGCCCAAACGGCTCCTGCATCAACTACGTCGGCTCCCGATCTGAATGAACGAATTCGGCAATTAGAGGAGAACCTGCGTCACTCCGACCAGACCATCACTAAACACATCGACGATTTACTCTGGTATCAAAAACTGGGCGATGTTGCCGTTATCGACAAAATTCGCTATGCCAGTAAACCGCCCCATGTAATCAAAAATCCGACGGGACAGGGGGCTTCCAATCCGGTCATAATTCCGGCTTATACGTTTGTGCCGAAGAAATTTGCGTCGGCAAAGAAACTGCCATTGCTGGTATTCGTTCACGATGGGATTCATGGCGATTTCAGTACACTTTATGCTCACATTGTCCGCGAACTCCTCGATCAGGGATACCTGATCGTTGCCCCTGAATATCGCGGTAGCGTGGGCTACGGGGGCGGGTTTTACAACCAGATCGACTATGGCGATTACGAAAACGACGATGTACTGGCCGGAAAGCGCTGGGCTGTCGAAACTATGCCACAGGTAGATGCCGATCGGGTCGGGATTATTGGCTGGAGCCACGGCGGTATGATTTCGCTGATGAATATTTTCGATCATCCCGAAGACTATAAAGTGGCTTATGCGGGCGTGCCTGTGAGCGATATTATTGCCCGACTGGGTTATAAAACACCACAATACCGGGCAATTTTTTCGGCTGCAACGCACATTGGCAAAGATCCCTCCGACAATGTGGCCGAATACCGTCGTCGGTCGCCGGTCTGGAATGCGCAGAAGCTGAAAACTCCGCTATTGATTCATACCAATACCAACGACGAAGACGTCAACGTGCTGGAGGTAGAGTCGCTGATCAATGCGCTGAAAGCCCACGAAAAGAAGTTCGAGTATAAGATTTATCAGGATGCACCGGGTGGGCATAGCTTTAACCGGCTCGATACGAAACTCGCCCGCGACTCGCGCGAAGAAATCTACAAGTTTCTGGCTCGCTATCTGAATCCACCTGCAGCCCTGAAATAGGTGAATGTAAGTCAATTGCTAACTCGCTATTCTAATGAAGACCTGTTTTGAGTTTGCCCGATTTCTGCTGTTTTATGCCTTGTGTATAGGTGTTACTACGGTTTATGCCCAATCGGATTCGGTCCGAATCACGGTTTCGGAAGGAACCAACATGTCGGCGGCACTGTCGCCCGATGGGCAGTCGATCGTGATGGATATGCAGGGAACCATCTGGCTCATTCCGGCCAGGGGAGGGGCTGCTCGCGCCCTGACCGATTTTCGCGACGATGCTCGTCAGCCAGCCTGGTCGCCAGATAGCAAGCGCGTTGTCTACTCGTCGTTTCGGGATGGAACGTTTCATATTTACAGCGTCAAAACGGATGGTTCTGATCTGCAGAAACACACAACTGGTGAGTTCGATAACCGTGAACCGATGTATTCGCCCGATGGCAGTAAGCTGATTTTTTCGTCGGACAAGGGCGGAAATTATAACCTGTTTGAACTAATCCTCAAAACGGGCAAACTCATCCAGTTGACGGATCACCTGGGAAATGAATATGCTCCCTCATACTCGCCCGATGGCAAACGAATTGCTTATGTGGCTACGCGCCCAGACGCTTCGGGATTGTATGTGCTGGAAGGCGGAAAGGAAACATTAGTTTGGAAAACGTCCGCTACAATGGGACCACCGGCCTGGTTGTTGAATGGCACGTCGCTGATTGCACAAACGGCCGAAATTGGCAAAACCACGCTGGTTATTAAAGACCTGAAAGTCGATGCAACCCCCAATGTCATTTCGGCAACTGGCGAAGACGTATTTCCGTTCCGGCCAACGGTGGCTAAGGACGGAGCCATCTGGTATACGGCCGATGGGGCTATTAAACGTAAAACGGCCGATCTGGCGAAGACCGAAAAAATAAACTGGCAGGCTACGCTGGCGCTGAGTCGTAAACCCTACACCCGTAAGACCTATCTGCTCGATAACCCTAGGTCAAGGCCGGTGAAAGGTATTCGGGCTCCGGTAGTTTCGCCCGATGGCAAAGCCATTGTGTTTTCGGCTTTGGGCGACCTATACTGGCTCGACATTGGTAACCCAACCCCTAAAAAGTTAACCGACGATTCGTTTATTGAGGCCGATCCGAATTTTTCGCCCGATGGTCGCTATCTGGTGTTTGTTTCCGATCGTTCGGGCAGCATCAACCTATGGGCGCGGGATTTGCAAACGGGCCAGGATCGGCAACTGACCAATGGCGCTACCGAAGTCAGCACACCCGTGTACTCACCCAATAGCAAACACATCGCGTTTTTCATGGTCGACCGATCGGCATATGGCCGCAATACACTCCATACAATTGATGTACCTCCGTCTGAAGACCAGCCTTTTCCGGCACCCAAACGCATTTATGAACCTTTGTTTGGGCCGGGAGTACCGAGTTGGTCTGCCGATGGAAAAAGCCTGGCCGTTTCGGCGCTGGATGTCTACTCGACCCGGTTTCGGGAGGGCTTGAATCAGTTTCTGGTCATTCCGAGCGACGGAAGCGGGCGTGCGCTCGAATTAAAACCCGATTCGTCGGGGCAAACCATCAGTTTTCGGGGGCGCAGCGGCCCGGCCTGGTCGCCCGATGGTAACTGGATGGCGTATGTGCTCGATGGTATTTTGTGGACATTGCCCGTCACATCGGATGGCAAACAGACCGGTCAGCCCATTCAGCGCACGAAAACACTGGCCGATAACATGAGTTGGACCTCCGATGCGAAAACGCTGGTATATCTGTCGGTTGATACCTTAAAACAACTCGATATTGCATCCGGACGGGTAACCAACGTTCCGCTGGAATTTAACTATCAGGCTAAATTGCCTACCGACCAGACGGTTATTCATGCAGGTAAGTTTTTTGATGGAAAGACGAATTCCTATCGCGAAAACGTAGATATTATTCTGAAGGGAAGCCGTATTCTGGCTATTGAACCGCACAAAGCCGGCCGGTCGGGCCAACTGGTCGATGCGTCGAAATTGACTGTAATGCCTGGACTTTGGGAAATGCATACCCACCAGAGTATTCTGACTGGTGAAAAGCAGGGACGTATCTGGCTGAGCCATGGCATTACGAGCGTTCGCGAAACGGGTGCCGACCCTTACGATGCACTCGAACGGCGCGAAGCCTGGGATGCCGGTGTTCGGGTTGGGCCACGGAGTTTTTATACGGGCAATATTAACGAAGGATACCGACTCTATTACGGACTGGCAACGAGTATCCGTAGTGAAGGTCAGTTACGGATGGAACTCGACCGTGCCAAACGGCTGGATTATGACCTGTTGAAATGCTACGTTCGCTTACCCGATCGCTTGCAGCAGTTAGCCGCCGATCTGGCGCATGAGATTGGGATTCCGGTTACATCGCATGAACTGTATCCGGCCGTAAAATACAATATCGACGGAGTCGAACATTCGTCGGCTACCAGTCGTCGCGGATTCTCACCTAAGCTGACCTCTACCAATCATATCTATGGCGATGTGCTGAATCTGATTACCAAGTCGGGAATGAATATGACGCCGACAACGAGCTTGCAGGGTGGCTTTAGCTACCAGATTCGGCTCGATACGGCATTGTTCAGTTACGAGCCGTTTACGCATTTCTACGACGAAACGTACCGGAATAATATGCTGGCTCAACAGCAGACCATGCGCCGGATGATGCCGGGGGCTCTCGAAAACTTCAGGACGCTGGCCAGTAATGTGAAGAAATTTATTGCCGCCGGTGGCCGGGTAACACCCGGAACCGATTCGCCCCTGATTCCTTATGGATTGAGCCTACAGGTTGAGTTGCAGAACTGGGTAGAAGGTGGTGTAACACCATTTGAAACACTCAGGGCGGCAACGCTCTGGTCGGCCGAAGCGGCCGGGGTCGGTAAGGATCTGGGAAGCCTCGAAGTTGGAAAAATTGCCGATCTGATTGCGGTTGAAGGCGATCCGCTGACGAAAATTCGCGATACGATGAATGTGCGATATACCATCAAAAATGGTCAGGTCTGGACCAAAGACGATTTGTTGAAATAGACCGCTTAGTTATCTGCCATTAATTATTGGTCATTGGGCACTTGCCATTGGGAAATCGATAAAGAAATTCTAATGACAAATGCCCGATGGCCAATTACTTTTATACGGTGAGGTATTTGCTGGCTGGCAGCATAAAAATTGAACTAATGGAAATAAACGTAATTCAGATTGGCGGAGTAGAAATAGCCGAGGTTGTTTCTGATACGATGGTAATTGGCAGTGCGGATGATGGGCTGGATTTGCTGGGGAATCTATACTATCGGGGATTTGATAAAATAATGCTGTATGAAAAAAATATAACTCCCGATTTTTTCAATCTCCGAACGGGCATAGCAGGTGAGATCCTTCAAAAATTTTCAACGTATCGGGTGCAACTGGCTATAATTGGTGCATTTGCGGCATATCAAAGCAAAAGCCTGAACGACTTTATTGTTGAGAGTAACAACATCGGTCACATCAATTTTGTGAAGTCAAAAGACGCTGCGGTTGAAAAACTGGCGAAATAGCATAAAATAAGTTGACCCACGAAAACGACTACCCTGGAAGCGATGTTTGTCAGACTTAACGCTTATAGGAAATGACGAATCAGGCCAAGGTTGCAGAACCGGTTGTTCGGAAGCAAATAACCATCGATGCTCCAGTTTCGAAAGTCTGGCATTTACTGACATCGCCAGCGCTCATAAAACGGTGGATGCTCGATACAGAAATTGAGGTCATCTCAGACTGGCAGGTTGGAAGCTCAATTCGGTTCAGGGGCGATTTGCACGGTAAATACGAGCAAAAAGGTACAATTGTGCAATTTGAACCGAATGTTGTCTTTGCATATACGTCGTGGAGCGCTCTATCCCGCTTGCCCGACAAAGCCGAGAACTACACGACCGTCGAATTCAACCTAATCCCTGCCGACAACCAGACAATGCTGATTGTTACGCATCGGAATTTAATTGCCGAAACCGCAGTCGAACATGCCAGTTTTTATTGGAATGGCACGCTGGGAATTATAAAAAAGATAGCTGAAGAATGAGTCATGACTGCTATTGATATTGACTACAACGTTATGCAGCCCGACCAGCCGCTTTTCAAATTTGTCAAAGCGTTTTGGCGGCTTAGTAACCCATCCGACAATGAAAAACCGGTTACTATTGTGCCCGACGGATGTTTCGATGTGCTGTTTTCTATCTCCGCTACCGAACCGTTCCATGTCATCCTGGCTGGATTGGGTACCGAGCCTGGTCCGGCTTTTATTGCTCCGCATACGGTTACGTGTGCTGTTAATTTTAAATTGCCCGCTGCCGAATATGTCCTGAAAACGAGCATAGCGCCGTTGCTGAATGGAGTTCACTACCTACCTGCCGATTTCTGGGGTATAACGCCTGCCGATCTGGACAATTTCGGGCAGTTCTGCAAGAAAGCGTCTGCGGCAATTGCCGGAGCCATACACGAAGCAATCGACCCACGTAAATATGCCTTGTTTCAACTTATGTATGCTTCCGAGGGCGAATCGACCGTTCGGGAGCTTGCCGAAGCGGCACAGTGGAGTAGTCGGCAGATCAATCGTTATTTTCAGCAGTGGTTTGGGATGTCGCTGAAAGCCTATTGCAACATTCTTCGCTACCGGGCTTCGTTCAAACAGATTCAGGAAGGAAAGCTGTTTCCCGAGCAGGATTTTGTCGATCAGGCGCATTTCATAAAAGCCGTAAAACGCTATTCAGGTGTGACACCCAAAGAACTCGCCCGCAACAAAGACGACCGATTTATACAATTTTTCCGATTGCCCGAACAGTAGGTTTGTGACATAAACAGATGGGTTTAACAGCCATCACGCCTGAAATTGAACAGGTTGTCTGGCATACTCCATTGGTTTAGATTTCTATAAACAACTGTTAACAAGGGGTAATATGCGAATTGAAAACAAAAAAATAGCCATTGTGGGCGGAGGTCCCGGCGGATTAACGTTGGCCCGGCTGCTGCAAATGAAGGGCGCTAGGGTCAACGTATACGAACGAGATGTGGATAAATATGCTCGGGTGCAGGGGGCCACGCTGGACTTGCACTACGAATCTGGATTGCTGGCCTTGCGGGAAGCCGGATTGCTGGATGCTTTCAACGCTAATTATCGGCCGGGTGCTGATAAATTGCGAATTGTTGATAAAAAAGGCATTGTAGTACTCGACGAACACGTAAACGAAGCCGATGAACTGTTTCGGCCTGAGATTGATCGGGGACCGCTTCGGAAAATTCTGCTGGATTCGCTGCAACCCAACACGGTTGTCTGGAATAGCCAGTTTATCACAATGTCGCCCAACGGCGACGGCTGGAAACTTGAATTTCGGAATGGAACATCAGCCGAAGCCGACATTGTGATTGCGGCCGATGGCGCAAACTCAAAAATCCGGACGTATATCACGCCCATCAAGCCATTTTATGCCGGTGTGACGGTAATGGAGGGAGCGGTATATGATTCTGAAACGGCCTCTCCGCGTGTTCATAAGTTGCTCAATGGAGGAAAATTGTTTGTGCTGGGCGACGAAAAAACGCTGATCGTCAGTTCGAAAGGCGATGGTAGTATGGTGTTTTATATTGGCTGCAAGACCGACGAACACTGGATGCGAAACTGTGGTATCGACTTTGCTGATAAAGCACAGGTACTTGGCTGGTTCCGGCAGGAGTTTGCCGATTGGGACGACATTTGGCTCGATCTGTTCGAAAAGGCAGAATATCCACTCATGCTTCGTCCGCAATACTGTATGCCTTTAGACCAGACCTGGGAATCCCTCCCAAACCTGACAATGCTGGGTGATGCCGCCCATCTGATGCCTCCCTATGCGGGCGAAGGTGTTAATATGGCAATGCTCGATGCGCTGGAACTAAGCAACTGCCTGACGAACAGCTTGTTTCTCGACGTGCAGGCTGCCATTGCTGCTTATGAAAATCAGATGCGAAACCGGGCCTCAGAAGTGGCCCGATTGACGTTAGATCAAACCGAAGCGTTACATTCGCCAGCCGCCATTACGCATATGCTTGCCGTATTCAACGAGCCAATCGGATAAAGAAAAAGGCTTTTAAACCGTAGCGGTCACAAAGTACACGAATCACCTGGCGAGCGTTGCGGTTTAAAAAGGCAATCATGAGTTCTACACTTGCCCCTTCGTTCGGGAACCCTTACTTTAGTGCCTGCCACGTTGGCGCTCCTAGACCCATACCCCGAATGGAATCTATATTTATTACCGACCGCGTTCGGCCGTTGCTGGCGCAAGTCCGTAACATTGTCGAAACCGAATTGATACCGCTCGAAGACGGTTTCTCTCACCATCGTCTTGATGAGCTAATCCCCATTCTTAATCAAAAACGCCAGCAGGTAAAAGATGCCGGGCTGTGGGGCTTGCATCTGCCGAAAGATGCCAATGGGCATGGACTAAGCCTCTGCGAGTTTGGGCAGATTAGCGAACAATTGGCCTATGCGCCATTTTTTGGGCATTATGTGTTCGGCTGCCAGGCTCCCGATATTGGTAATATTGAACTGCTCCACAAGTTTGCATCCCCCGAAATCAAAGAACAATATCTGAAGCCGCTCATGGATGGTGATATTCGGAGTTGTTTTTCCATGACCGAGCCCGAGTTTGCTGGTTCTAATCCAACGCGCATGGCAACGGTGGCCGTTCGCGATGGCGATGAATACATAATCAACGGTCGAAAATGGTTCACCTCGTCGGCCGACGGAGCCGCATTTGCAGTAGCCATGGTGGTGACTAATCCTGAGGCCGCTCCACATCAGCGGGCCAGCATGATTATTGTGCCGACCGATACGCCTGGTTTCAGGATCGAACGAAATATTCCTGTTTTTGGTGATGTTGGGCAAGAATGGTTTAGCCATGCCGAAGTGACTTATACCGATTGCCGGGTGCCGGTGTCTAACCTGATTGGGGCCGAAGGCATGGGCTTCCGGCTGGCTCAGGAGCGGCTCGGACCGGGGCGCGTTCATCATTGTATGCGATGGATTGGAAATGCCGAAAAAGCACTGGATTTACTCTGTAAACGAGCTGCTTCGCGCGAGATTGAAGACGGGGTGATGCTCGGCGAAAAGCAGTTTATTCAGGATTTTATTGCCGAAAGCCGGGCCGATATTGATGCCAGTCGGCTCTATGTGCTCAATACGGCATACCTCATCGATACGGTAGGCGTGGCCAATGTTCGGGAAGCGGTGTCGGCCATCAAATTCTTTGTGGCCAATGCCTTCCTGCGCGTGCTCGACCGGGCCATACAAGTACATGGCGCCCTGGGCGTAACGGACGATACGGTACTGGCAGCTATGTATCGCCATGAGCGCGGTGCCCGCATCTGGGATGGTGCCGACGAAGTGCACAAGCAGAATCTGGCAATCAGTATTCTGAAAAAATATGGTCTCGACATCAAGAAAAAAGCTCGTGAGTTGCAGGAGTTTCGTCGGCTGATGGCCGCCGGGCAGTTGTAATCCTGATTTTTTGTCGTATAAACCGCATCTGGCCAGCAATCCAATTGACCTAAGTCATGATTACTCCCGATTCTCCACGCGCCGTACGTGTAGGCGAAGAACTTGATAGAGCAGCCCTCAATGCTTACCTGCGCGAGCAGATTCCTGCTATTGGCGACGTGCAGGAAATTCGTCAGTTTCCCGGCGGCTTTTCCAATCTGACGTACTTACTCAAAACAGCTAACCGCGACTTTGTACTGCGCAGGCCACCCGCCGGGGCTACCATCAAAGGTGGGCACGATATGGGTCGGGAGTTTCGGGTATTATCGTTGCTAAAAGGCCACTATACACCTATCCCCAATCCCATACTTTACTGCGAAATAGACGCGATACTGGGGACACCGTTTTATATTATGGAACGGGTATCCGGAATTATTTTGCGGGCTCCAATGGCTCCATCACTGAAACTGTCGCCGGAACGGATGCGGCAGCTATCGGAAGCCCTGGTCGATAATCTGACAACCATTCATGTGCTCGACATTGTCGAAACCGGTTTAATTCAACTGGGTAAGCCGGAAGGGTATGTGCAACGACAGGTTGAAGGCTGGATCAAACGCTATCGGAATGCCCAAACCGACAACATTGCCGCCATGGATGCTGTAGGCGAGTGGCTCGTAACGCATTATCCGCCCGAGCAGAAACCCGCTTTTTTGCATAACGATTACAAATATGACAATGTGCTCTTTGCTACCAACGAACATACGGGCGATCCACTTCCGGTTATTTGTGGAGTGCTTGACTGGGAAATGGCAACAGTAGGCGATCCATTAATGGATCTGGGAGCTACACTAGCCTACTGGTCCGAAGCGGCCGATACACCCGCCTATCGCACCTTCAACCTGACCTGGCTCCCCGGCAACCTGACCCGTCGGGAGGTGGCCGACCGGTATGCCGAGCGCAGTGGCCGTAATTTGTCGGCTATTGTGTTTTACTACGTGTTTGGACTCTATAAAAATGCCGTAATCGCTCAGCAGATCTACGCTCGCTGGAAACAGGGCTATAGTAAAGACGAGCGGTTTGGGAAAATTCTGCCGATGATTATCGAACTGGCAAACAAAGCCGCGGGGGCTATCGAGAGCGAAAAAATCTAAATATGTACTATGTTGAACTGACTCTGGCAGCGTGCCACCTTATGTTTCGCCAACATAAGGTGGCACGCTGCCAGGTTTAGGATTCCTGCCTTAATGTTTTAATATCGGCGATAAGTTGCTGCATTTCCAGTTCGAGTGTACCGTTGTAGATGCCCCGGATGCGTTTATGTTTGTCAATGAGTAGAAAATGTTCGGTATGCAGAAATTCGGTGCTGTCTTTACTAAACCCAAGTTCTTCTTCCGCAAAATACGACTGGCGGGCAAGCTGGTAAATTTCTGATTTATTCCCCGTCAGTAAATGCCAGTTTTTCGACTGGATGTGGTTCGTTTGGCAATAACTTTTCAGGCGGCCAACACTGTCGATCCAGGGCGTAACGCTGTATGAAAGCAACACAACATCAGCTGCATTCGGAAATGCTTTTTCAACTAGTTGCATGTGTTTGGTCATACGGGGGCAAATAACTCCGCAGGAAGTAAAGAAAAAATCGGCTACATGAATTTTCCCTTCGATGTCGTGTTGCGAAATGCTGACACCATGCTGATCGGTGAACGAAAAACGACCAATTATATGTGGAACTTTTGCCGTTAGGTCTGCCTCTGACTGAACAAAAATGGGGGTAAAATCAGGCGTGTTGTAATACGGTAAGCGTTGAGTTGATTCTTTTTGACAGGCTACAAAAAAAATGATGAGTGCCAGCAAACTATTGGCTGAAAACGCTGTCCGAAACATTTTTGCAGTTTTTGGTGCCCAGTAATCCATAGCGTCGATTGTCTTGAATGATGTAATTCATTTTAATTCGCCCATCGGCAGACCAACTTTGCTGATGGCCCGATTCCTGACCCTTTTCAAAATTCATGTTGCGAAACAACCGCCCATTTGGAAACCACTCTTTATAACTCCCCTCAAACATGTCGTTCTGAAAATGGTATTCGAACATTGGCTTGCCGTTTTCGTACCAGCCCCGATGGGTGCCTTCTTTCCAGCCATTTACGAAAAAACGCTCTTCGCGAAGCTGGTTTTTTGAGTAAAAGAACTTTGCTATACCATTTTCTTTCCCATTCATAAACGGCACCTTAAACAGGGTATCGCCTTTGGCATTCGTTGAAAAGACAATGCCTGAAACGGGCTCACCCCCGATGTAATGAATACCTTCTCTGGGTACAATTTGTACCTGGCCGGAGTCAATATACTGAATTGCTGGCGGTTTCTGGCAGGTGATCAGGGTAGCTGCCAGAAACCAGAGTAGCTTATTTCGACCACGTACCAGCTGTTCCATAATAGCCATTTCCGTTGATGTATGGAGCATCGGCGGTTGTGTGGTAATGATAAATTCCATTCGGGTAGTCGGCCGTTACGGTCGTATGTCCATGGTAGGCATCCAAATCGTTGCTGGTTAGTGTTTTCCCATTTTCGACTGGCCCGTAGAGGGGGAAGCCGTCCAGCAAAAAACCAATCAGACTACTACTACCCTGAGTTGCCGTCAGGTAATTGGGTTCAATGTGGTAGTGGTATTCGCTAAATGGAGTAGGATGACCACCGTATAAATCGAAGGATACATATTCGCCAGCGCCGGGAGTGAGCAACTGGTTTTCCATTTGATATTGATTGAAAAGCGGCACACCATTAATAGCCACCCCAATAGTGGCAGCTTGTAGTGCTTTGTGGGTAGATGCGACCACCGGATTTTTGGGAATCTTAAACGTGTAACTGAAGGAAGTGATTGTGTTTGAGTTGGCATGAAAATCGGAACGAGTGTCGGCCACATACAGAGTCGACTCCCATTGAGTTCCTTTGTAGTATGGTGTTTTGTGGTCGGGTAAACCACTGGATTTGATAACGATATAATCGCCTTCTACATAAATCTGAGAAGCCCCGTAAATCTTTTTGTACACATCGGGCACACCTGTGCCAACAGAAGTTGTCGTACTGCTGGTACCTGTTGAACCTGTTGTTGTAGGATTGACCGAACTGTCGCTGTTGTTACAGGCTGAAATGGTGATGCCCAGGCAAAGAACCAGGCCACTAAGTGTAGAAATAGTTTGCTTTTGATTTATCATAGAAATTGTTATGGTAATTGTTTAACTGACTCTCAGAGGGTAGTTAAGTGGCCCGGCCAGCTTAAAAGTATTTTATGACGCAAAAGGGATGGGAAAGTATCTTTTGGAAGCACCAGATTATTGTTCAAACAGGGTGTCGGTTGCATTGACACAGTTTTTTGTTCCCAACAAACCATATCGGCGCCCAGCCGTGATTATGTAATTGGCCTTGACTTTGCCACTCTCGTAAAACTGCTTCTGAACACCTTCTTCATACCCATTTTTGTAGGTCATCTCTTTAATTAAAACACCCGATGGCGACCATTCGCGGCAAATTCCGTCGTATTCGCCATTCGCAAAGTGGTAGGCCAGTTTCTTATGCCCATTAGGCCACCAGGCAAGCAGATTCCCTGTCTTTTGCCCATTGTCGAAATAGCGTTTTTCGGCTGGTTTTCCATGTTCATAAAAACGTCTCCATTCGCCATGCTCTTTGCCATTGCGGAAACTAACTACCTCAATGGTATCTTTCCCGTTAGCGGCCAGGGTGTAGACAATGCCCGTAAAAGGATGGTTGTTTTCTACCGCGATTCCATTCTGCCAATGTACGTTCACCGTTGTTGCGTCGAATGCAGTGATCCTCTCCGACTTGAAAGAGCCAGAACAGGACGACAAAACCATGCTTAGCCATAAAGCTTTATTTCGAAAACGTGCCCGCTGTGCCATAATACCCGCTTCCATTGATATACGGATCTGTGGATGTGATGTGGTAGTGGTAGATGCCATTCGGATACTCGGCTGTGGCGTGCGTGTGCCCGTGGTAAGCATCCAGCGATGCATTGGAAACCGTGGTTCCATTTTCTTCGGGTCCATACACTGGAAACCCATCGAGTAAAAAGCCCAATAAGGATGATTTGGTGGCAGTAACGGTTGTGAGGTATAGAGGCTCTACGTGATAGTGGTATTCGTTAGTTGGTGCCGGATGCCCCCACCACTGATCAAAAGAAACGATCTCATTCCTGAGCGGCTGATTCGGCCCGGCATATTGGTTGAAAAATGGGACTCCATTCAGCGAAACGCCAATGGCTCCCAGATTGGTTGCCGTATGGGTTGTGGCCGCTTTAGGATTTAGTGGAATCTTGAATGTAAAGTTCTGAGCCGAGATCGAATTCGGATTTTTTGAAAACCGATTGCCTCCAAAGGTAGTACCTGTAAAGCTTTCGTAAAGGCTATTCGACGTTGGATAGTATGCGCTTTTATGATCGGGCATACCCGTTGTTTTTATATAAACATATACACCATCGGTTGTGATGCTGGTGGCACCGTAGATTTTTTTGAATACATCCGGCACGCCCGTACCCACAGAGACCGTTGTGCTGGTCGTACCGGATGTTGATCCCGTAGTTGATGGCGTAACCGAGTTGTCGGTGTTGGAGCAGGCCAGTAAAGCCAGCAGACTACAGGCAAGCGTTGAGGTGGTTATACGAAATCGATTCATGGCAAGTAGTGCTTATCTGTTGCTTCAGACGACACTACCTGCCTGATTCCTACGGCCTGGGTCCAAAATTTTCGGGTGGGCCGTCGGGCCGACCTTCTGGCGGACCGCCCATGCCTCCTGCTGGCGGACCTTCACCACGGCGGGGGGGATGCTGACGTCGACCAAACAACCGAGCCAGCTCATCGACCAACTGTGTAAAATAAGCCTGTTGGTCGGGACGGCAAAGGGCTTTTAACTCCTTGAAATGCGCAAAGTTTAGTTCAGCAATAGCCCGCTGATTGTCGGCAATTTGCTGGCTAAGTGCGTTCGCCTGAACAGAATCGGGAGGTGTTTCGGCCAACAGACCATAATAATTCCGATACAACCGCGCCGTTTTTTCGTTTAAAAGCCGCGTTTGCTTCTGATGTTCATCAATCAACACCTGATACTGCTGTTTCTGCTGTTCGTCGAAATGAAGTCGCTGCATAATCAGTCGCGCCGGACCTTCACCTTCGGGCGGCCCCTGCGATCGGTCCGGCAAGCGAACCGAATCGGATTTTAACAGAACAAAGCCCAGTGTAAACAGATTGAGTAGAAATAGGCCAATAACAAAAAGGGTTAAAAGTTTTGTCCGCTCCATAGTTCATAAGGTTGATTGGAGTCTGGGTAGAGTTGCATCTCCGAAATAACCGTATTTAACGCTGGCTTGCCAGACGGTGTATCTTTCGCGAACCGGTTGGTAATTCGCCAGTTCAGCAAAACAAGTAGTGCAAACGACGCGATTGCCAGCCAAACCATTCGGGCCGGAACGCGCTGGGTGGTATCCGTCACCTTCAGACGATGTTGGATTTTGGCATACAGAAAAGGACCTGGTTCGGCCCGGTTCATACCATCAATACTGCCCAGTACATCGTTTATCCATTTATCTTTTTTTGGTTCCATACTAATTCAGACGACGAATCGTTTTTATTCCTACGGCTTTTGTAGCGATTTATACAAACTGGCCAATTGTTTTTTTAAGTTTTCATTGGCTCGCTGCAACAGCGACTCTATAGCCCCAACAGTCACTGTCATAACGCTGGCGGCTTCAATATTCGTCAGCCCTTCTACCCGAGTGAGAATATAGGCCGTTTTTTGTTTTTCGGGAAGTTGGTCGATGGCCTGAAACAATCGGGCGGCATTTTCCTGATTTTCCAGCGCAATGCCCGGATGGAAAAAATCAGTAGGATGATGGATCACCTCACCTGTATTGCTATCGAATAAACTCGTCAGAAAGGCGAACCGTTTTTGCCTCTTTTTACGCTTCTGAAAATCGAGGGATTTGTTGATCGTTATCCGATAAATCCAGGTAGTAATGCTGGACTCTCCCTTAAAGGCAGCTGCCGACCGAAATACTTCAACAAATACATCCTGTGTAATTTCTTCGGCGTCTTCGCGGGAACGTACGTAACTAAGAGCCGTATTAAAAACCCGGCTCTTGGTGCTTTCATACAGTTGTCGGAAAGCCGATTCGTCACCTTGTCGAATGGAATCAATGAGTTCTGACGTATCGGGCATCGGGCTTTAGAATTGGTCATTAGTTGTTCGTCAATAGTCATTTGTTATTAGCTGTTGACGAACAACCAACGACAGCCGAAGGCTAAATGACTATTGGCAAATGACTTTTATATTCCCAGCGCTCTCAGGATTTTCTCGGCGTCAAATGTTTCAATAGACGGGAAATAGGTTTGGTATGCTTCGCGCTGGAGTTTAGTAGCATACGTGCGATGGAAAAAATACCGGCCGTATTTGATAACGTAGTTGAGAATGAAAAAACGGTAGGCTTCGGGCAAAAACCGAATTTCGTTCTCAGTTAGCGGATACACTTTATGATATTCCTGTAAAAACAGCAGAAAGCGCTCTTCCATCAATGGCCCTATGACGTAGCTAAATACGGTTCGGTCACCAATGTCGGACGTAACCCGGCTGAAGAAATAGAAGTCCATGACCCGATAGCTGATTCGGAACCAGTCGTAATCCCAGCGCGAATACAGCTCCAGGTTTTCGGTTACGGAGAAATTTCCAATGTTCCAGTCCACAAATACAGGCATGGTTTCGACCGTTCCAGCCACAAGTTTTTGCCGATTTTCCAGAAAAAGATTACACTGCCGTTTCAGTTCGTCAATATTCATGCGGTGTTCGAACTGACCGGTTTCGGTTTCGAGCAGGTCGAGTAAATCCCAGATATCGGAACGCAGCGTTTTCGAAGATTTCGGTAGCACCGGACTCACTCGTGAGCAGGCTTTGTGAAACTTGGCAATCTGAATGCCGAGTTTTCGAATGTGCTCTTCTTCGAGTCGGCGGGGCAACCGGTACTGACTGCGGATTGGATTATAAAAAACAACCCAGGCATCAATAAACCCTTCTTTGTGGCGATATGTATAGACCTGTCCGTCGCGTACGAGCGATTTGGCCAGCACGTTCTCGAACGGATAGAGCAGGTTATTCGAAAGCGCATGAATAATACGATGGTCTTCTACAAAATGCTCATACTTACCAAAATACGATAGCTTGGCAATAATACTGTCGCCATCTTCAAAGGTTACCTTGAAAACGTGATTGGTCGA
Source organism: Spirosoma sp. SC4-14 (assembly GCF_037201965.1). Lineage (NCBI taxonomy): Bacteria > Pseudomonadati > Bacteroidota > Cytophagia > Cytophagales > Cytophagaceae > Spirosoma > Spirosoma sp. SC4-14. The sequence goes on along the minus strand of NZ_CP147518.1, from coordinate 6,274,949 downwards.
AACCTTGGCACTGATGTCCGTAATGGTCTGGATCTGTTCGGACGGGTCGAAGCTGGCCCAGGCTTTTTTTATAATGGTTGGGTAATCAACTAAGCGCATGAAAATTTTCCGTTTTCCGTTTTCCGTGGCTGTCGCAGGAGTTTTGATACAAGAAGCGATCAAGTATTTCTACGACAGCCACGGAAAACAGAAAACCCATTAAATGATTTCAAAATATCGTTTCAACTCCCAATCACTCACCTGGCTGGCATATTGCCGCCATTCCCAGTCGCGCGTGCGGGTGAAATGGTCAACAAATTCGGCACCAAACAGTTCAGCAGCAATAGCTGAATTTGCCATGGCCTGAGTCGCTTCGTGTAAATTGGCTGGTAATACGCCGTGTTGTTTATCGGCATATCCGTTCCCTACAGAAGCTGGTATGTTGAGACTGAGCTGGTGCCGGATGCCATATAATCCTGATGCCAGGGCAGCCGCTATGGCCAGATAAGGATTGGTATCGGAACCCGACACCCGGTGTTCAACGCGGGTATAGCTCTCGTTCCGATTCAGTACACGAAGAGCCGTTGTTCGATTATCTACTGACCAGGTTACCGTAGTGGGTGCCCAGGCCCCTTCGACCAGCCGTTTGTAGCTATTGATAGTTGGCGCAAACATGGGCGTAATGTGTGGCAGACAATACAACTGACCGGCTATAAACTGACGCATCAATTCGCTCATGCGGTTGGGCTGTTGGGAATCGTAGAACAGATTTCGATTGTTTTCGGGGTCCCAGAGGCTTTGGTGAATATGGCCGCTACAACCGGGTAGATGCGCATTCCATTTGGCCATAAACGTGGCAACAAGACCATGCCGGTAGGCTATTTCGCGGACGGCCGTTTTGAACAGAACAGCTTTGTCGGCAGCACGCAGGACCTCATCGTGTGTGATGGCGGCTTCGTAAACACCAGGGCCTGTTTCGGTATGGAGTCCTTCGAGGGGAATGCCGAATTGGCCCAGTAGATCGAACAAATCATGATAAAATGCACTTTCGAGCGAGGGCCGCAGAATGGAATAGCCAAACATGCCGGGCGTGAGGGTTTCCAGGTTTCGGAAACCTTTTTCCTGCAAACTCTGGGGTGTTTCACGAAAATTGAACCATTCAAATTCCTGGGCATATTCGGCATGAAACCCCATTTGGCGACATTGAGCAGCAATCCGTTTGAGCAGCGAACGAGGGCAGGCAGCCAGATCATTGCCGGGCCGATGAGTTGGGTCGCCACTAAAATCGGCCAGAAAGAACGGAATGTTTTCTTCCCAGGGAATTTGCCGCAGCGTGCTTAGGTCAAGCCGGACCGACGCATCAGGATAGCCCGAGTGCCAGCCAGTTGTTTGGCCATTATCGTAAGGAATATCAGAAGAATCCCAGCCCCAAACCACGTCGCAGAAACCATAACTGTCGGTCAGACCGTCCAGAAATTTCTGTCGCCCAATAATTTTTCCACGAAGTACACCGTCGATGTCGGCAAAGGCATACTTTATTTTTTTTATATCGTTTTGCTCGATGAAGGAAATAATCTCCTGCTGGTTCATGATGTGTTGATGCGAGTAGGACGCTGAAAAGTCTGTAAGCGGAAACAATAGTTTTGATTTTCTTAAACGATTGCCAGTGGTTTAAGCAGTGCGATTTATAAAAACTCCCTCAGTTACACAAACAAAAACAGACGGCCCGTTTGGGAAGCCGTCTGCTCTAAAAAAAGGAATGGCTATAGCCGTTGGCTTTTTTGCGAATTATAACAATAAGCCAGCCAAAGTTGCCGACATATAACTGGCGAGCGTTCCGCAAATCAGGGCTTTGAAACCTAATTTGGCCAGGTCGCTTCGACGTTTGGGAGCCAGCTCGCCAATGCCGCCGACCTGAATGGCAATTGAACTAAAATTGGCAAAACCGCACAAGGCAAAACTGGTGATGGCAATGGTTTTTGGATCGAGGGTTGGCTTGATTTTTACTAAGTCGAGGTAGGCGACAAATTCATTTACAACCATTTTGGTGCCCATCAGCGAGCCTGCGGCCTGAATATCTTTGCCCGGAACACCCATAGCCCAGGCGAAAATAGAAAAGACTTTTCCCAGCAGAAAGTTCATGCTCAGGTTGTCCATGCCCAGGATGTAGAAGCCCAGACGGAAGAGGATGCTGTCGATCAGGGCAATCAGGGCAATGAAGCCAATCAGCATGGCTACCACATTCAGACCTACTTTTAAACCCTCGCTTGCTCCGGCGGCAATGGCATCGAGCAGGTTTGCGTGCGTTTTTTTGATTTCTACTTTAATAACTCCCTGAGTTTCCGATACCTCGGTTTCGGGCATGACAATTTTGCTGATGACCAGTGCTCCAGGAGCAGCCATAATACTAGCTGCCAGCAGGTAAGGTGCGGGTACGCCCAGCGAAATATAGACAGCAAGTACACCACCGGCAATACAGGCAAATGAGCCCGTCATGGAGGCTAGTAGTTCCGAATTGGTCATGCCGTTTAAGTAGGGCTTAATCATAATCTGGGCTTCTACCTGCCCCACAAATGTGCTGGCTACGTTGGAGAGCGCTTCGGCTCCGCTTACACCCATCAGCCATTTCATGGCCCGCGCCATAATGGCTACCACGCGTTGCATAATGCCAAGGTGATAGAAAATATTGACCAGCACGGCCACAAAAATGATGGTTGGGATCACTTTAAAGAAGAAAATAAAATCATTGCCGGGGCCAAATGCTTTTTGAAGCACATCGGAGCGAACCAGCGACGAAAAAACAAATTCGGCTCCAATATTGGCTTTCTGAAGCAGGCGATCCACATAATAACCCAACCCCTGAAAGAGATTCTGACCAACATCCGTTTTAAGTACAAAAACCGCGAGCCCAAACTGAAGGGCAAGCCCCACTCCGACAGTTCGGTAATTTATTGCTTTTCTATTGTTGGAGAGGGCATAAGCAATGCCCAGAATCAAGGCGATTCCTAGTAGTCCGGTGAAGCGATCCATTCAGTGAAAATACAAATACAGTTAGGTTGGCGAATATACGAAAAGAAGGTTATGAATAAGGCGTTTCTAGTCTCTTTGAAATGAAAAGAGGTTGAATCGACAAATAATATTCGTCAATTCAACCTCTTTTAGTTTCAAAGATAGGGTTATGCAGTCAGGTTTGCGAGGTCGAGCGTAAAGCCCAATAACACGTCTTCTCCTGATAATTGTCCTAATCCTGTTATTTCTTCGCGTTCCTGATTGGGGCGGTAAATGTAGGTAGTCTGATTAGCTAGATCGATGAGCCAGCCTAGCCGACAACCATTGGCCATCCAGTCGTCCATTTTCTCGAAACAGTCTTTCAGTCGGTCCGACTGTGAACGCAATTCGAGTACAACGTCTGGGCAAATAGGGGCAAATGTTTTCCGTTGATCGGTTGTCAGAGCTTCCCAGCGGCTACGCTCCATTACCGCTTCATCCGGCGACATAATAGATGAGTCTGGTAAAGTAAAGCCTCCTGATGAATCAAAAACTTTACCGAATCAGTTAGCACGATTCCAGATTACAAAATCAGCATTAAGTTCTGAATTTTCAGATGATGTTTTACTTCCAGTGAGACCCATAAAAACAATATCGCCGTTTTTTCGACGCTCAAACTTCAGGTCAGGATTGTCCTGGCAAAAGCGGAAAAACTCGTCATCGTTCATCCGTAAGTCTTCTGGCAGATGCACTCGTATCGATTCCATTCTCCTGTTAATTAAGCGACCAAAATCGAGAAATTGTTTACTAAATATCGGCAATAGCTCGTTCGGCTCCTTCCTGATATTCTTCCTCAATCTTTGCAACTTCGGCCGGTTTAAGTTCAGGGTCGAACAGATGCGTATCCATCGCTTCTTTTTCTGTTACGTCGAAGAATTTCTGATGGATGTTGAATGGTTCGGCTCCTTCTGGCACTTCGCACTTTTTAAAGTCACCATCTTCCATCAATTCATACGAATTGATGTTATCTTTTAAGTTATAATCCAGAATCAAAATGGCAAGTTGTTTCACCCGCTGATCGGCTAGATAAAACAGCGATTCAATGCGTCGGTCAAAGCTCCGAACCATCACATCGGCACTGCCGCCATATACCTTCGGGTCGCCGTTATTATGAAAATAATAAATCCGGGTATGTTCCAGAAAATCGCCAACAATTGACCGTACTGTGATATTATCGCTCAACCCAGCCCGATGAGGGCGCAAACAGCAGATGCTCCGAACAATCAGCCGAATCGGTACGCCAGCCTGCGATGCCTTATAAAGTTCGTCAATTAACTGCTTGTCTTCCAATGAGTTGACTTTGATGCAGATGCCGCTCGGCAAACCGTGCTGAGCGTTAGTGGCTTCGAGCCGGATCAGGCGAATCAGTTGCTCTCGCATGTCGCGGGGAGCAGTAATCAGGTATTGATATTCGTTGGGCAGCGAGTGCCCAGTTATAACATTAAAAAACTCGGAGATATCGTGTGTATAGGTTTCGCTGGTTGTCAGCAAACCAATATCGGTGTATAGTTTCGACGTATCTTCGTTGTAGTTGCCGGTAGCCATGTGGGCATAGCGTACAACCCGACTACCCTCATTTCGTACGACCAGCAATAGCTTTGTGTGCGTTTTATAACGGCTGATTCCATAAATCACAAAACAACCGGCTTTTTGCAGACGCTGTGCCTCGCGAATGTTGTTTTCTTCGTCGAAGCGCGCTTTTACTTCGAACAATACCGACACGTGTTTCCCATTTTCGGCTGCTTTGAGCAGGGCCTCTGTAATACGCGATCGTTTGGCCAGCCGATAAACAGTGATTTTGATTGCCAGTACCTGCGGATCTTCGGCTGCCTGTTCGAGCAACTGAAGCACAGGTTCGAAATTGTTATATGGATGATGCAGCAGTAAATCGCGCTGCTTGATCAACTCAAAAATATCGTCGTTTTTATCGCGGCTATAGCCCAATGGCGGCACGGGAGCGTGCTGTCGGGGCATATCGTCTTTAAACTCCGGATGGCCAATAATTTGCCAGAAAGCTGAGAAATCGAGGAGCGTTTGCGATTCAAAGATGTTCAGTTCGTCGATTTCCCATTTCTTTTTAATCAGGTTCATCATCCAGGGCGATCCTACTTTCCCGTCGCTATCGGCTTCAACTTCAACACGGGTTACGCGGCCCAGCCGCCGACTTTTGATTTTCTGACGAACTTCGTCCAGAAAATCTACCTCATCGTCGTCGTTTTCGTCAAGCGTAAAATCGCCGTTTCGGGTAACCCGAAACAGGGTCATGGACAGAATCTCAATGTTGCGGTATAGCTTCTTGATATTATGACGAACAATTTCTTCAATTGGCAGAAACGCGATGCTATCTTCCCGTTCGAAGGCAAGAAAGCGCGGTAAGTTGGCTGGTATCTGCACAAACGACAAGCGCTGCCGGTCTTCTTCGTCTTCGGAGCGCAGGCTTTGCAGGTCGGCTCCGTCAGGGTTTTGCGTTACGACACCAAAAATCAACACTTTAGCCAGCAATACGGGAAAGGTGTGGGTGTAATCGTAAAGCATCGGGGTTAGGGTTGGGTAGATCGCTTTGTCGAAGTAATCAGTGGCTTCGCTCTGCTCTTCCCGGCTTAAATCGCCAAACCCCACCAATTCCAGCCCATTTTCAGGAAATAGCGGTAGTAGTTGTTCGGTAAAGAGTTGTTGTTGTTCCCGGCAAAATTGCTGGGAGTTGGTATAAAGTGCCTTACGGAATGGCACTTCCCGTAGGCCAGAGTAATCGACCCGCTGTTTATGATAGTCCAGATAATTATAGAGACTACCCACGCGGATCATAAAAAACTCATCGAGATTAGAGGCCGAAATTGCCAGGAATTTCAATCGTTCCATGAGCGTTCGACGCTGGCTACGTGCCTGATCCAGAACGCGTTCGTTAAATTTCAACCAGCTTAAATCGCGGCTGAGATAGTCGCTCTGGTCAATTACGCTGCTAACTTTTTCACTAACCTTTGCCATTTTATCAGTTACCGACGGAGTTTGGTCCTGCTGACGGTGAGTAAATCGGGAAACAAGGTTGCCTAGTAAGGTACGGTTTGGATTTAAGGAATAACGCATTGGCTAATAATAACTAGTATTTGAGGGGCTGTTTACTGAACAGTCGACATGGCTATAGTCAATTATCAAATTGCTTACATTAACAAGATACAACAAAAATACTGGTTTTGTGCCCTACGTATGTTATTATTCGGTTAAATGAATGTGTTGTAGCTACTTCTAAAATAGTGGAAGTATCACTGTCTGAACACTATTGTTTTATGAGTTAACGCTCCCGATTCGTTTTCTGGCAGCAGAAGATTATATAGTTCTGGTAGTAGAAAGACAGTCCAATCGGAAAAGGACAAAGAGGTTGCTACTTGTTTCAATCTACCAATTTTCTGGCTACTGTCGTCCGCCGACTCTATCATACTGTACGTTTTCTGGCTAATTCCCATTCGATAAGCCAACTCCTGTTGCCGTAACCCTTGTTTTTCGCGCAAAAAGCGGATTCGACCACCGATAGTAATAGGTATAATCGAAAAATCGCTCTGAACAGGGTTAGGCAATGCATACATTTTATGGATCTCTGATGATGGCTTTATTAATTCTACGATGGGCAGGTTAAAGATAGTGGCAATTTTAACGAGTCGGCCAATTGTTAAAATGTCTTCATTTTTCTCAAGATAACTATAGGCTGTTTGACTAATGCCCAGTTCATAGGCCATTGCTTCCTGAGAATAATGTAACCGATGACGTATTGTACGGATTGTGTGTATCAAGGTGTCCATGGGTGGGGTTATTAACTAGTTCTATAGGACTATAAAATACATCTCAGGTTACTATGTATTTTGTTCTATATATTACTAGTGTATAATAGGGAATAATACAATATTCTTTTGGTTGCTAATATATTCCTTTCATTGCTAAAAAAAGGGGGGGGGGCGTGCTAAGTAGCTTATTATTTAATCACTATTTTTGTCGTAACCCAATCATACTATTCGGCCGATAACGTCTTGGGGATATTGCTTATTTTTACTTAAATAACTAAAATCATGTTACTTGAATTAAATGATTACGGTGTTCAGGAAATGAATCAACAAGAAATGGCCGCTGTTGAAGGTGGATCATTTTGGGCTTGGGTTGGAGGTATCCTTATGGTTGTTGCCGGATTTTTAGCTGCACCTGTAGCTGTACCTTTAGCAGCAGCGGGCTTTATTATTTCTACGATCGATGGCTTCGTGTCCGAACAATTTGCGTAAGAAATGCCATTTTGTTTTAATTCACTGTTTAGAGATTTTCAGTATTTTGAACTGAAATAGGATGGTTGTGTGTCAAATGGTTACTAATTAGTCTTTTGTCAGGGTAGAGTAAAGTCTACTCTGACACTTTTTGTTATAATTTTCCCAATGAAACTTAATAGAAGTTTTTCTATAATCCCAAAGTTACTGTTTGTTTCTGTGCTTTCTTTTGGGCAGAAAAAAAATGAAATAGATACTTTGAAAAATAACTATTTTTCGTGGCAATCAGAAGCTGAGAAAAAGATTACTGATATCTATCCTTTTACACTAGTTGATTATTCTCCCAAGCTGTATACGATGCGGCAATTTAATGAAGGATATTTATCGTTTTATCGAATTACGTCAGATATAACCTATAAGCATACTACTAAGAAATATCAGTACCTGATTTTACCCATACAAATGCTAGCTTCGTTATACCTGATTCCTTTGACACACGAAGAAGGGCATCGTTCTGTATTAACTAATTTGGGGATTGGCTCTATTTCTGCCCCCCTTTTTAAGAAAGGTGTGGCTAAAGTAACAGGAGTAACGGATCTGACTTTAAAGACTTTGCGCGATACTGATTTGCCCTATTATATACGTCTGCATACGGCTGGTATCGAATCCGATTATGCACTCTCAAAAAGGGAGCAACAATTGGTTATGTTTGATCAGGAAAAAATCAGGAATGTGATTGGCGATTTTTTTGTACGACGCCTAGGAGTTGTCTTATATTATACGTTTAGTGCTTCTCGATATAATAATACTACTGAGGCCGAAGAGGCCAACGAGCTAGAGAGGGATATTGTTGGCGATGATGTACGGGGGGCTGTTCGCCATTTACATAGGCCTACTAGTACATTTTATCGATATACAAATTATGGCGACTTACTGCCAGATGAACGTAGATATTTACGAAATATTGGGCTATGGTCACTCGTAAATTTAGCAAACCCACTATTGTTTGGAAAGAGTAATTTTATTATTAATAATACATTGAAAGCTGGATTTGGTATAGGGTATATTATGGTGCCGTTTGGTACAATGACTGAAGAAAATATATGGCTGAAATATAAACATAACGGTAATCTAGCAATTTGCGTAAGACAGTATAATAATAAAAATAACACCTATTGGGCAATTGGCCTTTCTTTATTTGACCTACCTTTTAGCAAACATTATGCTATGTCGGCCATCGTACAAGGATGGAAACAACCCGAAAAATTAAGCTTTACCACTAACAAAGGTATAGTAGGCGGTGCTGCCAATTTTCGATTCAGTTACCGGATATTTGGTAGAGAAAGTTCTCCTTTAAAATGGTTGTCGGTAGATGGGGATATTCGAGTCAAAACAGAGGGTTTTATACCTGAAGATCCATCATTGAAAGAAGCGTTTAACGTTGCCATTGGTTTTTCGTTTTGCCCCAAATAAAAACAGTTTTATGCATAGGTACAGATATATTTTTATGCTTTTACTTTTAATAAGTATTGGCTTGCCTGGAAAATGTCAATTTGCGAATAATAAGATTGACTCAACGCATTTTGCGAAAATTTACATATACAGACCTTTTACATTATCTGCTGTTTTGTTAGGTTTTGGTATAAGAAAAGAAGGTGAAAAACTTTTTAAACTTCGCAATAATTCGGCTAGAGAACTTAGGATCTATAAGTCAGCACCAATAATACTATCAGCAAAAAGTGTTGAACGAATTTCAAAAATTACGCTCAATGTTGAAGTAGGAAAGTCTTATTATATCCGTTGTATTCCCCGCATTAGTTATTTGACTGTCAACCCTAAGCTGGAGTTAGTCAACGAAGCAAAAGGTAAACAGGAGTACGAGGCTATTGTTGATGAAAATTAAATTGTGGCTCATAAATCTACGCGTATCCGTCAACATGATATTACCGACTGTGGAGCCGCCTGTTTGGCTTCCATAGCGGCTCATTATCAGCTAACGTTACCCATTGCCCGCATTCGTCAGTATGCCAGTACCGATAAGCGAGGAACTACCGTATTGGGGCTGGTTGAAGCGGCCCATAAGTTAGGTTTTCAGGCCAAAGGTGTTAAAGGTACTGTCGAAAGTTTACAGAAAATCCCCAGGCCGGCCATTGCCCATATCGTTGTTAAGCAGCGGCTCCAGCATTATGTAGTTATTTATGACGTTACAGCCACTCATGTCCAGATAATGGACCCTTCAGATGGGCGGATTCATCGTAAAACGATGGATGCGTTCAGTAAGGAGTGGACAGGCGTTTTGGTGTTGTTATTGCCTGAGCAAACAATTTTCAGGCCTACTGATCAGAAAATTTCAATATACCGAAGATTCTGGTTTCTGCTTAAGCCGCATTGGAGCATTATGGTTCAGGCTATTTTCGGGGCTGTTATCTATACGCTGATTGGCCTTTCGACGTCCATCTATATTCAGAAAATTACGGATTATGTCATTCCAGAAAGTAATCAGAATCTATTAAACATACTGGGGGTGGGCATGTTCCTGTTGCTAGTCTTACAGACCATTGTCGGTACGGTTAAGTCTATTTTTGCTCTGCGAACAGGCCAGCAAATCGATGCTCGCCTGATTTTAGGGTATTATAAACATTTGCTGACATTACCCCAGCCTTTTTTTGATTCAATGCGTGTGGGCGAAATTATTTCCCGTGTGAACGATGCGGTTAAGATTCGCACTTTTATTAATGACACGGCACTGAATATGCTCGTTAATGTGCTGGTGGTTTCGTTTGCTTTCGGGCTGATGTTTACCTATTACTGGAAGTTAGCGCTGATCATGCTAGCGATCATTCCGTTTTATGCGAGTATCTACTGGTTTGTGAATCATCTGAACCGTCGTCAGCAGCGGTCATTAATGGAGCACAGTGCCGATCTGGAAGTGCAATTGGTAGAGTCACTTACGGCAGTAGCAACCATCAAGCGTTTTGGGCTAGAGTCGTTTGCCAATCTGAAAACAGAAAATCGGTTTGTTAGCCTGCTGAAAAGTGTTTACGAAACGAGTCTCAATGCCATTTATACGGGAGCAGCTAATGAAGTAGTGTCACGAGCATTTACGATTATTCTGCTTTGGGTTGGTACTTATAGTGTAATTGAGCATGAAATTACGCCTGGTGAATTATTGTCGTTTTATGCGCTTATTGGCTATTTTACCGGGCCAGCAGGTCAGTTAATAACAGCTAATCGAAGTATTCAGGAAGCGCTGGTAGCAGCAGATCGGCTGTTTGAAATTATGGATCTGGATAAAGAAGAAGATCCTCAGAAGGTAGATTTATTGCCAGCCTTTATGAGCGATATTCAGTTTCAGGATGTTAGCTTTCGGTATGGTTCCCGTGTACAGGTATTTGAGCATTTAACCCTCACTATTCCTCATGGTAAGGTAACGGCGATAGTGGGCGAGAGTGGTTCGGGCAAATCAACACTACTTGCCCTGCTTCAGAATATGTATCCGCTTCAGAGAGGCTGTATCACCATTGGTAAACTTGATATCCGGCACATTCGAAATGAAAGCCTACGCCAACGCATCGCGGTGGTTCCTCAACAGATTGACCTGTTTGCGGGAAATGTGATTACGAACATTGCTCTAGGCGATTTTGAGCCCGATATGCCACGTTTGATGGCTATCTGTGAACAATTGGGTATTACCGAATTTGTCCAGAAACTCCCCGGTGGGTTTGGGGCATATATTGGTGAAAACGGCAGCAATCTGTCAGGAGGACAACGTCAACGTTTGGCCATTGCTCGTGCCTTATACCGCCAGCCTGATATTTTAATTCTAGATGAGGCCACCTCTTCGCTTGACTCTACTTCTGAAAAATATGTGCATCAGGCTATTCAGGAGTTACGTAGCCAGCAAAAGACAGTTATACTAATCGCTCATAGATTTAGCACGATTCGACAGGCCGATAAAATTATCGTGCTTGCAAATGGGCAGTTAGTAGAAGAAGGAACCCATCAGGAAGTGATACAGCAAAATGGTGTGTATCAAAAGCTGTGGCAACAACAAACTGAACTTATTTAAGTAGGCTCTGTCATCATGCAACATCAACTCTTTCCGGTCGAAATAGTCGAGAATACACTGGAAGCATATTTGCCGCGTGTTCATCGGCAAAGTCAATTGCTCTATACGCTGGTTTTAGTGAGTCTTTTAGGGGCTATGTTAGCACTACCCTTTGTTTATGTAGATGTTTCGGTTACAAGTCCGGGATTACTTCGAACTGAGCAGGAGAAGACAGAAGTCAGGCCTTTAGTAGCTGGAACGGTTACTAGGATCACAGTTCGTGAAAATCAATATATTTATAAGGGCCAGCCTTTAGTATTTTTACAAACCCATGTACTGGATACAAAATTACGTTTGAATCAGGATCAACAGTCGGAGAAATTGATATTTCTGCATGATTTAGATCGATTGGTAAAGCTGGATTCGGCCCATTTATTCTCGTTGACTGATTTATCATCTTCACTGTATATGCAGCAGTACTCTCAATTTAGGTATTCGCTGACTGAGATGCTGGATCATCAGAATAAGGTCAGGAAAGAGCTTGATGCCGACCGTAAACTATATCATGATAAGGTGATTGCGATGCGGGAGTTTGATGAGAAAGCATATGCTTATCGGCGCCTGCAAACCGAGTATAGTACTTTTATTGAAAAGCAACTATCGCAGTGGCAATTAGATCGGAATAGGTACCGTGCTGAATTAACCGAGCTACAAGCACATGAACGGCAATTAGAGGAAGAAAAACGTCCTTATACATTGCATGCACCTATCTCAGGGCATATACAGCAGTGGAGTGGTAAATACGTTGGAAGTTATATTCAGGCAGGTGAAAATCTAGGTATTATTTCTCCTGATTCTGCTTTATTAGTAGAGTGCCATGTCAGTTCTAAAGATATTGGATTATTACGAATAAATATGCCCGTACAATTCCAGATCGATGCATTTAATTATAATGAATGGGGGTTGGTTTCTGGAAAGCTAGTTGATATAGCCAATGATTTTGTTGTAGTTGACAACAACCCTATTTATAAGGTAAAATGCCGGTTGGACAATGAGATTATTCGGCTTAAAAACGGAGCACAGGGCCATTTAAAGAAAGGCATGACTCTAAAAGCCAGATTTATCATCACACGTCGAAGTCTTTTTCAACTTCTTTACGATAAAACCGACGATTGGCTAAATCCGAAAAATACTATTGTTTAAAATCAAAAAGGAGCTTACGAAGCTCCTTTTTGATTTTAAACATCCACTCGGGCATATTTTGCATTTCGTTCGATGAAGTCACGTCGGGGGGCAACTTCATCGCCCATCAGGGTCGAGAACACGTGATCTGCATCGGCTGCCGACTCAACCGTTACCACTTTCAGGCTTCGGGTTTCGGGGTTCATGGTTGTGCTCCAGAGCTGCTCAGCGTTCATCTCGCCGAGGCCTTTATAACGCTGAACGCCTACATTTTCTTCCCGGCCACCACCGGCTAGTTCTTTAACGGCAGCTTCACGCTGGGCTTCGGTCCAGCAATACCGCTCTTCTTTGCCTTTTTTAACGAGATAAAGCGGTGGCTGAGCGATATAAATATAGCCATTATCGATCAGCGCTTTCATATTGCGGTAGAACAGCGTCAGAATCAGCGTCCGAATGTGGCTACCGTCGACATCGGCATCGGTCATGATAATGATTTTATGATAACGAAGCTTATCGAGGTTCATTATCGTTTCGTCATCTTTCTTTTCAAGCCGAACGCCGAGGGCCGTCCAGATATTTTTTATTTCTTCGTTTTCATAAATTTTGTGCTCCATGGCTTTCTCTACGTTGAGAATTTTACCACGTAAGGGTAAAATGGCCTGGAATGCCCGGTTGCGACCCTGTTTGGCGGTACCACCGGCCGAGTCACCCTCTACCAGATAAAGCTCGCACTTTTCCGGGTCGGTATCGGAGCAGTCGGCCAGTTTGCCCGGCAGGCCCATACCGCCCATAAAGTCTTTCCGCTCGGTCATGATGCGCTTGTAGGCAAGGTCGGCCGCAATACGCGCCTGAGCCGAAACAAGCACTTTTTTAACAATACCTCCAGCGGTTTTGGGATTCTCTTCCAGCCAGGTTTCGAGCATATCGGCCATAGCCTGACTAACGGCGCTTACAACGTCCTGGTTACCGAGCTTCGTTTTTGTCTGACCTTCAAACTGAGGTTCCGCTACTTTTACGGAAATAACGGCTGTTAGGCCTTTCCGGAAATCTTCGCCACTAAACGTTACTTTACCCGCATTCTTTGGCAATACGCCGGGATTTTTATCGGCATAGTTCTTCAGAACGCGTGTTAGTGCCGAGCGAAAGCCCTGAACGTGTGTGCCACCCTCATGCGTGTTGATGTTGTTAACGTAGGAGAGGACGTTTTCGCCGGCTTCGTAATTGTAGACCAATGCAACCTGAACGGGTGTAGAGCCTTTGTCGCTCTCCATATAGATAGGCTTCATGCCATCCAGCGAAGGGCGGGTTTCGTCAAGATACTGAACGAATTCGACCAGGCCACCTTCTGAGAAAAAATCGTCCTGACGGAGTGGTTGACCATCCTCATCCAGTTCGCGCAGGTCTTTCAGGAAGATATGAATGCCTTTGTTCAGGTAAGCTAGTTCACGTAAACGTCCGGCTACGGTGTCGTATTTATAAACCGTTTCGGTGAAGATGCTGCCGTCGGGTTTGAAGTGCGTTATTGTGCCAGTATCGGAGGCTTCGCCAATCACACGAACGTCATACTGGGGAATACCAATTTTGTATTCCTGCTCGAAGATTTTGCCTTCGCGATGGACTTCCACGCGGACATCGGTTGAGAGTGCATTCACGCAGGAGACACCAACGCCATGCAAACCACCAGAAACTTTATAGGTATCTTTATCGAATTTACCACCGGCATGCAGGATTGTCATGGCAATCTCCAGGGCTGATTTGCCCATTTTTGTGTTGATGCCAGTTGGAATACCCCGCCCATTATCCTGCACGGTAATGGAGTTGTCGGGATTAATTGTTACGGTAATTTTATCGCAGTAGCCCGCCAGCGCTTCGTCAATCGAGTTATCGACGACTTCCCAGATGAGGTGGTGCAGGCCGCGAATACCAACATCGCCAATATACATGGCTGGGCGTTTACGGACGGCTTCCAGGCCTTCGAGGACCTGAATGTTATCGGCACCATAATTACCTAACGCGGTTTCAACTGGAGTTTCTGCGTCAATCAGTTCGTTGGTCATATCGGAATGGGAGCGTGTCTGAAATTTGTTATTTAGGGCTCAGTAAACCACACTCTCGGGTGAGCCTAACAGATTGTAAAAATACAAAAAAAAGTTATCTTTTCCTAGCCTTTTTAGTAAGATTGGCTTAATATACGCAAAATTGATTTAATCTCCAATACACTCGATAAGTAGCGGTTTTTGATAGGTACAGGGTCGATTTTGACCCTATTGTCTGACGACTAATTTACTAGCAGGTAACCAGATGAAATGCCGTTTTACTAGGCTTTTTCGGAGAAAGGAATTTCCCGAAAAAGTATTATTGAACCAGAGCCGCAGGTTCATTCTTTCAATCTGGTTTTGGTTGGTGAAGAATGCATCGGCCAGCAGTGAAACGAGACTGCCTGCCAACATCTCCAGAAAACACTAAAGCCGATTCAGTAGTGAATCGGCTTTAGTGTTTTCTCATCGAAAAGATGTCAGTCTTCTGGATACGGGATATAAACAAATCCGGCAAAGTCACCATGAACAACAAATAAACAGCAGTATTCGTCAGGCTTTTTATAGTTCTCTTTCCAGAGGTCGACCGATTCGGGGCCAATCAGCGCGCGTTGTATGAACTCGTCCAGAAACGATGCTTTGTAGTTCCACTGATTTTCCAGCTCATTTGCGCCAATCAGTAGTTGACCCACCGGAACCTCCCGGCGCGAAGCCACAAATAGTGGATATTCCGAAAAACCGCGTTTTCTGATCTGATAGGAAGCCTCTTTCAACTGATCGGCCACCTTAACAAAATCCGACGAAATAGCACCCATCAATTCCTTATTGACATCGTAGGAGTTGGCATCGTCGAGAAGTGTGTTTTCGTTACTATGGTTAATCATTGTGAAAGTAATTTAGAGCCCCCAAGGGGCTTTTAAAAACGTGCTGCCAGCAGAAGATCCAAATCCTTAAATCGCATGTTGAACTTCCGGGCTATATAGGCATTCGTTAATGTTCCTTTATGAGCATAAACACCTTTCATAAACCAACGGTTCGCATACATCATTTGCTCAATACCACCAGTAGTGCCGGTTTCGAGCAGAAATGGCAGGAAGATGTTGCTCAATGCCATACTGGCCGTATGCGCAACTCGTGCTGCAATATTGGGTACGCAATAGTGAATAACACCCATATGTTTGAACGTTGGGTGTTTATGCGTAGTCATACGCGAAGTTTCGAAGTTGCCGCCCTGGTCAATGGACACGTCGATGATAACCGAATCGGGTTTCATTCGACCAATCATTTCTTCCGTTACAACAACGGGGCTTAATCCATCTTCGGCCCGCATGGCACCAATCACTACATCGGCCCGCTGAATGGCTTCCGTTAAGGTGTCAGAGTCGATAATGGAGGTGTAAACATGCTGACCAACCGAGTATTTGAGCCGTTGGAGTTTGTATAAATGCTTGTCGAATACTTTCACATCGGCCCCCATGCCCAGCGATGTGCGTACCGCATATTCAGTAACGGTTCCGGCTCCCAGCATCACAACCTTCGTTGGCGGAACACCCGTTATGCCTCCCAGAATAATACCTCGGCCATTGTCGGCATTGCTGAGGTATTCGCCTGCAATAAGCATCACAGTGCTACCGGCAATTTCACTCATGGAACGAATGATGAGCATGTTGCCAGCCTGGTCTTCGATATACTCGTAGCCAAAGGCAGTGAGGTTTTTGCTGTTGATTTTCTCAAAGTAGGAGCGGTCATGAGCGGGTAGATTCAAGGCCGAAATAACCGTGCTACCCGACTTGACATAGTCGAATTCTGATTCGACCAGAGGCTCAACTTTGAGAATCAGATTAGCCTCGTAGACCTCCTGGGGCGATTGAGCAATCTGGGCTCCGGCTTCACTATATTCGGTATCCGTAAATTTGGCTTTTTCGCCAGCCCCTTTCTCAACAATAACATTATGGCCATTTCGGATCAGAATGGCTACCGCTTCGGGGGTGAGTGCAATACGGTTCTCCTGAAGCGATACTTCTTTCGGTAAACCGATGAGTAAACCATTCCGGCTGGTCTTAACGGCCAGTGGAGCTTCTTTTGGATATAAGGCCGTTTGCTTGGCCAATTCCTCAAATCCAGTCACACGATAAAAGTTTTCAGTTTTCAGTTTTCAGTTTTCAATTTACGGTTTATGGTTTATGGTTGCTCTGCCTGTTAGAACCTAAAGGCGTAGAGCAACCGTAAACCATAAACCGTAAATCATAAACCCATAAACTGTAAAACTAGTCAACTGATAAGGTTTTCACCGTTCGGCGACCAACATGGTCGGCCGAAAGATGAATTTGGTAATATGTGGCAGGCCATAGCGATTCTATACGTTCCGGCCACTCAATAAAACAATAATCGCCTGAATCAAAATACTCTTCAATGCCAATGTCCAGTGCTTCGGCTTCGTTGCGGAGACGGTAGCAGTCGAAGTGATAAATGGAATGGCCTTCGTGCGTACTATACTCGTTAACAATCGAAAATGTTGGACTTTGTACCATACTTACGACTCCTAATGCCCGGCAAAGTGCTTTAATGAGCGTGGTTTTACCAGCTCCCATTTCGCCTTCAAACAGCCATACCGAATGCTTTCGCCCTTCGGCCAGCAATTGACGGGCTACTGTGTCGAGTTCGTCGAGTCGATGAAAATGTACAGTCATAAAGGTGTTGTTTTCCGGATAGCCAGTGGCCAGGCCGGAACGAACAGCCTGCAAAGATAACGAATTTTAGGAGGTCCACTTCGTTCGCACAGGGCGACTTAATAGCTTATTGGCTTCGGCATCGTTCCCAAATTTTTCTTTTTCAGGATTCCAGCGAAGCAAACGGCCCAGTTGGTCAGCGGTGTCTTTGCCGGAAAGCAGATTTCGGTAATTGTCGTATGGCTGGTATCCTTTATAAGACTCGTTCTTGGCCTTTTTGGCAAAATGTTTATTGACTGCATCGGTAAAAGATATGACTTTGCTTTTATCGACAGTGCAGGCGCTAATAACCCGAGGTTCATTCTTTGAAAATTTACCCCGAAGCCCGGCTGTTTGTTTCAGCAAGGTTTGCCGGTTTGATTGAAAAGAAGAGTATCTATAATGGATCACTCATGTTTTAGCATAAAAAGTGGCCGACAGGTTACCTATACTTACCTGCCGACCACGTTACGAGTTACGGTTTGTAGTTTATGGCTTACCGTTTAGGGTTACGCGGCCTATGCGTATACATTCTCTTTATGCCCCTAAATCGAATACCGTAAACCATAACCTAATACCCTGGATTCTGTGTCAGGGTTGCTGTACCGCCTTTTTTGCTGTTAAATATTTCCTGAATCGGAATTGGGAAATATTCATGTTTGCCTTTCACAAATGAAACGCCATTGAGGTAAGAGCGTTTTTTAGCTTCTACCGGATAATAGGCGTTCAGTACCTGATCTGCAATACCCCACCGAACGAGGTCGAACCGACGATGGCCTTCCATGGCAAACTCCAGCCGCTGTTCAAACTGTACGGCCTTGCGTGCCAGATCTTTGTCGGTCCAGGTTGCGCTGTATTCTTTGATCAGGTAGTTGGCAGAGGGCGTTCCGTCGGTATTTTTTACAAAACCGTCGGGGTTCGCAGCCCGTTTGCGGATCTGATTCACGTAGGCGCGTGCTTTTTCCAGATCGCCAATTTCGACTTCAATCTCGGCCAGCCACAACAACACATGGCTATATCGGATAATTCGGTAGTTGTTGGCGTTCAGGCGTGGGTTCCCGGCAAACGTATTGGTACCTACATCTGATTTATACATGACGTGTTTTTTGGGCGAATAGGGGCCGCCATACGATTGGTCACGAACGTAGGCTTTGCCCGGATGAACACCCCAGTCCAGGAAAGGAATTCCCCGGCGCCCAACTGTCCAGTCGAGTCGTGGGTCAACCGTACCGGCATAGGGTGTAAAAGGGGCTGTAGACTCAATTCCCTGATCGTTTGTTACATCAGAAGCATTGAACGTATCGAGCATAGGCAGGCCAGTGGCATCGGTTTTGAAGGCATTGACCAGATTTTGTGAGGGCTGGAAAAAGCCACAGCAGGTTGTAACACCGCCACCACCGTAGGGGTAGTTGAGCGTTGACCCGATATTGCCATTTTCGCCACCCGATGCGCCGTCGTTAACCGAATATTGGATTTCAAAGATCGACTCCGCATTGTTGTTCGTTACGGCTTTGAAATTGTCGTGATACTTATCGACCAGTTTATATTGTCCGCTAGCGACTATTGCTTCCAGCAGCGTTTTGGCTTCGGCATATTTTTTCTGGAACAGATAGGCTTTGGCCAGTTCGGCTGCGGCAGCCCACTTGGTTGGCCGACCGACCTGAGTTTGTTTGGTTGGCAATGCATCATAAGCCGCTTTTATGTCGGCTACGATATTGGGCCATATGTCGGTGTTGTTTGGCAGCTTTGTGCTTTCCAGATCATTGGGGTTGTAGGTTTTCTCGTCGATGTAAGGAACCATGTTATACATCTTCTTCAGCTCGAAATGATAATGGCCCCGCAGAAAACGAGCTTCGGCAATAACCTGCTGTTTT
Source organism: Spirosoma sp. SC4-14 (assembly GCF_037201965.1). Lineage (NCBI taxonomy): Bacteria > Pseudomonadati > Bacteroidota > Cytophagia > Cytophagales > Cytophagaceae > Spirosoma > Spirosoma sp. SC4-14. The sequence continues at coordinate 6,255,830 of NZ_CP147518.1, read as the reverse complement.
TCGGCATCGGTCATGTCTTTAGCTACGGCTACAGCCTGTAAGGCATCGTTAGAGCGGGCTATACCATCATACATACCGCGCCATTTACCCCGAAAATAAATGTTGTCGGACTGTATATTGCCCTGCTCGATCAGAGAAATTGGGGGTTGGTCGCCCGCAATAGTGCCCTTATAGGCGTCATCACTGGCAACGCTCCCATATACCCAGTTGTCGGCACCAACCTGATAAGACCGGTAAGCGCCTTCGGGGGTTGCCCAACCATCGAGCAACGAATAAGCACCAATCAGCAGGGCATTGACACCTGCTTTGTTTTGGAGCGTTGTAACGGCCAGGGCAGCTTTGGGTTGTACATCTAAAAACTTGTCGGAGCAGGAAGTAGCTACTGCCAGACTAAGTGAGATTATGACTAGGGTTGTTTTTTTCATGGCGATAAATGGATCGTGACTAATGAGACATAGCAGAACTATGCGCTCCATCAATCACTGCTCATTAGGCTTTATTCATTAAAATGATAGATTCAGACCAACCAAAACAGTTTTGGCAACAGGATACGAGCCACCGTCGACACCAATCTGGCGGTCGTTGCCAGCTGAGTAGCTCCGCAGATTGACTTCTGGGTCCATGCCAGAATACTTCGTGACTGTAAACAGGTTTTGCCCCTGAACGTATACCGCCATTGTGCCGATTTTTAACCGCGACAGGAGCGCCTGCGGCAACTGGTAAGTCAACTGGATGTTCTTCATCCGGAAGTAAGAGCCGCTTTCGAGGTAATAGGTCGATGGTTGGATACTAACCTGGTCGCTTGAGCGAAGCTGGGGTAAAATAGCATCGGTTGCCCCTGGCCTCCATGACTGATACAGCATACGGGTGCTGCGGTTGCCACCAAACGTTGGGAAGTCGGTCCAGTATTTAGTGTAGTTGAAGATCTGATTGCCCTGAACGCCCTGACCGAAGATGGTTAATCCAAAGTTTTTGTAGTTCAGGTTCAGGTTCAGCCCGTAGGTGAATTTGGGGTGTGGGCTACCAATGATGCTCAGATCCTGCGAATCGATTTTGCCATCGCCGTTAACATCATGGAATTTGAACCGTCCGGCTACGTTTTCAGAAGCCGCATTGCCAAACTGCACAGGCCAGGCTTTCGCTTCTTCGTTGGTCTGGAAAATACCATCGATTGTATACCCGAAGAATGAAGCGATGGGGTAATTCTGCTGGGTTACAACAAAGTTCTGGATACGCTCGTCGTTGATACCGAAATACTGCGTGCTTGGGTCGCCGTTGGTTTTGGTAACTACGTTGCGATAGGTGCTGAAGTTGGCTCCGATGTTGTAGGTAAAGCCACTGGCTCCAATTTTGTCGCCGTAGTTAATCATCAGATCTATCCCCCGGTTACGCATCGACCCAATGTTCTGGAAGGGAACCGTAGCAACGCCCTGTGTGAGCGGAGCCTGTACCGGGAATAGCATATCGGAGGTAGTGCGGGTATACCAGTCGAAATTAATACCGAGTTTGTTTTTTAACAGACTGGCATCGAAACCAATGTTGAGGCTGGTAGTGGTTTCCCATTTGGCTTTGGCGTTGCCAAACTGCGTTAGTTCATAACCTGGAACGGCTGACGTACGAGTGCCGTTGATGTCGTAGAACGACGTGATTGGGTTCGTACTAAACTGCGTATACGGGTTGTAGTTACCAATTTCCTGATTACCCGTTTGCCCTAAACCAGCTCTGAATTTCAGGTCGTCAACAAAGGTCAGCGGTTTGAAGAAATTTTCTTTTGATATCCGCCAACCCACGCTGGCTGCCGGGAAAACAGCCGACCGAAATTCGGGAGCAAACCGCGACGAGCGGTCACGACGAACGGTCAGATCGACCAGGTATTTATCGTCGAGGGCATAGTTCAGTTTAGCAAATTCCGAAGCCAGCCGCCAGTTCGAAGCGCCACCATTGTTGGTCTGAACACCCGTACCGGCACTCAGGTATCGGTTCTCAATGTCATCGACGGCAAAGTTGGTCCGGCTGGCATCAAAAAACTCATAGTAATTTTTGATCGATTCAGTACCGGCAATCACATTAAACCGATGCCGATCGCCCAACGATATATTGTAGGTCAGGGTGTTATACCATGTCCACGTCCATTCGTAGTTATTGCTGGTTGTCAGACTGTTTGAACCGCGGGCTTCGGAGGCTTCGATGTTTCGAATCGAGTAGTTGCGGTAGTTGAACAAATTGTAGTCAATACCGAAACTGGTTCGAGCCGTCAGGTTTGGCAGAATGTCGACTTCGGCAAAGGCATTACCAAAAAGGCGAATTTCTTTCTGAACGTTGTCCTTGTTCCGGTATAAATCGGCCATTGGGTTGAAGGCATTGTCCAGATCGCCACCGCGTGTACCTGCAAAGTTACCTGCTACGTCATAAACCGGAATGATGGGTTGAATGCGGTAAGCAAACGAGATTGGATTACTTTCGGTATTGTTTCCACTGGGTTGTCCCACTCGCTCACCGTAGGCAACCTGAAAGTTTTGACCAACCCGAACCCGTTTGGTAACGTTGAATTCTGTATTCGACCGCAGCGAATAGCGCTTGTAGCCGGTATACTTCATGATCCCATCCTGGTTGAAATAGTTGAGCGACATGGCATAACGCCCATTTTCGCCACCTCCCGAAACACCTATCTGATGATTTTGAATGGGGGCTACCCGAAAAATTTCTTCCATCCAGTTGGTACCTTCTTTATTGGCTTTCGTAATCAGCAGAAATTTCGACGAGTTGATGTCGTTGTTGTAATTTACATACGTTCCGTCTGGATTGCGGGCTACACGCGGATCGCCTTCAAAAGCGCCACTAGGCAGAATATAATCGGGAATGACGGGAGTTGGGCCATTACCGAACTGCGAATGGAGCGGATTGCCGTTTGCGGCTACAACTCCCGAATTTTTCCGAGATTCCCAGATCAGATTGGCATACTCCTGCGTGTTAAGCATGTCGAGTAACTTGCCATGTCGCTGTGAGCCATAGTACATATCGTACGTAAACTTAGGCTTTCCGGCTTTTCCTTTTTTAGTGGTAATGATCACCACACCATTGCCCGCCCGCGAACCGTAGATCGATGCTGCCGACGCATCTTTCAGAATCTGCATGCTCTCGATGTCGTTCAGGTTCAGGGTGTTCAGGTTGCCTTTGGTAGGCACCCCGTCGATAACGTAGAGAGGGGAGTTGTCGTTGATAGTTCCAAACCCCCGAATCCGGACCATAACTCCGCCACCCGGTGCATTTTCGTTACCCACCGTTACACCGGCTACACGACCCTGAAGTGCCTGTCCTACGTTTGTGGCCGGAACAGACAGCAGTTGTTTGGCATCTACCGTTGCTACGGCCCCCGTAATGTCGCGTTTAGCCTGGGCACCGTATCCCGTTACCACAACTTCGTTGAGTGTTTTAATGTCGGGAGAAAGGGTAATGTTGATGGTTGTTCGGCTACCAATCGTAACGTCCTGCGCTACATAACCGATTGCCGAAATCGTTAGCACATCGCGCCCGGCAGGAACATTGAGTGAGAATTGCCCAGTGGCATCGGTAACCATACCCGTTTGTGTGCCTTTAACCACAACGTTGGCACCGGGTAGGGCATTGTTGTCGTTTCCATCCGTAACCCGGCCAGTAATTTTACGTTCCTGAGCAAACGCTCCCGTACACACGAGCCAGCATAGCAGCACGATTGGTAAGGTGTAATACACCCGTTTCAAACAGTTGTAAACCATAAGGTTAATTAGAATAGATAAAATGATCCAAGAAAAAAGATACAGGATAATTACTTAGTACTTATCCTTAAAGCATTATTCTGGCAATTCTAATTAATAGAATTTTAATTTTTTATTGTAACCAATAAAAAAAGCCAGATTACTTGCGTAATCTGGCTTTTTTAGGGAAAAAATAGCAATTTAGACTAGTTGCAGCTCGTCAATTACTTTCTGCACTTTTGCTTTTAGCTGTGCATACGTGTCGTCGAAAGCTTCTTTGCTTTCGAGGGGCTCACGAACGCTGACGTAGAATTTAATCTTAGGCTCCGTACCTGAAGGCCGGGCCGAAACTTTGGTGCCATCGGCGGTAAAGAACTGAAGTACGTTCGACGACTCAATGCCCATTTTACCGGCTTCAATAGCGCTTGTCTGGCCGCTCCGGGCATCCAGTCGGGTCAGGGCTTTGTAGTCGTCAACACGAATAACGGGCGATCCGGCAATTGACTGCGGTGGGTTTGCCCGGAAGTTGGCCATCATCTGCTGAATTTCTTCGGCTCCTGATTTGCCTTTCTTCGTCAGCGAAACAAGCGCTTCATAATAGAAGCCGTTTTCCTGATACATGGCCATGAGCATATCGAACAGGCTCTGGCCACGATCTTTGGCATAGGCAGTCAGCTCGGCAATCATGGCGCAGGACGCAATGGCGTCTTTGTCGCGGACAAAATCGCCAATCAGGTAACCATAGCTTTCTTCGCCACCGCCAATAAACTGTTCCTGACCTTCCAATTCCCGAATGACTTCGGCAATATATTTGAAACCTGTCAGGGTATTGTAGCACTTTACACCATACCGCTCGCACATCTGATCGATCAGATCGGTTGTAACAATTGTTTTGGCAACAAACTCCTTGCCGGTCAGTTTACCAGCATCTTTCCAGGCGTTGAGCAGGTAGTAAATAATAAGGCTAGCCATCTGATTGCCATTCAGCAATTCAAATTCGCCATGATGGTTGCGGGCTCCGGCGCCAACACGGTCGGCGTCGGGGTCGGTAGCCATTACCAGATCGGCATTGAGCGATAGGGCCAGGTCAAGCGCCAGTTGCATGGCAGCTCGCTCTTCGGGGTTGGGTGATTTAACGGTCGGAAAATTGCCGTCGGGGGTTGCCTGCTGTTCAACAATATGCACATTGTTAAAACCAAGCGCATCGAGCGCACGTGGCACAAGCGTGATGCCTGTACCATGAATTGGTGTATAAACAATATTCAGATTGGCCTGACGCTTGATAACATCCGGATTAACAGCGTTGGACTTAATCCGTTCGATATAGGGCACGTCAATCTCCTCATCGATCATGTGGATTCGCTCGGGCGCGCCATCGAATTTAATCTCATCGACCGACTTGATTTTATTGACTTCGGCAATAATGGCTTTGTCGTGTGGCGATACTACCTGGGCGCCATCGTTCCAGTACACTTTGTAGCCGTTGTATTCGGGCGGATTATGAGAGGCCGTTACAACAATACCGCTCTGACAACCCAGTTGGCGAATGGCGAACGATAATTCAGGCGTTGGCCGTAAGGCACTAAAAAGAAAAACTTTTATACCATTGGCCGAGAAGATATCGGCTACCAGCCGGGCAAATTCGGGACTCATCCGGCGGCTATCGTGGGCGATGGCCACGCTAATGTCCTGATCGGGGAAAGCGGCATTGAGGTAGTTGCACAGGCCCTGCGTAGCTGCTCCAACCGTGTAGCGGTTCATTCGGTTCGAGCCTACGCCAACCACACCGCGCAGGCCGCCAGTTCCGAATTCGAGATCGCGGTAGAACGAGTCGGTTAATTCGGTAATATTTCCCGAATCGATCAAATGCTGGATCGTTTCTTTGGTATCAGAATCGTAGTTGCCACCCAGCCATTGGTCAATTCGTTGCTGAGTAGAAGCATCAAGGGTCGTTGTCATCGTGTAAGGGGCAGATTAAGCTATAAGCGATTATTGGCCAAAATTACAATTCCACGGTGGTCTACCAAATCCTTACGGTAGTTTCCCAAACAGATCTGTTACAGATATCGGGCAGTTATATGAGCGGTTCGCTCGGTGGTTTCAACCAGTAGCGGATGCCGGGGTTGACGGAGAGCTGTTTCCAGTTCGACAATGGTTTCCTTAAAGAGAAAATGTACCGGAATTTCGTATGATTCGGACTTGCTTTTAATGTACATCAGCGTCGGATTCACTGTTCCTGAAGCTGCCCGCTCATTATACTGCTGTTTGGCCGCCACAAACTCGTCGTCGTTCGGGCCGAACGAAATAACGTGTTCGGGCAGCGGATTAGCCTTACGGTTGGCCAACTGCGCGTCCAGACCAGCCAACAGCTGTTTAAGATAGAAGGTATCTTTGCCGGTACGAATACGCTCGCGTAATGATTGGCGAATAAGGTAGGTTAGCGAATTAGCCAGATTTAAGCCAATTTCAGCCATTTGTTTGAAAATTAGCGACGATGGCGACATGCCCGGAATGGTATTCGGATCGTGCAGCAGTACGCGCCCGTCGGCAGTCAGGAAACCGTCGATTCGGGCATAAACATTAATGCCAAGCCGGGTAAATACATCGGCTACTGCCAGTTGTATTTTTCGGTTGTTCTCCAGTGTTGTATCAACTGGAATTCGTTTCTTTGTTGTATTGAGTTTATATTTCGACTCGAAATCGAAACTGGTTACGTTGTAAATTTCAGTTGGAGGCAGGGCAATGGCCATCTGATCGTCGTCCTGAATGACTCCACACGAAAATTCCTGCCCGCTGATAAACTCTTCGAACAGTACTTCATCTTCTGCATTGAGCGATGCCAGCGTAATCGGAAATTCGGTAGAGGAGCTTGTAAGGGCATCGAGCTTTTCAACAAAATCTTTAGGATGTCGAATTATTTCGCCCGTTTGCTCAATAACGACAGGGAAACTTATTCCCGAATCGAGACTAACCATTGTTTGGGCCAGTTCCTGCTTTTCGTCGGGCGATAAGTCAGACCATTCGCTTAGTTTGCTCCAGCCGTCGGGTTGAATGCTCATTGTGAAGAAACATTGCTCCACCGAGCGACAGAATTGTGTAAGATTAGCTTCGCGAACAATAGATACGCCAATTGAAGAACCCTGGTGAGGTGCTTTCACCACAATTGGCAAACCCAGATGATCGATCAGCGACTGAAAAAACTGGGCTTTATCGGCTCGTTCATACGCATCGCGGCTGATGGTAGCTGTTTTCTTCTGCTGTCCGTTGGCGAGCGCAATCAGTTCGTTTTGCAGAATTTTGTTGATACCTACTGCCGACCCAACCAGGCCGGGGCCGGTATAGGGCATTTTATACCATTCGAGCAAACCCTGAATGGCGCCGTCTTCGCAATCGGGGCCGTGCATGGCAAGAAAAGCAAAGTCGAAGTAATGCCGGAAGTGTTCTGGGCGAATTTCGGGCAAGGTGGCCTCCAGCACATCAGGATCGAGCGATTCGTCGTAGACCGAGAAGCCTGAATTATCCTGCGGAAGTGCATCCCGGAGCGAGGGTGCATCCAGAAAATCGGGTTCGACAAGCCGAAAGTGCCCACGGCCATCGACAAATACCAGAACAGGCTCAAATAAGCCTTTGTCTAAATTAGCCAGAGCTGTACGCCCACCTGCATACGACACCTCACGCTCCCGCGCCGGTCCACCGAAGAAAATGCCTACTTTCACTGAATTGAGGAGAAGATACGGGTGCAAAGAAACAAAAAAGCCGCCTGTTTTAAATAAGCGGCTCTATCCTTACGGATCAATGATAACTACTTTACCAATCGGTAGCTTATCTAATAAATCGTAAAGCTTAGGTAAGATTGGTTGAATATCCTGATATTTAGTTGTCTTGACGTTTAAGACAAGTACTGTAACCGCAAACTTATCTAAATTTTGTTGTTTGTACAGGCTCTTGCCGGCAGTAATCAATACCTCAAATCCATTGAATGTTAATAACCCAAGTAGCTCTTCTTCTTCCGACCATTCCAGTTCATTTCGCGAACAGTTTTAACATCGGAGATACCTATTCTGGAAACTAATCGAAATCGTAAACGTTTGGGTAAGTTTTCGTCTAGCAATAGCCTCATAGAGAGGCTTCTTTAATTAAAGAAGCCATGCCTAGCTCCAGGAAAGCCATAGCCTGTTCTCTTGAAACAGTAGGGAAATCATCCAGAAATTCTTCAATGGAAATGTTTCCCTCCAGGTGATCAATAAGTGATTGTACTGGCACACGGGTGCCTCTAAACACAGGCGTGCCTCCAATCAGTTCAGGATCGATATTAATTTAGACGTCATTGCTAAATGAGGCTAAAACGCTGGCGTGATGTTAATCGCTTCGACTTTAGCTATTTCTGGCACCGCCCGTAAGATCGCTTCTTCCAGACCACCTTTGAACGTCATGGCCGACATTGGGCAGGAACCACAAGAGCCAATCAGTTCGAGTCGGACGGTTTTGTCGTCGGTCACTTCCAGCACTCGCACGTTGCCCCCATCGGCAGCCAGATAAGGCCGCATACTGTCGAGTGCACGTTCGATTTTTGTAATCAGTTGATCGTTATTAACTACCGTCTCCATGAAGTTTTGTATTTACGGTAAAGTTACAGGTTGTCGAGGTTTTATGCAACTGGCAGCGCCGGTCTAAGACATGGCCCTGCCAGGTATTGATTAGGCTACTTCAACGCGCCTGGTGCGGTCTATGGTAGCATTCCGAATCGCCACTTGTTGCGCCAGGGCTTCGGCCGTTGCCCGGAAGGCGTCGCTGGCAACTGGCTCGCCCGAGCTAATGGCTGGCCGACCTTCGTCGCCCGCTTCACGGATGCTTTGCACAAGCGGAATCTGACCTAACAGCGGAACATCAAATTCGTCGGCCAGTTGTTTGCCTCCTCCTTTTCCAAAAATATAATACTGATGGTCAGGTAGCTCGGCTGGTGTGAAATAAGACATATTCTCAATGACTCCCAGCACCGGTACATTAATCTGCGGTTGCCGAAACATGGCCAACCCTTTAGTGGCATCGGCCAGCGCCACTTTTTGAGGAGTTGTTACAATAATTGCTCCCGTAACGGGTACCGTCTGAACCAGTGTTAAGTGAATGTCGCCTGTTCCGGGAGGCAAATCGATCAGTAAATAATCCAGATCGCCCCAGTCGGCATCAGAAAAGAACTGTTGCAAAGCTCGGCCAGCCATTGTGCCGCGCCAGATAATAGCCTGGCCGGGGGCTACCAGAAATCCCATCGATAGCATTTTTATGCCAAATTGCTGGATGGGTTCCATTTTGGTTTGACCGTCGACCTGAAAAATGCGTGGCTGAATGTTTTCGGCACCAAACATGGTAGGCATCGATGGACCGTAAATGTCAGCATCGATAATCCCTACTTTAGCCCCCGATTTGTGGAGTGCAATGGCCAGATTGGCCGTTACGGTCGATTTGCCAACTCCGCCCTTACCCGATGACACCGCAATGATATTTTTTACACCTGGAAGCGTTGGCGCATTGGCACGGGTTGAGGTAACATCGGAGGTCATATTTATTTTCACCTCAATGTCGGCACCAATGTAGGTATGAATAGCATCTTCGCACCGTTTCCGAATAACTTCTTTTAAAGGGCAGGCTGGCGTTGTTAAAACGACCGTAAACTGAACCTGACCAATTCCGAGCACGATATCTTTCACCATATTTAGCGAAACAATATCGCGTTTGAGGTCGGGTTCTTCAACGTTGCTCAGTGCTTGTAGAACAGATTCTTTAGCTAATCGATAATCAGACATACATGAAAGAAGGAAAGGAGCAGAGATGAACTGTCAGACCAAATTAGATTAAACCAATTCGGTTTCGGTGGCGGGTTCCTCTTTTTCTCCTTGTTCTAAACGACTTCGCACCGCTGCCAGTTCCGCCGAAACGTCGACTCGGTTCGATAAAGCTTCCAATTGTGCTACTAGTCTGGTTAAAAAGCGTCGATGAGCAATCGTTCTATGGCCATACAGAGGGCGATGAGCGAGTGATTTACGAATTTGTGTCCAGTCCGTAACAAAGCGCTGTAAGTCGGCTGTAAAGGCGCTTTCGGCAAGTTTGGCAAAAACATAATCATGAGCCTGCGCATTGGGATGAATAAGATCGGCCTCGTAGAACCGATAATCGCGCAGATCATCGACGACCAGTTCATAGGCCGGAAAATACATAACCCAATCGTTCCAGATCGTTAGTTCGTGGGCTATGACGCGCAGAATCGATTTGCTTACCTGATTGAGCGGAAGCGTATCGCGGGTATGCCGAACCGGACTAACTGTTAAGAGGACTTTAAGTGTGGAATTTGCCTTATGTATTGTTTTTAGAAGACGGGTCATATCGTCGCGAAGGTGGTTGATCTGATAGAGGTACTTTTCGAACAATTGACCCGGCATTTTGTGGCAGTTGGCTACAACTTTTCCTGTTTCAATATGTCGGTAAACGACCGAGGTCCCCAGCGTTATAATCAGGAAATCTGCTTTTCGTATAGCATCAGCCGTTTCTGACAGGCACTGAATAAGTTTGGCCCGTAATTCGTCCCGACTATAGGCCCAAAGCGACGAATGGAAGTCGTAGTGAAACCATACACCATCGCGTTCAACATACCGGTTTTCGTCGGGTGTTGCGCCCTGGAGAGCCATGGTTAGTAGTTTGGCAATTGAAACCGGATTGAAGATCGTTCCGAAAGGGTTAGTTAAGACGGCCAGTTTATAATCCAGCAGCCGTTGCCCCATAACATCAGCAAAACAAGACCCAACCGTTATCACACGGCTATTGAGACCGATGCGGTAGGGCAGTGATTCAGGCGAGAATTCGGTATGGTATTGCATACTAAATTAACACAAAAGAGACCTGATTAGCTCCTTTTTTAGAAAGATATTTTGAGCTTTAGAGTGCTGATTTTTAGGGAGTTAATTAATTGTTTGTTTGCAAGGACCAAATGCCCATTAAGACCACAAATTATGTATATAAAGGTTGCGTTAAATAAAAAATAAAGTAATATGGATTTATTTATTACTACATCTATATGCAGTTGAGGAGATATATTCGTTTATTTTTTTACTTTGCACGGAGAAATTATTCTTTTCGACTTACCTAATTGCAATGTCCCTCCAGAAACGCATTAAAACGCTCAGCTTTGAATCACTACATGAACTAATCGACCAGGCCCATGACGAAATTAACCGGCGGCAGAAATACATAGAAGGAATCCCGCCTTTAACACTACAGGAAATTGCTTTCTCAATCCGTGCCCGCGATCTGCTTTATCGCACAATTGCCGAAAAGAAAAAGCTCGTATATTGGCAGGATGCCCAAAAGTTAACGCTAAGTGAAACACTGAAATTGCTGGAACCCACCGATTGGCGGCAAATCAAGTATAAAAACGCAAAAGCTTTTGACGAGATTCATACCATATTTCAGAATTACAAAGCTCCGCTTGAATGGTATTACACCGAAATTGAAGCCAAAGTCTGATAATGCAAAGGTCGGCCAGGAAGCCGACCTTTTGCGTAAATGGTGCTTTTAGCGATTAACACGTGAGCAGCAGTTCTGTCAGCGTCTCGTTGCTGATGGCTTCATCGAATCCGGCGCTTACGGGAGTCAGAAAACCCGCAACAACTTTAGACGCAATATCATGCTGGAGACGGGCTGTAATATCTAGTGCGAAGGCTTGTAGATCAGTATCCAGTATGTACTGTTCAATGAGTTGCTTCGTGGGATCTATAATCCAGTATTCCTGAATGCCATGCGCTGCATAATCCTCAAACTTAATACCCCGGTTAACTTTTTCAGTGCTTTTTGAGAGGACTTCAACAACTATCGCTATCGAAATCCTGAGCGTGAGCAGTCGTCCAGAAACAGATGTCGGGTTCGTAGTCGTTGCGCGTTAGCGAAATCATAGCTTTTTCGGAGGCTACCCGGCCCAAGCGATGTTTGATGAGATAGGCTTTTAGTAAGCTATACAAATTACCAACCGCAGCCCCGTGTTGCTCTTTCTCTTTGGCTGGCGACTGTTTATAAATTCGGCCTTCTGGTCTTCATGTATCCACTCATAATACGCCTGTCGTTGCCGTTCTTCGCTGCGCAGGGCGACTTCTGCCTGCTGCATAAGCAGTTTAAGATTGGGCGCTTCCATCAATTGATCTAAATCGAGCGTAACCATTTGAGCCTGTTTCGTTTACTCAAAGATAACAAAAAAACCGACCAGCCACGTTAGTACGGGCCGGTCGGTTTTAAGAGAAGTTGGGGTAGCTTATTCAGCCGCTACAACCTCAAATTTTACTTTATGTTTCACATCTTTGTGAAGATCCAGCGAGGCTTCGTAACTACCAAGCGTTTTAACATCGTCGACCGTAATTTTCTTCCGATCAATATCGAATCCTTTTTCGCGCAGTGCATCGGCTACCTGCGTATTGGTAACCCGGCCAAAAATTTTACCACTTTCGCCCGCCTTTGCAGGGATGGTCAGCGTGATATCGCCAATGCCATCGGCCAAAGCCTGAGCGTCGTTCTTAATTTTCTCGGCTTTGTGAGCAGCCTGACGAATGTTTTCGGCAACGATTTTGCGATTAGAATCGGTTGCCATGATCGCATACCCCTGAGGAATCAGGTAGTTGCGGCCATAACCTGGCTTAACTATAACGATATCGTTTTTATAGCCCAGGCCGGCAATATCTGTTTTTAAAATGATTTCCATTTTTTGAAAATAGTTTTCACGGGGCCGCCCGTGCGGTTTACAGTTTTCTGTTTTCAGTTAAAAGCGAACTGTAAACTTTATTTCAGAGAATCACCTACATAAGGCAGGATAGCCAGATGACGAGCGCGTTTGACGGCCTGGGCCACTTTACGCTGGTTTTTCAGGCTTGTTCCGGTTAGCCGACGAGGAAGGATTTTGCCCTGTTCGTTCAGCAATTTCAGCAGGAAGTTGCCGTCTTTGTAGTCGATATATTTAATCCCCGCTTTCTTAAAACGGTCGTATTTTTTGCGGTTCTCGGTTTTCGAGACTGATTCGTTTTGCAAACTCATGATTACTTGGCCTCCCCGGCGTTTTCGGTTTGTTTTTTCTTACCCACTAGACCGTTACGCTTCCGTTCGTTATACGCAACTGCATGTTTGTCAAGCGAAACCGTCAGATGACGGATCACGCGCTCATCCCGAAGATATTCGGTGTTAAGCTTTTCAACAATAGTGCCGGGAGCCTTAAACTCAATGAGTTGGTAGTAACCCGTGTTCTTGTGCTGGATCGGATAGGCCAGTTTGCGAAGGCCCATACTTTCTTCATGAACGAGTTCCGCACCGTTGTCGGTTAGCACTTTGCGAAACTTGTCAACGGCGTCCTTTATCTGAATTTCAGATAAAACGGGAGTTAAAATGAACACCGTTTCGTAGTTATTAAGAAACATTGTACGTATATTGGTTTGAATATGAGGCCGCAAAGGTAAAGAAAAGAAGTGAAGAGTGCAAAGTGAAGAATGAAAAATAGGAACTGCATCTTCTTATGTTTCACTCTTCACTTCTTTTACTTCACCGTAAAGCCGCCTTCGCCAATTCGGAAGCCTTCGCAGTATATTTCGATGGTGTATGCTCCTGAACTGAAGCGTTGACCGCCCCGGCCGTAGATAAAATCGACCGTTTGACGGCTGTTGTCGAACATGAACCGTTGCATGGCTGTATAAATCATACCCTGGCCGTTATAGGTAAACTCGCCCGAACCCGTTGCCATGTCTGAAACAACAGCACCGCTTGGGTCCAGAATGCGCATGTAGAGATCTTTTTCTTCCTGCTTGGCCAGACCGTTGGGCGCCAGCCGAACCGACACTTTAATTTTATCAATTTTCCGGGCTTTATAACTGCCGCCATCTTTTTCTTTACCTCGTTTGTTGATGGCATCGACAGTAATGTTTTCGGCCCGGAGTGCTGCTGCTATCGTGACTTTTTCGGCTAGTTCCTGATTTTTCGACGATACAGCTACAACCGAATCACTTAATGTTTGCTTTTCGGCTTTCAGGCTATTGTTTTCCTGCGCCAGCGATTCATTTTGCTGGGTCAATACCCCATTTTCTTCTTTTAGGCGGGCAATTTCCTGATCTTTCTGAGCCAGTATAGCCTGATAGTTTCTGATTTTCTGTTCGTACTTCTTACTATCAAATGTGTTGACATTCCGTAGTTCACGCTTATCAACTTCCAGTTGGGCCTTTACCTTCATCAGGGAATCAACATTGCCCCCTAATTGTTGAATCTCGGCAATTTTAGCATCCAGTTGGGCCGAAATAGAGTCTAGTTTGGTTTTGGCCGACAGGACTTCTTCTGTTTTGGCCGCAATGGTGGCGTCCTTCGTTTTGTTGTCCTGGCGCTCCTGGTAATAAAAATAGAGTAGTAGTAGGTTCAATGCCGCCAGCACCAGCAGGGCAGCCAGCAGATAACTACGACTATTATTTTGTGATTGTGGTCTAGGTTCCATTCGTATTAAGTATTAAGCTGACGGGTTGTGGTTAAATCCTTACCAAAACTACATCATCCATTGGTTTATTGTACCATTTAGACTGTTTAGGGGCAAAAACTACATGATTTCGCGTAGTTCTCAAACCTATCTTTGCACAATATTAATAAACGGTCGGTACTGAACCGAGGTTTGCCTTATGAAGATCGCTGATAATATTCGTCGAATTGAAACAGAACTGGATGGCCGCGCTCAACTAATTGCTGTTACTAAAACGAAGCCCGTCGATATGCTGCGCGAGGCTTATGAAGCAGGTTGCCGCAAGTTTGGAGAAAACAAAGTTCAGGAAATGGTTGAAAAATATCCACTGCTTCCAGGCGACATTGAGTGGCACCTGATTGGTCATCTACAAACAAACAAGGTTAAATACGTAGCCCCATTTGTAGCATTGATCCATTCGGTCGATAGCCTGAAACTGCTACAGGAAATCAACAAACAGGCCGCAAAAAACAACCGGATTATTAATTGCCTGCTTCAAATTTATATTGCCGACGAAGAAACGAAGTTTGGCCTTTTGCCCGACGAAGCCGAAGACCTGCTGAATGAACCAATGCTGGAAAGCTTGCCAAACATCCGCATTGTTGGGTTAATGGGGCTGGCAACCAACACCGAGAATGAGATACAGATTCGGCAGGAATTTCGTGGTTTAAAGCAGTTATATGATAAACTGGCAACGATAAATCGGAAAAATGTTCAGTTTTCAGAACTCTCAATGGGGATGAGTGGCGACTATCTGATTGCCGTTGAAGAAGGGAGTACGCTGGTTCGGGTTGGAAGTGCTATTTTTGGAAATCGTGTCTGAACCAAGATTTTAACAAGATTGTAAAGACTACTAGGATTTACATTGCAGTTTTAGGCTCATTAATCCGTATAATCTCGTTAAAATCTTGGTTCAGATTTATGAAATTTTTTATTCAATCGGGAGCGGCCCTGGGGCTGCTGGGCGTTGCGCTTGGTGCATTTGGGGCACATGCTCTGCGGGGGATGCTGGAAGCCTCCGGGCGCACAGCCACCTTCGAAACAGCCGTTAAATATCAGTTCTACCATGCCCTGGCTCTTGTACTGGTAGGCGTGTTAATGCAGGTGTTTAGCAGCAATCCGTCAATCGTAAAGCTCCTGAACTGGTCGGGCTATTCCTTGCTGGGCGGTACGCTGATTTTCTCCGGTTCGCTCTATATTCTCTGTTTCACGGGGATTACCTGGCTTGGTGCGATCACTCCACTGGGTGGCGTTGCCATGATTGCCGGATGGGCACTTTTATTGTGGGCGTTTGTTTAAAATAAGTGAAGAATGAAGATAGAAAAATGAAGAGTACCTGATTAAGTCTGCAACTATTCTTCATTTTTCACTCTTCATTCTTCACTTATCTTCGTATTTTTGTGTTCTGATTCTGAGAATAATGCAAACGAATATACAGGCTGAAACGGCTCGCCGGCGAACTTTTGCGATCATTAGTCACCCCGATGCCGGTAAAACCACATTGACCGAAAAACTGCTGCTATTTGGTGGTGCTATCCAAACGGCAGGTGCCGTAAAATCCAATAAAATCAAGAAGACGGCTACGTCCGATTTTATGGAAATCGAAAAGCAACGGGGTATTTCCGTGGCTACATCGGTGATGACGTTCGAGTACGATAATCTGAAAATTAATATTCTGGATACCCCTGGTCACAAAGATTTTGCCGAAGATACTTATCGGACACTTACGGCTGTCGATAGTGTAATTCTGGTGATCGACTGTGTGAAAGGCGTTGAGGAGCAAACCGAGCGCCTGATGGAGGTTTGCCGGATGCGCGACACACCGGTTATTATTTTCATTAACAAGCTCGACCGCGAAGGCCGTAACCCGTTCGACCTGCTCGATGAACTTGAAGAGAAGCTCAACATCCGGGTTAGGCCCATGACCTGGCCCGTCAATATGGGTTCCGACTTTAAAGGCGTTTATAGCCTGATCGAGAAAAAATTATATTTCTTTAAAGTTAATAAAACGAAAGTCGAAGACGATGTGCTGCCCATTGAACTGGCCGATTCATTGCTGGACCAGAAAGTAGGGCCGCGCGATGCCGAGCAACTGCGCGAAGACGTCGAACTGATTGAAGGCGTCTATGATGCATTCGACCGGCAGGCCTATCTGGACGGTAAGCTGGCTCCGGTGTTTTTTGGATCGGCGGTCAATAATTTTGGTGTAAAAGAATTGCTCGAAGGGTTCTGTCAGATTTCACCCGAACCCATTGCCCGCCCAACTAACAAGCGGGAGGTTTTGCCCGACGAAAAGAATTTTAGTGGTTTTATTTTTAAAATCCACGCCAACCTCGACCCGCGCCACCGCGATCGGATTGCCTTTCTGCGGATTTGTTCCGGCGTGTTTGAGCGGGGTAAGTTTTATCATCATACCCGTTTGGACAAAAACGTTCGGTTTGCGTCGCCTTTTAGTTTTATGGCCGATAGCAAAAGTGTGGTTGAGGAAGGGTTTCCGGGCGATGTTGTTGGCTTATACGATACCGGAACCTTCAAAATTGGTGATACGCTGACCGAAGGCGAAGAGTTACAATTTCAGGGGATTCCGAGCTTTTCACCCGAAATTTTTAAAGAGTTGGTCAATCTCGACCCCATGAAATCGAAGCAGCTCGACAAGGGTATTCAGCAACTGACCGACGAAGGAGTTGCCCAGTTGTTTACGCTCGATTTGGGCAATCGAAAAATTGTTGGAACCGTTGGGGAGCTCCAGTTCGAAGTTATTCAATATCGTCTGGAAAACGAATACGGAGCCAAATGCCGTTGGGTACCACTCAACTATACCAAAGCGTGCTGGATTACGGCCGAAAACCCTGCCAAACTAGCTGAATTTATCCGCTTGAAAGGGAATCAGATCGCCTACGATAAAGATCGGAATCCGGTGTTTCTGGCCGAATCGGAGTGGATGTTACGCATGAATCAGCAAAATAACCCCGATATTCAGTTCCATCTGACATCAGAATTTAAAGTAGCTGTATAGGCAAGTCCGTTTGCTTGGATTCTGGAGCATTTGTAAACCTGTACTGATGGCGTGAGTTAGGTTATCATCAACTAAACAAACGATACTGATGATTAACCTAACAACAACCGTTGCCTGTTTGCTGCTACTGGCAGGAACGGCTATGGCCCAGCAAAAACAAACCCGGCCTACAACAAAAGCTGCCTCTACTACGGCCGGTACGATCTCGCCTGTTGATGAGGTACGGTCAAACCCATCGGCCGCCAATACTCACGATGGCACAATGGGGGTCTCAACTGGAACGGGTACTACGCTGGAACAAAACCAGGCCGGCAGGGCAGGCGGTAATGGGACAACAAAAACGGATGCACACAGCAGCGTTCGAACGGGAACAACGTCGACAAAGGTCAAGAAAAAGTCGGTCAAATCGGGCAATTCCTGATTGGGTGAACAAGTTTGTTTTAACAGAAGTTTAATAACCTTTTAGTCTATGGTCTGTTGGTAGTATGTTAATCATCTATCAATAAATTCTATGAAAAAGGTAATGATTGCTGCTGTAGCCATCCTGTTGATGGCAGGCGCTGCATTTGCTCAGGATGAGACGAAGAAAGAGGCTAAAATGGCCAAAAAAGAGGCCAGGCAAATGAAGCACGGGGCGAAAAAGATGGGCGATGATGCAAAAGCCGATTCTGCTAAAAGTATGAAACACATGCATAAGAGCATGAAAAAAGCATCGGTTAGCCAATAGTTCTTATTGTTTTCTCTAATACTGAAAGCCTCCTGACTGGTCAGGAGGCTTTTTTGTATGCATTGCAGGTCGCTTAATAAGTAATCTGTTTAATTTCTGGTTAGTTTGTAGTTTAGTGGGAGTATTCGCCATCGGTTATGAATCAACTTAACTATCAACGTTCTCCGCACCCCGAAGAAGCCTTGTTGCTGCGTTCCTATAACCAGTTTCAGACTGCCCTTAGCATTGGTCTTATTGCCACCTGGTTTTGGGATATCGATAGCGATAGAGTATATGGCGACTCCAATCTGTTGCGGATGTTCGACCAGAAAAGCGCTGATGCAACTGAAGGGCTACCTCTGAATGTATTTACAAACAATATTCATAGCGACGATCGGGATCGAATCATTCAGTTGATTCAGAGGTCTATGCAGTCGGGTCAGAATTATGAGGCAGAGTACCGGATTGTGAATCGGGAAGAAGAAAGTAAATGGGTGCTTGCCCGTGGTCAATTGACGTATAATGCCAGTGGCGAACCCGTGACGTTTTCGGGCGTATTGGTTGATGTAACCGATCGTAAACGAGCGGAGATGCAGACCCGCGAAACCGAAGAGCGATTACGGCTGGCCATTCAGTCGGCGCAACTCGGAACCTGGGATATGAATCCATTGACGGGCGAACTGATATGGTCGGAGCGAACAAAAGAATTGTTTGGCTTATCGCCAACCGCTTTTGTCGATTATTCTGTGTTTCTGAAGGCACTGCATCCCGATGATCGGGAGCGTACAGACCGGGTGGTGCAGGCTGCTTTGCAACCCGGAAGCGCTGGCCGTTACGATATCGAATATCGGACAGTAGGTATTGAAGATGGAAGTCTGCGCTGGATACGAGCCAATGGACAGGCTTTTTTTAATGAGCAGGGCATAGCCAGCCGATTTACCGGGACGGTTATCGACATTACCGATAGCAAACGGTCGGAAGAATTGCTGCAACAACGAGTAGCTGAACAAACTCAGGACCTCGAACAGCAAACGCATCAGTTGCGAACGGTATTGGATGCATCGCTGAATAGCATTATTGCTATGACCGCCATCCGCAACGAAGCCGGTCTTATCATCGATTTTATGATGGATACGGCCAACGAAGCGGTTATAAAAAGTAATTTTATGACGCCCGACCAAATTGTTGGGCGAACCTTGCTGACTGTATTTCCGGGCAATCGCGAAAACGGCTTTTTTGACCTGTATATTCGGGTCGTAGAAACGGGAAAATCGGAGCGGAGTACTCAATACTATCGTGATGATTTTGGCCTGGAAGGCTGGTTTGAGGTGTCGGCTGTGAAACAGGGTACCAACGGCGTTGTGGTAACGTACAATAACATTACTGACCGTAAAAAGGCCGAGCTGGCCGCTCAGCAACAGGCTTCCGAGCTAAGAGAAGCAAACGCCGAACTGAAGCGTTCGAACGAAAACTTGCAACAGTTTGCGCAGATAGCCTCCCACGATTTGCAGGAACCGCTTCGCCGGATTCAGGCTTTTAGCGATATGCTGAATAGCCAGTTTGCCGATAATTTGTCGGATGGCGAACGGGATATGATTCGGCGAATTCAGAAATCGGCCCGGCGAATGCAACTGCTCATCAAAGATTTGCTCACCTATTCGCAGTTAACTACACAGCGGGAACCGTTTGCGGAAGTATCGTTAACCGATGTTGTAACCGACGTGCTTAGCGATCTGGAGATACGTATTACCGAAAAAAAAGCCCGAATCGATACCGTACCATTGCCCGCCGTTCGGGGGAGTTCGTCGCGTTTGCGGCAATTGTTTCAGAACCTGATTGCCAATGCACTCAAATTTACGCTGCCGGGCCGACAGCCCGTTATTCAGATACGGTATCAGTCCGCGTTGGCCGATGTGTTACCACCTGAACTACAGGATCAGCCTGCATCGTCGTTCTGGCTGATCACCGTTGTCGATAATGGAATTGGGTTTGATGAACGCTATAAAGACCGGATTTTTACGCCCTTCCAGCGTTTGCACGATACTGCTACCTATGGTGGAACCGGAATAGGACTTGCTATTTGTCAACGTGTTGCCGAAAGTCATGGTGGAGCTATCGATGCGACAAGTCAACCCGGTTCTGGCTCAATATTTAAGGTGTTTTTGCCTGTTCTGTCGTAATGGTATGCGTTGAGCGGCCAGCCTATTCGTTTAGGAGACGAACTGGCTCCGTTTGCTCGAAAATTTGTTGGTAAGTAACAAAAGCCTGTTTGGCAGCTTCAATAACCACATCAGGAGTGGCTGATCCGTTGCGGGTCAGAAAACTCCCAAAATTGCGCCAGTAATTTCCTGTTGCTGATCCATAACCCTGGTAAAAACGGGTCTGAGCAAGTAGGGGCTCAATAGCTTTGTTATTCTGTAAAAGCTTCCAGATTACTGTGCCGCCGAGCATCGAACCTTCGCCTACATACGCTGCGCCCAACAGGGCAATTGGAGACCAGTCTATAAACAGATTGGCCATTGGCGCGGGTTTGGGGCTATTCAGATAATCCAGATCGGCAAGGAGCCAGGGCGTTTTTTTGCGAGTGAGGGGCTCATAATCCCGAAAAAAGTCAGAATGCTGGTCGATAGCAGTTTCCAGATCCTGATGAAACACCAGATGAGTACGCAACAGATGCTCATATTGCGCAACGGTGAGCGTAGCATTCTGGAGCGCTTCCGTATAAAAAAGTTGCTCGGTTTGCTGGTGAAGTAAGCGGGTTTCCTGGCGTAGCCGTTCGGGTAGGGAGGTCATTTGTTATCGATTCGGGTGTTATTTTCCAGCCAGAAATCATAGACTCGGCGCAGCAGGGTTGCTGTGGCCTGGTAGCTTCCCGGTTTTACGACATAGGCATTGATTCCCGCTTCGTAGGCCGATCGAATGTCGGTTGGGTTATCGGATGTGCTAAAAGCAACAATTGGTAAGTAACGAGTGCGTTCAACCGATCGGGCATACTGTATTATGTCGAAACCGCTTAATCCTACCAGATTTAGGTCGAGTAAAAGTAGTTTGGGAAGTGGTGAGGGGTGCTCCCGATAGTTTCCCTGACCCGTTAAGTAATCGACGGCATCGGAGCCACTGTTTATGACTTTATAGCTGATGGGAAGTTTCAGTTTGTGCATAAGGCGACTGAAAATATCCGCATCATTTGCATTATCTTCAATATAGAGAACGTCTGCCATGTTTAGGTTGTGACCTCATAAGGGAAAGAAACCGAAAAAGTTGAGCCTCGATTAGGTTCGCTATGAAACCAGATTTTTCCTTCGTGGCGGTTGATAATTCGTTTTACAATAGCCAGCCCAACTCCCGAGCCTTCAAACGATCGGGCATTTTCCAGACGTTTGAACAGATCAAACATCTTGCTTGACTGTTTCATGTCGAAACCAATTCCGTTGTCTTCTACAGTATAAATAACTTCGCCGTCAGATTGTTTTCCGTTGATCTGGATAAGTGCCTGCGGCACAGGACCTGTGTATTTTGCCGCGTTGCTGATTAGGTTCGTAAACAACTGAAGGGCCATGGTCGGATCGGCCACAATAGGCGGAGCATCGCCAATCTCGATAGTGAGCGATCGGTCTTTAGCCGTTACCAGAATTTCTTCCCGAATACCTTCCAGTAATTTACGCATATCAATCAACTGCTTGGTTAATTCGGTACGGCCCATGCGTGAGTAATACAGAATATGCCGGATCAGCGATCGCATTCGTTCGGTGGAGTCAACAACTTTCTGAAAAAGTGCCCGCGCATCAGGGTTAAAATCCTGGCCGTATTCTTCCAGTAATATTTCTGAATAACACCGGATCGACGATAGGGGGGTGCGCAGATCGTGCGAAACGGTGTAGCTAAAGGCATCGAGTTCTTCGTAGGCGAGTTGGAGCCGCTGATTCAACAGCCGAATTTCATTGGCTTGCTTCGTTACTACCTGAAGTACATCTTCCCGGAGTTTAACAACGGCCGAAACCTCGGCTTCAGACCAGAGATCAGACGTGTTGTGTACGATTTGCGTCCAGGCTTCAAAACTCTTGCGAGGGCTGAGCCGAGCCTGACCATCGTCGCCAACGGTTACGGGTTTATCAGGATTGCCTGCCCAGGTTACTTCCTGAATCCGCTCGGGCTTAAACCAAAATACGTATTCATTAAGCTCTTTAGAGAGTACAATGGCTAATAAACCGGCGCTCACCTGTCGAAACGCTTCGGCGGGTGGATACAGATTGGGCAACTGATTGGTTTCCAGAAAGGTTTCGGTGTCGCTGGCTTTGATCCAGTTGGCTAATGCCAGTATGTCGGCCTCGCTGGGAGTATTGCCTAATTTATAAATTTTATTGTTGAACAGCAGAGCCGCTCCCGAGGCTTTTGTTATATCCAGAATAGTAAACGACCGCTTCGTAAGCGCCTGAACCACATTTTCGTCCAGTAGCAACTGCTCATGAATATATTGCCCTCGCTGACGAAAATGGAGCAGGTTGGATTGGTCTTCTTCGTCTTTTCGGAATTCGAGTGCTGCCGATAATAACTGACTGACAAATTTAGCCGACTGCCGCGCCGGATAATCCACAAATCGGGGTGAATAATTATGGCAGGAGATTAAGCCCCAGAGTTCACCCTGGTAGAGCAGCGAAATGCTCATCGAGGCTCGCACACCCATGTTGCCAAGGTATTCGATATGAACTGGCGACACCGCTCGCAAAACCGAATGCGTCAGGTCGAGTGGGCGGTTAGCAGGCCAGTCGGGTTCCGACAGGATGCGGGATGGTTTACTGGCTGCATCGGCAATTTGACGAACCAGGTTTACCTTATAAAGTTCGCGCGCTTGGCGGGGAATGTCAGATGCTGGATAATGCAGACCCAGATACGGCTCCAGATGAGGTTCTTTTTCTTCGGCCACAACATGGCCGTGCCAATCGGCCTCAAAGCGATATACCATCACCCGGTCGTAACCAATAATTTTTTTCACTCGTCGTGCCGTATTTTGCAGCAGTTCGGCTAGCGTTCGGCTAGCCTGGACTTCGGTCAGGGCCTGAGAAATCAGTTGCTGATTCGTAAACGAGTTGTGGTCGCCGACGGGCTCCCATTCGAGCAGCACAAGACCTTCGTGCTGATGAACGATGAGATTCCAGGTTTTTTCGTTTAGAACAAGCTGGTAGGGATTCAGACCATCCCACGATCCGTTTCGGCGGCCAACATTGAGAAACTCAACCAATGAGCCAATTGGCAGCACTGTATCGGCTAAAGCGGACTCAATTGTTTTTCCCAGCAACTGCTCGGCTGGCAGGCCCAGCAACTCGGCAATATTATCGCTGGCATGAACAATTGAATATGTTTCGGGAAGAATGGCCAGTAAATAGCCATACGATTGAATAGCGCCGAGAATGTGAATTGGCTCCCGTTCGCAGTTAGTTAGGTCAACGTTCGATAAAGTCATTAAGCAACAGTACTTCCCTGGTATAGAAAGCGGACGATCTCAAATAGAAAAAAACGGTAAAGGAACGATTTGCAATATACGTAAAGAAGAGGCAAGTTAAATGGAAATGTATAGTTGTTCTATAGAAACTTATTAGTGGTAGTATTGTTTCTGCAATCCGGGTTAACTGCCATTCGACTTATGGCGCTAGTTTTGTAAGACGAGTTACGGGCGTTTTCTCCGATAGTAACCCCATAAACAGTAGAATTAAAGCATTGTTCGTCTTCGGTAGGTATTTACGTTTCGACTCATGACCTTTTTCTATAAAGCTGGGCTAGTGTTGGCATTGCTTGTTGCCCTACCCACAATTACAGTTGGCCAACAGCAGAATGCGCAACTGGCCGATTCGGTTCGTGTAGTGGCTCCGGGCGCTACTGTGAAGCAGATTTCAAGTCAGTTTACTTTTACGGAAGGCCCGGCAGTTAATCGTAAAGGCGAAATCTATTTTACGGATCAACCTAACGACAAAATCTGGAAATATGGTACGGATGGCCAGCTAAGTTTATTTATGGATAAGGCAGGACGTTCTAATGGATTGTACTTCGACAAAAAAGGGAATCTGGTTTCCTGCGCCGATGCGAAGGACGAACTTTGGTCTATTACACCCGATAAGAAAGTAACGGTGTTAATGACCGATTTTAAGGGCCAGCGGCTAAACGGTCCTAACGATTTATGGATTGATTCGAAAGGGGGTATTTATTTTACCGACCCTTATTATCAGCGCGATTATTGGGAGCGTAAAAAGCCGGATATCGACGGCCAGAAAGTGTATTATTTGCCAAAAGGCCAAAAAGAAGCACAGGTTGTCGATGCCGATCTGATGCAGCCAAACGGTATTGTTGGTACTCCCGACGGGAAATACCTGTATGTTGCCGACATACGGGCCAACAAAACATACCGGTACCAGATCAATGCCGATGGTCGTTTAACCAATCGCCAGTTGTATGTCTCCCAGGGCTCCGATGGCATGACGCTCGACAATCAGGGTAATCTTTATCTGTCGGGGCGGGGGGTTACGGTGTATGATCCGACCGGTAAAAAGATCGGTACTATTCCTATTCCGTCGCGCTGGGTCGGGAATGTATGTTTTGGTGGAAAAGACCGTAAAACATTATTCATAACTGCCACCGAATCGGTTTATACGGTACAAATGCGAACAAAAGGAGTTGAATAAGTTCGTGTTCAGCTAACTCCCAAAGCCCAGAATTTGCTCTGTAGGGCTACACAAGAAAATCAGGCTACCCCATAAGAGTGGCCTGATCCGATACGCTGTAAGCTTCTTTTCAGGTTATATACGGCTATGGGTTTGTCTTAGATTCAGGCTACACCTGCAAAGTACAGGGTTCTGCATGTCGGGCTCCAGAAATGGCTCGAATAGACGAATCTTTAGCCTAATCTGAATAGTTGTGTATAAGTCTAATTATCAGTGGATTAGTGAATCTGTCTTGCTACTCCGTAAGTCCATTTCCGGTAAATGTGTATCTATAAAGGTGTCTTTTCTTGATTTTGTGTATATAATTTATGCTTTTTGTGCATTTGGCTAATTATTATTGCTTTATAGATACATATTTATGGTGTAGAATACAAAAAATTGTATTTTCTTGCCAATCGCCTATAACCATCTGATATTTATAGATTCATGCTTAATTCTATCGAAACAGAACAGGCATCAGTCATAATGAACGCACTAGCAACACTCACGGCAAAGGAGTTGACCCGCTATCTTGGGCGAAAGGTGCAGATATGGTTTCCCGACTACACAAAACATGGCGAAATTGGTATTCTTCAATATGTTCGGGATAAAATAGAGGGCAACCCTATGACGCCCACCGTTGGTGTTTTGCTCGAAGGCGATTCGTTTCCGCGGGCCATGAATCCCCAGCATGTCCGACCAATTCTACGACGGCTGGTTGGCCTTACGGAAGCAGAGGCCAAGCAATGCTTTCGGCTAGGCTATCCATATTGGGACCAACGCGAATCGGTTCGTCTGCTTCGGGGAAAAACACACGTAGAACTGGTTTCGGGGCCTATCAGGCTCCTGATTACGACGCAGGGCGTTGTTACGTCCGAACGGCATATGGATGGGGTGGCAACACCAGCGCGGGTCAACGCCTTAGGCTTGTTAAATTACCTCGACAGGTTGTTTATCGATACCCGGGGCTATATAGAATCTGAGCTGGCTATGGCAGCCGAATAAAGACATCTCCAGCTTAACAAAAAACGCCAGCCCTAACAGGATTGGCGTTTGCCGTTTTCTTAACCTATGAGATATTTCTTACAGGCCACAAAGGTAAGGCTACTCTAGTGAAATCGTATGTTAAAATACCTTAACATAAAAACGCCGGACTCATAAAGTCCGGCATTTATAACCATCCTCTTTTCCAAAAACCTTCTTAACAAAGTTAAGAAGTTAGAAAAGGCAAGAGGTTAAAAGAAGCTTAAGACTATAGACGTAAAAAAACAGCCCGGACAATTGTCCGGGCGTTTTTCCTTCATCTTGTTCATATTACCTATTCATTCTCTGATACGCAAATGATGCGCTGCCCGTTGCTGAGAAGGTAAAAATTAACCTTTTTAAGCCGTATTGGGTAGAGTTAATACAGGAAAATGAAGTAGAAGCATACAATCATTTAATGTATTGCCCAACGTTTTCTTTAGTAACCAGCTCAAATGGAACGAGCGTTTCTTTATCGTATGGCTGTCCTTTAATAATTTTAATTGCCGTTTCTATCGCTTTGGCTCCCTGTTGTTCGGCATTTTGGAAAATAGTTGCATCCAGCGTGCCGTTTTTTACGGCCTGTAGGGCATCAGGAATGGCATCAATACTAACCACAATTACCTTGTTTTTTAATCCTGCACTGGTTAGCGCTTTTACGGCTCCCATACCCATTTCATCATTCTGCGCGAAAACCGCATTGATGTCGGAACCGTACGACTGAATCCAGTTTTCCATCAATGCCATCGATTTGGCCCGATCCCATTCGCCAGTTTGGTGAGCAATCAGCTTCAATCCCGGAAATTGTTTCAATACTTCGCGGGCACCCTGTTCGCGCTGGATCTGCGCTGCCTGACCCATATAGCCGTGCATCATAACAACATTGCCTTTGCCATTGAGCCGTTTCGCAATATAGTTCATGGCAATACGACCCGATTCGACATCGTCGGAGCCGACAAACGCGGTTGGTTTGGCGCTGGTGGCCGAATTAACATTGATGATTGGAATATGAGCCGCCAGGGCCTTCGTTACAGCCGGAGAACTGGCTTCGACTTCGCAGGGGTTCATGATGATGGCATCGACTTTCTGGGCAATAAAGCTTTCGACCTGCTCAATTTGCTTCAGCGCCGACCGTTCGGCATCGACAGAAATAAATTCAACACCACTTTCTTCAGCCTTTTTGGCCATCTCGTCGTTGACGTTGACAATGAATTCATTCTGCATACTGAGCATCGTAGCGCCAATAACAAGCGGCTTGTCTTGTCCGTTTTGATCGCTTTTGCCAGATTGGCCGCATCCGGCGAGTAATAAGGTAAGTCCTAGAACATTACATACTATAGTTGATGGTATGCGTATCATTTATAGAAAATGAGTGGGTTAGTTATCGTTTGTTTGTTTGGCTCAGGCTGTCAAGCACCACGGCACCAATAATGATCACGCCCATAACAACCTGCTGGTAGTAGGACGTTACGTTGAGCAGATCGAGGCCATTACTAATTACACCAATCAACAGAGCGCCGATGAGTGTGCCGGTAATAGTGCCCGTGCCACCGGATGTGCTGGTGCCGCCGATGATGGCTGCAGCAATGGCGTCGAGTTCGAAACCAATACCTGCATTGGGTTGCCCCGTTGTGATGCGGGAGGTCAGTAGAATACCGGCCAGAGCAGCTAACCCTCCGCAAAGCGTATAAACCATCATTTTTACTTTGTTCAGTTGAATGCCCGAGGCTTCGGCAGCCTGTTCGTTGCCACCAACAGCATACATATATCGTCCCATAACGGTCTTTTTCAACAGAACGGAGCAGCCTATAAAAGCAATAATGAGAATAATGATTGGAGAAGGAATACCCAGAACCTGGCCGCCACCAATAAAATTGAATGAGTCGGACAGGTTCGAAATAGGACGGCCTTTGCTGAGGATTAGCGCCAGACCCCGACCGATGGTCATGGTTCCGAGGGTGACAATGAAGGGAGGTACTTTAGTTCGCGTAATCACAAATCCATTGAGAGCACCCAGCGCCAGCCCTGCCAGTAAACCCGCCAGCACCGGTACAATAACCGGATAGCTATCGGGATGAGCAAACAAGGCCGCAACAACACCCGTAACGGCAACCATTGAGCCAATGGATAGATCAATACCGCCCGTGATAATGACAAACGTAACGCCAAACGCCAGCAGGGCATTGATAGATACCTGCGTTACGATGTTGGTCAGATTCGAAACGGTCAGAAATTTTGGTGTTACAATAGCTAATAGAACGCACAGGACAATGAATGCAATAAAAATTCCATATTGGCCAATGCCCCGCTTCGGAACCCGGACGGTACCTTTGCTCTGATTGAAATAGCTGGTAAGTACGTTTTTCATGCAGGCTGTTAAGACAAGTTATTGCGGCATGGCATAGGTCATAATGGTTTCCTGACTGGCTTCTTCTTTCGATAGCAAAGCCGTTTGTTTGCCTTCCGACAGAACAAGCACCCGATCGCTCATTCCTACTAATTCCGGGAGTTCCGACGAAATCAGGACAATAGCTATTCCGTTGTCTGTTAGTTGGCGAATGAGTTTATAGATTTCAAATTTGGCCCCAATGTCGATGCCGCGGGTAGGCTCGTCGAGAATGACAATATCCGGTGATGAAAGCAGTACCTTGCCAATCACTACTTTCTGCTGATTACCACCGCTAAGGTTAGCTATTTTCTGGTCGACACCGGCTGTTTTGATTTGCAGGGTTTCAACCATCTGAACGGCTGCGGTGGTTTCGTGACCATCCTGAATAAAAGGGCCTTTCGCATAGCTGGTCAAACTCGCCAGGGTAATGTTTTCTTTAACCGATAGCTGCGGAATAAATCCCAGTCCTTTACGATCTTCGCTGACGTAGCCAATTCCATGCCCGATGGCATCCTGTGGTGATTTAATCCGTATGGGCCTGCCTTTTACGTAAATTTCACCATTGTCGATAGGGTCCAGACCAAAAATAGCGCGGGCTACTTCGGTACGGCCAGCGCCCATCAGCCCCCCAAGCCCCAGCACTTCGCCGGCCCGAACCGTAAAGTTGATATCAGTAAATGCCCCGCTACGGCTAAGATGGCGAACTGCCAAAAGTTCGTCGCCTTTCTGGGCATCGGTGTCTGGGAAGAGGTTGTCGATTTGTCGGCCTACCATCAGGGCGATCAACTGATTGGTGTTGATGCTCGATGCCGGATTGGTAGCAATGTATTTTCCGTCCCGCAAAACCGTTATGGTATCGGCAATGGAGAAAATCTCATCCATTTTATGCGAGATATAAATAATGGCAACGCCTTTGCGAGTCAGGTCTTTAATGATCGAAAATAGGGTCGTTACTTCTTTATCAGAGATGGCCGATGTAGGCTCGTCCATAATAATTACCCGAGCGTCGTTCGAAATGGCTTTGGCAATTTCAACCATCTGCATTTCGGCCACACTCAGGTATTTCATCGGCGTTCGAACATCGATGTGAACACCGATCAGGGCCAGAATTTCTTCAGCTTTCTGGCAAATTGTCCGGTCATTCAGCCAACCCGGAAACCGATGGGTTAGCTCGCGGCCCAGAAAAATGTTTTGTGCAACAGTTAGTTCCGGAACCATCAGAATTTCCTGATGAATCATCGAAATGCCTTTGCGGAGGGCTTCACTAACCCCTTTGACGTGCAGTGGCTGGCCTTCGAACAGAATCTCTCCCGAATCAGGTTTGAGTAAACCGATCAGAATCTTCATGAACGTCGATTTGCCTGCCCCGTTCTCACCCATTAATGCATGGACTTCGCCTTTCCGAACCGATAGCTGCACATTGTTCAGTGCCGTTACGCCCGCAAAGGTTTTGGTCAAACCACGTACCTGAAGAATGTAATCCTGCATTGTATTAACGAGTAAATGAATGAAAGAGCGAAAGAATGAAAGAGTGAAAGAATGAAAGAGTGAAATCGGACTGCATCTGCGTCTAATTCACTCTTTCGCTCTTTCACTCTTTCGCTCTTTAACAATTAGCTCCACTGCACGCCAGTGTCTTTCCAGGCTTTGGCGGCTGCCGATTCAAGAACGGCTTCACAAACTTTCTGGGTTTCCAGGGCGTCTTTGAAAGTAGGGCCACAGGGTTCGCCGGTTTCCAGACTTTTAAGGAAATCGGCAACCTGATGAACGAAACTGTGCTCATAGCCGATACCCAGACCCGGAACCCACCATTTGTCCATATAAGGCTGATCGCCATCGGTGACGTGAATCGACCGCCAGCCCCGAACAATGCCTTCGTCGCGGTGATCGAAATATTCGAGCCGGTTCAGGTCATGCAAATCCCAGCGAATGGATGCGTGTTCGCCATTAATTTCGAAGGTGTATAATGCTTTGTGCCCACGGGCATAGCGGGTCGATTCAAACAATCCCAGCGAACCATTGTCGAAATGGCAATGGAAGATACAGGCATCGTCGATGCCAACGGGTTCAACTTTACCTTTTAGTTGGTGAAAGCGTTCTTTCACGAAGGTTTCAGTAACGGCCGACACGTCGGTTATGCCGCCATTGATCCACATAGCGGTATCGATGCAGTGCGCCAGCAAATCGCCCGTTACGCCCGAACCAGCCGCTTCGACATCCATACGCCAGGTGCCAGCCCCGCCCTGCGGCACATCGGCACTAATGGTCCAGTCTTGCAGGAAGTTGGCCCGGTAGTGAAAAATCTTGCCTAGTTTACCTGAATCGACGATTTGTTTGGCCAACGTAACGGCCGGAAGCCGACGATAGTTGTACCAGACTGTTGTATTCACACCGGCTTCCGTAACTGCATCGAGCATTTGCTGGCCTTCGGCAACTGTGCGTGCAAGCGGTTTTTCGCAAAGAATCATTTTCCCGGCTTTAGCGGCTGCAATCGCTATTTCGGCATGCGAATCGTTTGGGGTGCAAATATCGACAGCATCGATATCGTCGCGGGCAATTATGGCTTTCCAGTCTGTTTCGGTCGATTCGTAACCCCACTGTTCAGCGAAGGCCTTTACTTTATCGGGGTTTCGTGAGCAAACGGCCTTTAAAACGGGGGTATAGGCTAAGTCAGGAAAAAAGTTGGGTACACGGTTATACCCGTTCGAATGTGTCCGGCCCATAAAACCGGTACCAATTAAGCCAATTCGTATTTCTTTTTTGTTTGCCATTTCTTTAAAAGATTGGCCCCCTTTGGGGGCTAGGGGGCTTTTTTTATTCTGCTTCGTACCAGCCGTGCAGTTGGCGGACTTTGATCATTGTGGCCAGAATGTCGTTCCAGGTTTGGGGGCGAGTCATCACTTCGTTAGGGAACATACAGCCATCCCAGCAGATATGTCGGAAGGCTTTGGTGAGCTGACCGTTTTCGTCGCGCAGCCAGTAGCCTGCATCATGAGCAACGTCGAGCTTTCCATTAGGGTCTAGTGCCTGACAGTGGCGACCGGTTTTGTCGTGTGAGCCTGATCCAAATACGGTTCCATCGTTTTGCGCAACATGGAAGTCGATAGTCCAGGGGCGAAGCGCTTTGGTAACGGCTTTCAGGGCTTCGTTCAGCGTTTTGCGATCGCTCCAGTCAAAATCGGGGGGGAGAATCCGGTCTTCCGGGCTATTGTAGCCCAACAGATAGAGCAGCGTATGTGCCATATCGGCCTGGAAACCCATATTGGGCCGGTCTACGGCAACCAGCGTATCGACCATTGTTTTCCAGCTATGCATACCTCCCCAGCAGATTTCGCCTTCAGCGGCCAGCTTTTCCCCATAGTCGGCAGCAACGTCGCAGGCCTCCTGAAAAGTCTGAACAATTAGTTTGGAGTTGCCCACCGGATCAACGGCCCAATCGTGTGGAGAGGAGGCTGAGTCGATTCGAACAACACCACTTGGCCGAATCCCGATTTCTTTTAGTTTCTGACCGATGGAGCAGGATTTGCGCACCATTTCAACAAACTGCGTACGCTGCTCACGGGTGCCCATTGCGGGGCCACCCCAGATTGGCGCAACCAGTGAGCCGATTTTGAGGTCGTAGCTGCTTACTTTATCGGCCAGCCTTTTGATATCGTCGTCCGACATATTGATGTCGAGGTGTTCGAATAGGGCCAGATCGACACCATCAAATTTGACACCGTCTACTTCGGCAGCAGCCGTTAGTTCGAGCATGGTGTCGAAACCAATTACAGGCTCAGAATCGGGGCCTTTTCCGACAACGCCAGGCCACATTGCGTTGTGGAGCTTAGGATAATTATTTTCGTTCATGGACAGGTTATGGTTTAAAGGTTGAGTGTTTACGGTATTCGGTTTATGGTTGCGCTGCTTATTGGGCTATGTCCTTCTAAAGCAGGGCAACCGTAAACCGAATACCGTAAACTTTACAAACTAGTCAGATCCAGATCAGGGTTGTTTGGACCGAAGTGTTTGAGCATGACAATAGGGTCGGTGGTCGAGTGGTTAACAATCGTGACGCCTTCCATAGCCGCTTTTTCACTTACGAAAAACTCATCGTTCGTTAATTGACCGTAGCGGATCATGGTTGGTGTTTCGATGTCCCAAACGCCCATTTTGCCGTGTCCCTGCATCATGATCAGTCCATAGGCAGCATTGTCTTTGATGGTAACCGTCTGGCCGGGGAATACCGTTAACTCTTTGGCGCTAAAAGCCTCCGATTTGTAGCAAACCCATACTTCGCTGTAGCCTTCGGCTTTCATTTCTGCTTCGTCCCGAACGGGTTTGGGACGCATGAACCGGTTGGCCATCATTTGCGGATCGACGTTCAGGTCCCAGTCGATGGCTTCCATCAACTGATCATAATCGCCGATGCGATCTTTGGGCGTACCATTCCAGAGCAATTCTTCTGGAATAATGGCTTCGTTCACCAGCGATTGATACATGGCAAACACGTCCGATGCTTTCTGCGGTTCGTAGGTACACATGCTACCCGGCGCGTGCAGAAGTCCGGGCGGAACGTCCCAGCCGGTGCCCGGCTCAAGCCGGTAGGCCGACGAGTAATTTGTGATTTTGTTATCGCCTTTCGTGAAGTTTTTGAGGCATTCTTTAATTTGCTCTTTGCTGGTGCCGGGAGCAATACCGAAGAACGTATAGGGGAAATCGCCACCATGGTTATTGACCTGTGGCGGGAAATAATAGGCTTCGGGTTTGCCCAACTGACCAATCAACGCAGCCTGTTCGTCGTTGTGGTGCAGGTGGTGGGGTAGGGGCCCCATATTGTCGAAAAACTTGGAATACATCGGCCAGGCACCATATTCGTTCCATAACCGGTCGCCAATCAGTTCGCCTTTTAGTTCATCGACTGCATCTTTTAGCAGAAACTGAACTTCCTGACCATCTTCATCCTGAAAAACAATATGGCTTAACCCTTCATTTTCGCCCGTTAGCGGCCCGTTTTTTGCCGGAGTTGTCGATGAAAACCAACGCTCGTCGATTCCGCCACGTTCGCCACCCAGTACGTAGTAATCATCGGGGTGAAGTTTGATCCGGCGGCCGGGTACACAAAATGACCGGGGAACCCAGGTTGGCGTAAGCCGTAAAATTCCTTGCCCCTGCTCTAATGCTTTTGCTGCTACGCTTACTTTTTCGGTTGTTTCCATAAGGGGTATTGTTACTCGACTTATATGTACTTGCTTACAAATTCATGAATGAGGGTGCTGTCGGTCAGGACTTCAAGTTCGAGATCATAGGTCCGGCTTTGTCCTGGTTCGATACGCAACAGGCTTCCCTGTTCGCGAGCCTGGGCTTGTCCGATAGGTGGATGCGTTCCGGGTTCGATACCGGTAACATACTCGCCTTTGCCCCAATGCTGCCAGTTGGTTAGCCAGGGTAATTGATTTTTGGGAAAGCGTAATGCCAATGCCAATTTCAGATTGTCATTGTATAAGCCAGTGCTACATAAGCCCGATTCGTCGGGCCGGATGTCGATAAAGGCAACGGCTTCGCCCGTTCCGTTGTGGCTTTCCTGCGGGGCTGGGCATTTGCGGAAGTGGTTACCCTCCCGAAACGTCTCCCCATTCAGTCCGCCTTCGCGGGTTTGCCAACTGCCCTGCCAGAGTATATCGGTGCCTTCGTCGACTAGTGGCCAGCCGAAGTTGAAATGATAGAGCAGCATATGCGGGGCAGGCGTATTAGCCCGGTTAATCACTTCGTCGTGGATTCGGATCGTTGCCTGGCCGAGTGTTCCGGAAATGGTACGCCTTAACTCCAGACTTGGCCCAAATACACGTGTTTCTTTCATGCGCCCCGTAATACTCATGTCCAGCAAACCCCTGGCTGGGTCAGGCTGAACAATGGACTCAATTTCGGCGGGGGTGTGGCTGATGTGCCCATGCAGGCCACGGCTTCCATAGGCATCCTGCTCGGGACCGCCTACATGAGTGAGTCCGCAGGTGGTGAGTAAACCACCCGTAAAGGTTCGTAACCAATCGATTCCCTGATCTGAAAAGGGCTCGGGAGGAGTGATGCCAACATGACTCAGCCAGGCCAGGCTGTGCTGATTATAAAAAGCGTCGGCAATATCCATAGCCCGATCAAGAACAACTTTATAGCGGAGTCCGGTGCCTGTGTTGATCCAGGCAATGCGGGTTCCCCGACCGGAACCATTGTCCAGAACAGAGGTTTCGATGCCACCGATCTGAGCGGTATTCGATACTTTATTATGCCAGGGAGGTAATGTCAAGGGGGAATTCGGTTTGTGGTTTACGGTTTCGGTTTACGGTATCGCTGCTTTAGTAGGATGTATGCTGATAGGCGGAGCCACCATAAACTGAATACCGTAAACCGAAGATTACATTTGCTTTAACATCAAATTCCGATATTGCACTTTCATGGGCGGGCCAACGTGTACCTGTACGCCAAGCAGACCCTTTGCTTTTCCGTTTACGGTATCGTCGTCCGTCACATCGCTCATCAGTACATCATTGATATAGTGCTGTAAATGATTGCCTTTGATAACGAGGTGGAACGTATTCCAGTCGCCGGGCTTGATGAGGGTTTTCAACGAATCGGAACTACCCAGCGAACCTACTACTTTCATACCCGTCCAGGCATTCCGGCTTACTTTGGCCCGTATGGCTTCTGGTGTATTTTCCCCGGTATAGGGTTCGATAACCGTTTTCTGACCACGGTAGGCCAGGGTTGTCCGTTTCCGTTCTTCGTAGTTCTGGCCTGTGTAGTTATTTTTTCCGTCGATGTCGGCCTGATACCCTCTCAGCGCATGGGGTATATCGGTCAGTTGGTCGCTCCGATAATTGATGCCTGAGTTACCCGTTTCTGTAATTTTAAACTCGCCTTTCAGCTCGAAATCGCCCGGTTCACCGCCTTGCCAGATAATGAAATTATTGGTTTTGAGTAGTGTTGATGGTGTTATTTCACCCGTCAGGCAGCCGTCTTCAACTTTCCAGTATGTTGGATCGCCATCCCAGCCTTTGAGGGTTTTGCCATCGAAGATTTGTACGTACCCTTTTTCTTTTTTACTTTTCTTACTCTGTCCCAGACTAGCCGTTCCAATGCCTGCGGTTAGTACAATCGCCAGCATAAGCCCTACCGGAAGGAATTTACTCTGCATATTTCTTAGCATCTTAGTTCTGTTTGGACGTAAGACCTAAAAGGTTTTTAAAACCTTTTAGGTCTGTTTATACTGAAGCCAATGACTAATTATTTACCACCCGCTTTATATACGTCGTTATTCTGATTGCCACCCGATTTCAGGTAGGCCATAAGGTCGCGCAATTCGTTCGGATTCAGGCTATTGATTAGGCCAGGGTACATGATCGAATCGGGTGAATACCGTTTTGCCGTCACATCTTTCTTCGGAATCTTACGGACTTGATCAGGAGCAAACGGGTTCTGCGAAATCACGTAGTTGAGTTTGTCTTCGTTGACTTGACGACCTACAACGGACTGACCATTTTTCAGAATATAGACCGTTGATGCATACTGGTCTGAAACGGTTTTGCTGGGCTCAATAATCGCTTCCAGAATGTCTTTATTGGAGAAGCGCGTGCCAAGCTGCGTCAGGTCGGGGCCAATGTCGCCACCGGAGCCTTGCATCGAGTGGCAGCGGCTACACAGAATGGCTGCGTAGATTTTTTTGCCCGTGTCGAAGTTGCGGTTTGTCAGCCCACTATCAACAACGGCCAGCGCATTATCGATCGTCCAGCGACGGCCTGGTCCTTTGGGCGAATAATCGCTGGTTACGATGTCGTTACCTGAACTGGTCAGAATATCGGCACCCGACATTTTGTTGAATTTCTCGAACTGATCTTTCGGAACATGGGCCAGTGCCAGTTTGCGAGCCCGGTCGATGAACCCGACGTAGCTGCGGCCACCTTCAAATTTGAAGGCATTGCCAAACCAAGTGAAGTATTTGGTGCGGAGTTCTGGAGTCCAGCCCGATTCGGCGCGGCTCAGCGCAACGGCATAATAGGTTTGCTGGAGAGGTGGTACTTTGGCCAGCATTTTGGCAATATCCATCCCATACTGGGGGTTCCGCAGAATCAGATCCGACGAGGCTGTGCTGGTTTCCAGACCCAGGTTTTTGCTGCCGGGCTCATCTTTCATATCCATTAGCGTCAGCGTTTTGTTAACCACACCCGGAGCTTCCAGATAAATCAACACTTTGCTGAGTCCACGGTTCAACAGGGCAGTTTTTGCCGGATAATGGGGGTTCAGATAGGCAACCACTTTGGCTTTATCGGCCGCATCGGGAGCGCCCATACGCAGGAAAATCAGTTCGAAAGCCCGAGTCATATCAAACTGTTGCGACTCGGGCAACTGATCGTAGTTAATTTTCATCAGGGTTGCGAGTGCCTTGCTTTTGAGGTCGGCACTACCCTGGCGAGCCAGTGCAATGATGGCCTGGGTAGCACGTTGCGGATCGGTTTCGGCCAGTGCTTTTTCCTGCCATTGTGCTACGGGCTGATGTTCCACTGCAATACGAGCGGCATAGCGAACAAAGCGGTCGGGGTGGTTCAGGTGCGGCCAGGCGGCTGCAATAGCGGCCGGGTTTGCACCTTCGTGGTATTTTTCGAGATCGGTGCGCAGCTTGTGCTCAGCCGTAATAACCGGTGTGATCGGCGCTGTTGACTCAGAACCGTTATAATAGACTCGGTATAGATCCGACTCAAGCCGACGACCACCCGTCAGGAAGTACAGCGCACCATCGGGACCAATTGCCCCATCGGTGAGAGCCAGTGGCGTTCCCGAAATAAACTCTTCCCGTGTGCCTTCGTAGCTGGCGCCTTTGGGTTTCATGTGGATGGCATAAATGATCCCAAAGCTCCAGTCGAAAGCATAAAGCGACTGCCGGTATTTGAGAGGGAATTTCGCGTTCTGGCCGTAGAGCACATTGGTTGGCGACCCTTGCCCGATGTTCAGCACCGGAGGAAGGTTATCCGGATTGGCGGGCAACCACTTGCTGTCGCCTGTACGCCAGCCAAATTCGGCCCCGCTCGGAACATGACAAATGCGGGTTGGACGGTACCAGGGCAGACCAAAATCCCATTCCATGTCCGAATCGTAGGTGAAAATATCTCCGGCTTCGTTGAAGGCAATGTCGAATTCATTTCGGAAACCAGCTCCCATCAACTCCCAGCGCTTTCCTTCCGGATCTACCTTGGCAATCCAACCACCGGGTGCCATTCGGTCGTTAGCATGGCCACGAGGATCTTTGATCAGCGGAAACAGGTTGTCTTCCTGCCAGTTTGACGGAAGCCGGTAGGCATCCATTTTTGGAACGTCGGTATGGTTACCGGCGCATACGTAAAGCGATTTCTTGTCAGGGGAGAGTACAATGCTATGCGGGCCGTGTTCGCCTTCTCCTTTCAGTTCGCGCAGCATGGTCACTTTATCGAAATGATCGTCGCCGTCGGTATCCTGTAAGCGGTACAGACCGCTAGGCTTGGGAAACTGTTTATTGGGGCGGTTGTTCACCATCACATACAGGCTATTGAAAGCATACAGCAACCCATGAGCGTAGCCCATACCGACGCTGGTGTCTTTGGCAATAACGAGTTTTTCGATGGTAGGATTGGTAGAACCGGAGCCAATGGCCGGAATTTTTAGCCGGTATAGCGATCCGTACTGATCCGACACAATCATACGGCCTTTATCGTCGAAGGTCATGGCCACCCACGAACCCTGCTTGTTTTCGGAAGGGCTGTAGAGGTGTTCGGCTTTAAACCCAGGTTGAAGTTTAAGCTTTTCTACTTTAGGGTTTTCGGCGCCCTGTTTGTCGTTTTCCGGGTAGCGTAAGGTTACCCAGGATGCTCCGACCAGCACGAGGGCAGAAACTGCTAACCCAAGTTTAGCGACGTTGAATCGAGATGACATGGTTATTAATGAGCTAAAGTTTAAGGAATGAGTTCGACAGTTACCTGTTTCTGCTCAACCTGTATCATGTTTATGGTTGTATTCGGTTACTAAGAGACGAACACCTGGCATATTCTACTGATTAAGCGGTTATGTACATGAAATTCGTGCGCTTCGATACCCGTCTGGCAACAGATGATGGCGCTGGCTTATATTGGACCGTTATTAGTTTAATAAAGGGAAGAAAGAAATAGTTGGATAGACTAAATGCCTGATGTTGACGAGTGTTCGGCAGGTGTACAATCTGTAAAATGGTAGCCCATTTGTTCGGCACCAATAGCGGTGTCGATGCTAATGGGAAGGCAACTCCGATAAAGCCAGCAGTGCAGAACGGGATCGTGTGGTTTTCCATTGACGAACAGGCTTTAACAAGTAATGTGAACAGCGGATAAATAGGAAATAAAAAAAGTGCCGGGCCAAACCGGGTTAATGGCCCAGACCCGGCACTAGGATTGAGAGGGTTTTTGGATTAGAAGTTGGGTGTTAATGCCGATTCTACGGCTGGCAAACCATAGTAGTCGTCCAGAACCGTAAATGCGTTTGGTGGCGGAACAGCGCCAGCCGGGAAATAGTAGGCGGCAGGATTAGCCTTCACACGGGCCCCATAGGCACCGATAATTTCCTTCACCCGGCCCGTTCGGGTCAGGTCGAACCAGCGTTTGTTCTCGAAAGCCAGTTCAACCCGACGTTCTTTGAAGATGGCTTCGCGCATATCGGCCTGCGATGTGGCCGTTGTGGCTGCCAACCCAGCGCGCGCCCGCACCTGATTGATATACGTAGCGGCTTCGCCCGTTTTGCCCTGTTCGTTCAGCGCTTCGGCCAGAAACAGCAGTACTTCGGCGTAACGATAAACCGGCCAGTTCTGTCCTGTGTTGTTATGTAGCGTGTGTGTGCGGGCGTATTTTTTAATATACGGATACACCTTGTTTTCCCGTAAGCTGGTGCTCAACGTAACGTAGCCAATGGAAATGTCTTTCCGCTTGTCGCCGGGTTCATAGGCCGCAATAATATCCGGTGTTGGGATGTTGTTGCTTTCCTGTGAGGTGGGCTGTGGGTTAGTGGTTCCCGTAATTGGCGCAATCTCGGCCGCCGTAATAGGCGAGGGCAGGAACCGGTAAATCTGGTTACCGTTGTAACCGGCCGACCCTTCCATATACTGAATCTCAAATACCGACTCTGCATTGTTCTTATTGGTCGATGTATAGGAGAACGCGTCGTTATAATCGGGCATCAGTTTGTAGGTGTCATTTGTGACCACATCTTTCATGAGTGCTTCGGCCTGCGCCCATTTTTTCTGGGTGATATATAAATTGGCCAGCAGTGTTTTGGCCGCTCCCGATGTTGCCCGGCCCGCTTCCTGAGTGGCTTTATTGAGCAGGTTAGTGCTGGCAGCGGTAGCATCCTTTTCAATCTGCGCATAGATTTCCTCGGTAGAAGAGAGTGGCAATGCGGCATCTTCGCGACTTGTGGTAGGCGTTAAATGCAGCGGAACTTTACCAAACAACCGAACCAGATCGAAATAGGAAAGCGCTCTAAGAAACTGGGCCTGCCCTTTCAGGTTATTTTTCACCGCATCGCTAGTGAACGTTATGCCGGGCGCGTCGATTGAGGCTAATATCTGATTAGCCCGTGCGATCGTTACGTAATTATAGCGGTAGGCATTCAGCACGTTATCATTTGCCGTAACGCCATTGGCGGTTGGAACGGCGAAATCAGCTACGTTTTCCGTGGCATCAACCGCACCATACAGGGTATTCCGGGCATAATAAGTATTGTCGGAGTGCATTTCCTCCAATACCCATTCCCGTTCGTTATAAAGTGCCCGGAGCTGCACATAGGCTCCATTGACAGCCTGCTGGAAATCGGCCTGCGTTTTGAAGAATGTAGCCGAACTTAATGCAGTTTCGGGCACTACAGTCAGGAAATCTTTTGTACAGCCAGTTAGTACAATGGCCAATAAGCCGGCTGCTATATGTTTTGTTTTCATCAGAAACAAGGTTTTAGGATTGGTGATCAGCGATTATTTCTAATTGCCGATGACGAATGACCAATGTCGTTAGAAGTTCAGGTTAACACCAACGGTGTAGGTGCGTGGAACAGGATAGCTCGAAAAATCAACGCCCTGGCTCAGGTTACCGCCGTCGCCGTTACCATTACTCTGGGCGCTGGTTTCCGGGTTTGGTCCACCCCAGTATTTGGTGAAAATGTATACCTGCTGCGCCGAAAGATAGACCCGAGCCGATTTGAAGAGTTTATTGACAGCTCCGATGTTATAGCCCAGCGTTATGTTTTTGATTGTAAAGAAGGAGGCATCGGCCAGAAACTGAGTACTGTTCCAGTCGCGTTCGATACCGGTATAGTTACCACCATTGTTGGTCGCGCCAAACATGCCAGCTCCCGGCGTAATCACATTCGTTGCTACGCTGGATGTAACCCCATTGTTAACAACAAGCGCATTCTGAACCCGGAACCGATCTTTTACGCCCGCAACCATGTTGAACACGCCGTCGAGGTTGGCGGTGCTATAGAGGTGGCGAACCCACAATTGGTTGCCGTATGAACCCGAACCCGTGATCGAGAAATCGAAGTTGCCGTATTTCAGGTCGTTGGTGATCCCGTAGGTGAATTTTGGGAAGGGGCTGCCAATAATGGTCCGGTCGTCAGAATCGCCCCCGTA
Source organism: Spirosoma sp. SC4-14 (assembly GCF_037201965.1). Classification (NCBI taxonomy): domain Bacteria; kingdom Pseudomonadati; phylum Bacteroidota; class Cytophagia; order Cytophagales; family Cytophagaceae; genus Spirosoma; species Spirosoma sp. SC4-14. Next base: position 6,215,102 of record NZ_CP147518.1, on the reverse strand, counting down.
GGTAATCACACCATCGCCATTCACATCTTTCATTTTAATAGTTCCGATGGCCGAACGACCTGGAATGATGGGCGATGATCTAAGGTCTTCAGCACTCGTATAGTACCCCTGCTTTACTAAGCCATAGAACTGACCAAATGGATGCCCTACCTGCGTAATGTGGAACGAACCATACACGCGGTCGATGCCCGGTGCCAGCGACATTACCATGTTGCGGTTGAACGAGATGTTGGCATTGGTGGTCCACTTCAGTTTACCAACGGTGTTTTTGGTGGTTAGCGAGAACTCGTGTCCCCAGAATTTAATCTCACCAATGTTGTCGTTGAAGTTCGTAAAGCCTGACTCCTGTGGCACCTGCACCGCATACAACAGGTTAGTAGTACGCTTGGTATAGAAATCATAAATGAACTGAATCCGATCATTGAACAAACCCAGATCAAGACCAATATCGAACTGCTTGGTGGTTTCCCAGCCCAGATTTGGGTTGGCCAGCGACGTTACAACAGCACCCGTTGCAACATTGCTCCCAAACACAGCATTGGTCGTATTATTCACCAGCGCATACTGCGTATAGTTACCAATGTTGTTGTTCCCGATTACCCCGTAGCTGGTACGTAGTTTGGCAAACGAAACCTGCGGCAGCGTTTTCATGAAATTTTCGTCTGACACCACCCAGCCTAACGAAGCCGATGGGAACGTACCCCAGCGATTGTTGGAGCCGAAACGCGACGATCCATCCGCACGAACAGCCGCCGTGAACAGGTATTTTCCTTTATAATTATAGGTCAACCGGGATAGGTAAGACGTTAAGGCCCACTGATTTATATCATTCGATGTGTTAGTGCCGCTCCGATCTATATTCAATGCTCCCTGAATGGTTGGAAGCCGGTCGTCGGCGTAGGTATTGGCCTGAATCCGCGTAGACTCCTGACGGAATTGCTGGTTGGTAAAACCGGCTAACAACTCAAAGTTATGATCGTTAAAACTCCGGGCATATGTAGCCAGGTTTTCGTTCAGCCACGATATGTTTTCAATGCTTTGCCGGATCGATACCGCCGTTGTTGGAATCGGAACATTGATGGCACTGGTGGCCGTTGATGGGTTGAAGAAGAAGAACTTCGAGTTCATATACTCGATGTTCATCGTCGACTTCAGTGTCAGTCCCTGAATAGGCCGGAACATAACGTAAGCATTACCCAGCAGGTTGGTGTTTTTGGTTTCGTTGGTTAGTTCGCTGGCTGCCCGTACCCAGTTCGGATAGGCAAAAATGTTGCCTGTGCTGGCGGGGAGCTGATTGTATTTGGTCAGGTCGCCATTGGCATCGTAAATTGGCATGATTGGCCAGGTATGCAGGGCATTGAACAAAATACCTGTACCCCGGTCACCATCCGTACGAGGGGTGTTGTCGAATACATACGATGGCGCAATATTGAACCCTACCGTTACTTGTTTCGACAGGTTATAGTTCGAGTTCATCCGCAGTGAATAGCGTTTGTACTTGTTGTTGATAACAACCCCTTCCTGATTGAAGATACCCGCTACCAGCGATGTGTTCGACTTTTCGGTGTTGTTCGAAACCGTCAGGTTATAACTCTGGAGCGGGGCTACGCGGAGCAGGGCATCGTACCAGTCATTATTTTTTCCTTCATACTGCGAGGGGTTCTGAAAGATGTCCGGTACGGGCTGAAGCATGTCTTCATAGTATTCTTTCTTGAACTGCGCGAACTGAACGGCATCCAGCATTTTCACCCGTCCTCTCATAGGAACTTTCTGGAGCCCCGTGTAAGCCGTGAAGCTAACATTGGTCTGACCTGGTTTTCCTTTTTTGGTCGTAATCAGCACAACCCCGTTGGCAGCCCGAGAACCATACAGAGAGGTCGATGCGGCATCTTTCAGAATCGAAATATCATCGATTTCGTCGGGGTTAAGCTGGGCAATATTCCCAGTAATGGGGAACCCATCGATTACATAAAGCGGGTCGCTACCGGCCGATACCGAAACCTGGCCACGGATACGAATCGATATTCCCTGACCCGGTTTACCGGTAGTTTGGTTGATTTGAACACCTGCCAGACGACCCTGTAGTTTCTGACCGATCTGCGAAACAGGCAGGTCTTTAATCTCTTGTGAGCTAACCGTCTGTACAGCGCCCGTAACTTCTTTTTTGAGCTGGCTACCATACCCTACTACAACTACTTCGTTCAGTGTCTGATCATCGGCTGTCAGGGTTACATTTACGGTCGTTTGGCCACCAACAGGAACTTCTTTGCGTTGATAGCCTACAAAACTAAATACCAGAACGGCTTTCGAATCGGGTACGGCTAACTGGAAATTCCCATTTTCATTGGTTGTGGTTCCTTTTGTGGTTCCTTTGACAACGACACTTACCCCTGGCAGACCTTCTCCTTTGTCGTCGGTAACTTTACCAGACACGGTTATGTCTGCCGTAGCAGAGAATTCTGGCTTAGGATGCACAGCGGTATTCATGGCAAAAAGTTGCTTGCCGAAGCGCTCGGTCCTGTTTGGACTCGTTACCTTTTGTTCCTGTGCATAGCTCGCGTAACTACTCGTTGCTATACCTAGCACGACCAACTGATAGAGTATTTTCATAATAATAATGTAAGAATAGGATTCTCAGGATTAGGACAACTTTCCTTTGCTCAATACAATGGCCAAATATTACAATCGTGCTTGCTCAGACTTTCCTATACTTTCCTACTTTTATAATTATTTGAATTTCTTATTTGAAATTTTTTACTTAGAACGCTTAGAAGGTTACTATAAAATAGCTCTTTCCGACCCAAAATGAGGAAAAGCTATACGTATCACGATTAAGCCTTTGACTCGTTTTTTACTGTTTCCCGGAAGAATATAGTTGAGGTGTAATTAAAGAGATAGTATGTTTTATTTATTTTCCAGTATACATAGATAACCCCTTGCCCTTATTGTCGAATAATTGCTGCGGGGCAGAACAACGTAGCATAAACAGAGAAATTGGTGAGTTAGCAACGGCCGAAAAGACATTAGCCGCTTAATCGAATAACGAATGAGCAAAATGTTAGTAGGATTCGCTGGCTGCTACTTTATATAGAAGAAAGAGTATAGCGCGAACTGACTTAAAACTACTCCTTGTCTTAGCTGTAAAGCAAAAATTGATTCAGCTTGGTTTATGCTTTCGATAAGCATTTGTGTCTAAACGAACTTGTATGTTACGGCATATTAAAATCAATGATTATTCGAATACCCCCAAATACCAACAGATTTACAATTCAATTATTGAGGGGATTGAAAACCGGGATATATTGCCAGGGGATAAGCTACCGTCGATTCATGAGCTATGCGCTGAATTCGATATTGCCAAAGGCACCATTGAGCGGGCCTACGAACTCCTGAAAGAAAAGGAGATTATAGAAGCAGTTCGGGGAAAAGGATACTACATCAACTACACGAAGACTGGTCATAATCTTAAAATATTTTTATTGTTCAATAAGCTTAGTGCTCACAAAAAAATCATCTATGATTCGTTTGTCGAACTGCTGGGGCCGAGTGTAGCGATTGACTTTTTTATCTACAACAACGATTTCAGACTATTTCGTGATTTAATCCAGCGGCAGGCTCGCAATCATACGCATTATGTGATTATTGGGCATTTTTATGAAGGGGGTGAAAAAGCCAATGAGTTAATCAACAGCCTGCCTAAACATAAACTGGTCATTCTGGATAAGCTTCTGGAAGGTGTATCGGGGAAGTATGCAGCGGTGTTTCAGAACTTCGAAAAAGACATGTATCAGGCGTTGACCGAAGCGCTGCCACTCCTGAGAAAATACAAAACCCTCAGCATTCTTTTTCCGTCTTATACCTATCATCCCAAGGCCATCCTGAACGGGTATTATAAGTTCTGCTACGAGCATGATTTTAATACACGGGTTATCAACAACATTCAGCAGGAAGTTATTTATCCCGAACAGGCCTATATCAATCTGATGGAGGAAGACCTGGTAGAGTTGATCAAGAAAATTAAGGAAACTCCCTACGTGCTGGGGCAGGAAGTTGGTATTTTGTCGTATAACGATACGCCTTTGAAGGAGTTTTTGCTGGAAGGCATTACGGTTATGTCGACCGATTTTGCCCAGATGGGTCGGACGGCAGCCCAACTGATTCTGAATACCAGCGTTGAACACATCGAAAATCCGTTTCAGCTTATTGTGCGAAAGTCGCTCTGAGTAAGGTTACGACAGCAAGGGTGGGGGTGGTGTTCCGGCGGGTTTCGATTTATCCTGTGGGAGCGGCACAAATTCAGTGTTGTCGTTGGGGGGGAGGGCAATGCGGCCCGCGAGCCAGTCGGCTTTCGCCTGGTCGATACGATCGCGTCGGGAAGAAACAAAATTCCACCAGATAAATCGCTCGCCCAGTGGTTCGCCACCCAGCAGCATGAGGGTGCAGGTTTCCGACGCAACCAGTACCGGATCGATACCGGGTGTAAATACCAGCAATTGCCCGGCGCCATAGGTGTGTCCATGTACGGCTACACTCCCTTTGGCCACATAAGCCCCCCGTTCGGGATAGCCAGTGGGTAGCCCAAAATGAGTCCCTGGCTGTAAAACAACATGGGCATAGAACAGCGGTGAATGCGTTTTTACATTGTTATGTAGCCCAAACGCGTCTCCTGCAATTAACCGCATCCAAACACCTTTATCTGTGAAAATGGGCAGTTCATGAGCCTGATAGTTCTCGAAAGTTGGTGCGTTTTCTTCAATAGCTTCGGGCAAGGCCACCCAGGTTTGTATCATTTCGAGTTTGCCACCTGCCAGCATAGCCGGATCTTCAAAGCGTTCGGAGTGTGCAATACCGCTGCCTGCGGTCATCCAGTTTACTTCGCCGGGGCGGATCACCTGCTCAACGCCCAGGCTGTCGCGGTGAGTAACAAGGCCATCGAAGAGGTAACTTACTGTCGACAGACCAATATGCGGGTGTGGCAATACATCCATACTCGGTATCTGCGACGGTTCGAGCGTAACCGGCCCACCATGATCCATAAATATGAACGGGCCAAGCATACGGCGGAGCCGATAAGGCAAAATCCGCCGAACAGAAAACCCATTTCCCAGCGAAGCAGGGCGTGCATCGATAACCAGATCCAACATAACGGTATGTAGTGAGTAAGATAGTGTATAAAACTACTAGATAAACAGATTGGATGCCAGAATATAGCGGTATCAGATTGGCAGGAAAACACTGAACGTTGCCCCTTTGTTGGGGTGGCTGGTTGCTGTGATGGCTCCCCCATGATTATCGACAACTTTTTCGCAAATGGCCAACCCTATGCCGGTTCCTGCATATTGGTTTTTGCCGTGTAGTCGCTGAAAAACCTGGAAAATACGGTCAAGGTATTTTTCGTCGAATCCGATGCCATTGTCGATAACATCGATCCGGTAGTAGGAGGCAGCCATTCGGGTTGGAGTTACCGATGGAGGTAAATCAGCAGCCGCAACTTGTTGAGCCCTAATTCGAATGACGGGTTCAACGTCGGGCCGACGAAATTTCAGGGCATTGCTCAGCAGATTCTGAAACAACTGCCCCAACTGCGATCGGTCGCCCTGCACAGTCGGTAAAGAATCGACACGAATGGTGGCATTGGTTTCCTGAATCCGCAGATCCAGATCGAGCAACACCGTACTGACAATGTCTGTCAGCGATACCAGCGTAATGGTTTCTTTTCGGGTTGAAATCCGGGAAAACGCCAGCAGGTCTTTTATCAATGTCGACATCCGGTAGGCGGCCTGCTGCATACGCAGGATATAATCGGCTCCTTCGCCCAATTGGGCCATATAATGCGCCTGGAGTAAATCGCCAAATTGCTGAACCTTACGCAATGGTTCCTGCAAATCGTGGCTGGCGATGTAGGCAAACTGTTCGAGATTCTGGTTCGAGCGGGTAAGTAGTTTATTAAATTCGGCCAACTCCTGATTAGAGGCTTCGAGGGCTTCGGTTCGTTCCTGAACCTGCTGCTCCAGCGCTAACTGCAAACTTTTCTGAACGGTGATATCCTGTGCCGTACCAATCATTTTATAGGCTTTTCCCAACTTGTCGAAGTAGGTTTTAGCCTGTGCATGAATGATTCGGCATTGGCCTGTTCGCGCATTTTCAATAGTATGTACTTCATTGTAGAGCCCATCGGTTTCGGGGCGCATCGCTTTTTCGAGCGCTAACCGGATACGTTCCCGATCATTTTCTGGAATATGGTCAGTAATTTGCTGTAAAGGCTGTTCATTGTCTGACAGGCCAATCCATTCCTTCATCCGATCGCTATACGTAACCCGATTGCTGGTCAGATCAATTTCCCAGGGAGCCAGTTCTGCCAGCTCAACGGCTCTCCGCAGCGACTCTTCGGCTTCTTCTACCTTTTGCCGGGCCAGCACCTGTTCCGTTATTTCAGTAGCCGTAACCATCATGCCATAAATTTCGCCCGATGTGTTGCGCAAAGCATTGTATACATAGTTGTAGTAGCCCGTATACAGTTGGCCATATTTGATCAGCTCAATTTTTTCTTCGGACTGGACATACATTTCGCCCGTGGCCAATACGTGTTTCATCCGTTCCAAAAGCGGAGTCTGTGTTAGTTCGGGTAAGGCTTCAACAAACCGCATACCGGCTATCGACGTATCTCGCCCCAGCATTTTAAGCATATTCTGATTAACTCGTTCGATCACCATATCGTCGCCAACGAAGACAATTTTGGCAACGGGTGAATTATCGATGATGCTACGGGAAAACAATTCGCTTTCTTCCAGTTTCTGGCGGGCAATAACCTGTTCCGTAACATCGACGGCCATATCCATAATGGCATAAACATCACCGGCGGCATTGAGCAGCGGTTTATAGGTGAAATCGAAATAATAGGTTCCGGGTTTGCCGTCGACAACGAGATTGGCTTTAGACGCCGAAGCATGGTAAGTCTGTCCGGTCGTGAAAACGTTATCCAGAATATCCAGAAAAGGTTGCCCAACCAGCTCCGGAATGGCTTCGGTCAGGGGCCTGTTCAGTACGCTGTCGCCTTTCCCCCAAAATTTCATCATGGCTTCATTGGCTACTTCAATAACCATATTGCGGCCAACAAATAAACAGGTGGCTACAGGAGCTTCTTCAATCAGACTTCTAAAGCGTTGCTCACTGGCTTCCAGTTTCTGATTCTGTATATCTTTGGTAACATCCTGAGCCACACCCGCAAAACGGTAAACGTCTCCCTGGTCGTTGAAGTAGCTGCGGCCAATAAATCGAACCCAGCGGAATAGCCCATCGTGAGCCCCAATGGTGCGATGGGTAACATCATAAGTGCCAGTAGAGCCGCGGTTCATTGCCCAGCCGATGGCGTCATCGACCCGAGCAACATCGTCTGGATGAATATAACGCAGTACCTGCTCATAGGATAGCAGATCGCCGGTTGTGAGTCCAAAGAGTTCCCGGCACCGGTCGTCGAAGGTAAACTGGCGTGTAATCGGATCAAGTTCCCATACGCCCAGGCGGGCCGCTTTCAGCGCAAAATTTACATCTAAACGCTCGCTGAGCGCTTTACTTTCATCAGTAGAGGATGCTGTTTTGCCAGTCATTGGCTAGTCATTGATTGATAGCCTAAATATACTCTTCAAGCTAGTGTAGTGAAAATAGATTGGACAAAGTATCCTTTTACATAGTGCAACCAGTTTCTTATAAACGTTCCTGAAGGAGTAACAGTTTTATGAGTTTTTTTTAGGGGCATTTGATTAATCATAGATAATGCACTGTGTAAGAAAGGTAACATCACAAGTTGCTATCTTTGCCAGGCATCAGTAGTCGATTCATGATTGAAGCGATAAGCACTGTTTGGTTTAACTCCGATTAGGCCGACCGCCGTTAGCGGAGTTGATCTGGTTTTGTTTGCAATACAATCCTACCTCTGTCCGAATGCGTCTGACGTATATACTACTTTTGCTTGGTATTGCTTTGGTGTTTTATTTGAGCTGGGTACCCGACCCGCGACTGAATTTAGTATGGTTTGTGCCACACTGGGTTGCCCGCTGGACCGACAGTCATGCCAATGATGATTTGCGAACAGCGGTGCCGTTTTTGTTTTTAGGAGCTTTTGCCGGGTCCATTATAGCAAGTCGCCAACAGTCGCCCTATTGGTGGATTATCTGGTGGCTGATTCTGATTGGCGTTGTATTTATTGCGGAAATTGGTCAGCTTTTGCTGCCGAAACGCCATTTTACGTGGGCCGATATTGGCTGGGGCGCACTGGGAGCTTTTGTTGGCTTAGGGGCAGCGTTGATGCTACAGCTAATGAAGAGCCACAGGGCCGATAATGGTTAAGAGTAAGCTACCTGCAAAACAAACTACTGGAGACAAGCCTAAAGGGTTCTGTAGGCTATAATACCCTGAAAAAATAAGCCAGAGTTTAGCACCTATTCCATAAAAATGCCAGAGCCTGCTCGTTAGCAGGCTCTGGCTGAAGTATTATTTCTTATCGATTCGATAAAGTCTACCCTGATCGGTAATGGCATACAAGGCACCGTCGTTGCCCTGAGTTATATCCCGAAAGCGTTGGTATTCGTTGCCTAACAGGCGCTCTTCGCCCACCACTTTGTTGTCTTTGATCACAAGCCGAGCAATGTGCATTCCACTCAGCGTGCCAACAAAGAGATTGTTCTTCCATTCAGGAATTCGATTGCTGCTATAGAAGGTCATACCGCTGGGCGAAACCGATGGGTCCCAATAATAAACCGGTTGTTCAAGACCGGCTTTTTGCTGAATGCCTTCCCCCACTTTTTCGCCACTGTATTCAATGCCATACGTAATGGTTGGCCAGCCATAATTTTTACCGGGTTCGATGTGGTTGATCTCGTCGCCACCTCTGGGCCCAAACTCACCTTCCCACAAATCGCCCGATACCGGATCGAAGGCCAGGCTCTGCACATTCCGATGTCCGTATGAATACAACTCGGGGCGAGTGCCTGCCTGGCTGGCAAACGGATTGCCCGGAGCAGGTTGCCCATCTTTAGTGATCCGAATCACCTTTCCAAGTCCAGAATTGAGCGATTGCGCTTGCGGGCGGGTCACTTTGTCTGACCGTTCGCCGGTGCTGATGATCAGATTTCCACCTTTATCAATCAGAATACGGCCGCCATAATGCAGATTGCCATTATAGGCTGGTGTTGCCCGGTAAATGACCGTAGCGCCTTCAATCTTTTTTTCGTCGGCCGATAACTTCCCTTTCGCAACAGCGGTAACATTACCCGTCGAACCTGGCTCCGAAAACACCCAGTATACCATCCGGTTTGTTTCGAACGCCGGATCGACGCGAATACCTAACAGCCCTCCCTGCCCCGACGGATTTACTTTAGGAATTCCGGTAATGGGATCGCTAACCTTTCCGGCTGGGGTTGCAATACGCATGGTTCCTTCTTTTTCGGTAATAAGTAACCGACCGTCGGGCAGGCTCGTAATACCCCACGGACTTTTCAGCGTTTCTGTCAGAACCTTGCCTTCGTAGTTGGTCGATGTTTTGACAGCGGCTACTCTGGTTTGTCCTGCAAAGGCTGGTTTGTAGTTCGAATTAGGGTCTTTTGTTTCCACGGAGGCCGAGTTACTGGATGTACTCTGACCACAGGCGGTGAGCGTTAGTGAAACGCCCGTAAGAAAGATGAGAATTGGACTGTTCATTTTTTATAGATGAATTGTTTGTGCAATGTCGGTCGGACTATGCAATAATAATAGGCTTTTCGCTACGCTGGCATGGCTCATCGGTAAAACGGTTAAGCCGATATAATAATGTTGCCTATACTGGACCCTGTTGTGGAGATAGATACTACCATTAATAGGATTGGGGAACGCGTAAAATTTGTCCTTGATCCCCCTTACAATGGTGTACCTAATAACAAAAAAAAGCACTTACCATTACTGATAAGTGCTTTTTTTGTTGGCGGTCCGGACGGGGCTCGAACCCGCGACCCCCTGCGTGACAGGCAGGTATTCTAACCAACTGAACTACCGAACCATTTCTGATCTTGGAGACTGTTGCCAGTCGTTTTCCTAAATCGTGGCACAAAAGTAGGCGCTTTCTGTGTTACACGCAAGAGGAGATGTAAAAAAAATAATGTCTTTTGACTGGTTAGAGGGTAGAGCCATTGGCTATCAGCCTATTCCTATTGAAATTTTTTTTTCGATGGACTTTACCTCTGCCCTATTGACGCTACTTTAATTAGGTTTTGCTAGTGCTACCTGCTATCTTTCCTATGAAAACCCTTTCCTCTCCGATGTTATGCTTACATCCGAATCCTATGCAGAACTCGTGAACAAGGTCTATAGTCGGTCTCGGCAGGAAGGAAATCGATCATATCCTGTTGCCTGTTTTGAGATCTTTATGTTGGCTCAGGCGCAGCAACGAGCCAGCCGTAAAGAGGCAGACCTGTTTCGACAACTAGGCGAGATTTTTGACTGGAATATGTCCCGGCGGCAGCGTAATGCCTATGTGAAGAAATTGCTGGCTGGCTCAACGCTGATACTGACCGATCTGTCGAAAACTATTTTATGGACCAGTCGGAATTTTCTGACTATGACGGGCTATTCGCATAAAGAAGCCATCGGACAAACGCCACGGATGCTACAGGGACCAGATACCGATCCCGCAACATTATTACGCGTTCGGGAGTCGCTTCGGCGGGCTAATCCGGTAAAAGCCGATCTATTAAATTACCGCAAGGGCGGAGAATCTTATCTGTGTCGGCTACAAATCGACCCCCTCTACGATAATAATGGTGAGTTAACCCATTTTCTGGCGGTAGAAAATGAAGTGAAATAAATGTCCCGCAGGCGCATGACACGGCTCCCTATTTTTGGGCCGTATTCGTTTCTTCTGTTGTCTTTTTTGGCGCGCCTTTCTCACCAAGAGCAATACGGGTTTCCTGAAGTGTTGCCGAATCGCCAGGGGTATCCGAAGCAGGTTGATCCAGATCAATTTCGCTAAGTTGAGCAGGAACGTCGGCTTTCTCTTTCATAACGTTTTGCTGTTTTTTCTGCCAAACAAGGCAGTTCAATCTTAATAATGTTTGCCGTTTAGAAAGCTTTCGGGCGCTTCGTAAACCTTTGGCCGCCGATTTGCAGTTATACAATCACACGACACTGCATATGAAACGGTTTTTGCTTGTTCTTCGCTGGAGTTTGCTTACAATTCTGGTTTTGGCTTCTGGTACATTAGTTGTTGCCTGGTTTATTGATTTTAGACAGACGGATGAGGAATTGATCGCAGAGTTTCGCGGCCAACGAATACAGCCTAAAGTACACTATTACCAGGTAAAGCTGGGGCATGAGTCCATGCGTACAATCCGCTTTATGGAAACACCGGCTCTGCCCGGCGATTCGGCATTGCCTGTTGTGTTGTTTGTGCACGGAGCACCTAGTTCACTTTCGTTTTTTAATGAATTCTTTAAAGATACCAGCCTGCTGAACCGGGCCCAATTGGTGGCTGTAGACCGACCGGGCTATGGTTATTCCGATTTTGGGCGGGTTGAAACATCTATTGTAAAACAAGCTAAGCTCTTGCAACCTTTGATCGACCGCTATAAAGATGCCCCCTATCTGATGGTTGTTGGCTCCTCATATGGCGGCTCTGTATCGGCTCGGTTGGCTATGAACAATCCAGATGCCGTCAATCATGTCGTGTTTGTGTCGTCGGCATTAGGGCCTGGTCTGGAACGAACATATCCCATTAGTCACTGGGTCGATACGCCCCTGTTGCGGTGGGGAATACCGCCACTGCTTCGCCTGGCAAACGACGAAAAACTGGCACACCGTAAAGCTTTGGAAGCTATTTTGCCTGATTGGCCCAAAATCAAGGCTAACATTACTATGTTGCACGGTCAGCGCGACGAACTGGTCTATCCAACCAATGTGTCATTTGCTCAGCACCATTTGATCAATGCTCGTGTAAAACAATTTCTTTTGCCCGAAAACCGCCATGACATTGTATTCAATAAACGCGAATACATGACCGATATTCTGCTGGAAATTCTGATGCATCGGGTGAAAACCAGAGAAGGGAAGCCCGACGAAATGGTTCTGAAAGACAAAAAAATAGCTAAAGGATTCTATTCGTCGGTTCTGATTCCCTAGCTGGTTATTTCGATTCTGTTTAGCTCTGGGTCGAGCACTACACTTTCGTAATAGCCATCACCCGTTCTCCGTGGTTCGCCCACGATGGTATAGCCATCGGCACGCAGTTGTTGGGTCAGATGATCGACTGTGGTTTCGCTGCCAACCGAAATGGCAAAATGGATTAGCCCCGAAAACTGAGCAAAGGGATCGTTTTGGGAGTCTGGGATACCGGTCATCTGCATTAGTTCGAGCCGGGAACCTCCGTCTGGAAACGTTAGAAAATAGGACGAAAAGCCCGTTTTGTCATTGATGTATTTAGCATTGGCAACGGCATTGAAATAGGTTTCGTAAAACTGCCGTAGCTGTTCCAGGTCGCGAACCCAAAGGGCTATATGATCGATTTTCATAAGACAAATATCGGGCAGAATTCGGAGGAGTTGCTTCAGCCAGATTGACTCGAATCAATACTGCATAACCCTACTATAGCTGCTTAGAGCACCAGCGCTGGAAACCAGAATACGGCATCGCCCAGCCAACGGTAGCGTTCATGGTTAAGAAAATAAGCCGGATAGCGCTGGATGCCGTATAAGGTTAAGCTCATAATGGCCAGCATGATGGCCGATCGTTGTGCAAAACGATCGACAGTAAAAAAGCAAAGCCCTAACCCTGTCGCAATAATCAGAAAGGTCAGCCAGCGCAATAGTGTATCGCTTCGATCGGCTCCCCAGACGGTCGCCAGCGAAAAGTCGGGCTGATTCGGAAATTCCTGATCTTCCATAACGGCAAATAGCAGTAGGTTCTGAAATGCAATACCCAAAAACATCAGGAACTCGACAAATTCAACCCCACTAAGCTTTGGCCGCTGAACCCACACACTGCCCCACACACCAACCGAATAAAGAACAGCTACCAACGGTTCTTTCAGGAGCAATGCCGGGTGCCGGGCCGGAAGCCGAAATACGGCACCTATATAGGCCGCACAAAAACCTCCCAGAACGATGCCAAATCTGATAACGCTACCCGGCAGAAAGAACGTCAGGACGAGGGCTAAAAGGGAAGCGCCCACTACTGCACGCCAGAGCAGGGGAGCATACCGATGGTGAAAGTTGTGCCGGGCTGTTGCCGAAAAGCCCGATTTACGAATGTCGAGCAGTCGATCGACCGTATAAATAATAAATACAACCAACGCCAGTACAATAGGTGTGGCCCAATGGACTGGCGATACGTCGGATAAGCGGGCGGCCATACGATTCGACAACACGGCTCCGAATACGACTGGTAGGCTCAGGTAATAAGCGTTGCGTAAAGGTGTAAGCAAAGGACTCTATTTACAGGTAACTAATAGCCATAAACTCCGAAAGTCTTTGTAGGTTTCAGGAGTCAATACGATTTCAGAAAACGGATACGGGCGGTGCCAGCCACGGCTCCTGACGGTGCAGTATCTCAACCGTTTGCCCAATCCGTAGAGCTCCCAGCGTGCCCGCCGTCATTGCTTCGGCCAGTACATTCTGGCCAAATAAAATTTTATTGTTCCAGTGCCGATAGGTGGCCAGTGTTCGGAGGGGCTCTTTGCCTTTGTGGCCCGTTGCCGGATCAATTGTTGTTAATACACAACGAGCACAGGGTTTAACACCATAAAAATCAATATCGTTGATGCGAAAATGCGCCCAGGTATCTTCATCATACGGATCGCTGCCCTTAACGACGATATTGGGGCGAAACCGAATCATACTGAGCGGTTGAGCCGGATGCTCGTGACTGGACGGCAACCGGCGATTCAGTTCGTCGAGCGACGATTCGCCAATCAGCAGATAGGGATAGCCATCGGCAAAGCTAACCGCATCGTGCTGGCGGGCATACCTGGGATCGACAGTGCGGTGCGTGCTTTCGGGCATGAACACCAACCGGCACAATTGGCCAAGCGCATTGGAAAACCATTGGTCGGCATGTTCGCCAACGGTAACGGCCGGAACGTTATGACTATCCCAGATGCTAACCTGCATTGTTTCCTGATCGTGGGGTCGATCGGCTGGGAGTAACGGCAGTTCCAGTACATTATCGGGCTGGTTGCGGTGCCATACCCGTAGTTGAGTACCCTCAATGGCCACATCAATCAGCGCCATCTGTTGATTTGCCCGCTGGGTAATAAACTGACCATCGGGCGAAACAAGCATAAAACGGCGGTCGAAACGCAATCCTTTGGCTTCAACAACCGCTTCTGTTACCGAAATACCACCGAGCGATTTGATGGGATAAATATGGAGTTCCGATATGGTTATCATGGCTGGTGGGGAATAGTATTCGGTTTACGGTTGCTTCGCATAAGAGCAAACATCCTTCTCGCGCAACGCAACCGTAAACCGAATACCGTAAATCATAAATGGTTAAAAACTCATTCTGGGCAATGGGCTAACAGTTTGATCAGTAAAATCACCCTGTATGTATTTAAAATGAGCAGCCATCGCAATCATGGCTGCGTTGTCGGTACAGTACTCAAAACGAGGAATATAGATAGTCCAGTTTTGCTCGGTGCCCAGTTGGGTCAATGCTGATCGAAGCCCACTGTTTGCCGATACGCCACCCGCAATAGCAATATCGCGAATACCAGTTTCGCGAGCAGCCCGCTTTAGTTTTGTGAGCAGCATTTGCACCAGCGTATGCTGGATGCTGGCGCAAATATCGGGTAGATTTTGCGTAATAAAGTCGGGATTCGCTCGAACATTGTCGCGGAGAAAATATAAAATGGCTGTTTTAATACCACTAAATGAAAAATCCAGACCCGGCATTTCGCCCATAGGGAATTTATAGGCCAGCGGATTGCCCGTTCTGGCATAGTTGTCGATCAGTGGTCCGCCCGGATATGGCAGATTGAGCAACTTTGCCGATTTATCGAACGCTTCGCCAACCGCGTCGTCCTGAGTTTGGCCGATAACCTCCATGTCGAGTGGACTGTTGATCTGAACCAGTTGCGTATGCCCTCCGCTCACGGTCAGACACAGAAACGGAAAGCTGGGTTTGGGTTTCGGAGATGCACCCTCCTGGTCATCGATGAAGTGAGCCAGAATGTGAGCCTGCATATGATTGACCTCAATTAGCGGGATGTTCAGGCCCAGCGCCAGTGCTTTAGCAAACGAAGCGCCAACCAGCAATGAACCCAGTAAACCCGGACCACGCGTAAAAGCAATGGCCGACAGGTCGGTTTTGGCTATATTTGCGTCGGCTAACGCTCGGGCCACAACCGGTAAAATATGCTGTTGATGGGCGCGGGAGGCCAGCTCAGGCACTACTCCGCCATACTGTTCATGAACCAACTGCGTAGCAATGATATTGGATTTGAGCTGACCGTCAGCTAAAACGGCAGCCGATGTCTCGTCGCAGGAAGATTCAATGGCTAAAATATTCACCGTACAAAACTAATAGATAATGATTGTTGTAGAATATATAATGGAAGTTGATACTAAACCGTTCCCTCTGGTAGTTGTCTGATGAACATAGTATGAATGTCATTGGTGCATAAGTCATTCGTCATTACTGGAAATAATAAATGACGAATCTTTAATAACAAGTCTAAACGGTAACGGTTTTTCTGTTAATCATTGTATATTAGGCATTTCTGGCCCGAATGCGTCAATTCTTCGCCATATTCCTTAAAACACTGCTCTACCTGCTACTAACGGTAACGGGCTTGCTGCTAGGCATTGTGCTGGGGCTGCAAATACCGGCTGTACAGACTCGGGTGGTGAGCGAATTGGCCACGCGCTTATCCGATAAACTCCAGTTTCCGGTTGATATTCAGGGTGTTTCAATTAAATGGTTCGATTCGGTTACGTTGACCGGAATTCGTATTCGCGATCGCGAAGGGCGTCCAATGATTCAGGTTGGACGGCTCGATGCCGATTACGATCTGCAAAATCTTATCGATTCATCAGCACATACTATTCATCTGGACGAAATAGTGCTATATCGCCCAGATGTACGGATGATCAAAAATCCGAAAACGGGCGATACGAATCTCGATGAATTTATTGCCCGTATCGAAGAACTGACATCCGATCCAACAAAGCCCAGTATTCCTGATCAGAACGTTCCGTTTACGGTTAGCCACATCCACCTGGTTGAAGGAGCTTACACGCTCGAAGACCCGCGTGAGCCCTTCATGCACGATCGTAACCGCTTCGATTACAACCATTTTACCCTGAAAAACCTGACCGCCGAAGTTAGCAATTTTCTGGTGCTTGGCGATACCATTGCCCTTGACCTTAAGGGCTTATCGGGCTTTGATCGGGACTCGAAAATTAAAATACGAAAGCTCGATACACAGTTTTTGTACTGTAATACAAAAATGGAGCTGGCGAAGCTCGATGCGCATATCGGCAACTCGATTATTAGGAACAATATCACATTTCTATACGACAAACCATCGGCATTTGGTGATTTCAACAGCCGTGTGCTGATGCATGCAAACTTCCGCGATAGTGAAGTGAAGTCGAACGATTTAGGCTACTTTTCCGAATACCTGCGCGAACTGAACGAAACCTGGTTTCTGACGGGTGTATTTACGGGTACAGTCAATGACTTTCGATTGAGTCGTACGGATCTTCGATTTGGGGCTGGAGCCCGTAGCCGGTTGGCGGGAACAATAGCCTGGAAAGGATTGCCCGATATTGACCGTACAACTGTTGATTTCGACTTTACACCGTCGGAGGTGAATATGGCCGATATTCGGCAGTATTATCCCGATACCGCATTTAATCATACGATTCAAAAATTGGGTACGGTGGCCTTCAAAACCACATTTGTAGGCGCATTCGATAATTTTAAGGCAAAGGGCGAATTTCGGACCAGCATCGGCACCGTAATAGGTGATTTGGCCTTGAAGCTGGCCGATAACTCCGACCAGACAACCTATACGGCTAACCTGCGGAGTGAAAATCTGGAGATCGGGCAACTAATTGACCAGCCAGCCCAATTTGGTAAGCTGGATGGCGAAGGAAAAATAGTTGGTCATGGCACTGATATCGAACGAGCCAGTATTGACATCGATAGCCGGTTGAGCCGTTTTGGCTGGCAGGGCTACGATTATCGGAACGTAGCGGCCCGTGGAAATTTACAGAAGGCATTTTTTCAGGGGCAGTTGGATCTGAGCGACCCTAACCTGAATTTTTCGCTGTCGGGTGAGTTTAATTTGCGGAAGCCACGAAACCGATACGACATACAAGGAGTTGTTCGACACGCCGATTTGCGGGCCATGGGCTATTTGTCTGATTCGCTGGTTGTTAAAACCGATCTGGATCTGAAGCTGGAGGGTAATACGCTCGATGATATTGTGGGTAATGCCAGTTTTTATAATAGTGAGGTTAGCCTGAATAAACGTAACCTGAACATCGGTACGCTGACCCTGCTGTCGTCTATTGAACGGCGCGACTCAATTGGCACGCAACGTTATTTTGACCTTAATTCGGATTTTCTGACGACACGCCTTCAGGGTAACTTTCAGCCTCAGCAAACGATTGATGACCTGACCCGGCTGGTGCGCGAATACCAGATGCATTTTGCGGGTGATGCGGCTGGTATGAAAGCCTATTATGAGCAGAGAAAACAACAGCTCAGTAAGCGAAAAAATGTTCTTTTTGAGCGATATACTATCGATTATCAGTTTATTGCCAAAGATATTGATCCATTAATCGCTTTCCTGAATCCCAGGATTTATATAGCTCCGGCTTCGCGGCTGGAAGGCCGATTTACGGAAGATAATACTGCCTTCCTGACTGCCACCGTTAAAACCGACTCCTTGCGATTCGGGAAGCTGGGTTTTGGCCCCAGCGATCTGGACCTGACAACATCGAAATTTACCTACGACGGCGACGTTTTGGCGTCGGCCATTCTGACCTCACAGCGGCAGACGTTAAGTTCGTTATTGCCAACCCGTAATTGGCAGGCCGAAGCATCGTGGGATGTCGATCACATCAACTTTACCAGCAGTATTGAACAGGTAGGCAGCACAAATCGGGCCGAGTTGAACGGTACGATGCGGTTCAAGGGCGATGCCGTCGATCTGACGTTTAACCGATCGAAGGTGCGGGTGCTGGATGGTGACTGGACGCTTAACCCGGCCAGCCTGATTCGGAAAGTGGGTGATGAGTATACTGTTCAGAATCTGTCGGTCGAAAACCTGGATCAATTGATTCGGGTGTCGGGTAAATTATCGGCCGATTCAGTTCAGCGGATGAATCTGCAAGCGCAGAATTTTCTGCTCCGGTCGTTGAATCCTTTGTTACGCACAAAGTTGGGCGGAACGCTCAATGGGACCGCAACCATACGCGACGTATATGCAACCCCCATTATCGAAAGCGAATTTACGGTTGATACACTCTCCTACGAAAAAGCGCTGGTAGGAAATCTGCACGGCCGGGCAGCCTGGGATCAGGCAACGCAACGACTCAATGTGAATGCTAATCTGAACCGGAATGGAACCGATGTGCTGACGCTTACGGGTACTTACAAACCCGAATTGAAAACCGACCCCCTGGCGTTGAAGGCAAATGTCAATAATGCCGATCTGCATATACTGGAAGCCTTCACAACGGATTTGTTCTCGAATTTGGGTGGAACGGCAGCCGGTGTTGTGGCTATTTCGGGTACACCCGGTGCGCCCATACTAAATGGCGACGTAACCATAACGGGTGGCCGTGGCCGATTTGATTACCTCAAGGTCGACTTTACATTTGATGACAAAATTTATTTTGGCGAAAACGAAATCATTGCCCGAAAACTAACCCTGCGTGACCCCGACGGTAATACGGCTCAGGTTCGGGGGGGTGTTTATCACGACGGATTTCGCTACTTTACATTGGGGTTCGATGCCGATCTGAAAAATTTTAAAATTCTAAATACAACCGTTAAAGACAACGACCTGTTCTACGGGCAGGCGGTTGTTACGGGAAAGGCCGAACTTTATGGCCCACTCGATAATCTCACTATTCGGGCTAACGTTGCCAGTAATAAAGGCACTCGGATCTATATTCCGCTGGATGGGGCCGCAACGGTTTCGTCCGACGACCAGATACGGTTTGTGAACCGGGGCGCTATGCCGACCAGCCAGACGGCCACAGCCGTTGCCAAGTCGGACGCTGCACCAGCCATCGATCTGTCGCGGATTCAGATGGACTTTAACTTCGACATTACCCCCGATGCTTATTGCGAAATTCAGTTCGACCGTCAGACTGGCGATATTATCAAAGCCTATGGACAGGGGCGTCTGGCCATGAAAGTCGATACCAAAGGCGATTTTACCATGACGGGCAACTATGAAATCCAGCAGGGTGAATACACCTTCACGTTTCAGAATATTATTAACAAACGTTTCCAGATTCGACCCAATAGCCGCATTACCTGGACAGGTGATCCCTACGGTGCGTTGCTGGATGTAACGGCTGCCTATACGCAATACACGTCACTTTCGCCCTTGCTGGCTACATCGAGTACCAGCACTGATCAGACTCGCCGATATCCAGTCGATCTGGTAATTAAGCTAAACGGCGATCTGGGTTCGCCAACAATCAGCTATGATCTGGACATCAAAGAATATCCGGCGTCTTCCGACTTCCGACAGGCCGTTACGGCCTTCAAATCACGGATTCAGAGCAACGATCAGGAACTGACCCGGCAAGTGAGCAGTGTATTACTTTTTAATCAGCTCCTGCCCGAAGGAACCAACCTTTTCGACCAGGGGCAGGTTAACTCCGGGGTAGCTAATAGCGTTAGTGAATTAATCTCGAATCAGATTAGCCGACTGGCATCGAACCTGAATGAAAACCTCGATATTGGCGTGTCGATTGGTGGATTTACGAGCAATACCCAAAACGAAAACCTGCTAAACAACCTGCAACTGCGGTTTTCGTATCGGCTGCTTAATGACCGGTTGCGGATTAGTCGCGATGGCGGATTTACGTACGGTCAGAGCCAGTACAATGCGGCTAGTTTACTCGGCGAATGGACACTGGAGTATTTCATTACACCCGATGGTAAGTTTCGGGCGAAGGTATATAACCGGAATCAGACGAGTATTCTTGGGCAGTATGGCGTCAATAGCACCATCACAACGGGGGGCGGGCTGAGTTTCCTTTATACACGCTCCTTTAACCGGCTCTTTGGCGGCAAACGCACAACGCCCGGCCTGGTTCCCGACAAACCCGTTAGCGAACCTGAACCTGTTTTGCCAACGCTATCGGTAGGTAGTGGCCGATCAGCTTTTTAATCAGTTATTGATGTTGATTTTGGTCTACGTAGCTTACCCGCTGCTTCACCATTAATGACTTGGCTATTCAGGTCAACGTCTAAACGCCATTACATTCGTAAATAGCCTAAGGAGTTCGTATATGTCAGGCCCGTGTAGGCGAGAAAAAACTGGAAGCTGGTTTAAAGCAGGGGAAACAGAAAATCATGGATGCTAAAAAAGTTAACCGTCGGGAATTTGCCTGTAGTTTAGGTATAGGAATTATGGGCATGGGCGCTATGACAATGCCCCATGCTGGAATAGCTAACCCTGTAACCTCTGAGGAAAATATCAATCATATTGGTCCTCTGACGGGATTTACACCGCAGATTGGAACCCTTATCTCCATGCTAGATTGGGTTAGCGATACGGTAATTCGATATAACAAAAAACTGACAGTTGAACAACTGGATTACCTGCATGATCCTGACTCAAATACGATTGGCTCTTTGATGCTGCATGTGGCCGCAACCGAAGTTATTTATCAGGACATGACATTTCATGGTTTAGAGGATTTTTCGCCAGCTAACAAAAGCCGCTGGAACGTAGCAATGGAACTGGGGGAAGAGGCCAGAAAAGAAATCAAGGGCAATCCGCTAAGCTATTACAAAGATGCCATTGATGAAGTGAGAGCCGTTACAAAGCAGGAAATGAAGAAACGCGATGATGCGTGGCTGCTTTCAGGCGAAACTAAGGATTGGAACTGGAATAATTACTGTAAATGGTTTCATGTGACGGAGCATTATGCTAACCATCGTGGACAAATGACCTGGTATGCTAAGCGCTTACCCAAGTAAGTATTGAAGGGTTTTATTTACCGCGGATCGACTCCGCGCTCTCTGCGTTGAAAACAAAACGATAGTTCTTTAAGCCTTTTTCGTAGATTTTTAAACTTCCAGATCCGAAACTTGGATCGTATTTAATCCGTATTTAAATTTGTTTAAACTTAGTCTAAATTAATGATTAGGCTAAAATGAGTCAGGTAAGAATCGCTGAAAGAAAGACAACTCATAGTTTAGGTTAAGAGAAAAGGAATTGATCGATGATCAATTCCTTTCTGAAAAAATGATGACTGATGCAGGAACATGTTTCACAGTTAGCCACGGCTCGAGCCAAACTCGAAGAGTCGCTTCTGGCCAAAGGTTTACGCCGGTCGGGCGAGCGATTCGCAATTCTGGATGAAGTTTATTCGCGAAATGACCATTTCGATGCCGATCATCTCTATCAGGCCATGTACCAGAAGGGGTATCCGGTAAGTCGGGCTACAGTCTATAATACACTGGAAGTACTGGTCGATTGTGGGCTAGTGATCAAACACCATTTTGGCGAAGATGATAACAGCAAAAGCCGTTATGAAAAAGCCCTTGGTCGACAACAACATGCCCACCTGGTCTGTCTGAACTGCCATAGCGTAAAAGAATTTTGTGATCCGCGCTTACAGTTGATTAAAACCAATGTGGGTAATTCGCTCCAGTTTCATGTAGAATCGCACTCGCTGGTTTTTTATGGCGAGTGCCTTGATGAAAATTGTGAAAAGAGAGGGGTAATTATATAATTGGTTGTAAAGAATACGGCTCACATACATCTCAGATGCGGGCTGTGCCCGGCGAAATAGCTACAATTTATTGAACGCCATTCCGGTGAAAATGCGCCGGGAGCGTAGCTGCTACACGACAGCGTTGACAGCCATAAGAGATCTATTAGCATAGTCGGCAACTATTGATTTGAAACTTCTGAGCAGCACCGGGTCATAAAAATCATCCATCAAGGTTGGGTCGATGATTCAGTATGGGGTCTGTAATTGCAGTTCTGAGCAGTTATAGACCCCGTTAATTTAGTGTCGCTCGCTACAATCGTGCGTTAATAGGGGTAAAATTGTCAAATTTAGTCTTTAACTACTAAATACCTTTACCCCGATTTATGAATCCAGCTCAAGCGCGTAACGGGCTTTATGCTTCTACACACTGTTTTTATTTGATATACTTCTGGAAAGCCAGTTGCTTTTTTGCACTTCTGTTGCTGGGCACCAGTTTTGCGACTCAGGCGCAGCGCACATTTACGAATCCTATAAAGTCGTCTGGACCCGATCCGTGGGTAGTGCAGAAAGATGGCTGGTATTATTATATGAATACAACCGGCCGCAATCTCACGCTCTGGCGAACCCGAAACATGGCCGACCTGGCTACGGCCGAGAGTAAAATCGTTTATACACCGCCTGTTGGTCAGCCATATTCGAAAGAACTATGGGCTCCCGAAATTCACTCGTTTAACAATCGCTGGTATATTTATTTCTCTGCCGATTCACTCAATAACCTTTCGCATCGGGTTTGGGTAGTTGAAAATACCTCACCCGATCCTATGCAGGGCGAGTGGGTGATGAAAGGAAAAATTGGCGACAAAGGCGACCATTGGGCCATCGATATGTCGGTTATTGAGTACAAGGGGACATTATATGCTGCCTGGTCGGGGTGGGAAGGGCCAAAAAACGGGCGGCAGGACATTTACCTTGCCCGACTGAAAAACCCCTGGACCCTTGACGGCGATCGGGTTAAAATTTCGCAGCCCGATCAGGCCTGGGAAATGCATGGCGATGTGCCGCAGGAGTGGCAGAAAAATGGTGAAGTGCCAAAAATATACGTCAACGAAGGCCCTGAATTCTTACGTCATAACGACAGGCTGTTTATTGTGTATTCGGCTAACGCCTGCTGGCTCGACTACTGCCTGGGTTTATTAACCTACAACGGTAAAGGCGATATACTGAATCCTAAAAACTGGACGAAAAGCAAAAAACCTGTGTTTGTTCAGGCTCCCGAAAATGGTGTGTGGGCACCCGGACACGGTGGTTTTTTTCGTTCAGCCGATGGTTCGCAGGACTGGATGATTTATCACGCAAATCCGTCGGCTACCGATGGTTGTGGTAACAGGCGGGCTCCGCATATTCAACCTTTTACCTGGAATGCCGATGGTTCGCCTGATTTTGGCAAGCCTGTTGCAAACGTACCGATGCCAGTTCCGGCAGAGAAATAAGTTTATGGTATTCAGTTTTCGGTTATGCTGCACTGGAAGGATCTAGCCACATAGGTGGAGCAACCGAAAATCGAACTAATCTAATCACCCCAAATTTTAAATCAATGCAAAAACTATTTTTCCCCGCTATGCTTGCCGCTATGCTTGTACTGAATGGCTGCTCGACCGCGAATAAAAACGAACAAAACGCAACCGATTCTCTTGCCGTAGCAACCGGCGATACAACCGCTATGATTGACGCAAAACTACCCGATCCTGCCACATTTGCAGGTGATGCGGATGGCAAAAAAGCCAGCTTGTATATTTTGAAAAATAACTACATGCAAGTCGGGATTTCCGATTATGGTGCCCGGATTGTTGGTATTCTGGTACCCGATAAAAACGGTAAAATGACCGATGTCGCTCCGGGTTTCCTGACCATAGCCGATTATCAAAAGCCAGGTTCCGCCTTCTTCGGTCCGGTTGCCGGTCGTTTCGGAAACCGCATTGCCAAAGGCAAATTTACCCTCGATGGGAAAGAATATACGCTTGCTCTGAACAACAATGGAAACTCGCTGCACAGTGGCCCAACCGGTTTCCATACCCACGTTTGGGACGCGAAACAGATTGATGACAAAACCGTTGAAATGACTTATGTGTCGAAAGATGGCGAAGGCGGCTTTCCGGGTACCGTTACCACGCATCTGACCTTTTCGCTGACCGACGATAATGCGCTGAAACTGGTTTATTCCGCTACAACCGACAAAGCAACGCCTTATAACCCAACCAGCCACGGTTTCTTTAACCTAAACGGCGAAGGAAGTGGTACGGTCAATAATCATGTGGTGATGATCAATGCCGATAAGTTCTCGGCTGTCGATAAAGGGCTTATTCCGCAGGGCGAACCGGTACCGGTAGATGGTACGCCGTTCGATTTCCGTAAGCCTACAACGATAGGCGCACGGGTCAATGAAAAAAATGAGCAGCTTGGCTTTGCTGGTGGCTACGACCACAACTGGGTGTTGAATAAGCCTAAAGCTGGCGAACTGACCGAAGCGGCCGAAGTGGTTGGCGACAAATCGGGTATTAAAATGGAAGTGCTGACTACCGAACCGGCTCTACAGTTCTACGGTGGTAACTTCTTTACGGGTTCCGATATCGGTAAGTATGGTAAGGCCATCAACCATCAGGATGCGTTTGCCATGGAAGCACAACACTATCCTGATTCACCAAACCACCCGACCTATCCGAACACAATTCTACGGCCGGGCCAGACCTATAGCCAGACAACCGAATATCGGTTCTCGACGGTGAAATAAGCCGCATCGAATCGCAGATCAGCAGGCACGTTGGTGCTTGCTGATTTTTTATGGTATGGTGCCAAACGAAAAAAAATACCCGACAGTGACCCAAATTTGGGTTTGCGATTCTTTTATGACTGTGATCTAACTCTTACTGTTTTCGATTATGAAGCGATTTTTGTTTTTACTGGGTTCGTTGCTCTGCACCCTAACATTTGGCCAGACTGTTGTTCCGCACTGGTCGGCCGAAAAAGCCAATAACTGGTACGCCAGGGAGCCTTTTCTGGTTGGTTCGAACTATGCACCTGCCAATGCAATCAACGAACTGGAAATGTTTCAGGCCGATAGTTTCGATCCGGCAACGATCGATAAGGAACTGGCAATGGCCGAAGGAATTGGGATGAACACCATGCGTGTATTTCTGCATGACCTCCTCTGGCAAGACCCGGTGGGTTTCACAAAACGGCTCGATCAGTTTCTGTCGATATGTGCCAAACACAAAATTCGGCCCATGCTGGTGTTGTTCGATTCGTGCTGGGACCCGTTTCCGAAATTAGGCAAACAGCATGAGCCGGTGCCGGGTATTCATAATTCGGGTTGGCTACAAAGCCCCGGTGCAGCTGCGCTAACCGACGTGTCGCAGTATCCACGGCTGGAAGCCTACGTAAAAGGTGTGGTAGGTGCTTTTAGAGACGATAACCGAATTCTGGCCTGGGATGTCTGGAATGAACCCGACAATACCAACGACAATAGCTATGGTAAGAATGAGAAAAAACTCGAACCTGCCAGTAAAGTGGCTATTGTGACAAACCTGCTGCCGCACGTATTTGCGTGGGCGCGGGAGGCTGGAGCCTCGCAACCCCTTACGTCTGGTGTTTGGGTATACCGTACTCCCGACGACTGGAAGAATCCTGCTAAATGGACGGCTATGGAAAAAGTGCAGTTCGAAAACTCCGACATAATTACGTTTCACCAATATTCGAACCCGGCCGAACTGGAGAAAGTGATTCCGGCTTTGGAGTCGTTCGGGCGTCCGGTTATCTGTACCGAATATATGGCGCGGGGGGTAAACAGCAAGTTTCAAACGCACTTGCCCATTGCCAAAAAAGCAAAGGTTGGTATGATCAACTGGGGCTTTGTGGCTGGTAAAACGCAAACATTCCTGCCCTGGGATAGCTGGCAGAAACCCTATGTGAACGGACGCGAACCTGCTATTTGGTTCCATGAGGTCTTCAAACAGGATGGCTCTCCTGTTGACCCGGCCGAAGTAGCAGCTATTAAGCAGGCAACGGGTAAATAAACATACGAAAAAAGGCCAGACGATCTGGCCTTTTTTCGTATCCTATTGTTCCGGATTTCTGGTTGTATCGGGTGGAAGAGGTGGTGCCGGAATTGGAGCCAGCGGCATAAACGTTGAGTCTTCTACGGCTTCGGCCGCTGTTGAATCCGACTCTTCTACATTTTGCTCATCGTCAGATGGCCCACAGTTCAGATAATTCTTCGTGATGGGCACTGTGGGTTTCGGGAATGGCCCCTGCAAATTCTTGAACTTAGGGTCGGCATAGACTTTTTCCAGAAACCGCCCCACCAACGGCAGGGCGGTTTTGGCTCCTTCGCCAAGGTCGGTAGAGCGGAAGTGAATGCTGCGGTCGTCGCCACCTACCCAGGCCCCCACTACGAGTTTATTGGACACTCCCACAAACCAGCCGTCGGAATTGTTGGAAGTGGTGCCAGTTTTGCCACCCATTTCGTTATGATTCTTGAACAGATCGAACGACCACAAATTCTGCGATGTACCACCCGATTCCTGAAGGCCGCCCTGAAGCATATAGCGCATCAGAAACGCCGACTCAGGGCTGATGGCTCGTTTGGTTTTGGACGTAAATGTCTCGATAACATTACCGTCGCGGTCTTCAATGCGCTGAACAATCATGGGTTCAATGGCTTCGCCATCGTTAATGAACGTACAGTAAGCACCAACCAACTCATAAAGCGAAACATCGGAAGAGCCCAGACCAATGGAGGGTACCGCATATAACCGGCTTTTAATGCCCATTCGGTGTGCGTATTCGGCTACCCGCTCAGGCGTAACCCGGTCGGTTAGCTGAGCCGTAATTGAGTTGACCGAACGAGCCAGCGCCCGGCGCAGAGTCATGTTAGAGTAGGTATAGTAGCCCGTAGAGTTGCGGGGTTCCCAAACGTCTTCTTCGCCTTTTGCATTGATAAATTCTTTGCGGAACGGGCGGTCTTCAATTCGATCGCAGGGGCTCAGATTAACCAGCGAATCGTCGATAGCAGCCGTATAGACAAAAGGTTTAAAGGTAGACCCCGGTTGCCGTTTTCCCTGCTTTACGTGGTCGTACTTGAAATAGTCGTAGTCTAGTCCACCTACCCACGCCCGTATGTAGCCTGTATGGGGGTCCATTGCTACCATACCCGATTGCAGAAAATGCTTGTAGTAGGCAATGGAATCGTATGGAGTCATTTCGGTTGAGTCGTAGCCCCGTTTGTTGTTCCAGCTAAACACGCGCATTTTGTACTTCACGTTTTTCATGTAGTACATGATCGAGTCTGGATAGAGTGGCATAAACCGGCGGCTCAGCGTTTTATACCGTTCCGTTCGTTTGGCAACGGAGTCGATAAAGCCCGGCAGTTCTTTCCCATCTTCATCGGTCCAGGGGTTTCGGCCGCGCCAGTGGTTGTCGAACGTTCGCTGCAACTGCTTCATTTTCTCATCAGTCGCTTCTTCGGCATACTTCTGCATCCGGGAATCAACGGTGGTTATGATACGCAGGCCATCGGTATACAGGTCATATCCGTTTTCTTCTCCCCACTTTTTGACGTAGTCCTGAACGGCATTTTTCAGGTAGCTGGCGGGACCCGAGTAGGGGTTTTCGGGGGTGAAATCTGTTACTAGAGGTAGTGCGC
Source organism: Spirosoma sp. SC4-14 (assembly GCF_037201965.1). Taxonomy (NCBI): domain Bacteria; kingdom Pseudomonadati; phylum Bacteroidota; class Cytophagia; order Cytophagales; family Cytophagaceae; genus Spirosoma; species Spirosoma sp. SC4-14. The sequence continues at coordinate 6,187,466 of NZ_CP147518.1, read as the reverse complement.
TAACCGAGTCGGCCTGGGCTTTGGTCAGATACTTGTATTTGGCCATCTGAGCTATCACCACGTTCCGGCGCTCCTTCGAACGTTTCGGATGTTTCAGTGGGTTATAGCTGGTCGTTGCTTTCTGCAAGCCGACAAGAACGGCTCCTTCCTGCACATTCAGACTGTCGGGCAGTTTGTTGAAAAACGTTCGGGCGGCTGTTTTCAGCCCAAAAGCGTTGCTGCCAAAATCAACCGTATTAAAGTAATAGGTAATAATTTCCTGCTTCGAGAAATTGCGCTCCAGCTTTAGGGCCATCAGCCATTCTTTCGATTTATAAATTACTTTTCGGATGAATGGTATGCGTGTGAGTAGACCTGAATTGCTTTTCCGACGGGTCTTAAACAGGTTTTTTGCCAACTGTTGCGTAATGGTTGAGCCACCGCCTTCGCGTCCGAAACTAAACAAGGCTCGGGCAATGGCCCGAGGGTCAACACCACCATGTTCATAAAAACGAGCGTCTTCCGTGGCAACCAGCGCATTGATCAGTTGTTTCGGAATATTTTCGTATTTGATAGGGGTTCGATTTTCGGCATAAAATTTCCCGATCATGACCCCATCCTGTGAATAAATCTCCGACGACTGGTTGAGTTTTGGGTTTTTGAGTTCTTCTACACTCGGCATTTCGCCGGTCAGATAGAGAAAGTTATAATTGATAATGAAAACATACAGACCCAGTGCCAGTGCCGCTATAAGCCCGCCTTTTATACCATATTTCAGATAAGGATAATACCAGGAGTCGGGATCGATATACTGGTGAATAAACGAGCGGAAACGGTTGCGGTATTCGTGGTAGGTTGAAACCCAGGAACTAACCCGCTCTTCACCGGCAATTCGTGCAGTTTGCCGGTATATTTGTCGGCCAACTCCGCGTCTGACGTTGCCAAATTTTGTCCGGCGTTGTCGCATTCGTCGTCGAAACGCACCAAAGGCGTGACGAACGGCGCGGAATCGCTCCCTATACTCACTCATGCGTCTTAATTCAGTATGTTTTCGGTTATAGGATTAAATTGTGGTACTCGGAGGTACTCATCACTTTACCCGGCTAGTAACCGCATTCACCGGGCTTCAAATATAACGGATTTTCGGCCGATGTGATATATAAAAAAGCCAGACCGAACACCCGATCTGGCTTTTTACGGGATAAACCCAGCAGCTACTGAAATCTTTCCGGTTCCGGTTTACTTCTTTTCAAATGTCATGGCTACTCCATTCATGCAGTAACGCAGACCGGTTGGTTTGGGGCCATCGTCAAAAACGTGGCCCAGGTGCCCTCCGCAAACGCTGCAAAGTACTTCGGTGCGAACCATTCCGTAGCTCTTATCGACGGTTTCTTTAACGGCAGTTTTCGAAATGGGAGCATAGAAGCTCGGCCATCCGGTACCCGAATCAAATTTGGTAGCCGATGAAAAAAGTGGATTGTGGCAGCCAGCACAATAGAAGGTGCCGTGGTCATGAATATTATTCAGCGGACTGGTAAAAGCACGTTCGGTGCCGTGTTCGCGCAAAACCGCATATTGATCTGGCGTGAGAACCTTCTTCCATTCGGCGTCTGTTTTTACTACCTTCCGGGCAGTGGCCGACGATTGTGCCAAAACCTGCCCCGATGGGCCAGCCGTAGCGATAATGAGAAACAATAAGCCCGACACTAGGCTGGCAGGCAGGCGTAATAATCTGGTGTTTTTCATGAGTTGATAAGCGATATGTTCTGGTTATACGAAAAACGTACAACGTTAACGCTACTTGCTGGCTCAGGTTGTCGGTAGGCCGACAAAGAGCCCAAAATTCTGCGTTCTGCACGGACTAATCGGCTTTCCAGACACTGAGTTGCTGGAAAAGCCGTCCAGTATAAAAAAACAAGAAAAAAAGGGCTATCGTTCAGGCATCGACGTTTGCTATCGCCAGCAATGTGGAGAGAGTTGGCGTAGGACTGCCTCCTCGTTTTTCGACGGTTACGGCAAATGCTTCGGCCCGGTCGATTGAGCGGTTCAATCGCTGAGGGAGCGGATTGGTACTGTTGGCATCGAAAACACCGGCATCGACGGGTTTGCCGCCAACCAGCGACCAGAGCTGATATTGCTGATCGGCAGGAAGCGCTGGCAGCGACCGTACTTCTACAGCCACTTCATGCGTTTTGGAATTCCAGAAGACAAACATATCGCCATTGGGCGCTTTTTCATTCCCTCGTAATTCAAACGTACGGGTACCCGGTTGTTTCAATAGGGCCAGTAATTGATCATTGGCGCTCTGCGATTCTTTTAACTGGCTCACTTCTTTTTCCAGCGACTCGTTGGCTGTTTGTAGCTGGGCTACCATTTCCTGATTGCTCCGTAGGCGGGAAAGCAGGAAAAACGAGAAAACGAACATCAGCAAGCCAACCGATGCGGCTGCAATCCAGGTAACCTTAAACGTGGGGCGATCCGTACTGAAATCGACCGGCATTGGTCTGACCACCGGCTCAGTGGTTTGCTCAAATGGAATTTGAGCCATAATCCGCGACTTCAATTCAGCAGGTGGTTCAACACTGTGGAGTAGGGCATAATTCTCGATAGAGAGGCTGAGCTGATCTAACTCCTGCTGAATCTCAGGGTAAATAGTCGACAGGCATTCGATCTCACGTCGCTCCTGGTCGCTGACCGCGCCCATAACGTAAGATTCCAGGATGCCAGACGCTATATACTCCGTTACATTCATGACTTGAATAATTGTTTTAGTTCCTGCAGCGCGGCACGAATTCGGGTCTTGACCGTTCCGAGGGGCAGATTTAATTCTTCAGCGGCTTCTTCGTGGGTATAGCCCCCAAAATAAACCAGATCGATCAACTGCCTGCGTTCAGGACGTAATTGGCTTACAACCTCCTGGATCCCAATATGGTCGGGATTGGGTTGTTCAGTATTGTGCTGGCGATCAACAATATGTACGTTCTCTTCGTCGGTTCGGATTGCATTGGATGGCGAAGGCTGCGTTTTTCTGGCTCGTAGGGCGTCTATAGCCGTGTTTCTGGCTACATTCAGCATCCACGTAAACAACCTGCCTTTGCTGGCATCGTAAGCATCTAAATTTTTCCAGATTTTTACGAAAATATCCTGAACGAGATCCTGAGCTTGTTCTTCGTCACGCACAATGCGCAAAACAACACCGTAGAGAGCGGGCGAGTATTGATCGTACAGCCAATGAAATGCCTGCTCATCGCGCTTGTTAAGCTTTTCGATCAGGACACTTTCCGATACTAGAGATGACTGTCGTTTCACAAACGATAAGGTTAGACGGGCCAAATATAACAGAAACTACAAACGAACAAATGATTGTGCGGCTGTCAGGACAATATCTATAGTAATAATGAAAAGATGTATGGCCATTTTGTTTATGTTTATTTATTAGAAGGTAGAATAACTGGTTTTTTCCGGGTAAGACTACGATTTCGAATGGTGCAGCCGCCATCGATGGCGGCTGCCGGAAGATTATTTCTTCTCGCTCGAAAAGGAATAAGGAAAATCAGTGGTATCGGTGCCGCGGTGTTTGTTGGGGCGGCTCACCATCTCAACATCAATAATCGCTCCTTTCTGCAACTCCTGATGGCTTAGCCAGTTTTTGCTATAGGGTTGGCCATTTAGCTTCATTGAGCCGATATACCGATTCTGATCGTCGTTGGCTGGCGCATTGATAATAAGCTGGTTACCGTTTTCCAGGGTTACCCTGATTTTTTTGAACAGCGGTGCGCCAACAACATATTGATCGGTGGCAGGACAAACCGGGTAGAAGCCCATAGCCGTAAACACATACCAGGCCGATGTTTGGCCGTTATCTTCATCACCACAATAGCCATCGGGCGTAGGCAGGTAGAGTCGGTTCATTACTTCGCGAAGCCAGTACTGAGCTTTCCAGGGTTCGCCCGCATACGTATAGAGGTAAATCATATGCTGAATAGGCTGATTGCCGTGGGCATACTGACCCATGTTGGCGATCTGCATTTCCCTGATTTCGTGGATAACAAAGTGGTAATAGCTTTCATCAAAAACGGGCGGCATGGTAAAGACCGAGTCCAGTTTTTCGACAAACTTCTTCCGGCCACCCATTAAGTCGATCAGCCCGGCAATATCGTGAAAAACCGACCAGGTATAGTGCCAACTGTTGCCTTCGGTAAATGCATCGCCCCATTTGAAGGGATTGAACGGGCTCTGAAACGTTCCGTCCTGGTTGCGGCCGCGCATCAGTCCGCTTTGCTTATCGAACAGATTACGGTAGTTCTGGCACCGTTTGGCGAATCGATCGATTTCGGCCTGCGGGCGATTCAGGGCTTTTGCCAGTTGATAAATGGCAAAATCGTCGTAGGCATATTCCAGCGTGCGGGCTGCATTTTCGTTGATCTGTACATCGTAGGGAACATAGCCCAGTTTGTTGTAGTAAGCAACACCCCGCCGACCAACGGCATCCAATGGTCCTTCATTTTCGGAATTTTTCAGAATAGCTTCATAGAGGGCATTGATGTCGTAGCCTCGCCCGCCTTTTAGATACGCGTCGGCAATGACCGATGCCGAGTTGGAGCCAATCATTGTATTGCGCAACCCCGGACTGGCCCATTCGGGTAGCCAGCCACCTTCTTTATAGGCATTGGCCAGCCCTTCCTGCATATGCGTATTCAGCGATGGATACATCAGATTGAGGAACGGAAACATGGAGCGGAAGGTGTCCCAGAAGCCAGTATCAGTAAACATATAGCCTGGCAATACCTGACCATTGTAGGGACTGTAATGAACCACGTTCTGATGTTCGTCGAGTTCGTAAAATTTACGGGGAAACAGTAACGAACGGTATAGGCAGGAGTAAAACGTTTGCTGCTGCGCCAGCGAGCCACCTTCTACCTGAATCCGGCCGAGTTCGTTGTTCCAGGCTGTTTTGGCTTTTTCCCGAACCCTGTCGAACGAATCGTTACCAATTTCTTTCAGATTGCGTTCGGCCTGGTCGAAACTGATGAACGAAGAAGCGATGCGGGCATGAATCTGTTCATCTTTTTTTGTCTTAAAGCCAATGGCCGCTCCCGCATGAGTGGCGGTCAGCTCCAGCGTATCTTTGGCAAAAGTAGAGTCGTGCCAGGTTTGAGCCGACGCGAATGGTTTGTCGAAATAGATGACAAAGTAGTTTTTGAAATTGGCCGGTACGCCACCGCTGTTACGGGTTGTGTAGCCGATAATCTTTTGTTCTTTCGGAATCAGTTTGATGTATGAACCCTTATCGAATGCATCGATTACGACAAATGAGCTATCGCTTTGGGGAAATGTAAAACGGAAGCTGGCTGCGCGTTCGGTGGGGGTAATTTCGGTCGTGACATCATGGTCGGCCAGATACACACTATAGTAATAAGGCTTGGCTACTTCCGATTTGTGGGAGTACCAACTGGCTCGCTCGTCTTCATTGATTCGGAGTTTTCCCGCCATTGGCATAATGGAAAACTGGCCGTAGTCGTTCATCCAGGGCGAAGGCTGGTGCGTTTGTTTGAAGCCGCGAATCCGGTCGGCGTTGTAGGTATAAGCCCATCCGTTGCCCATTTTTCCGGTTTGTGGCATCCAGAAGTTCATGCCCCAGGGCAGGGCAATGGCCGGATATGTATTGCCGTTCGATAAACTTGGTTTGGATTCCGTACCGACAAGCGGGTTAACGAGTTCGACCCGGTCGGCTGGTTGAGGTTGGTACTGTGCATACGCCGTGGTGGAAAGCGCTGTGAGGATGAGGAAATAGAGTGTCTTTTTCATCGGTTTGGCGAAAGTACAGAAAAAATGATGGCAGGCTATGTAAAAATCAGGCTGAACCCGGCTGCCCAGATTTACCCTGATTTTTGTAGTACGAAATCTGCCGGAGCCACCAGGTAGTAAATCCCGTTGCTATCTTTCTTTTCGGGCTATGCCACTAGTCATTACAACGCTCGCCATTCTGGTTCTGATTGCCCTCATTTCGTACATACGTATCCACGCCTTTCTGGCTTTTCTGGTTGTTTCGATGGCGGTTGGGCTGGCCCTGGGAATGCAACCTCTGCCTATTCTGGAATCGATCCAGAAAGGTATCGGCGGTACGCTTGGCTCTATTGTGGGTATTATTGCATTGGGGGCCATGTTGGGGAAACTAGTGGCCACAAGTGGGGCTGCTCAACAGATAGCCGTAACGATGATGGCGCTGGTTGGAACCCGCCATGCGCGATGGGCTTTTATGGTCACGGGGTTTATTGTGGGGTTACCCTTGTTTTACTCGGTGGGTTTTATGCTGCTGTCGCCGTTGGTGATTACGGTGGCCTATCGCTACAAACTGCCTGCCTTATATATTGGTTTGCCCATGCTGGCGTCGTTGTCGGTCACGCAGGGGTATTTGCCCCCACATCCGGCTCCACTGGCCATTCTCAAACAATTTAACGCCGATATTGGACTTACGTTATTTTACGGCATCCTGGTATCGATTCCGGCTATTCTGATATCGGGAGCTTTGTTTGGGTCGACTCTCAAACGCTATACTACCCTACCCAACAAGGCATTTATGGCTGCTGAGCTGGCCGATGAACAAATGCCATCCGTTGGTATAAGTTTCTTTACGGTACTATTGCCGATTCTGCTAATCGGATTGAGCACCCTGCTGACACCGTTCCTGGCAACTGAATCGGTTTTTGCACAGATTCTGGTAACTCTGGGAGAACCAACTGTCAGTATGCTGATTTCGGTGCTTGTGGCAGGTATTACGCTTGGTATCTGGCGAGGTAAATCAATGGCCGACGTAACGGCGTTGCTGGCCGAATCAGTCAAAGAAGTCGCGATGCTGTTCCTGATTTTTGGTGGTGCGGGCGCGCTTAAGCAGGTGCTGACTGATGGGGGCGTGAGCCAGACCATTGCCGATCTGATGCAGCATTCGTCGCTGCACCCTTATTTGCTGGCCTGGACAATGGCCGCCATTATTCGGGTGTGCGTTGGGTCTTCGACCGTTTCGGGCATCACCACAGCGGGTTTTGTGACCCCTTTATTACAATCGTCGGGTGTAGAACCTAATTTAATGGTGCTCAGCATCGGTGCCGGAAGCATGATGTTCTCGCACGTAAACGACACTGGTTTCTGGCTGTTTCGTGAATACTTTCAGCTATCGATGGCCGATACACTAAAAACCTGGTCGATTATGGAAACACTGGTCTCACTATCAGGGCTGGCAGGTGTGATGCTGCTGAGTCTGGTTATTCATTAACAGCAATTCCACAGTTGAACGTAGTACACATACTACGTTCAACTGTTACTCAGGCAGCTTTTACTTAAACATCGAACTGGCAGCTTTGGGCATCAGCACAACATTAATGCCGTGTACTACACCATTTCCGGATTTGTAGTTATCACCCGCGTCGATAGTAGCCGTATGGTCCTGATCGTCGGAAATTTCTATACTGCCGTTCGATCCCGATTTGGCCGTTAGTGTAGTTCCGGCCAGAGTTTGTAGCTCAACTTTACCATTACCAGCCTTAATACGCCGATTGAGTTCGGCCATATCGACTTCGCCACGTACTACATGATAGGAGAGTAGCTGTTTCAGAGCATCGCGATTACGGCCTTCGAGCAAGCCATTCTGGGCGCTGGTTGGTAATTTTTTAAAGGCTTTGTTCGATGGCGCAAAAACGGTATAAGGGCCGCTTCCTTTCAGGGTTTCGAACAAATCGGCCGATTGAAGCGCATTTTGAAGTGTTGTGAAATTGGGTGACGACGAGATGAAGTCGCCCACACTAGCTTCCCGATTGGTACTGCCTGCTTTTGCAGCAGGCATTTCGCTGCTTCGGGCGCCCGATACGGCTTCACCCGTTCCCGATGTGCTAACACTGGTTCCCGATGGCGTTATGCCCGTATTGGGCGAATAAGTTTTGCCGTCGCTACTGACCGAGCTTCGTGCTGCCGAATTGTTCTGACCGTTGCTGACCTGTTCGGCCGGGGTTGGATTGATTACCGTCGATGGATTACTGCCAACCCCTGTTGGAGCATTAGTAACGTTATTGCTATTGTAGTTTGTGGTATTGCTATTATTGATAGCCGTACCATCGCTGGTTGAGCTTTGCCGGTATTCGGCATCCTGTATGCTGGTCGATGTTCCTGAATGCGTACGGGCGTTCTGCTGCATGGCTTTTTTATTACGTTTCATGGCCCGTCGCTGACTTCGCGACGAAGCCGGAGTTGAATCGGGGGCAATAGCACCAGTGGGGTAGGTTGTCGAGGTAGCGGTTCCGGTGGGCGTGGTTTGTGCCCAGACGGCGTCAGTGGCCAGTGCTGCTCCGAGCGCCAGCAAACAAAAGGTTGCTTTATTTTTCATAACGTTGTGTATTTGCTGAGGTGATTCTTCGTATGTTTTCAACCTATTTGAGCGCAAAAAGTTTACTGTCATGTGTCCAATGTTTACACAAAGGCCGATAGTTTTGTGTTCCATCAACCTAAGGACTAATTTGTGTTATGCAGTCGATTCTTCCCTTACCAACCCAACCCGTAAAACCCGGAACCAGTACCGGGCAGCAGTTCTGGCAAACTACTACGGAAGGCCGGGCCGATAAAACGCTTGATTCCTACTCACCCGCCGATGGTCAGCTCATTGCGCGCGTTCATCCGTCGACCCGCGCCGATTATGATCGGGTTGTAGCAACAGCACAGGCGGCTTTTGCGGAGTGGCGGCAAGTTCCGGCACCGCGCCGGGGCGAAATTGTTCGGCAGATGGGCGAGCAGTTTCGGCGCTATAAACGCGAACTGGGTACATTGGTTAGCTACGAAATGGGTAAATCGCTACAGGAAGGGCTGGGCGAGGTGCAGGAAATTATTGACATCTGCGACTTTGCCGTAGGGCAGTCGCGCCAGCTATATGGGCTATCGATGCATTCGGAGCGGCCCGCGCACCGGATGTTTGAGCAATGGCATCCGCTGGGGGTAGTTGGTATTATTTCGGCGTTTAATTTTCCGGTAGCGGTTTGGTCGTGGAACGCCATGCTGGCCTGGGTTTGTGGTGATGTGTGCATTTGGAAACCGTCTGAAAAAACACCACTAACGGCTCTGGCCTGCCAGCAGATCATTGGCGATGTGTTGCGAAATAACGACGTGCCCGAAGGGGTATCCTGCCTCATTACGGGTGGACGCGATGCGGGTGAGTGGCTGGCCCGTGATCCACGAATTGCACTCGTGTCGGCCACGGGCAGCACACGCATGGGGAAATCCGTTGCCGAAGCCGTGGCTGGCCGTTTGGGCCGTAGCCTGCTCGAACTTGGTGGTAATAATGCCATCATTGTTTCCGAACATGCCGATCTTGATCTGGCTATTCCTGCCATTGTGTTTGGAGCTGTTGGAACGGCTGGGCAACGCTGTACGACGACCCGGCGACTTATTGTTCAGGAACATATTTATGACGATGTGAAAAATCGGCTCAAAAGCGCTTATGCCCAATTGCGTATAGGCAATCCGTTAGATGAGTCGTTTCATGTTGGACCGCTGATCGACCAGGCTGCTGTGAACAGTTATCTGTTATCGGTGAATGAAATTCGGGAATTGGGAGGGCGGTTTGTTGTTGAGCCGGGAGTGCTCAACGGATTAGGTTTCGAGTCGGGGTGTTATGTAAAGCCCTGTATTGCCGAAGCCGACAACCACTGGTCTGTGGTGCAGCGCGAAACATTTGCTCCAATTCTGTATTTGCTCAAATACACCACGCTCGACGATGCCATTCTACAGCAGAATTCCGTCCCACAAGGCTTATCGTCGGCCATTTTTACGCTTAACATGCGCGAAGCCGAGCGGTTTCTGTCGGTGGCCGGTTCGGATTGTGGCATTGCCAACGTAAACATTGGCACGTCGGGTGCCGAAATTGGGGGCGCGTTTGGTGGCGAAAAAGAAACAGGAGGTGGCCGCGAATCGGGTTCTGATGCCTGGAAAGCCTACATGCGCCGACAAACCAATACCGTCAACTATGGTATTACTATGCCTCTTGCCCAGGGCATTACCTTTGAGTTATAAGTCATTTTTCTGACAGGATTAACTAGATTAGCAGGATTTCATTGCAGACAATACGATCATGTCAATCTTGTTAATCCTGTTAGAAAGAGACTTTTTCCGAAATGGAAAGTCTTATCGCCATGATTACAATCCGAATCGACGAAAAAGATCCTGATTTATTGGCTGTCTCGTTTCCGCAAGACCCCATAGGCAACCATCTCATAGGCACCATTCCCGGCCGTCGGTGGAGCTTTTCGCGCCGGTGCTGGGTCGTGCCGAATACCCGTACATCGGTCGTGAAAATCGGGCAGCTCTTTGGTAAAGACTATTGCCGGTTCCATGAAGATGTTGTGCGTTTCTACAAACCTGATGCGACGGTTGTCGAAGTTGAACAGGCTACTAACCCAGTCTGGCCTCCCGCCGGTAAATTACGACCCGTCCGCAAGCCGTTTCGGTATGCTCCGCCCGTGCGTGAATTTGACAGTCACCCCGTTATTATTGCCATTTGTAGCGTGTTGAGAATACAGAACTACAGCTATAAGACGCTAAAGAACTACAAACAGGCGCTGATTGCACTCATTCGTTATGCTGGCAACAAGCCGCTTGACGAACTAACCGCCGTTCAATACCAGCATTACCTATTGTTTCTGGTGGAAAAGAAACGGCTAGGCTCCGCTACGTTGAACGTACATATCAATGCCTGGAAGTTTTATCAGGAAAAGGTATTGGGCCGCAACAAACAACAATACGATATAGCGTATCCGCGGCAGGCTCAAAAACTACCGATGGTTTACAGTGTGGCCGAGGTGAGAGCCATTTTTCAGGCGACGACCAGTCTGAAATATCGGACCCTGTTTCAACTGGTCTATGCAACGGGTATGCGCGTTAGTGAAGTAGCTACCCTACGCCTGACCGATCTTGACTTTGTTCGAAGGTTGATTACAATCCGGGGCGGCAAAGGTAAAAAAGACCGCATTGTAATGTTTTCGGAGAAACTTGCAGCCTCTGTAGAGGATTATTTGAACCGCTACAAGCCCAAAACGTATCTTTTTGAAGAAAACGAAACGAAGGAGCCATTAACGACGCGGACTATTCAGCAGGTCTACAGCGACACCGTAGGTCAGGCTCATATTTCAAAGCGGGGTGGTATTCACACACTGCGGCACAGTTTTGCTACACACCTGCTCGAATCGGGTACCGACATTCGCTACATTCAGCAACTGCTAGGCCACGAGAGCATCCTGACCACCATGCGCTATACGCATGTGACGGCCGATAAAATCAGCATGCTCAAAAGCCCGTTGGATGACCTGTAAGACCATGTCGACGGAGCAACAAACGAAGTTGTTTCAGACTGTAGAACTTACTCTTGAGCACGTATCCCTGCGTGTAGCGTTTCACACTGCGCCGAATCCGTACGAGTTCACCTCGTTTTGTGATTCGATATAGCTCGTTATCATCGCCAAAAAAGTAGGTTGGGTATCCTTCTATATCCCATATCCGTTGTACCGGCACCGAGTGAACATACCGTTTAGTCACTTCAAAAACTCTAATTTGTTATTTTCATAGGCAAGTTATTTATTTGGAACGAACCCTAAGCGTATTTATTGGTTTCAAAAATTAGCGGAACTGAAAATAATTGATAACCTGCTTGTTAGCTGTCTATAGTTCCGCTAATTCGCGTACAATACTATGTTGGGTGTTGCCAAACAAGCTGAAAAACAACGTAGTGGTCAGCTTGCAGTCGACAGAGGTCACGTCTCGACAAACGAACTTTTGGCTCGTTTGGTCGCTTCGGTTGACAAAGTGAACGCCTGAGTTGGGGCACTTTTTGGGTTGCGGTCGACACGAGGAACGTAGTGACAGGGCAACTTTTGGCTCGTTGTGTGGCTCCGTGTGACAAGAGAATCGCCTGGTTAGGCAGGTTTAGACATTCATCTTGAGCATTCTGGAGACAGGGGAAGCACTTGATATAAAAATTCTGAAGCAAATGAAAATAAGTAGGTTGTCTGCTTTCGGACTAATTTCGTTTCTCATTTTCCTTTTCTGTCTTCTATTTAATTACAACGGCTGGCGTTTTCAATTTTGGCTGATTCGAGTGGCATATATTGTCTTCTTTATTATTGGTACTGTGATATTTTTCAGGCCAAAAAATAGGGTCTTTACAAAGATTGTTAGTTCTTTCTTTCCTATTAGTTTGATTCTTATTCCCCTAAGTTTTGCCGTTGGAGGTATTTTCTTTGTCGGGATAGTATTAGCAGTTTTGCTCTTTCCCATAATTGGCCCTACGTTTCAGTCCAAACAGTATAATTATGTGATTCAACGTCCATATCAAGGTTTTTTAGGGTCTGCAACTCGATTTGAACTGGTGGATAAGGGCAACATTTTTGAGAAAAAGATTTGCACTTTCCAAGCAGATACCACTTCTATAAAATCATTTATGTTTGATGCTGCTAGCCAAAAGCTTTCTATTAACAATGGGCAAGAGCTTATTCAACTTAAAGACTTTGTAGAATAATCTGCTCCCTGTGGGCAGCTTTCCGCTGACAGGGAGCACGTCCCGAGGTAAGGTTTTCAGCCCAACCAAACGAGGGTGTAAAGGTGGAAGTCGTTCGTGTTCAGTAGATTTGTGTGCTACTCCGTCAACCCTCGCGGGCGTTGGGTGCGAGGCCATAAAGTGCTTCCATTTCGGCTTTCGGTCGACAGGGCGCACGTTTCGACAAGGTAGCTTTGGAGTTCGTTTGCCGTCTTCCGGTTGACAGTCGGCACAGCTTAAAGGTTAGCTTTACACTCGTTAGTCGGGTTGCCTGCGACAAGATGAACGCCTGAGTTAGGAAGGCTTAACAGATTTAAAAGATGGGATACAAAAAGGTTTGTATTGATTGCCGAAAAACCTTTAGTCGAGAAATTGACTTTGGTTCAGGTCGAGAATATAAATGTCCTGATTGCGGTAAGCCTATGACCCTTTATCCGCATAGATTCCGCCCTCCTAAAAAGTCAGATGACTCAAAATGGGTAACAGTGAAGTATCTGCATGAGAATGGTTTTAATTACCAGCACATCTACGAGCCGGGCGAATTTGGGAAGATTACCAACGGAAGGGAGGTATATGTTGAGTACCCTGAAAATTTGAGAGACGCAAAGGAGTTTGTGGAGAAGTATAAAAATCAGATTAATAGAAAACTCTTGTAAACCGCTCCGCGTGGGGGCTTGTCGGGCGACAGGTTGCTCGCCCCCGGAGGACGGTTTGCAGCCCAACTGACTGAGTGTGTAAAGGTTGAGGTACGTTCTTTTTTCTGACTTGTGTTCCCACCATCAACACTCAGGGGTGTTGGGTGGCCCAATCATGCAAGTGGCGTGCGCGTCTCGGTCGACAATTCTAACGCCCCGTGTGGGCAAGTTTGGGTTTCCATTTCCGGGTTGCGGGCGACAGGCTACCCGGCTCGAAAGGGTGCTTTGGGTTCCCATTTCGGGCGCTCCTGTGACAGCAGAAACGCCCCGGTAGGATGGTCTTGGCGCATTCGCCATCTTCCTGCTGACAAAGGAAACTTCCTTATAGGTCAAGCTTGACATTCAAGAGTTGACTACTTGAGTGTATAAGACTTAGTTTGAAAATGTATTATTTTGAGTCTGTATTAAATCCTTTACCATTCACATGAACTATATCTGGGTCGCTTCGCTTTTTTTACTTGGTTACTTCATATATAAACTGGTGCCAAATGACAGTGGAGTTTCTTATCGAAAAGTTGTTGGAGCTTACATTCTATGGGCGTTTGTAAATTTGATAATGCTCCTCATGAATGATGGTGACGGCGACAGTCGATTTTGGCCTTTTGACAGATTTAGCAGGACTTACGAATACGATATAAGTGAATTTGCAGTTTATGTTTTTGGCCCAGTTGTCTATAATTATGCGCGTAATCTGATGAGAAATCCTAAGTAAAACTATACAGCTACAGCTATGCAAACGAAAGTAGAAGCATTCGATAACGAAATAGGAAGAGATATAATACCAGTAAACTTACCTAAAGATTATAAGCCAGTAGCAGGTCAATTAATTGAAACAACCGATGGCATGTACGTGGTAAAAGGATATGTTGAGAACAATATGAACGGTTTTATAAGTCGTATTTCGCTCATAGTTAGAAAAGCTCAATAATATATAAAGTCTCGTGCGACAGGTAGCACGTCCCGTGGGCAAGCGGGGCAGCCCAACCACCACCGTGTTCGCACACGAAGAAACCCTCGAAAACTGCTACCTTTTAGTGCGCTGGTTATCAATAAGTTAAAAAGTAGCAGTACATCCTAATGAGGGTGTAAAGGTTGACGTTATGTTTGTTGTTTTAGGTTTCGCCCTCATCCATCAACCCTCATTGGCGTTGGGTGAACCAGCCAAGATGGGAGTTCAAGGTCGGGCTACGGGCGACAGGTTGCACGTTCTAGAGGTTAGCCTCAGCTCGTTGAGGGGCTTCCATTTGACAGACTAAATACCGAATTTAGATAGCATAACATTCAAAAGGCAGTATATTGGTGGTAAATCACCCAGCTCACCAAACTCGGCGTAAAAGGATCAATATTAGCGCATATAGTATTACGGTAAAGAAAGTTAATCAATGAAAAGGAAAGCAGTAATTATAACCGGCGCAGGTTTTACTTTATCATCAGACTTTGGAGGGCCTTCAACCGCTCACATAACCAGAAAATTGCGAGAACTTGACATTCCTAATCTTAGAATGGGTAGCGAAACACCTGGCGAGTATTTTTATAAAAAACTTTGCTATCATTATACAAGAAACACTAAAAACGACTGTGATTTGTCGGTAGTTAATTTTGAAACAATAATTCACTTATTAGAAGAGCTTTATTCTCATCTTACATCTTATAATAGTTCAGCTATTAAGAAGGAGAATCCAACTATATTGAAAAATATAGCAAAATCAAAAGGTGTTAAACCAGCATTTTTAAGATTGAAGGAACAAATAAATAAAGAGTTAAGGGAAATTACTAAAAATACAGAAAATGGTTCTATAAGCGAAACAATAAGAGTTATCTATGCACATTTCATTAATATGATAATTAATGAACTTGAAAATTTTAATACAGATGATCAGAACTTAGGTATGAGGAAATTTCAAAACGATTTTCTTGAAAAGAATTTACCTAATTCTGATTATTTAAGAAGATGTTACACTATGAATTATGATACTTGGCTGAATAAATATTTAAATTTCTATGATGGGTTTGATAGTAATGGAAAGTTTGAACCAGAAAATGTGATGAAACGATACGATGTAGATTGCCACTACAATTTACACGGAAGTATACTCTGGAGAAATGACTTAGATGCCAACAAAATGACAAAACTCGAAAATCCTGTAGATTATTTAAAATATACTCAGTCATCTGACTACGGTTTAAATAGAGAACCTTTAATTGCCACGCCAATAATAACGGGTTACCATAAGTCCGAAAGAATGAAATATAACCCTTATTTACAATTTTATTATGCTCTACAAAGTGATATAATTAGTTCAGATTTACTCATTTTAATAGGCTACGGTTTTTCAGATACTCACATCAATAATATCCTTTCACTATTTAAAGGAAAATGTGTTGTTGTAGGTTATATGAAAACTTGGATAGATGCCGAATACAATGAGAAAAAGAGGACACCAATTGGCCAGCCTATTGACTACGAGAATGTATCTTTTGATATATTTGATGATGATGTAACCTCAATAATTGAATCAATTGAACCATATGATGGAGGCTTTGAGCCAAAAGAGATAGAAATACAAAATGGCTGGATAAAATCAAAAAATGGAAATACAATATATTGGTGGAAGGGCATTGGTGAAGATTTTTATCAAAATTGGTCCTCAGTAATTTCATAAACTCAATACAAATTCGGAGTAATTATTAAAGTTTGTTCGGTAGCTTCTCGGCGACATGATATACGTTCTGGAGGAGAGTTTTCAGCCCAACTCAAGCAGGTGTGTAAAGGTGCAAACGGCTTGTGCTTAGTGAACTTGTGCCCTCACCATCAACCCCTGTTTGGTACTGTCTTCAAATCCAAGAAATGCCCTATAATTTTTTCAAGATTCGACCAATTCGCTTATGTTCGCACTCTCAAGCACGTTCACTTGTGGTCGATGCAGCGTAGCCCCCTCAGTTGGGGCTACTTTTTTTTGCCTTTCGTTTGCAAAATCACCGTCATATTTCTCGTCTTTTTTCCAAAGGGCGTAGATTAGCGTCAGCAGCTTTCGCTGTACGGCCACATACCCTTTCATCTTGATTTTAGTGCGCTCAATGACTCGTTCATACAAGCCCACAAAGGGCCGTTGTTCGTAGCGCACAACCATCAGAGCCGCCATGTGTAAGCTGTGCCGAATCCGTGAATTGCCTCGCTTACTGATCCGCGTCTTACCTACTCGTTTACCGCTCTGGTTTTCGACTACATCGTAGCCCGCATAGCTTACCAACTGTCGTTGATTTTCGAACAAAGCAAATTCATTAGTTTCAGTGATGAGATGCGCTATGGTCAGCAAGCCTACCCCTTTAATTACACCAATCTGCTCGGCTTTTCGCTTCCACTCGGTATTGTCAGCAATCGCTTTAGCAATCAGCTTCTCACACTCAGCAATCTGTTGGTCAATCTCAGCTAACAGCTTGGTCATCTGCTTTTTGACAGCTTTAGCTTGATACATACCCTGCTCCAAACTCATCAGGTGATTGCTTACTTTCGTCTTAAAAACTTGTAGATCAGCTTGTTGTCTTGTGAGCTGCCGAAGCTCATACATAGCCTGGCTAATCGGTCGCCAGGCTTCAAGTCGTTGCTGACACACCATCATAGCCAGGGCCTGCGCATCCACTCCATCAGTTTTGGTTTTGATGCCTAGGGCTTTAACGTAGTACTTTGCCTTCTGAGGTAAGACGACGCACACATAAGCCCCTTTTTGATGCAGTGCCAGGGCTAAGTGTTCGTAGTAGACCCCCGTAGCTTCCATCAAATAGTGAACTGGCAGGTCTTTGTCCTTCTGATGATGAGCACACCAGCGGTCAAACTCGGTACGACCTTTAGGGGAGTTAGCGAAGTGATGAGTGGCTCTAATTTTAATCTGGCCACAGGCATCAATTGCACTCAGGCAGGCATGAAACTTATCCTTGCCCATGTCGATACCGACACCATACTTCAGGGGGGTGAATACTGTTTCCATCGGATTAGTTTTTAAGTATAAAGAGTTGCGAGTACCATTAACTTTCCCGACTTTGCACATGATGCTGGATCATGGCAAGGCCATGTCCTTAGGTACTGTTCAGGCTGCTGGAAAGGGTGGTGAGCAGGGCAGCACCACACAGTCAATGTCGTTCGTTCGGAAACGCATTTGCGTTGGGTTCGGGCTTTTTCTGCTCACCAATGGCTTAGCTTAAAATTGCATATTTTCAAGGAGAATTCCTGAAAAGCGAAGATATGGGTCGTTGGGTGGCCCGGCCAACATGGGCTCACTAGGCGGGTTACCTGCGACAGTTTTCGCGTCTCATTAGGCAAGCATTAGGCTCGTTGGTCAGCTTCCGGTCGACAGGCCGCACGGCTCGTTAGGCGGCTCTGGGCTTGCAGTTTCTGGTTGCGTTCGACAAGTTGAACACCTGAATTAGTCAGCTTTGGGTTTGTATTTTCGGATCGCTTGCGACAAAGCAAACGCCCCGCAGGTCAACCAAAAACATATCGCTTGAAAAGTAGAAGTATATAATCTCACCAAGTAGATGATCAAACTCACCAAAATACTGCTGACTTTCAGTATGGTCATTGTTTGGGGATGGACATTCTTTATGGGAACGTTTGCTACCCACGCTAATGGTCGCCGAGTCGGTTGGTTCATTGGCCTTAGTCTCAATGTGCTGCTGGGACTAGTTTATAGCTACCTAGAAAAGCGTCCTAAAACTACCAAGGAATGGTTTAAAATGTAATCATTTGAAGTTGTGCAACAGCCACTAACCTTTCGAGTGAGAGTGAGCAGTCTCCTTTGTTGAGTCCAGGCATTGCATTGAGCGTAGTCACCCTGTCTGGCGACAGGGAACCCGTCCCGAGGTGAAGTTTTCAACCCAACCACCACCGTGTTCTGGCGAACAAACTCCCGAAAATGCAATGTTTTTGTCTGTTGATTATCAGTGTGTTAAAGACATTGTATGCATCAAATAGGTGGGTGAAGCTTCAAATACATTCGTTTGTACTGTTTTGTTCTGAGATAAGTTTACACTAGCTTTTGTAAACGCATGACCGATAAAATAAAACATCCCAGCGGAGAATAAAGTGGTCGGGGAAACAGGCTCCATCTTTTAAAAGCCAAGTACGGCATCGACAAGCCGGATCGACTGTGCTACTATTCGAAACGGCGTGATGATTCAGCAGGGTAAACGGCATAATCGTTCCTGAGAACACTTTTCCCGGAAACGATAAGCTCTAACCAAATCAATCCGGGGTTGTTTGTTGGTATAGGATAAACCAGGGGAAACTAATCGGTCATCAATCATTAATTGCCTGATACACTAAAGCCTTAAATGCTTTATCGGTATTCGACACATAGGGGCCCCACATCTGCCGGTAGATCAATACCAGCATATCCTCTTTAGGGTCGACCCAATAAGATGTTGAAAACACACCACCCCACGAATAGGTGCCTACCTGACTGGGAGTGAACCGGCTGCCGTTTTCAGAAATAACCAAAAAGCCGAACCCAAATGTGTTATCGCGGGCATGGTCGCCAATGTTCGGGCTTAGATCGCCAATCTGGTTCATGGTCATCAGCCGCACCGTATTGCGGGCCAATAGCCGAACACCGTTATAGGTTCCGCCGTTTAGCAACATTTGCAGAAAAATTGCATAATCATAAATGGTGGATGACATACCGCCACCTCCCGAAAAATAGCTCGTTTTTTGTAGTGGATAGTTCATGTCGAGTGCTCCGCCGAAAACCGATGCCTGCTGCTGTATGGTTCCGGTTGAATCGCCGAGAAAAAAGTTTACCAGCCGGGCGCCTTTTTCGGGGGGGACGTTAAAATAAGTATCATGCATACCCAGTGGCTGACAGATGCGCTTCCGAAAAAAATCTTCCAGTGTCATTCCCGACCATTGCTCAATCAGGTAGCCTAATACGTCCATATTCAGACCGTATTTCCATTGTTCGCCGGGCTGAAAAAAGAGGGGTAGACTACCCAGGCGCGTCATGGCGTCAGAAAGTGTTTGTCCTTTTGTGCCAACTCCACCTGTTATGTAGCTTTTGGCATAAATAGCGTTTTCGGCCGGTGTGCCAATGGCTGGGTAGCCCAGGCCCGACGTATGGGTTAGCAGATCGCGGATCGTGACGGGTCGTTTGGCCGGAACAGTGGTGTAGGTGGTGTCTTTAGGGTTGAAACTGGCCAGTACTTTTTCATTAGCGAAGGAGGGAATGAATCTGGAAACCGGATCGTCGAGCGAAAATTTCCCCTCTTCCCAGAGCATCATCACGGCTACGGAGGTAAGCGCTTTCGTTTGGGAGGCAATCCGAAAAATTCCGGTTTTGTCGAGCGGGACTTTTTTAGTCGGGTCATTATAACCATGCGCTTTATAGAAAACGATTTTGCCATGACGGGCAATCAGCACGACCGAACCGTTCACCCATTTCTGATTGACCCAATCATTCATGCCCGAATCCAGCCGGGCCAGGCGGGTAGCCGAAAACCCACCGGCCGCCGGTGGCGCTTCTGTGAGAACGTTTGCCTTTGGCTGGGCTTGGGTGTTGTAAGCCAGAAAGGCAGATAGTATCAATAAAACAATCAGGCAACGATTCATGATGGTTTCAGGTAGGGTTTGTAATGAAAGTTAGGGGCTGTAAGTTCGGTGAGGGAATCAGGTTTTTTGCCGTAATATCAACTGTTCAGTTGCCGGTCGACCGCCAGTTTTTGGGCTGCAGCCAGAAAACTGGCGGTCGAGCCAACACTGATGATGATAATGATAGACATGGCCCAGCGCAGGGATTGGGCACCCAGCGTGGGCGCAAGTCCATCGCTGAGCATTCCGACAACCAATGGACCAAAGCCCAAACCAATAAAGTTGAGTACAAAAAACAGGATGGCCGATGTAAGGGAACGCATCGAAGCCGGGACAAGGCTATGCGCCACAGCAATGGAAGGCCCCAGATACATACTATGAAGCGACGCACTAAGCCCTAAGCCAATGACAGCGTAAACGGTATTGGGTAGAAAAAGTGCACCAGCTACGCATGGAATGGAGAGAATAATGGCATAGGCCGGAATGGTCAGGTACCTGCGTTGATCAGTTTTTCCAAAATAATCGGTCAGAAAGCCACCCGCAAACGAGCCGACAGCACCGCCAATGCCGAAGATAGGGCCCAGCAATGCGCCTATTTCGGCATTCTTCATGCCATGAATCCTCGACAGGAACGATGGTGCCCAATTGATCAGGCCATAAATACAAAAGACATGCAACCCGGTAGCCATCGACAGGTACACGAAAGTTTTGGTAGCATACAGACGCTTTAAGACTTCGGGCAACGAAGGCGGCTCGCTGGCCGGGGCATCATATTCATCGGTAGCTCCGCGCTGAGGTTCTTTTACCGATAAGTAGAACAACAAGGAGAAAACAACTCCCGGAACTCCTACAACAAAAAAAGCACTTCGCCAGCCAAGCTGTTGACTAAGGTATCCACCCAGTAAAAACCCGGCCAGTACCCCCAAATATATGCCCGTTGAATAGATCGAGAGCGCTGTTGAGCGTTTTTCGGGTGGAAAATAATCGGATATCATAGCGTGAGCCGGTGGGCTACCACCAGCTTCGCCTACGCCCACACCAATACGGGCCAAAAGCAACTGGAAAAAATTTTGTGCCAGACCCGAGCAGGCTGTCATCATACTCCACAGACCCAGCGATGCTGCTACAATATTCCGACGGTTGGTTTTGTCGGCCAAACGTGCAATCGGAATACCCAGGGTAACATAAAAGAGCGCGAACGTAAAGCCGGAAAGTACACCTAGTTGCGTATCGGATAAATCCAACTCCTTTTTGATCGATTCCTGGAGAATAACCAGCAGTTGCCGATCAATAAAGTTGAAAACATAGACCAGCGTTAGCATTGCCAGGACATAATTTCGATACAGATCACTTACAGCCTCATTAATAACGGCTTTCCTGGTTTGCATACCAATTTGAGTAGCTATATTAGGTGGTTAAAGAAGTGATAAAAGTAAAGAAAATCCAACTTTGTTTGGGTATATGAATAAAGTTGTTTTCAGACTATTTTGCAGGATCGTGCGTAAATTACCCGTACGTACAGTGTTCAACAGCAATCGTTGGCGCCAGAGTTGATAGCCTGGATAAACCTTTTTCCCATGGAGCATTATTACACCCGATTGTTTAACTATGTTGAAGAAATAATAAGCTTGCCCGAAGCCGACAGAACGTTAATTCGTCGGCTGTTTAAGCCGGTTTTTGTACCAAAAGACACTATTCTCGAACCAGCCGGACAAGTGCCCCAATACCATAATTTTATTGTTTCGGGCTACATGCGCAACTTTCACCTCGATCAGGATAATAACGAAATCACGACCGACCTAAACGACGGTTCCCGCTTCTTTACGTCGTATTTTCATTTTATGAACCGTACAGTTTCTAACGAGAGTCTACACTGTATTACCGACTGTGAGCTATTGCAAACCAGCCGCGACGATGTTGATGCTGGGGCGCAGCTCAGTATTACGCAGAAAGATTACACGATTCAGATTCTGCAAAAACACCTCGATGAAGACAAAAAACGGATCAACGATATGGCTAATCTGACGGCCGAAGATCGATATCGGAAGTTCCTGAAAGAAAAACCAACCATCATTCGTTATGTGCCCTTGCGCTACATAGCGTCGTATCTGGGTATTACACAGAGGCACCTGAGTCGTTTGCGCCGAGAGATTGGGACATGATGCCCACAGCGAAATATAACCGTTCATCCGTATTGGACATTTGTCTAATTAGCGTCGGAAGAGCCGATCTTAAGTTTGGCCAGAACTTAACTTTCTTTCTGCGATGATGACCAATACGGATGTGTTGTTGCCCGAAAAAACAACGGGTTCGTTTGCCACACGATTGCTCACCCTGTCGGCTGCGACATGGTTGGTGGTGGCAACGGCCGGACAATGGATATTTGGTGGATATATTCTGCTGATGTACGTAAGAACGGCTATAACAGGCGATTTCGGCCGATGGAACGACGTCTTACCTAAAGGGTATATTGAAGGCGACTGGAAAGGGAATCTCGTGGTTGGCATACACGTTCTGCTGGCATCCATCATGGTCATAGGCGGACCATTACAACTCATTCCGCAGGTTCGCCGGAGTTTTCCAGGGTTTCATCGCTGGCTGGGCAGGCTGTATGCAACCCTGGCAATACTGATTAGCGCGGCCGGACTGACAATGGTCTGGACACGCGGTAGTGTCGGCGATGCAACGCAGCACATTAGCATCAGTATTCAGGCCATTTATATCATTTCGTTTGCCTTACTGGCGGTTCGGTATGCACGCGCCCGCCAATTTCGCGCTCATGAAAAATGGGCACTGCGGCTGTTTATGGTAGCCAATGGCGTCTGGTTTTTTCGGATAGGGCTGATGTGCTGGCTACTCATCAACGGAGGACCGGTTGGGTTCGATCCGAAAACATTCACCGGACCATTTCTGACCATACTCTCCGTATTTACATATGCTGTGCCGCTTTCGCTGGTCATACTGGAAATGTATTGGTATGCTCAGAGAAAACAAAGCAGGGTATTTAGTCTGCTGACGGCAACCCTGATTTTTCTGTGTGCCCTTATCACGGGCATCGGAATTTTTGGCGCAACAATGGGCATGTGGCTTCCCCGAATGAACTAGTTGTTGGGCATTTTTAGGGGCTCCTTCCATACAACGAATGAGAAATCCCCGCTCTACTGCCTGCCCAGAACCGGAAACTGCGAAATGCGCAGCGTTGTACAGCCATAGGGAATCAATATGATTTCTTCGGTTTGGCTGGTCGTTTGCAGGCCATAGGTGATGCTGTACGGAATTGGCCCCGTCATTTCATTGTAGAGTTGCCACGACGGAATCCGCTGGGCTTTGGTTTTGATTTGTATGGGCGCGTTTTCGGGATTCCAGGGATAGGTAGTAGTTGCTCCTGTTTGTTCTACCACGTAGTTGTCCTTAAGTGTTTTGTCCAATACGTTGAGCAAACCGTAATTCCAGGGCGTTGCCGGGCGAATTTCGGCATAAGTCGAACCGTAGTCAATGGGATCTTTGTCGTTCTTTATCTGCTTCACTTCTTCGCCAATTTTGAGCGCGTAGGTGATCGGCCCCCGTTCAATGGATACTGAATTCTCATACCAGGTGTTTTTGAACAGGTGCATCGGCAGGGTCAGTTCAACCACATCGCCTGGTTTCCAGTCGCGGCTGATCGCTACAATCTGATTACCTGCGACTTCCTGCCAGACTTTTCCATTGATAGTTATAATGCCCTGTTTACACCATTCGGGTATGCGAAGGTGGAACGGAAACGAGACCGATTTGACGGATTTGTCGAGCGATAGCGTAAAGCGGATGGTTTCGCCGAAGGGGTAGCTGGTGTCTTCGCTGAACGATACGGCTGTACCATTCGCAACATATGCCTTCACCTCGCTCGGCGAATAAACGAGCGCGGCTAACCCTTTGTCGGGTGTGGCGTACCATAAGTTCTGCGTAAATTTTGGCCAGCCCTGATGCATATTGGAGGTGCAGCAAGGATAACCCGTCAGCAGGCCAAAACAGAGGTCCGTACCACTATGATTGACATCGAAATTGCGGGTATGCCGGGTCGCCATCACCTGATTGGCCTGTTGAAAATACTGGCGGCTCATAAAATCATCGGCAATCTGGGCCGGTAAGGCATTAAACGCAATTTTTTCGAGATGATCGGCAAAACCAACGTCGCCCGTGATCGACAGCATATTTTCCAGCGAAAACATCATTTCGACGGCCGAACAGAGTTCCGATCCCTGAGTGGGATTGTTGCCATGTAAGGCTTCGTCGCCCCCGTATAGGCCGTGGGCCATGCCATTGTATTTACGAATGTCGGCAATGCCTTTTTTGGTGGCGTCGATGTATTTTTTGTCGGGGTGGTGCTGATAATAAATAAGCGGTTCCTTAATGCCCTGAGCCAGATTGACGCAATGAATACTGCCCGCCTGCGAAAGCATATCGGTAGTCAGAAAACCAGTGGTATAATCGAAGGTTTGCTTATGGAGCAGATCGCCCAGGTCCAGCAAAAATTTATCGCCTGTAATGTTGTAAAGCCAATAGACAATCATCAGGTTATCGCCACCCCGGTAGCGTGCCCAGAACGTCCAGTGATCGAGTGGCTTTTTAGGGAGTTCCTGAAGTTGATACTTAAAATAGTTGGTCATTAAGGTGATGACGCGCTTGTCGCCCGTAGCCGAATAATACTGCTGTAGAATCTTTAGCATCACCATTTTGGGCCACCAGTCGCGGCTATTGTCGCGCTGAATGCCTGCTTCATGCGGATAATCGTTCGACGGACCGAAATAGCCATCGGGTTGCTGGCTGTTGATGGCCCAGTCAACCCACGGTTTGGCTTTTGCAATTAGTTCCTCATCGTCCAGGATGTAGGCAAGTGGCAGCAGCCCATCGATCCAGTAAGGCCCGCGTTCCCACTGATCGCCATTGCCCCCCAACCAGCCATTGCGCTGGTTCATTACCAGCGGATAGAGCTTATCAAGGTGTCCCGTTGCTCCAGTTTTCTGACGAACCAGCATTTCCCGTAGCCAGCCTTTGGGTTTAATGGTGCCTAACGGAAGTTGCAGATACGCGTTCGGATGGAGCGGTGCCCGATTTTGCAGGTAGCCGGTAGTTGGAAGAGCATTCTGTTTAACCTGTGCCGCTGCGGTTAGCATAAAACCAGCATATAGTATTGGCAGGATAACCTTGTTTTTCATCAGGATCGACGGATAAGCTATTACTGATATAGCTCAAAGGCTAAAAGCAGAGAAGCCTAATGAACCAGGGCCGTTTTTAGCACTAGATGCTACGGTCGGTCCTTATGTCTGTGTTCGTTGTAGGCACGGTTGATTTTTAGCTAATCAGGGCATCATCTTAAGTTCCTGAAGCCAGTGCCTGCAACGGCCAAACCACTCTTCGAAGGCGGGTGTTTTCGCATATCCATGACCGCCCTGTGTGTAAATATGCATATCGGCCGGGATACCTTGTTTATGCAGCGCTTCGTAAAAAATCAGACTATTGGCTACAGGAACAACCGTATCGTCGCCAGCGTGTGTCAAAAAGGTCGGCGGGGTCGATGCCTCTACATGCTGTTCGTTGGAAAACCGGCGGATCAAATCTGCCGAAGGCGAAGCACCAAGAAGGTTGGTGCGGGTGCCCGTGTGCCCAATTGATTCATTTAAACTGATAACAGGATAAACCAGAATCATAAAGTTGGGGCGAAGGCTGATATTGTCAGGGTTACCGATCAGCGAGTTCTGGTAATGCGTTCCGGCTGTTGAGGCCAGATGACCACCGGCCGAGAATCCCATGATCCCTATTTTTTGCGGGTCGATGTGCCATTCCGTTGCACGTTGTCGAACGGTTTTCAGGGCCTGTTGAGCATCCTGTAGAGGGCCGATAGCTTTGTCGGTCATGGTTCGGTCGCTCGGTAGCCGGTATTTGAGCACAAAGGCCGTAACGCCCATATCGGTAAATGCTTTGGCCACATCGTAGCCTTCCCGTTTCATTACCAGCACTCCATAGCCACCGCCCGGACAGATGATGACAGCCGACCCATTTGCTTTGCCAGTTGTCGGTAGAAAAATCGTTAACGTTGGGCGCGATACTTTTGAGACTATAAAATCGTCCCGCCTGGTTTCTTCGTCGGGTGTGTCTTTGGCGTTGGGAATGGCTTCGGTGTAGAGTGGTAGTTCCTGCTGCGCCAGACTGGCGGTTGCATAGAGTAAAGAAAAAATAGACAGGAAAAAGATTCTGGTCATCGGGCGTTATGGCTAAGCATTGAGTAGTCCTGAACATATTAAGTAGCTTCCGGGCCTTTACTACCTAGTACCATCAATCATTTACCGGATAGCAGAATTAGCTAACGTGAGCCCGCAAGACAGTAGTAAGACCGTTGAGCGGTTGCTGATAGAACATGTTAACAAAGGGGGCCGTGAGAACTCCGGCGCTTTTATCTGGACTGCCTCCGTTTGGAATAGACTGAAAAGTTGAGCAGGAAACTCTGTAAATCCTGATCGATAAGCCGAATTGCCGACTGCAACTGGTTCAGCATTTCAGACCGGGTGAGGAGATCATCGGCCGCATAATTGCCTTCCGTACCGAAATAAAGTGCTGAATCCTGGGCCGACATTCCTGCCAGATCGTATTTCTGCCAGCGCAGCCGCGTGTTATACCGAATTGAGTGCTGACCACCGTAGCTGAACGATTTTTCGTTGAGAACATACCACACAAAAGGAGAGTAGATGGCAGACTCTGGGCTTTGGTTCCAGATGTCGGTCAATAAATTCCGCTGATCGACCAGATGAATGGTGTGTTTCGAGGAAAAGGCTGCCATACCACCAAAATAAGCACTAGTGAGCCCACCTCCAATGCTGACCGTTTTGTTGGGGGTGTCTGATTGAATAAGTGCGGTAGCAACAGTAGTAACGGCACCGGCAATCACCGACAGAATCGTTAGGCGTTGTGTTCGTTTGCTGTCGCGTTGTTGTAAGTAGGTGGCGAGTCGCGTGGCTCGTTCGGCTTCACAATCCAGTTCGGCGGCTATGCCCGAAATTTCCATGGATGCAATCAGCATTCGGTTATAAATTTCCTGCCGCTTTTCGGAAATCAGTTCAGCGTTCGTGCCCGGCATCCCGTTTTCCAGGGCAACCAGTTCCTTCAGTATGGGCAAAACCCCCGTGGCATTGGCTACCTGCAAATCGTGCAGCGAAAAAAGCTGCCGGAGTAGGGTGTCTGTTTGTAAAACCGTGGCCAAGTCCGTTTTGGGGGTATATGTCGAATCGTAATTGAAGCGGAAAGCAGGTTCGCAATATTTGCGTTGCTGGCTTCTATCCAGCAATGCCGTTTTAGCCGACCGGCAGGAAGCCAGTCCAGTAAGGACCAGTAGTAACAATAAGGCATAAGTAGCACGTACAGGCATGGGCGAGGAAGCAATAAGCGGGCTAAGTATGTTCAATGACCATTGCTGAACCCCCTTCAAGGAATTAGGCAAAAAGCCTACTGTTTGATAAAGGTATCTAAAAATATTGTAGACGTGCCAGCACTCAGGCCATTGCTGTTCTGCCCATGTACAGCCGTGAATTTGTACGATCAACTGGGGCAGAAAGAAGCTATGATCTACTTATTCTACAAAATTCATTGGCCGGGAAGGGTGTCCGATAGGACTTAATGTAGTCAAAAGGATAGAATATAAATGCTTTAGGAGAAATGGAGTATTTCTATTACTTGATTGCCAGTTAGTTGTATGGTGTGTGGTGAGTTGCTGTATGACCCATCTGAGGCAAGCGGCAGGGTCGGATACAGCTCTCTGGTCGATGGCCGATGATAAATAGTAACGATTTTGATAAGATGCGAGCGTATGTGTATGGCCTATGGCTGTTAGGGGTCGGCTGGATCTCACAGGGGTGTCAGTTAATGGCTCGTTCAGAAACGATGGGTAAACTGGATTCTGTAGCCCGGCCAAATCAGTTGCCTGCTCATTCGACTGACGGCGAAATCGAACAGGTGGTGAATCAGTATCTGGATTGGGTAGAGTCGAATGCGGCCAGGTTCGAATACCACAATGAGGATCGCACAATCAACGATGAATATGGCATGATGCAGATTCCGGCCGATTCAACCCATCCGGCCATTTCTGTCGATCCAACAGGAATGAACGTGGATGGTATCTATCTATCCTATAATTCATATACGCAGCGACGTGCCCGAATCATGCTAAAGCGGGCCAAAGTACGGTACCTGAAAGCTCGGTTAAACTAAATGGTTTGCCTACTGCCGTTACGTGTCAACCTGGCAAGCCCTTGAATTCATGCAACCTGGTAAGGCTTTACTTTCTAACTACTGCAATGGGAAAAGAACCTCAAAAAATGTATTGCAACCGAAATAAAAAAGCCACCTGGCTGCTATGCTAAGTGGCTGATAATGAGGGTGGGCCAGCCAGGACTCGAACCTGGGACTTACTGATTATGAGTCAGGCACTCTAACCAACTGAGTTACAAGCCCATTGCTAACTGATTGCTCAGATTTAGCGGTGCAAATTTATGAATTTTTTAGAAGAATTCCAGTACCCGTACGATTATCTGACAAAATTCCTGTAAATGCTGTAGGCCAGTCTGCTTATCTTTGCTCAATGCCAGCAGCTAACAAAAAGAAAATCCTCAACGATCCGGTATATGGGTTCATCACGATCCCGTCGGAACTGCTGTTCGATCTGGTCGAACATCCCTATTTTCAGCGACTCCGGCGAATCAAACAGTTGGGATTGTCGGAGTATGTATATCCGGGGGCTCTGCATACGCGCTTTCATCATGCCCTGGGCGCCATGCATCTGATGGGGCAGGCCACGCACACGCTTCGCAGCAAAGGCCACTACCTGACCGATGAAGAGTGCGAAGCCGCCCAGATCGCTATTCTTCTCCACGATATTGGCCACGGACCATTCTCGCACGTACTGGAGTGTTGCCTGCTCGAAGATGTTCACCATGAGCGCATCTCACTGCTGCTGATGCATGAACTAAACCAACAATTCGACGGTCAGCTCTCAATGGCAATCGAAATGTTTGAGGGTACTTACGAACGACCGTTTTTTCATCAGTTGATTTCGAGCCAGCTGGATATGGATCGGATGGATTACCTCAATCGCGATGGCTATTATACGGGCGTGGCCGAAGGCGCTATTGGTGCCGAACGCATTATTAAAATGCTCGACCTGGTCGACGATCAGCTTGTGGTTGAGGCAAAAGGTACCCTGAGCGTCGAAAATTTTTTGAATGCCCGCCGGTTGATGTATTGGCAGGTATATCTGCATAAGACATCAATCTGTTGTGAGTCGATGCTAATTCAGATATTACGCCGGGCCCGGTTTTTGCTTCGTCAGGGCGAAACCGTATTTGCTTCCGATGCATTTATGCTGTTTTTGCGCGAAAGCGTATCGCTGGATGCTTTTTTGTCGAGTCGTATGTATATCAATGCCTTTACCCAACTCGACGATTATGATGTGTGGGCCTGCATAAAACAGTGGGCACTCCACAACGATACGGTGCTGGCTACTCTTTGCCAAATGCTGCTCGATCGCCGATTGTTCAAGATCGTGTTGTCGACGGAGCCCTTTGCAGGTGAACTCCTTCGGGAACTCGAAACGCAGCTACGTCGGACCGGTTTAGCCGATGAAGACTTGTCTTACTTTCTGGTTGAAGGGCAGGCTACCAATGCAGCCTACCTGCCTACGCAGGATCGAATTGCCATCAAACTGAAAACCGGCCACGTAATCGATATTGCTGATGCGTCCGATTTATCGAACATTCAGGTTCTGACAAATATCGTTCGCCGGTATTATGTTTGTTGGGCTAAAGAGTTGAAAACAACAAGTAAATCGATAAGCCAATAAAGAGTTTAGGCACCCGAAGTACTCAGAAAATGGGCTGGTAGACGTATGACTTGCTAACTTACCAAATTATCGATACGATTTCCGGGCATTTTATCCGAAAAGTGCAATTTGTTGCCTACCTTAGCGGCCAAAATAGTCGGTATGAGCGGCTGTTTTGCGATGGTTAACATACGCATATGGAGTTTACAGTCAAGCAGATTGCTACGTTGTTGGGTGGAGAGGTCGCCGGAAATGATACGCTGGCAATTACCAAATTAGCCAAAATAGAGGAGGGAAGACCGGGCGATATATCGTTTCTGTCGAATCTGAAATATGAACCCCACCTCTACACTACCCAGGCATCGGCGGTGATTGTTGATCGTTCATTTCAGCCCCGAAAGCCAGTTTCGGCTGCCCTGATTTTTGTTGAAAATTCGTACACGGCCTTCACCCGCCTGCTCGAAGAGTATCATCACCGAATGAGTTTTGCCCGCGTGGGAGTCGAACAGCCTGCCTACCTGGGCGATGGAACGCAGGTTGGTGAGCAGATTTATCGTGGCGCTTTTTCCTACATTGGACGGAATTGCCGAATCGGGCATAACGTCAAAATTCATGCTCATGCGCATATTGGCGATAATGTTCGTATTGGCGATAATACCATTATTCATCCCGGAGCGCGGGTGCTGGATAACTCTGTTATTGGTCAATATTGTGTCATTCATCCGAATGCGGTTATCGGTAGCGAAGGCTTTGGTTTTGCGCCACAGGCCGATGGCACTTACAAGACTATTCCTCAACTGGGCAATGTGATTCTGGAAGATTTTGTTAATGTAGGAGCCAATACGACAATCGACTGCGCAACAATGGGATCGACCATTATTCGGCAGGGCGTTAAACTCGATAATCTGATTCAGATTGGTCATAATGTTGAAATTGGCCGTAATACAGTCATTGCTGCTCAGACCGGAATTTCGGGATCAACCAAAATTGGCGAAAATTGTGTCATTGCAGGCCAGGTTGGTTTTGCCGGTCACTTGACGATTGCAAATGGAACAAAGGTGGGAGCTCAGTCGGGAGTTGGTAAGAATGTAACGGAAGAAAATACATCGCTCAACAGCTCTCCTGCGTTTGGCCTGAAAGAAAGTATGCGCTCACTGGCAGTTTTTCGGCGATTGCCGGACCTGGAACGGCGCTTGAATGATTTGGAAAAGAAAACGGAAAAATAGTTTTCAGTTTATGGTTTTCGGTTTATGGTTTACAGTTTATGGTTGCTCCGCAGCAGTAAGATTCTAACAGGCAGAGCAACCATAAACCGTAAACCATAAATCATAAACTGAACTCTGAAAACTGAATAAGAATGAATACCAAACAACAGACGATTCAGAAAGCCGTTTCGGTATCGGGTGTGGGCCTGCACACGGGCGTTTCGGCTACAATGACTTTCCTGCCCGCCCCCACCAATCACGGCTATAAATTTCAGCGTATCGACCTGCCAGGCCAGCCTGTTGTCGATGCTGATGTCGACAATGTGGTCGACCTCTCGCGTGGCACCACTCTCGAACAGAGCGGTGCCCGGGTGCATACCGTTGAGCATACACTGGCTGCACTGGTTGGGCTTCAACTGGATAATGTGCTTATTCAGTTGGATGGACCCGAACCGCCTATAATGGATGGATCGTCGATCCAGTTTATCAACGCACTCCAGGAGGCAGGGATCGAGGAACAAAACGCTACCCGTAACTATTTTGAGGTTAATGAATACGTTCACTATCGGAATTCGGAAAAGGATATTGAACTGGCTGCTCTACCGCTGAACGACTATCGACTCACGGTAATGGTTGATTATAATTCGAAAGTAATCAACAGCCAGCATGCCTATCTGAATGATATAAGCCAGTTTCCGGAACAGATTGCTAGTTCCAGAACATTTGTCTTTCTGCACGAACTGGAAACGTTATACAAACAGAATCTCATAAAAGGGGGTGACCTGACCAACGCCATTGTTATTGTTGATCGGGATGTTGAAGATGGTGAACTCGACTATCTAGCTGAGTTGCTGAACAAACCCAAAGTGAGCGTCAATAAGCGGGAGGGCATTCTGAACAATATTCAGCTGCACTACCCTAATGAAATGGCGCGGCATAAACTGCTGGACGTAATTGGCGATCTGGCCTTGATTGGGCGCCCCATCAAGGCGCAGATTCTGGCAGCCCGGCCTGGCCACGCGGCCAATGTGGCTTTTGCGAAGAAGATCAAGAAACTTATCCAGAAAAACGCGGCCAATCAGGTTCCTAATTACGACCCCAAGCAGCCTCCCGTACTGGATATTAACCGAATTTCGCAGTTGCTGCCTCACCGCTACCCATTCCAGATGATCGATAAGATTATTGCGCTCGATGAAAACAGCGTTGTGGGTATCAAGAACGTAACCATGAATGAACCGTTCTTTCCAGGTCACTTTCCGGGCAATCCGGTTATGCCAGGCGTAATGCAACTCGAAGCTATGGCGCAAACGGGTGGTATTCTGGTGCTTAGCACCGTTCCTGATCCGGAAAACTATTGGCCATATTTAATTGGTATCGAGAATTGTCGTTTCCGACGCAACGTTTTGCCGGGCGATACCGTAATTTTTAGATGTGAGTTTACTTCGCCCATGAAGCGAGGTATTGTAAAAATGCAGGGCCGGGGCTATGTCAACTCCAACCTCGTCTGCGAAGCCGACATGATTGCCAGTCTGGTAAAGAAAAAGTAGTGTGTGGTTTATGGTTTACGGTTTATGGTTGCTCCGCCAGGTAGTAGTCTCTATTGCGGAGCAACCATAAACCGTAAACCATAAACCGTACGGATTTGAACGGAAAAAATGATTCAACCATTAGCCTACATTCACCCTGAAGCGAAAATTGCGCAAAACGTGGTGATTGAGCCATTCGCCATCATCCACAAAGACGTTGAAATCGCCGAAGGAACGTGGATTGGTTCGCACGCTGTTATCAACGAGGGTGCCCGCATTGGCCGTAACTGTAAGATTTATCCGGGAGCGGTTATTTCGTCGACTCCACAGGATTTGAAGTTTAATAATGAATATACGCTGACGTTCATTGGCGATAATACAACCGTTCGCGAATACGCTACCATCAGCCGCGGAACCGAAGAGCACTGGAAAACCGAAATCGGAAGCAATTGCCTGATTATGGCCTATGCGCACGTAGCGCATGATTGCCGGATCGGGAATCATTGCCTCATTATCAATAATGTTCAGATGGCTGGTCACGTGCATATGGGCGACTGGGCTATTATTGGCGGATCGAGTTCGGTACACCAATGGGTGAAAATTGGTGCTCATGCCATGATTTCGGGCGGGTCGCTGGTGCGTAAAGATGTGCCGCCATTCACTAAAGCTGCGCGGGAACCTCTTTCCTATACGGGTATTAACTCAATTGGCCTGCGCCGTCGTGGATACGAAAATGGTAAAATCAACGAAATTCAGGAAATCTATCGCTATATCTACCTGCGTGGCCTGAACAACGCTGAAGCACTGACGCAGATCGAACTGGAGTTGCCACCCTCGGATGAACGCGACGAAATCGTTAATTTTATCCGTAGTTCAGAGCGTGGTATCATGAAAGGACCGGCCGGAAACAGCGAAAGAGAATAAAATAATGTAGTATATATGACGAATAATGGATAATGAACCTAAGGTTCATTATCCATTATTCGTTTTACGGGATTCAGGTATGATTGTCAGAACCGAGCTGCTGGGAAAACGGTATCGGAAAGAATGGATTTTTCGGCGGGTAAGCCTGGAGCTTACAGGCGGAACAAGCTACACGTTTGTGGGGCCTAATGGCAGCGGGAAATCAACGCTATTGCAATTGCTGGCCGGAAACCTGCCCCAAACAGAAGGCAAACTCGAATACATTGAAAACGGTAACATACTGGAAGCCGACAACTGGTTTCGACAAATCAGTATTGCTGCGCCTTACCTCGAACTGGTTGAAGAACTGTCGCTCGATGAATTGCTGACGTTTCACCAGACCTTCAAGCCCTTTAAGGCCAATCTGACCCCCGAAACTGTTGCCGAAAAGATGTTTTTGAGCCACGCCCGGCATAAGGAGATCAAATACTTTTCGTCGGGCATGAAACAGCGGGTAAAGCTCGGACTGGCGTTTTTTTCGGATACGCCGATCGTGATTCTTGACGAGCCAACCTCAAACCTCGACCGGCAGGGAGCAGCCTGGTATCAGGAACAGGTGCGGCAACTTTCGCCGGATCAGTTGCTGCTCATTGGCTCCAATCAGCCCGAAGAATATGAGTTCTGCCCCAATGTGCTCGATGTAATGCAGTGGAAGTAGCGGTTAACTTGAAAGACACACAAATTAGCACTATATTGGTATAGGCATAGTTCGTTTAAAGGAACGGCATCGTAGATGTGAGTTGAAGAATAACTAGGTTGAGGGTTTAGAAAAATATTTTCAAAAAAGCATGGTACAGACAGTCACTATAGATATTCTTAATGATAAAGCGATGAAGCTCCTTCAGGATCTTGAGGGTTTGCAACTTATACGCCTGCATCGTGAGAAAACTCAGCCAGAGAGAAACAGTCTTGTTAGTCGTTATAAAGGAGCAATGACCAAACAACCATTGCCGGATATCGCGAACCAACTTGACGAATTGCGGAACGGATGGGAATAAAATATCTCTGGGATACTAATACGGTTATCTACTATTTGCAGCGTCAGTTTCCTGCTGGCGCTGAAGAATTTATGGATGGCTTACTCGCCGAAGCAATACCCTGTATTTCGGCTATTACTGAGATTGAGCTACTGTGTTGGAAAACGGCTACTGAAAAAGATATTGAAATCCTCCATAGCTTTATTCAGGATACCGTACTAATTGAGCTTGAACGGCCGGTGAAGCTAAAAACCGCTGAAATACGTAAGCAGCATGGCATAAAATTGCCTGATGCTATTATTGCTGCAACCGCTGTTATTTATGAACTCATATTGGTTACCCGCAACACAAAAGATTTTGTGACTATCGATGGTTTGCAGGTGATTAACCCCTGGAATCATTAACAATTACCAGCCTGTTAGCAACTCCATAATCCATTGCGGTCTCAGAAATAAGCCAACAATTGGAATGACCAGAATACCTACCAGCCAGATTGCCGGCTGATTGGGTGTTTGAACTGCAATTGGTTCGGGCTCTACCGTGGGGCGGAAGAAAAGCAGAAAGGGAATTTTAAGATAATACACCAGCGAGATTAGCGCATTTAGCAGACCCAATGCAAACAGAGCCAGCAGCCAATTGTTACCGGAGCGCTGATAAGCCTCAAAAAGGGCCGAAAACGATAAAAGTTTAGCCGTAAAGCCAACTGTGGGCGGGAGGCCGGTCAGGGCCAGCATAACGATGGTTAAACCAACCGATAGAAGCGGGAATTTTGAGCCCAAACCTGCAAACTGGCAAATCAGTAGTGTATTACTGCCAGTAGTTTGGGCCAGCATATCAATCAGGAAAAAAGCGGCCAGCGAAATAAACAGATACGTACTGGCATAAAAAATCACGGCCTGGAATCCCGCTTCCGTAAAGGCCACCACTCCCACCAGCAGAAAACCCGCATGAGCAATGCTGGAGTAGGCCAGTAACCGTTTGGCATCGGTTTGCCGAAGGGCCGACAAATTGCCAATCAGAATACCGGCAAGCGCCAGCACAGCCAGTGGAATTTGTAGTGAATCGTTGGCTATGCCAGCAGCCGCGTCGTCGGCCTGGGCAGGCAGCGCGGTTACGAGCCGCATCAGTACCAGCACGGCAGCAGCTTTGGGAGCTACGGAGAAAAAAGCAGCCACAGGAACGGGGGCTGCTTCATAAGCGTCGGGTGTCCAGGCATGGAAAGGAACTCCCGCCAGTTTAAACAAAACCCCTGCCAGTGTCAGTAAAAGAGCAACGGCGGCAACGGTTGTATCCTGCTGGGCGAGCGCAAGGCCAAAGTCGTCGGTTGTTAGGTCAAGGGTACCGGTGATGCCATACAACAGCGACATACCATAGAGCATAATTGCCGAACTGACCGAGCCAAACAACAGGTATTTTATGCCTCCCTCCGATGCCTTTCGGGTAGTTGTGAGCGCCGTGAGCAGATACGAACAGATTGAAACAAGTTCGATACTGAGGTAAATACTAAGCAGATTGACCGAAACCGTCATCAGGAATAAACCCAGTGTCATGGCCATCAGCAGCGAATACCACTCGCCCGGCAATCGGCCTGTTTCCGGGTGTTGTCCGGTAGGCCGATCGCTGGCAGGGTATGCAACTAAGTCGTAGAGCAGCACAAAAAGAGCTGCCACCACAACAATCGTCTGAAAGAAAATAGCCTGATTGTCAATGAAGAGGAGATGTAAGAACAAAAAGCCCCGAGCAGTTGAGGCAATGCTCCAAACACCGGCAACGACCAGCGCTATAACACTAAAACCTGCCAGCCATCGACGTCGTTGAGTCACCGACCCCGAACGGTGTAAAACCAGTTCGATAACAAGAAGTACACAAAAGGCTATCGACAGCCAGAGCGTGGGCCCAAAGCCATCGAAGCTGTTGAGGAGGTCGTTAAGTTGGTCGGTGAGAGACAAAATAGTTATTCGTTATTGGTGGATTAGTCACTGGTATATTCTAATGACCAATGCCTGATGACCAATGACCAATATACCAATGACTAATTTGGCAACCATTTTAAATCATGCCTTCGCGATGGGCTTCTTCTTCGTAGCCGTGGAGCTGAATCGGGTCCTGTTTTTTGCGAAGCCGAATGTTGAGGAACTCAACCAGCAGCGAGAACGCAATAGCAAAATACAGATACCCTTTGGGGACGCTACCCACCTCCTGGTCGAAGATCACTACTTCTGACAGGTGAGCCCCTTCAGCAATAAGCATAAAGCCGATCATAATCAGGAAAGCCAGACCGAGCATCTGAATTGTGGGGTGCTCGTTAACGAATTTGCCAACCGGCCCTGCAAAAAACATCATAATCAGAATCGACAGCACAACGGCAATCATCATAATTGTAACGTTCTGGGTCAGACCAATGGCCGTTAGAATGGAGTCGATCGAGAAAACAATGTTGGTAATAGCAATTTGGGCCACTACACTTGTGATGGTTGTTTTACCTTTTGTGCCACCTTCCATCTCTTCGTGGGCACTGCCTTCCAGCTTGTGGTGAATTTCGGAAGTCGCTTTGTAAAGCAGGAATATCCCCCCACCAAACAGAATGAGGCTTTGCCCGGTAAAGGCTGCCTTGAACCAGTCGGCATCGACGTGTGTAAATGGTTTACTCAGCGAGATAACAAACGAAATACCCAGCAGCAGAATAATCCGGAAAGCCATTGCCAGCATCAAACCAATGTTTCGGGCTTTGGGTTGATCCTTTGGGGACAGTTTGTTAGCCGCAATAGAAATGAAGATGATGTTGTCGATACCCAGAACAATTTCCAGGAATGTCAGCGTCAGTAGACTGATAATCGACTCGGCAGTAAAGAGTGTGCTCATGGTTGAACAAATGTACAGGCCAAAAATACCGGCTTCGAACCGGGTCTGCAAACAACTTGTCCAAGAATGAGCGCTTAGCCGTACAAAAGGTTCGTAAATTGAGTTAATTGGTAATAGGAAAAAAGGGTAGTTAAGGCAAAGAGGCATCAACTACCCTTTTTAGGCACTTATTTATATTTCAGCTCAATCAGCAAAGGAACCACATTACCTGCCGTTCCGGGTTTCACTTCGAAGGCGGCCTGGTCGGGCTGGTACCGAATCTGGTCCTGTTTCACCAACTGATCGCCCAGCACATCGGTTAGCCGTTTGTCGAGTGACCCTTTTTTTCGGCCAAGCGTTTTTAGCAACCCTTCCATATTAAGCGGGCGCCTGGCAAACAAAATCAGCAGATAATCGGCTTTGTTGCCTTTGTGCTTTTCCATCACAACAGAACTGGTTTCCGATGGATAGGCAATGGTGGTGTTGGGGCCCAGCAAGGGGCTCATCAGCTCGTCGGTCGGGAATAATTTTTCGATGCCACCATCTTTTTGCGTAGTAAGCGCATACACATAGGCATTTTCGGAATTATTGAGAAAAAACTTAAACCGCGTTCCCGAATCGTAGGCCTGTGTAACATGATACGGCTGAATATCGGTCGGGGCCGATTCGTCGGATACAATTTTCAGATCGCGGGTAGCCTGACGGCTAACGGCCATCGGGCTACCATCGTTGAGTTTCAATTCGGCCGATCCTTTGCGGGTGTCGGCGGGGGAGATGCCCGCTCCTTTGTTACTACTGGTCAGGATAACCGTTCCGGGTCGATTACCAGGTTCATTTGTGGCCGAATATACCTGAAATGCATTGATAATAAATTTGCCGAAATAGCTATAGGGAATCCAGCAGAACCCTTTTTCGCCCCAGCCTGTATTCCAGCTATTGACGATTCGGAACGCACCCCCGTACTGTTTATCGCTGTAGCCAAGCACACAAATGGCCTGGCTATAGAGCACATCGGTAGTTTTCTCGTTCGGTGCCGGTTCCCAAACAGCCCGTGCTTCTTCGAACGACAGCGGAGCGCCGATGCCCGCTACAACGGGGTTCCCTTCGGCAAGCGCTTTCTTCACGGCCTGGACTTTCTGGGCCGGATCGGCCTGCTCAGTAAATAACTGCTGATAATCGCCAATCCGAAACTGGGTAGCCTCTTTGGCCGCTGCGGGCGGAATGGCCTGATTGCAAAGCGGATAGGTTAGCGTACGGAGCCGGGGAACGCCATCTACTTTCAGTACGTCGAGTGCTTCCTCAATGGTGCCACCTCCCTGGCAGTTTATGTCTTTGGGGTCGCGTATTTTGTCGTAGACAAAGGTTGGCGAAAAGCGGCTCGCGTCGAGTTGAGTTTTCTGGGTAATGTTTTTTTCTTTTCCCTCCATAATCGTGCGGAGGTAGTAGGCTGTGGCAAAGGCAACGGATGTTTCCTGTTTCCCCTGATCGCCAACCGTGGGGCAAAACTGTTCGTAGGATACTTCGGCCGGCAGATTGGCAAAACTGCGGGTTGCCAGCGGTGCCTTATGCATCACCGTAAGCGACCGTGTTCGACTGGATTTTAAGCCACCTGCGTATTTTCGTGTTGTTGACTGGCTCTGCCCGCTTGTGAATAGTCCGGCTGATAGCAATAGCGTCAGGCCGAAGCACGTAGTTCGTGTGTTTGGTTTCATGGTAGTGGCAAGTTGTTCAGACAGTGGTGCCTGGGTCTTTATTCTTTTTCCAATTCCACTTTTATTGGTTTTTTTAATTGAATCGATAGCGCACTTCCGCCAGTTGCACCAATATCGAGTCCGGCAGTATTGCCATTGACAGTCAGCGACATCAGGCCGTCGGCAATGGTAAACTGATCGGCAGTTGTTGTTTTGTCGACGTAGTTGACCCGCCAGGGCGTACGCTCGGGTACCGACAACCCTACGATTTTATAGCCAGGAGGGGCGGTATATAATTCTTTGCGTTCTGTAACCTTGGCGAGTGTTCCGGCATCGGCTCCGCCAGTTTCGAAATAAACGCCCAGTACCACCTGATGCTCGCGAATAATCATGAACTGCACCGATACATTCACCTCCGGGTTATTTTTGCCGAATTCGCCCGTACCTGAAATAAGCAGGGGTTTAAACGGTCCGAACAGGCTTGGGTTGATCATTGGACCAGCAGGTGCTGCGGGAGCTGGTTTAGCTCCCCCCGCCTTTGGGGCTGCGGCAACTGCGTTCAGCTCTTTGCCGGCGTTTGCCAAAGCTGCCAGCAAAGTGGCCTTTTTGGCTTCTAACTGGATCTTTTGCGAATTCAGTAGCTGGATGTCGGCATCGCCCTCTTTGCGGGCATTTTCGTATTCGCCCGCCAGTTGTCGATAGCTATTGGTGGTAGCCATAAAAAGAGGCTTCGGAAACTGCTGATCGAGTGCACTGGTGTTAGCATAAAAGGTACGCAGCCAGTTGTCGGTCAGTGGAGCGCCCTGCTCTACGGCCGTTAGCATCTTATCGGTTCCGGCGAGTTGCTTGCGGTAGGCCATCATTTCCTGAATGGTCTGGTGTTGCTGTACGGTGGTTAACCGTGGAATCAATGAAAGCGATAGCCACCAGCATAGGGTAACAACCAGTAACAACGTGGCATAAAAGCCCAGAAACTGGCCCCAGCGTTTACTTCGTTCGGCTTGGTTAAGCGGCTTCATGAAGAAAATTTCTGTTTATAGCGTAAGTGCCTCAACCCTGCGGCTGATGCGCGAAATAGTTAGTTTTGAGCGGCTTTCAGTGCCCGCATACTTTCCAGGCTCGACTGTTTCAGCATCAATTGCGTTTCCAGGCTTTGAATGTCGGTTTTCAGCGTAGCTACCTCATCGGTTAGTTGTTCTTTAGTTTCGGCTTTGGTTTGCCGGTCGGTGGCCTGCACGGCTACAGTACCCAGTAGTTTGCTGTAGTTGCGACCGGCGATTCGGGACAGCGATTGAAAAGTTGTATCGGCTCTGTAGCCGGTTTCCATTCGGCCGATAGCTTCTTCCTGCCTGAAGCGAAGTGTCGAAAATTCGCTGGCCTGTTCGCTGGGGTCGGTTTTCTTTAATTTGATGTGTAAACTATCGGCCTGGCGAACATCGCTCAGGAAATGCTCTTCCTGGTCGGCTGACGGCCCCTGACCGCCCGACGGCCCCTGACCGTTGGCCAGATACACAACGGCTCCAAGAACTCCGCCCAGAAGAAGCGTTACGAGTAAAAATTTGATAAAAGATGCGTTCATTGATTTTTGGATGCTGGACGTTAGCGGTTAGATGCTGGAAGCTCCACTAAAAAAAACGGAAGACGAAGAACTTGGCTTATCCACCCCAGAAACTGCGTTTAGTGCCGTTTTTGGGTGTATCCTGCCGGTCGACAAAAAACTCGTCTTTATCTTTCTCAACGTAGTTCAACTGGCTGAGTTTGCCATAGAGGGCAATCACTACGTCGCATAGGTTAATGATCGATAGCAAAATAGGCTGGCAGTCGGAGTGCGTATATTCTTTGTCGAGCACGTCCTGCATGGCCGATTCGAACTGCACCGGGCTAACCCCACACCAGTTTTTAAAATAATTGAACATCGCTTCTTTTTCCCGGTCGGGCGTGCTTTGAATCATCAGGGTCATGGCGCGGGCAAAACGCATCCCAAACTCAGCCACAAATACGGGCGACTCGTAGGGCCCTCTCAACTGAAAGGCATCCAGATTGTCGGCAATGGTACGTACTGTGGCTTCGGCCAGATAGCCAATGGTTGTGGCCAGCAGATTGGGCTGACCCGATCGGGCATTGGTACGTACGCGTACGATGATGGCCGTAGCAAAACCGGCAATTTCGCCCATACGGCTACCAATGGTCAGGTATTGTTGCTGCATGGCGGGCAACACGCCAACCATTCGGCAGGGTGGTAAATAATCGGGTATGAGGGTGAAAACGCCGTTTGCCAGCGACAGTTTGCCTACGGGCATATGATATGCTGCCGATAATGAATTCGCCAGGGCCGATTGCGGTAGAGCACCCAGCCGATAACCCGGCGTCGAAAATGGATAGCGTAAGGGCACCTCCTCTGGATCGGGTTGCCCAAAGGGTGCTGGCTCAAATGGATTGACTTCCACCACGGCATAGCCCGATGTTTGTCCGAGTCGCATCCATTCGTCGCGGGCAGCAGAGAGGGCCAGTCGCAAAGGTGGTTGGGCTGCGTTGAGTTCAATTCGCGCACCGCCGGGTGTTACAGCCCGACAGGCACTAAGCACTAACTCCTGCCCATCGCAACTGATGGCCAATGGACTGTCTTTGCCCGGAGCGGGTGGTAGTAAACCGTAGTTTAGCGGATTCAGCAGCATACCGCCAACATCCCGAATGGAGTCGTGGTATGCATTATCGTTACCCAGCAAATGTTGCCGGGTTATTTTCATGCCATCGGCCCAGTTAATGGGCCAGTGAGTGAGTTCGGGTAACATAGATCGGTCGTTTTGACTTCTTATTCAGTGCTTACAAAACTGCGGGCAATAATGACATCATTGGCTTTTACACCGTTGCGGGTCAGCGTTAGTGCAGGATCGAGAAACTGCTTCGACAAACCGCCCAGCGACTCTTTATAGAATACCCAGCCGAGCAGACTGCCTTCATGATTTTGCTCGTAATACATGATGGGCTGTTCAGGATTTTCTTCGGCATTATGCGAATAAATCATGTAGTGAAACAGGTCGTGCAGCGTGCGGTCGATAGGGGCTTTAACGGTGTATATCGCTAAATCGATAGAATCGGGTGTTTTCGAGACCCGAAAATTAAGCCGCACCGTGTCGTTTAATTCAATGAGTGGCACTGCTCTGTCGATTGGGTAAAACCACTTCCGATATATTTTAGGCGGAATAGCCAGCCAGGCCGTGTAGGCATATAAAAACAACAGCGGAAGAAAAAAAGGCAGAAATCCCGAAATCAGCGCTGGTAAAAAACGGTCGGAATGTTGCAAACCCTGAAATAGTCCCGTAAATGCACCGGCTGTTAGCAGCAGTATGGCAGCGGCAAGCAGAAATTCGCTCCAGAAACCACCCTGAGCGATGTGCGGGAGCATCGTGCGTGATACCAGCACATGAACAATGCCTAGTGCCAATGCTACAATTTCGATCCAGTAAAAGACCGTAACAAGCGATTCGAACCGGGCAAAAGCAGCTCCCAGTGCGGCTGCAATGACCAGACTCACCACGGTATACATCAGAAGTTTTTTGGTGAAGATCGCAGCAAACGAGTGTCGTATGCCCAGCCCGATCAGGCAGAGGATGGCCAGAGCGACATAAAGTACAACGGTAAGAATGACAGCAGTTTCCATTGGGGTAATTAGTGAAAGAGTGGGTAGTTGAGTCGTAGTAACGAGCGGATTCTCTTAGGGAATCACTCTTTCGTTCTTGCAATTAGTTAGTTGCGAGCATTGTTGTCAGGCCCAGGCGTCCGGTTGTCGTGTCATCGGTCAGGCTAAAAATGCCTTCGTGTTCATTAGGTCGAACGTCCAGTTGCCAGTCCGCATCAGCCGGTAGCAGGTAGTCGGCCAGCAGTTTTATGTAGCGCAGGCCTATGCCATTGGGCAGGTAATCGGTTAGTTCTTCGTTTGAAAGGGGACCGAGCGTAATTCGGATCGTACCGCCATCGTCGGTGAGGTCTTTTCCGCCAAGCACCCAATCCTGCCCCAAGTGTCCCAGACCTAATGGTAGCGGTTCGGCTTCAGTCGGTAAAAAATCATCGATGTCGGTGAAGTTACCGTACTGAAGTCGGACGGGAACCTGTAGAAACTCTTTCAGATACTGTTCCGTCTGTTCCCAATCGCCAACAAGCCGATAGGCATTTGTCCAGATTGCCAGCAGGCAGGCGCGTTGACGGGCTGTTAGCCCTAAGTCGCCCCACAAATAACTATGCAGTTCGTCCCAGATGGCCCCGTAGGCGCGAGTCAGTGCCTGCGATTCCTGTGTTTCGATTTGGATGCGTTGTCTGAACGATTCCTGCTCAAAGGGAAGCCAGAACGTGCGGGCTTCGTTTTCTTCATGACGGAGCCGTTTGCTCTGGTCGAGCATGGCGCGGGCTTCGTCGCGTCCGGGTTGCAACGGGGGAGCGGGCGGATGATGTAAGGTTTCGGGTAGGGTGTCGTAGAGCCCCTCGCGGCTGAGGTGCATCACATGCGTTAGCGGGTGCAGCGCGTCGGCCTCAATGGTGTCGACTTTCAGAATATCGGTGCTATAAGCCCGGCTAAATGTGCCTTTAGAACGAACAACGATTTCTGTCGGAACGGCACACCGCTGCTGTTGATCGGCAATCCAGACTTCGGCTCGTATATCGTACAACAAACGCATGCGTTTAGGAGGTTAAACAGTTGCTGAATTAATTAATTGAACGCGCAGGGGTAACAAACCTGTCCACTGATCCTGGAGCGTAATGGTTAGTTCGTGACTAAGCTGTCGATGTTCGTCGGCGGTTAAACGTGTCGGGTTACGGAGCGAAACCCGTACGTCGAGGGTTCGGATCAGCCCCTGTCTTGGGTCAGGGCTTATGGAATACCCTTTCTGCACATCGACCCGTTCAATCAGATCAGGAGCTGTTGCCCGGCATACGGCCCGGATATCTTCAACCGTGAGGGCACGCCCTCGGGTAAGAAGTGCCTGTCGAAAGATGGGTAAACTGGCCGAAGGGCTCAGCCGGGGGGCACCACCCAGCGTTGGCCTCAGCAGAACCATACCTTCGCGCTGGAAAGCGGGCGAATTGGTATCTACACGAGCTCCAATAGGGAGCCGATTTCCGCGCTCGGC
Source organism: Spirosoma sp. SC4-14 (assembly GCF_037201965.1). Classification (NCBI taxonomy): domain Bacteria; kingdom Pseudomonadati; phylum Bacteroidota; class Cytophagia; order Cytophagales; family Cytophagaceae; genus Spirosoma; species Spirosoma sp. SC4-14. Next base: position 6,143,474 of record NZ_CP147518.1, on the reverse strand, counting down.
CGCTGTTGCCCAATAATTGACAAACAGATTACCCCGGTCGGGGCCGTTGTTTACTACCACAAACGGAACCGGCTCGCCCGATGATTGAATGGGCAAGCCCTGGCGAATGCGAAGCAGGCTTTTCTGAATATCGTCGATATTGCTCCGCAAGGTATCGTAGCCGAGTGCGGCAAACGACGCACTTTCGTCGCGAAGCAGGTCGATAAGCTGGCGGACAGCTTCGTCGGCATTACGGCTGTCGAACCGGCCAACGCCCTGCCGTCGGAGTGCATAACTTCGGGCGGTTGGATCGCTGGCGCTGGCTTCGGTATAGGCCGGATATGTGTTGCCATCGCTATCCGATACATCCGCCAGTTCGATAAGCGGTTGGTCGGTCTGAATTGGAAACACGTTCAACCCGTCTGAAAGCCGAAATACGGCCCGGCCTAACTGCCGGTTCAGAACCGGAAACGCATTGAGTACGCATTCCGTACGGGCTATAATTTCGGCCCCGAATACGGTCGGGAATTCAACCCGCACCCAGGTCAGTATGGGTAATGGCTGCAATAGCGCCGGATCGAAGGTGTCGGTCAGTGCTGTCGGCAGAAACGAACCATTGGCAGTTGGTATCGGCGCTGGAAACTGCCCCCGAACGGTCAGGAAATTAGATCGGTAGTAGCGATCGGCATGACTCTCCATTGCCTGGGTTGCCGACGATACACTCGAATCGGTCTGTCGCCCGGTGCCCGGCTCAACGGTTAACAACTGATCGCCTAACCACCATCGGGTTTGGGGCAGATGCTGCGCGTAGTCGTAGATGGGCAGTGGCAGGTTTTTCCAGTCGAAGAAAAAACGCAAACTGAGTTCCTGAGGCAGTCCGGGCATAAGCTCAAGACCCAGCCAGAGTGTATAGTCGGGCAGGCGACGGTGAAGTGATGCCTGCGTCACCGGAATGGTATTGCCCATATCGTCGATACGCCAGAGTTGATGGCCGGCCGCCAGGCAGGTGACTCGTCCATTCACCAACGAAAAATGACCGGCGGGGGAGAGAGCGAGTTCTTCGCCAGTTTGCGGATGGCGGATCGAAAAAGCATCGGTTCGGGTCGCTTCGCCTAACAGTTCAAGAGGTCGGGCTACCAATACGCTATGGGCAGGCCGGGGTGCTGTAACGACTTCGGGAAGCAGTAATTCAACCAGCCGTTCCAGAATGCGGCCACGCGACGCCTGAATTTCACCATAGACGCGTTCTGACTCGGTGGCCAATGCACCGACCAGCAAATCGACCAGCGGATCGAAAGCCGTAGTGTCGATAGCCGCTTCCTGGTAGCCCCATAGTCGGGCTGCCTGTTGCAGCATTCGGCTTTTAATTTGGTCGCGAGTTTCTAGCATAATCGATTTAGTATTGGTCTCACTAGTCATTGGTCATTTGCAATTGGTTTTGTTCTGATGACTAATGACCAATGACAAATGGCTAATTTTTAATAACTGGGATATGTGTGCGCAGTGGGGCTAATTTGCTCCCCTGTTCGCCAGCTTACAGCAACCATATCCAACTGGTACTGAATCTGATAAGAAAACCCGGCACTGGCTATTCCGCGCGACCGGGGCCATTCGATATGGATATGAGTTTGGTGCTTATCGCGGCCCGGATACACTTTCGGACCACCGAAGTCGTCGGTTGTCATGCCGTCGTAAATCACTGCCGACCACCCCATCACGGCTTTGTTGACGATGAATACGTTGACTAGTTCGGTGGCCAGCGCCCATTCGCTCCAGTTGGTTTTGAATAGGAATATGTCGAGTGCCAGTCCATTGTCGTGTGGGTCGCCACTGTTCGGGTTTTTGCCCGATGCCTGCAGGCGTGGTGCCCAGCGACCTTTGGGTTTAGGTTTGCCGGTGCGATCTTTGCCATTGTCCCAGTACTTGTCCCAGAATACGGTATTCAGTATTTCTGGAAATGTTTGGGCCAGTGTGTCTTTCAACTCCTGTACGGCTGGTGCTATTGCTGCCATGTTGCTGATTGTTAGTTGGTCATTGGCTATTAGTCAGTTTTTATTGGGCACGGGTCATCTTTTATCTGTATACTAGCGTTCAATGACCAATGTCTTACTTTGGTAGCGCCCGGTAAAACCACATTTGCCCCGTGACGGTTACAGACCGGCCGCCAAACGCACCATCGCGCAGGTAGAGCGTATTCTGTCGGACTATCTGCGTGTCGTCGATGTTTTGTTCAAGTACCGTAACCTGGCCATTGGTGCCAACCGACGAAACAATGGCCGTGTGGTGTGGCCGTTCGACAGTTATGCTGCCATCGTCGCCGGTGCTGGTGTAGCTGTAATCCCGAAACTGAATGATATCGCCCGGTTGGAGGCTGGCCAGTGTAACGGGGTCGCCCCACACATAATCAGCGTCGTCGACCACGTTTTCGGCTCCCATCATGTCGTTCGATGTGCGTGCACCAGCCGTTCGGAGGGCCGTTTCAACAAAGGTCCAGCATTGGCCATTGCCAACCCGATGACCTCGTTTCGGACGGGCGAAATTCAATATGTTCTGACGTAGTGACATAAGCTGAGAAAGGAATTACTCGCTGGCTAATGGGCTGAAATACATGATAAATGTTTGTTCGGACATGGTTTCGCCCGTTTCGGGCAGGTTGCCGCTAACCCGGATAAGGATGCGTCGGCGAATACGAATAATTCGGCCATCGGCATCCTGATCGGCGGGTTCATCAATGTCGACATATACCCTGGCGTATTGCAGTCGTTTTTCATATTGCAGAATCAGGCTCATAATGGCCTGTTCGGCATCACTTTTCCATTGGGTTGGATTGGTGATGTTAGCGTAATCTTCCTGCCAGATGCCGCACCCCATAGCCGGATCATACCGGTATTCGTCCAGGCGGGTGGCCAGCAGCAAATTGATATGCTCGCGAATGGCGTCCACTACGGGTATATGCGGTTGCGTCTGCTTATGGAGCAGGTTAGCGATGGGGTAGTGGAGTGAATAGGGGTTTAGCATCGTTTGGTGATTGGTAGTTAGGGGTTGAACACTTCGGGTGGACCCATCAGCGCAGTTCGTAATTCGGGTGGTGTTTCTGGTTCGAAGGGTATCCGTTTATAGGCTGATGAGTCGCGATCTTTTGCGGCTCGGTTAAGGTGTACGATGGTATAGAGCCAGCCGCTTTTGGTATATCCGTCTTTCGATGAAGGACTAACAATCTTGTCCTGGCTAATTAATTTTTTTTCCACCAAAGCCATTGTTTGCTGAAAGGCCGTAATGTACCCCTGCGTTTGTGGCCCATAATAGCCATCTACCTTAATATGGCCCGTTGAACCGCCTGGTAACCCACCCGATAGTGTCATGACCTCCGCCATTTTTAACAGGGTCTGGACCAATAGTACATCGGTCCGTCGATTCGCCTGACCAAGACCAACGGCGTAGGTAACGTTATAGATGGTCGGTAGACCAGTTAGTTGTATTACCAGTGTAGAAGCCATAGCTCAAATGTGTGTTATGTCTGTTTACGTTTACGGCGGAAGTGTATGGCCTGGCTGAGCGCCAAGACTATTACTTTTTGCCGATATTGTTTATTCGTCAATGTGTATACTAATTGATCGGTTTCGTAATACAATCTGCTGTTTTGTCTGAAATCGGAGAGCTTCCTGCCTAAATTCATATAGCTTTTGCCCATCAATCTCAACCTCTTTAGGCTTATAGGAACCCGTAGGCTGAATAACGCCCAGGTTTAGCAGGAAGTCGGTGCTAACCGGAACCGTACGGCCCATGCCGTGATTGTCTTTCGCCGGTATGCGAACCGGGTAAGGTAGTATCCACTGCCGCTGATACCGATCTTTTGGGCGTATGACATGGCAGAAAAAGGTGGGTGGTGTGGCCCATAGCGTGTTCGGGTCGAGTGGCTGAACCTGTAGGTCCGCTTCCAGTATATTGTTGCTATTGACGATCAGCGGCAGATAGACCGGGTTGATCTTAATGCCGTCTTTGGTCGATACGAACGATACATCGGGTATAAATACATCGGCCGCCGACATATTATCGAGCGAAAGATCAATGCGTAGCTGATCCCGTTCAATACTGAGCCGTACATCGGCATATATGGTTTTATCGTTCCACGACATCGTTGCTACGGGTTTGTTGGTACAATGAAGCGCTATGGATAGTAATGTATAGAACAGATACGTTCTCATAGCGTTTACGGGTTAAAATGGCTGAGTTCCTGAGTTGCCCGGCCCCGACGGGTAATAGGACGGCCGCTGAACGGGTGGCTGGTTGGTACCCGCCGATGGCCATCCGTTGTTGGCGTAGTCTTGCCGGACACCATTTTCGGTATATGGGTTTGTGTTGGTTGCTGGTAATGTGCTGCCGTTTAATGGATCGGATGGATTGCCGGGATTATTATAGGTCTGTGTGGGTAATCCTACCGTACCGCGTTCTTCCGACACGTTGGAGCCTTGCGGTGTTCCGGGACCGTTGTTCACAAAAGGTCCGTTGCCGTTGGTTCCGGTGGCGTTATGCGTTCCATGAATCATTTCATGCGCCAGAATCACATCAGAACCAGGGGCATCGGCTGGCTGAACCGAGTTTGGTGGACCGCCTAAACTGTGTACGTTCGGGTCCCAGGCTACGGTCGATGGGGTTCCGGTTTTACCTGGGGTGGCTGCGCCGGGTTGGCAATACGCATTGAAAGGTCCCCAGCCTGCTGGTGGTACATAGGGAACAATGGTTAGCGAATTGCCACTGCCTTCAATGGCCGAAAAGGCTTTTTGCATCGTAGGCGTACAGTTCAGACGGATCAGTGCCTGTAGAGCCTGCATTTGAAAATCAGCATTATTGGGGTCGGCTTTGATAATGATATTGGGGCCAAACATGATGTCGCCGTTAGGGAGTAGCGTTACAGCCCGGGTTGGCCCCATCGACGAATCGCCGATCAATACCGTTGGCAACCCTACTGTGATCATGCCGCCATGAGCCGTGGTGTCGAATTGTCGGGCGGCTGGCTTTTTTCCAATAAAAACCCCTGCCGACCCTTTTGCAATCAGATTTGGAGCGGGCGATGCGCACAAACAGGGCGACGACAGGGTGGCTGCGCCCACATTCCCGATGAGCACAGTTGGAACGCCCGGCGGAAGTATCGTTCCACCAACGTGCGGCTTCGGTCCGTCAGATAACGGACACAGATGCGGATCGTTCATGCGGGCGGCTGGAAATCCCATTGCTGTGCTGCGTTTAGTTGATCATCACTACAGCGGCTTTCAACGATGCCTTAACGTTGCCTTCCAGGTTGAGTTGCATCCCTTTTACCGTTGTCTGCGTTTTACCTTCGACATTAATCTGCATACCGTTCACATCGACGTTAGCGTCCGAACTGGCTTTAACACTTGTTTTGCCGCTCATGGTCAGGTCGGTAGTTGCGTCGATGCTCATCGTTTCTTTTGTTTTGATTTCGCCTTTCTGGGCATCAACCTTCCATTCTTTCTTTGCCTTCATACTAATAGTGTCGGCGTCCAGGCTAATGCTTCCTGCGCTGAGATTAATGGAACCCTGGCTTTTGATGGCTATGTTGGTGCCGTCGAGCGACATCATGATATGATTCTTCCGGTCTTTGTCGTGCAGGCTAATGCACTCCTTGCCCGGTTCGTCGCTGATGACAATGTGGTTGCCTCCGTGGGTGATAATGGCTTTGTAATAGTTTTTTGCAGAAAAATAGGTATCCATTTTATTCTGCTTGTTCGTAACTGTACCCGCGATGAGTGGTCGGGATGGGTCATCATTCTCGAAAATGACCATGACCGTCTCGTTTATTTCAGGAATGAAATAAAATCCCTGATTCACAGCCCCTGTGTAAGGCGTAATTTGCCGTACCCAGGTCGATGATTCGTTATCGCCCTGTGCGCTTTGCCAGAGAAAACACACCCGAATTCGGCCCAGGTGTTCGGGGTCGTCAACGTGTGTTACTTTTGCTAATTGAGTAGCGGCCCGCGGAACATAAAATGAAGGATTGGCCCGAAATTCAACCCCTGCCGGAATGGCCTCAAAATGATTGGTATAGCCACCGCTTAAATCGGCTTCGTGACTGATAGATATGATTCGGTATTGCCCCAGACTCTCGGTGCGCTGCGATCGGGCATTCAGGCTGGTGCTTTCCTTAATATCGATAACCGAGCCTACTTTCAGACCAATTTTAGAACTGGAACCACTGAAAATAACGGCGTTGGCTACCGATGCTTTCTTTTCGTAACCGGCCTGTTGTTTGGCTTCGCCATCGGTCCAGACCGGTATGGGAGAGTGACTAAATTGTCGTTCGGGATACAGGTTTTCGGCTTTGGTGATCAGGAACTGGCCGTATTCGCCCAAGCCCGATACGGAAACATCTTTCGAATGGCTCTGGACCGTTTCCATTTTGACATAGTTGTAGTCTTCAATGAAAAATTCGCCACCGGGCAGGTCCATCCGCATATCGAACGAACTGATGTCGTTGCCATAGTTGAGTTCAATAGGCGAACTGCCCGGAACGTCGCCAAAAATGGTTTTATCGCCATCGAAATAGAACCAGTTGCCGGTTGCAGCCGCAAACCGATGCAGAAAATTATAGCTGCTCTCTTCGAATTTTACGATGTAATCTTCCTGCTGGTTGTTGCGTGGACTAACACTTGGCTTGAGTAACCCCTGATCGTATTCGCTCAGGACTTTGTTGACAATGGCCGAATGATCTTTCTGGTAGAAAGCTGCATAGCGTGTACCCTGTTCGAGCAAAATCGACGCGCTGAATCCACGAATAACGATTGAGCTACCCGTGGTGGCCTGCTTGGATAAATAAAGCTGGGTGATGAACCCTCGAAAAACCAGCGACGAACCGCCCCCCTGTCGGTACTTTATGGTAATCAGCACTTCTTTGCTGATGAACTCTTTTGACTGATTGATCTTCATGGCGCCCGCTCCTTCGACCTGCTCAATAGGCACGTGCAGCTCAAACGTGTGATGCCGATCGATCCACTGGCTAATCTTTACCCGTGAAAAAATATCGACACGCTTGCCGCCGATTTCAATCTGGACGCTGGATAGATTGCTCATAATGAACTGGTTGTATGGGGCGAAGCCAGAAGCTTTGCCAAAAAAATCGTAGAACGCCCTTATTGCGCTGTTAAAAGCCGAGCAATAACACCATTACCCCTACGGTTTCGCCATTAATGGTTGTTTTCGACGTCCATTCTTTGTACGATTTATTGGTAGGGACCAACACCCCGGCAATACCACCAACAATACCCCCTGCCAGGCCAGACCCTAGAAGTTTGCTGGCAAATGAGCGCAAGGCACCTGTCGCTATTTTGCCGAAACCATTGCGTTCGACCCATTGTATGATCGTATCGCTAATACCTGAATTGCTGATCGCCAGGGTTATCAGAAATCGCTTTTTGCCGTTTTCGCTGATTAACACGGCTGTGCCCTCGGCACTATCGTACCATATTTTGCGCGGAGGTAGTGGTACCCAGTAGCCATCCAGACGGGCGTACCCAACTTCCAGCCCTTCATCAAACCCCAGGGGCCATTCGCCTAATTTGATGACTGCCATAGTTTTTAATAAGACATACACATAGTTGGGACTATAGACACCAAAGAGTATCTGGTTGCAAAAGCATAGCACCAGACCAGAGTCTGATGCTATGCTGAGCCACTTAATAGGCAGCCCATTTATTCTCGTGGGTAGCTCCGTCGATGGATAGCTTACGGGCCGAAATCACAACACTGGTGCTCATTGGCGCGCTGGTGCGGGCGTCCATGCTTTCGGAGTAACCGGTCAGAAAGGCATCTTCAAACTTCAGCTCTTTCATGGGCGAATCTTCGTCCTGCTTGAAAAACTTGATGCTGCCACTGAACTTCTTGTTCGGATCGATCATCATTTTGAAGGCGTTTGTGTCTTTGGTCGACTCAAACTCAGCGTTTACCTGGCCGCCCATAACGTCGGATGTGGGTTTGCCTGTAGTGTAGTCAGTATTCTGACCCAACGAAAAACTACAGTGTAACAGACGATACTCTGTGCCGTCAAGGTCAATAGTTGCTTTGAAAGCCATGATGGTAAATTGGTTATTGGTTGATTGGAAATTATTGATCGTTTACAGTTTATGGTTTACGGTTGCTCCGTAAGAGCAATGTATTGACTCAATAGCTAGCTCTTGCGGAGCAACCATAGACCGTAAACCAATTATGCCTGCTCGACACCGCCTTTCCAGTCATTGGCATCGTCGCCTTTGGTGCCGTCGAGCTTGACGAGGAAGTTTTTGGCGGGGAAATAAGGCTTAATGTGGATGTCGAGGTGAATGCGGTCTTTTACGTTCTTGTCGCGTTCGAAGCGCAGAATTTTAAAGTCCTCGATGATTTTATCGGCGCCGGTAACGCTGTTGAGGAATTTCACAATCTGCGCGCGCAGGTCTTTCTCAGCATCGTAGGTCCAGTTTTCGAATGCCCGACGGTTCAGGAAGTCGATCAGCACTTTCATGATCCAGTCGAATACGCGAACAACCGAGTAGGTTTGCAACCCCTGATTGTCGCCGTTGAAGAGTGTTTTGGCCGAATAGGCCATCACCTTATTGTATTCATTGACCATGGGTACCAGGCCCAGTTTTTCGAGATTGGCGATTTCACTTTTTTTCATCTCAAATCGAACCCCATCGACCTCGTTAAGCGTGCCATGCTTACTTCCAGCCACGGGCTGCTGAAGCATGGTTTTATAGATCTTTCCGGCCAGAGCGGCAGAAGGCGGTACGTAGAGCGGTTCGTCTTCGCCCAGTTCGCTGAATGCTTCGCGACCTACCAGATAGTTGCAGGTCATCATTACGTTGGCTTTATAGGCATCAGCACTGGGCATGTCTTCGTCCTGCCAGAGTTCGAGCACATCGTCGGGCGAGTCGAGATGCCGGTAGTCCGTAATCATCATGACTTTATTCTCGTGAGCCAGCCGCGCCCATTTATCGACCACTTTTTTAGCGCCCAGATAGCCCGGAAGCACCATCAGCGAATAATTGCTGCGGAGGTCGAGCTTATCGTAATTCTGCCGCAGCTCGTTCGCGATTTCATCGAAAAACAGCGTGTTGTCCAGGTCCTGAATCTGCTCAGGGTCGGCGTTGACGATGGAGATGTTCTTGATTTTTTCGGTATCGGCATTTTTGTAGAAGAGCGCAACCGACCGGTAAGCCGTTTCGAGGTCTTTGGTTTCGTCGACGGCTTTTTTCAGATTTCGGCGCAGCGTTTCGGCGGCCGTTTCTGTTTTTTGTTCAGCTTCGCCAATCATGTCGGCAACATTCTCATGGGCATCGAGCAGGGCTGTCCATTCCTGTAGCCGTTTTTTGAGCAGCTTCCGATCTTTAGCCGAGCCTTTTTCGGTCAGGAAAATAGTCTTCCGGGCTTTTTTGGCCGGGTTCATATTCTGAGCCCCGTCGATGGTTGTTTCAACGAATTCGAAACCGCCAAATTTGGCCAGTTGCTGGCTGCTGTCGGTCAGGGTTTGAGCCGGGTTGGCTACTTTAACGCGTTCTTTTACGGCTTTGCCGTTTTCCAGTTTATCGGGTGCTTCCATGAAGAAAGTGCTTCGGTTTACAGTTTTTAGTTAAGCAGTCATTCATTGAGCATCTTCCAGCTCCTGCAACATGGCTCTGAGCGCCGTTATATACGATTCTTTCGCTGCCGGATCGGCCAGGATTTTTTGCAGTACTTTGTTCGATTTCAGTTGTTTGATGAACTTCTGATAATCGTCCTGCTGACTTTGCAGGTCCTGTAGAAACGGGCTCTGTGCCGTAATGCCTTTTTTGCCGAAGTCGCCCAGATTATTGAATCGTAAGGTTTCTTCTACGCCCGTATCTTCGGCATCGTTAAATTCAATATCAATCTCGGGTTTGAAACGGGCGAATACCGCATCGATGGTTTCGAGTTTTTCTTCGATTTTTGGCTTAAAAGGCGCGTCGGCTGTTAGTTTCTGTACCAGCAGCGTACGATTTTTCTGAATATCGGCGATTGCTTCGTTGGCGTCGTTGCCTTTTTTTTCCTGACCGCCAATGCCATAGTCCATCATAGAGAAGAGTGTTTAAATGTTTAATTGAGATCGTATCTATTGGTCGAAAACCTGACCGGCAGGGAAACGACGGTTGAGCAAACGGTAATTTGTTGGTGGATGCAGGCTACTCACACCCTCGGAATATCGTCGCATTCGAGAATGGCCGTTGCCGCCGGACAGCCATCGCCGTTGGAGTGGGCCATGAGCAGATACACGGTTTGGGCCGGTGGTGCAAAAACACTCAGCCGCTCGCCCGGACGGAGCGAAACCGATTTCAATACCTCCAGATCTTCAGAAACAGCAGCTATTTCAATCGTACATGATCCCGGATTATACAGGTTGCGGACGGGCAACTTCGCTTCAACGGGGCTTCTGAAGGAAGCCACTTTGTCGCCACACCGCCGGGTTATCCGAATTCGACCACCGGCAATGGGGGTATAATTTGGCTTGAAATCGCTAAGCGGAGCATAGTCGGGCAGCGAATACGTATCCGACGAATCGGTAAGTAATAAATCTTCCATGTTTCTGAACCGCGTTTATTGTGGTTGAAAACTTAGCTCACCAACCTCATTGATCGAAAGCATTAATGAACTTCCTTTGCCAATCTCGCCCGATACGATCATGCGGGAGAGTGGTCGGCGCAGACGGTTGCGGATAACCCCGCGCAGGGGTCGGGCTCCGTATTTGGGCGTGTAACCTTCCAGCGCGAGTTGCCGCCGGGCATCGTCGGTAATGGTGAGTGCGATGCCCTGTTTTTCCAGGGTTTTCATTAACGAATTGAGCTGAATGTTGAAAATGCTGATAATAGCTTCTTCCGAAATCGGCTGAAAGGGAATGATCTCGGTTAGGCGGCCCAGAAATTCGGGACGGAAATAGCGTCCCATAATTTCCAGCAGATCGTTCGATGCTGCTATTTCGCCCTGGGCCGCCTTTTCGACAACATAGTCGGAACCGATATTGGATGTGAATAGAATAATGGCATTGGAAAAATCGCCCTCGCGTCCTAGCCGGTCGTGGAGCATTCCTTCGTCGAGAATTTGCAGAAAAAGATCGAACACCGATGGGTGCGCTTTCTCAATTTCATCGAATAACACGACCGCAAAAGGTTGCTGACGAATTTTGGTGACCAGCAACCCTCCGTTTTCGTAGCCGACATAACCCGGAGGAGCACCGTAGAGCAAAGCTGCTGAATGTTCTTCCTTGAACTCCGACATATCGAACCGAATCAGTGCCCGCTCATCGTTGAACAGAAAATCGGCCATCGATTTTGCCAGTTCGGTTTTGCCCGTGCCCGTTGGCCCTGAGAAAAAGAACGAACCAATCGGCTGACCGGGCCGACTCAGACCAGAGCGATTTTCGAGAATGGCATCGGCAATGATCCTTACGGCATGATCCTGGCCAATAACGCGCTGGGTCAGATGCTCGTCCAGCGTGAGGAGTTTGTCGCGCTCTTTCGATTGAATTTTTCCGAGCGGAATACCCGTTCGGTTGGCCACAACGGCGGCTACTTCGGCTGGTTCAATGGTGTCGTGAATCTGTTCGCCCAGGGTTTCGATTTTGGTTAACACCATTGCCAGATGATCGGCCAGCGCATCGGGCAATTCAAACGAATCGGTTTGTAGCTCGTCTTCAACCTGCCCGAGCAAAACCGGACTCAGGCGGTTCTTCATCTGGCGTTCAAACCATCTAACGTTTGGTATATACGTTAATGGGTCGTTTGTTTCCGATGTAGATCGAATATCGGCTAATTCTGTACGTAGCCGATCGATTTCGGGTTTAGTTGTTTCGGTTGCCAGTTTCATGGCCGCCATTGTCCGGTCGATCAGGTCGATGGCGGCATCGGGTAGCCGCCGATCTTTCAGATACCGTTTGGCCAGGCGAACGGTTTCGGCAACGGTTGTGTCGGCTACTTTAATCTGGTGATGTTTTTCGAACAGTGGCAAAATGGTTTTCACCATTCGGGTCGCTGTTTGCTCATCGGGTTCGTCGACGCCAAGCACTTCGAAACGGCGGGCAAATGCTTCGTCTTTTTCGAGATATTTGCGGTATTCGTCGTTAGTGGTTGCACCAATAAGGGTTAGTTCGCCACGGGCTAACTCGGGTTTCAGCAGGTTTACAGTTCCCGAAGCTCCGCCATTGGGGTCCATCAGGATGTGAATTTCGTCGATGAACAACAACGCCCGGTCAAACTGCTTCAGATCGGCCAGGATACCTTTCAGCCGGTCTTCAATTTCGCCTTTGTAGGATGCTCCGGCAATCAATGATCCTAAATCGAGTTGAAATAACTGCGCATTTTTGAGGTGCGGAGGCACATTGCCTGCCACAATCTGCTGCGCGAGTCCTTCCACAAGGGCTGTTTTGCCTACGCCCGGCTCACCGGTGATAATTACGTTGGGTTTAAGCCTACGGCCTAGAATTTCGATCATCTGTCGGGTTTCGCGGTCGCGCCCAACAATCGGATCAAGTTTACCGTCGCGCGCCGACGCCGTTCGGTCGATGCAGAATTTGAAGAGTGTTTTGCCCGTTGCTGCTCCTTTGCTATCGGTTGTTGCCTGGCCATTGCTGGCCGTACCGTTGCTACCACCGGTTTGACCGCTTATGGCCTGCTGAAACCCAACATCGAGCAGGGCTTTTTCCAGCAACTGATTTTCGGTAAGCGGAAACGATTTAAGCTGGTCGCGTGTAAAGGCCACATCAGGCTTACACATAGCAATCAGAACGGCCAGTGGCGTCAGTTCGACTTCGCCCAGTTTCATTCGAACCACATCGGCCACTTCCATTAGTGCCCGTACCTGTGTATCGCCGGTAGGTTCTTCGGCAGGACGGGCCGATTTAGGATACGTTTCAACCCGAATATCGGCCCAGTCGCGGAGGTACGGAACATCGATGTCCCAAACGGTTAGCTGCGAGGCCAGCCCTACGTCGTTGTGTAGCAAACCTGTCAGCAGATGCCCCGGCGAGAACATCTGGTGTTGATGTTCCCGGGCAACTGACTGGGCAATGCTGACGGCACGTCGTAGTTCTTCGGTATAAGCAAGGGTTAGCATGGTCTGGACTGATTAGAAACGCCAAACTTGGAGTCAACTTACCGATTTGTTTTCCGTTGTGGCGGGTGGTTTGAGTGAATGGCGGATTCGATGAGTGAACGGCTGCACTTGTCTAACAGACAGATATTCGAGTCGTTATTAAGGAAACCTACCGCTTACACGATTTAGTTAGTCGGATAAGTGTTGTTCCCGGCAAACAGGAAACGCAACTTTATTTGACATAGGTGAGCCAGGTAATGGCGAGCACTAAATCAGTACCCAGCCTGTCGACCCGGAATATACCATAGCGCCCTTCATTGGTTTGAAAAGCAATGACCGTTCCGAGCCGAATCGGGATACTCGAGTCCGTAGCAATGGGATAATCGGTATAGGTTTGCTGAGTCAGTGTTGTATACAGAGTTGACGGTTGCCGGTCCAGAACAGACACGTCCAGCGTAGTGATGGTGAACTTAGCTCCATTGTGTGCGTAGAGATCGGCCCGCGACTTACCTGCATAGGTTTCAACATTCCAATAGAAATCGGCCGGAAGGGCTCCATCGTCGGTGATTTTACCGGCGTCCAGATCGTATCCCTTCAGTCCCGGAACGCTGACCTGGCCTTTTGAGAAAACGGTTTTGGAACCATCCGTGCCCGTTCCGGTACCTGACCCCGATGCAGTTGTTTTAGGCTCTACATTCCAGCGTGAGCAGGCTGCCAGTAGCAACCCAATTAATATGACAGTTACCGTTATCCTTTTCATGACGTTAAGATGTTATCTGGTCCGGCCGATTTTAGACGCTCATCGGCTATAGGTAATCCAGCTTATTTTGAGCGTATTGTCGGTAAAGCTGTAATTGCTGACGCGAAATGCGCCATAGCGACCCTGGTTGGTTATGTAGGCAATGGCATTGCTGTAGGTTCCTACGGTAATGGTTGAGGTCTTGAAATTCTGGTTCATCAGATCGAGATAGGGGATATTCCACGGATCGGGAACACTACTTTCTGCTATGGCCGCCCCATTGGTAGGGCTCACATAAAAGCTGGTCTGGTCGATGGCCCGCCAGTAGAAATCGGCATTCTCGCTTCCGTTTACGGCTCCCAGATCAAGGTCATACAATACATACGGCTTTGTATCCAGGTCACCTCTTGTTGCACTACTATAAAAATTTTTTGGCTCAACATTCCACTTTGAGCAACCCGAAAGCAGGATGCCGACAGTAAAAAGGAGGCAAATTGAATGTTTCATAACGATACCAATTGAGAACGGGTCAGCCTTCTGCTGCTATTTTCGCTGGAAATAGAAGTCGCCCGTTAGTGAGGTCGACTCCCAGGGTATTTGCCGGTTGTTCGACTGCTTTAGTACCTCAGCCCGAACCTGCTGAAAAAGCTGAATAATGGTCTGGTTGGGCGTTTGTAATGCTTTCAGCAACGCCGACGTATAGAGTCCGTTTCGCCCATTGCCGTCGGCGGCTGTTTTACCGGGTGCTGTGGCATAGGCAATCACCGATCCAATAGGTGCATCCATACTGGCGAGCCCATTATTATCGCCACCCCGGCTCCAGCTCCGGTCGAGTGGATTGTTGCGGCAGGCATCCAGCACCACAATGTTAGTGCGGGTGTGGGCATCTTCCATTTTGGTTAGAATTCGGTTGGCATCGAGGCATTCATATTCGATCTCATTTTTGCTTTCGGGCTGGGCATCTATCGGCACGAGGTAGTTATTGCCTTCGTTCTGAACACCATGACCAGCATAGTAGAATAACCCTACCTGATAGTCGCGCAGTTTTTCGCCAAACGTGTTGATGGCCTGTCGCATACCTTTGTTGTTGAGATCCGTATAGACCATTACATCGAATCCAAGCTTTTTAAGGGCTGTGGCCATGTCGTTTGCATCGTTTACGGGGTTGGGCAGTTTATTCGACCCCTGATAACTGGAATTCCCTATGATGAGCGCCAGGCGTTTTTCGAGTGCCAGAACGGGTGGTTTTTTATAAACCACGGTCAAATTAGAGGCAACTTCTCCTCCGCCCGTCAGGTAGGCCGTCAGGCGCAGCCGGTTTTCGCCTTCCTGCAACTGAACGGTCTGATTAAAACTTTGCTGACAATCTTTATCCCGCTCCACTTTCAGATCGCGGGGTAGTTGCTGGATTTTATCATTCAGTAATAAGCTGTAACGGGCAACGGATTTTGGTGTCGTAATACAGGCTTTGGCAATAAATGTTGGCGACGATACGGTTTGATCGGCTTCCATATCGCTCGTCCAGTCGATTCGCGACACGGTGGTTGTGGCTGCCGAACTGGTAAAAAACGGCATGGTGTTCAGCCGGGTGGTCGTGCTCTGAAAGGTAGCCACTGGCTGGCTTCCGGCTGGCGTTTGTTGTGCCATCGCCGAACGGGCTATCAGTGCCAGACAGATGAAGAATAGAAACGATTTCATGAGAATAATGGATAGATTGACCGTTCGACTAAAAGGTGCGACGCAAGCCAACACTGGTGATCCGATTAGCTGACTGAATCAGGAGTGAGGTTCGGGCTGCTTTCGGCTTCGCTACAACCATGTAGACAACATTGGCAATGGCAACGGCAGCTGCGGCTCCGGCCACGATGGTAAACGTGCTCTTGTTCTTGTTGATTTTGTCTCTGAGATCGTTGAAGTGTTGCAGGTCAGCCGCGTCGTCGGCATAGGGTTTGCTGTTGTATTCATCAACATCTTTGTTCAGCCCCAGAGCCAATACGGTTGCATAACCGGCTAGTCCGGCCGTTGCAACCCACCCAATAATGGGTAATGGCGATGTTTTGCGAACAACGCTGGCTGGTTCGGCAATGCGGTCGGTGGTGGGCCGGGGCGGAGTGGGGGTAGGCGATGTTTTTGCAGAAGGAGCTGCGGCTACCGACGTAGCCGGACTAGCCACGGTAACCATTCGGGCCACGCGCAGCAGCACCTTAACATCTTCGTTGATTCGGACATTGTCTCGAACAACATCCCAGGCGATCAATTTATTTTTGCCGGGTTTCAGCGCTTTTCCTACATCGCCATTAACACTAACCGGACGAATGATCCGCCCCGAAGCTGTTTCCAGCTCGATGTAAATGGAGTCGTCGGGCAAAACCTGAGG
The DNA here is from genome assembly GCF_037201965.1 of Spirosoma sp. SC4-14. NCBI lineage: Bacteria > Pseudomonadati > Bacteroidota > Cytophagia > Cytophagales > Cytophagaceae > Spirosoma > Spirosoma sp. SC4-14. Next base: position 6,127,290 of record NZ_CP147518.1, on the reverse strand, counting down.
GAGTTCATATTCAATAATGACCTTGCGCACAACGGCGTCGGTTCGCAGCCGGATGTTGGTTGCCGAGGTTTGTGCGTGGGTTGGCAGATAGACCAGAATCGCCAAAATTGCGAGTAAAAGCTGGTAAAGAGGTTTCATGAGATAGCGTAAATTAATGGCCGATCGTATGAGACTGACGAAAAGCGTACTACTGCCCGTGCAGTTTATAGATGCGAAACAGCGGGCAATAACTGTTTAGTACGGTTCACTCATCCGAACATATTGCTATTGATCAGCAACGGGTAGTCTGAAAAAAGCGTACTAGTAAGAAACATACGCCCGATCAAGACATCAGAACAGGCTTGCTGTGATCCGTAAATCACCTAAATGGAAAGCTGGTTAACTCGTTCATCGTTAGTGTTTTTGGGGTAAATTCAGAGATGACAAAGCAAAGACATTTGTCGTGAATGCGGTATTGCTTTGAGCGTTCGGCTGGTTCACTTGAGTATTCGGTTAGTTTTGATCAGTAGGCTTCCAAATCGGATTTACCCGGTTAGTCGTAATTACGAACAGGGCAGGAAACATTCTTTTTGTTTGGTATGATATAGACTGCCTGGCCAGATAATTGATAGAGAAATAATGTTGGGCAACCCCTATGAAATAGTATTGGGTTGGCCGAATTCGGGTCTAACTATGCGGAATGTCTCGTGTTCATTCAGTAGCTTTGGCGCTTGCGAGTAACATATTTCCCCTCATAGAAGTTATAAAAGCATAAAGTGTCTTAGTATGTGATTGGCAGGACTGGCTGCCTCCTGACCGGAAACCCAATAATTGCGACGGATGTCTGTTTCCAAAACGCTTGTTCGTATTCTTCTTGGTTTGCTTGCGCTCATTCTATTGCTGGCAGGTTTTGTAGTGCTTGTTCTTACTACAACCTGGGGGCAGCAGTTTGTGACGAAGCAGGTCAATTCGTATCTGGCGCAGAAACTGCAATCGCCGTTTCATATTGGTCGAATTGGGTATTCGATTCCCGACTGGATTGAACTGGATGATGTGTTCTTTAAAACACCCAAGGGCGATACTTTGCTCAATGGGGGGCACATGCGCGTTGATCTTGATATGTGGGGATTGCTGAACAGCCGGGTGGCTATAAACCAGATTGAACTGGAGCACATTCAGGTAAATATCAAGCGTACGTTACCCGACACAACCTTCAACTTTCAGTACATCCTCAATGCTTTTGATTCGGGTTCGTCGGAACCCGAACCGGCCGATACGGTATCTAACCCGCTAGCCATTAACCTGAACCGGGTTATGCTTCGGGATGTGCGTATCAAATACCACGACGATGTTGTTGGGGCCGATGTGAATGCCTATGTCGATAGTTTACAGACCAACTTTAAGGAAATTGATCTCGACAAATCGAGGTATCACCTGTCGGACGTAAGGGCCGATGGACTGAATGTTTATACACGCCTGTATGAAGGATTACCCACACCACCCAGTCCGCCGAGCAAACCTGGTGATACACTCGATATTGGTCTTGGAAAATGGGCTGTAAATAAGGCCAAATGGGATGTACGTGTCGAAACGGCTGATTTTCGAACGCAGGGAACTATTGGCAAACTGGCTATGGAGACAAATTATTTTTATCTCGATGGCGAAAAAATCAGTATCAAATCCCTCGACCTGGCGAATGCCGATATTGCCGCCGTGCTGACAAAGCCAGCCAATCCGGCAAAACCAGCCTCAACAACAACGGCAGCTCCATCGGGCGAAGCAGGCTGGCAGGCCAAACTGACCAATGTTCGCTTTGCCAACAACCGCATTCGCTTCGACGACGAAACTGCACCCCGCCAGAAGCAGGGCCTCGATTATGGCCATTTAGATCTGCAAAATCTGGGTATCGACGGCAAATTCCTGAGTTATGCCGACATGGGCAGCAAAGGCCAGCGGATCAGCGGTCAGCTTCGAAATGGTCGTTTCCGGTCGACGAGCGGCTTCGTGCTCCAAAGCCTGAATGGCGATATTGTCTATACTGATACTACCACCACGCTGACCCGACTGTTTATTCAGACGCCGACCTCGCTGATTCGCGATCAGGTAGTGTTGCGCTACGATTCGCTGGGGCAACTGAGCGATCCGCGTTTTGCGAAACGGGTGAGCGTTCGGGTAAACCTGCGCCAGAGCCGGTTGTCGGTGAATGATGTGTTGCAGTTGGCGCCGTTCCTGGCCGATACGCCACCATTTGCGGGTAATCAGGGGGGCGTATTCAAAGCCGATGTGCAGGCTGTTGGTACACTGGCGGCTTTGACTATACCCCGGTTTGAGTTCGATATGCTGTCGGGTACCCGAATTGTGGCCAGTGGTAAGTTAACGAACGTAACTGATACCGAACATCTGGGTGTCGATATGAACGTGAAGGAAGCGACCACTCAGCTAGCCGATATAAACAAACTGGCTCCTAAAGGGTCGATTCCGTCGTCTATTGCTTTACCCCCAGATCTGCGGCTTACGGGGCAGATAAAAGGTCAGTTAAATGATCTGATTCTGGATGCGAAATTAAACACCGAATGGGGAACGGCCGCGTTCGATGGGCGTTTGGCAGGTTTTGTTACGGGTAAAAACCAAACTTACAAAGGGGCGCTCGATCTGAATGAATTCGATGCTGGAAAGTGGCTGAAACAGGAAGGAACGGTTGGTAAAATAACCGGTCGGGCAACGGTCGATGGACGCGGTATCGATGTCAATACCCTCACCACTCAATTTGCGCTGAATGTTCAGTCGGCCGATCTGAACGGCTATCGGTATCAGAATCTGAATGCCGGGGGGACTCTGGCGAACGGTAATCTGGCCATTAAGGGGGCGCTGAACGATCCGAATGCGAGCCTGAATCTGGACGCGAAAGTTGGGTTGAAGGGTGATTTTCCGAGTGTGGTTGGCGAAACGGTTATTAATGAACTGAATCTACAGCAACTGAAACTCTATAAGGACCCACTTTCAATAAAAGGCAAGATAGAACTAAATATGGTTTCTACCGATCCGGCCAAACCAGTCGGTACGGTAGAAGTGCAGGATGGGGTCTTAACGCTGGACGGGAAAAACTATCCGGTCGATTCGCTCTATGCCCGACTAACGGCTAATGAGCAGACGAAGGGCGTTGTGGCACAGGTTCCGGGGGCGCGGCTAAACCTGAATGGGCAGTTCGAGTATGCGCAGCTATATGACATCATTGCTGGCGAAATCAGCAAATACATTGCCTTGCCTTCTTTGAGCTATAAGGCTATACCGCCACCCCATGCCTTCACAATGAATCTGAAAGCCTACCAGAACCCGTTGCTACAGGCGTTTGTGCCAGCCCTAACCAGGCTGGATACCGTTCGGCTGAATGCTTATCTGGACAATACCCGCGATACAACCCTGTCGGCCACCCTCCGAACGGGAGACATCGTATACGATACCACTACCGTGAAAGGGAGCACTATGGCCATTCGGGGCGTAGGCAATCAGTTGCTGATTAATGGACGGGTAAACGAAATTCTATATAATGACCTGACTATTCATGAAACTGACCTGACTGCTTCGGCCAGTAATAACCGGCTCCGGTTTTCGGTCATTAACAAAGATTCCATCAATCAGAATCTGCATGGGTTGGCCGGTACGCTTAGCATAATCGATTCCAGCTACCGATTCCAGTTTGCCCGCAACGGTTTGCTAACCAATTACCAGCACTGGCAAACCGATACCAGCGGATTTGCCCAGTATGGAAACGATGGAGTGTTGATCAATAACCTGCATATTGAACAGGGCGATCAGTCGCTCGAAATAAACAGTACCGAACAGTATGGCAATGCGCCTATTCGGGTAACGGCCCGGGCCATTGAAGTTGCCAATCTGGCCCGGTTGGCCAATCAGGATACTACGCTGGCCAGTGGTCAATTGAATGGAACCGTTATTGTGCGCGATTATATGGGTCAGGACAGCAACCTGTCGTTTATTGGCTCTGTGTATGTCGATAGTTTGCAGGTGATGCAGAAACCGCTGGGCAACCTGACGGCCCGGTTCAGCAACAGCTCCGATGGCCGAATCAGTGTGAATACGACTCTGGAAGGCCCTTACAACGACGCCAGCGTTACGGGATTTTATAACCCAAACAATGCGAAGGAAGCCCTCGATCTGGCCATTAACCTCAAACGGCTCGATGCCCGAACAATAGAAGCGTTTAGTTTTGGCGAATTGCGGCAGGCAAAAGGAAAACTGGTTGGCCAATTTAGTGTGGCAGGAGCAACCGACAATCCGAAAATGAATGGAAGCATTGCCTTCGATTCTGTTGCCTTCAACATAAAACAACTCAATGCAACCTATCGGATCGATCAGGATAAGCTGGTATTTTCGGGGCAAACCATTACCCTGAATAATTTTAATGTACGCGATACGCTGGGCCGGACACTAACAACCGACGGTACCGTTGTGCTTAAAAATCTGCCCGATGTAGCCTACGATCTTCGGATTCGGGCTAATGGTTTTCAGGTACTGAATGCATCCCGGAAAGACAACGACTATGCCTACGGGCAGGCGTCGATCAGTGCCGATGTGCGGGTTAAAGGTACGGGCAGTAGCCCATCCATTAACGGTACCGTAAAACTTGAAGATGGGAGTAAAGTGGCGGTCGTATTGCCCGATGAGTCGCTGGATGTGAGCGCATCGCGGGAGGTGATCACCTTTGTCGATCATAACGATTCACTGGCGATTGCCAAATACCTCTATAAACCCAAAAAAGACACCGTTGCTACTCCGCGTCTGGAATTTGAGCAGCTTAGTAATGCTACTATTTCACTCGATCTGGAGGCCGACGAAAAATCGGAACTCACCATTGTGGTCGATGAACTGAACGGCGATTACCTCCGGGCGCGGGGTAATGCACAGCTCAATGTATCCATGAACGCGGCTGGCCAACTGTCGGTGTTAGGTCGCTATGATGTTACAGAAGGGGAGTATTCGCTGACCTACGAAGTGCTGAAACGCCAGTTTAAGATTCAGAAAGGAAGCTACATTCAGTTTACGGGCGACCCACTTAAGGCCGATATGAACATTACGGCGGTTTATCAGGTGTCGACCTCACCGTCTGATCTGGTTGGCAGCGAATCGCCTGACTTATCACCGGCGGCTCTGAATCGGAAATTGCCTTTTAATGTTGCCCTTACGATGAGTGGCAATCTGGCGTCACCAAAACTGGATTTCGACATTCGCCAGCCCGATGTTGATGAGGCCAACAGCGCGGCTGCATCGAGTGCGTTTGGCTCTGCTATTGAGAACAAGTTAAAAACACTTCGTCAGGATCAGTCATTGATGAACAAACAGGTCTTTGCCTTGTTGATTCTAAACCGATTCTTACCCGAAAATACATCTGATTTCTTCTCTGGGTCGAACAGCGGAGGGTTGAATACGCAGGCCGAAGGAATTGCCCGAAGTAGCGTAAGTAAGCTGATTTCGGATCAGTTGGGCCGACTGGCTTCGGGTATTCTAAAAGGCTTCGACGTCGACTTTAACCTGCTCTCGCAGACGGGTAGTGCCAACACGGGTGGAACCACCAACGGTGCCCGAACCGATCTGAACGTGGGGTTGTCGAAGAGTTTTCTGGAAGGGCGTCTGACCGTATCGGTCGGCCGGAATTTTGTACTGGAAAATACAGCTAATGCGGCTACCCGTAATCCCAATGAAGTATTCGATAACGTATCGCTCAACTACAACCTCTCGCGCGATGGACGTTATGTGTTGCGGGGCTATCGGCGTAACGACTATCAGGCTGTGCTGGATGGCTATATCATTGAAACTGGGGTTGGGTTTGTAATCACGGTCGATTATAATACTCTGTCCGACATTCTGCATCGGTCGTCTGCCTCAACGCTGAATTGATTTGCTATGACCTATTTATTCGTACTCATTACTGGGTGTATTGTTTGTTTTATTCTGGTGGGTAAAGAGGCTGTCAGGGTTCTGAAGCTGTTTTTTACCATCAGCATAAAATTACCTGACCAGCTACTGAACACACGAGGGCGCAGTTCATCGATTCTGACAGGTTTTGTTTGCCTGGTTCTGATAGGCCTGCTCAATGCCTGTAATATTGGGAAACATCTGCCCGCTAATGAGCGACTCTATGCCGGAACCGATATTACCATGAAACCCGATTCGGGCGTTGCCGAGGACGATCAGAAGGCTATGAAAGAACAGTTGGCTACCCTGGCTCGTCCGAAACCCAACAAACAATTATTTGGCTTTCCGTATAAAGTAGGCCTGTATTATCTGTTCGGAGAGCCTAAGAAACCGAAAGGATTTCGGGCCTGGTTTCGGCGTAAATTTGGTGAGGAACCTGTGTTGGCCAGTGCCCGGGCTATTTCGGCTAACATCCCTGTTTGGCAGGCTACGCTGGAAAATGAGGGTTATTTTGGCTCGACCGTAACCGGCTCATTGAAAGAAAGTGGCTACAAAGCGCGGGGCGAGTATGAAGTGCAGATGAAGCAACGCTTTTATATCGATTCTGTGGCTTTTCTGGTCGATTCGACACCGGTAAAGCAGGCTCTGCATCTGGCGGCCCGCCGGACGATTCTGAAGAAAGGCGATCCGTATCGGTTCGATAACATTAAACTCGAACGCGAACGAATCAGCCAGATTGTTAAGCAGCGCGGCTTTTATTATTTCCTGCCCGACTACGTTGCCATTCTGGCCGATAACGACTCTGTTAATCATAAGACTGATCTCTATTTTGCCATCAAGCCCGATATGCCTGCGGCTGCGGGGGTGCCTTATTCGATTCGGAACGTATTTATTTATCCGAACTATAAACTCTCAACTGCCCGGCAGGATACGAACCGGCGACGGGCATATGAAAGCAAAGATGATTTTCAGATCGTTGACTCTTCCCGACGATTCGACCCGCGATTATTCCGTGATATTGTTGCTGTAAAACCAGGGCGCAAATACAACAGCCGGGCGCAGGATCTGACCCTGTCGCGGTTTATTAACCTGGGGGCTTTCAAGTTTGTGCGGAACCGCTTCGATCCTGATCAACAGGGCGATTCGGCCGTGCTTGACGTACATTACTACCTGACGCCTTACCCATCCAAATCAATGCGGCTGGAACTGGATGGAACATCGCGTTCCAACAACTTCAATGGTACGCAGGTCATTGCCAGCTGGCGCAACCGAAATGCGCTCAAACGAGCCGAACTGTTAACCATTAACACCAATGCCGGGATCGAATTTCAGGTGGGTACTGGCGAGAAAGAGAACGTAACCAACTACCGATTTGGGGCCGATGCGCAACTGAGTTTCCCGCGGCTGGTAAGTCCGGTGCGCTTCAACTACGACCGGCGACAGGCATTGCCCAAAACCAACATAACATTGGGATATCAGACCATCATCCGTGGTGGACTTTACCGGATCAATTCGGCGCAAACTACCTTTGGCTATGCCTGGCGACAGAATCAGCAGGTCGAACACGTTTTCCAGCCGTTTAACATTAACTACGTGTTTGTGCCACAGGACAAGATTGGCGATCGGGTCTATGAAATTCTGCTTGATACAGCCGTACTCGCTGTTGTGAAAAACCAATATATCAATACGGTTTTCCGGTCCGATCAGCTTATTCTGAGTTCACTCTATTCATTTAATTATAACTCGTCTCCCCGAACAAATTCGCCTACTACTTTTCGACTAACTACTAATGCCGAAATAGCTGGTAATCTGGCTAGTCTTTTCTTTCATAAGGTTGGTACTAATGATGAACGAAAAGTAATATTTGGTGTCCCCTATGCGCAGTACCTGCGTCTGGATGCCGATGCCCGCTTATACCGCCGTCTGTCGCCGAAAGTGACCTGGGCAAACCGGCTGTTTGTTGGCGTAGGTATAACATATGGTAATTATAAAGGCTATCAGCTACCATTTACCAAACAGTATTTTGTGGGCGGTAGCAATAGCGTGCGGGCGTTTCGGCCTCGTGCTATTGGTCCTGGTTTATTTACGCGGGATACGATTCGAAATGTTCCGCTCTTTCAGGATGGGGGTGGTGATGTGAAACTGGAAGCCAACACCGAAATTCGGGCTAAGTTTACCAAGTATCTCGAAGGGGCTGTGTTTGTCGATGCCGGAAACGTCTGGACCTATTCGAATACAGGCGTTTTTGGTGAAGGGGCACAGTTTCACCCTGACTTTTACAAACAGATTGCTATTGGGATGGGTATCGGTCTGCGCATCGATTTATCGTACTTCCTGGTTCGTTTCGATCTGGCAACGCCCCTCCGCAAACCGTATAAAACCAATGGCAACGAGTGGGTAATTGACCAGATGAATTTTGGCGATTCCGAATGGCGAAAGCAGAATCTGGTCTTTAATATCGCTGTTGGCTATCCGTTTTAACGTGAGAAGTTGTTGGGGAATTGAGAAAGGCTGGTAGTCGAGTCAACTTTGTATCGACCAAGAAACAAATGTATGACTTCTCAGTGGCAACCACTGACCGACTACCAGTGGGCAACAATATCGCCTTTTTTTGATCTTCAGCGCAAGCGTAAACATGATCTTCGACAAATGGTAGATGCGATTTTATGGCTGCTCCGTACAGGATGTCAGTGGCGAAATCTGCCCCCTGACTGGCCCCATTGGCAAGCTGTTTACTATTACTTTGAGCAGTGGAAGGCTAAGGGCACCTTCGAGCAAATGAATGCGGCCTTAAACCAACTGGATCGAGTCAACGCCAATCGAGAAGCCTACCCCTCGGCGTTATGTATTGATTCACAATCGGTTAAGCTATCACCAATGATTGACAGCTACCGCGGTACCGACCCACACAAACGCGTTAATGGGCGCAAACGAACTTTCGTCGTTGATACTCAAGGCCGACTCTGGGTGGCGGATGTAGATGCGGCCAATCAAGCCGATGGCCCACTCGCTAAACAACTTATTGAATCGATACTTTGGCGTGCAGGCGACCGGCTGGAAAAGATTTTTGGCGACCAAGCGTACAATGGAGTGTTTGGGCGTGAGCTGGCTAAGTGGAGTATCGAACGCTCCGGCGTCCCGGTTTGAAAAAGCCTCCCGGCCTGAATCAGCGCGTGGTTTTGTGCCGGTAGCCAAACGCTGGGTGGTGGAGCGCAGCATTGCCTGGACGAATTATTTCCGGCGGATCGCTAAGGATTATGAGCATACAGTATCTTCTTCGGTCAGTTGGCTCTATCTGGCCAATAGTCAGATCATGTTACAACGAATCGAGACGTTTTACCAAATGTAATTCCCCAACGCACTCTAAAAGGTTTTCGAAACCTTTTAGGTTTATTTCTCACGTTACTTCAATACCGGTCGTAATACGTTCCAGACGGTTTCGGCTACAATCTTGTGTCCTTCGGGCGTGGGGTGAATACCATCGGGTTGGTTGAGTTTTGGAATGCCGCCAACACCTTCGAGCAGAAATGGAATCAGCACCAGTTTATTCTTGTCGGCAAGTTCTTTAAATAAGCCCTTGAACTCGCGTGTGTAATCGGTGCCCATGTTGGGCGGAATCTGCATACCGGCCAGCACAAGGGTAGCCTGCGGACTTTTAGCCCGTACCGTGTCGATAATGGCCTGTAGGTTTTCGCGGGTCGATTTGAGCGGAATGCCACGCAGCCCATCGTTGCCGCCCAACTCCAGCACAAACACGGCTACCGGCTGGCGCATTACCCAACTGATGCGGCTTTTGCCACCAGCCGTGGTTTCGCCACTAAGTCCGGCATTTACTACCTGATAGTTCAAACCCGCAGAATCGATTTTCTGACCTACCAGCGCCGGAAACGCCTGCGCTGGCTCAACGCCATAACCAGCCGTCAGGCTATTGCCGTAGAAGAGGACTATTGGTTTTTTAGCGGTCGTTGCCGGACGGCTGGCCCTAGCCTCAGCCGTGTCGGAACCCGTTTTCGATTCGGTTTTAGTGTCGGATGAGCCGCAGCTCCACGCCGTTAAGAAGAGCATTAGGCCGCTTATCAAAGAATACGCTGTTTGGCGAAAGTCGAAGAACTTCATTGGTTATATGGTCGTTACGCTTGAAATGCGAATTGTCATTTGTCATTGGCAATTAGTTATTGGAAATAAACCAATGACTAATAACGCCGAAGGCAAATGACCAATGACTAATTTATGCTGTAAATCTCCATTATCTCTTTGTTTAGAACAACCTTTTTGGTTTCATGAGTATTCTGCGCGTCGAAAATCTTACAAAAACCTATCAAAGTGGCGGCCGGGAACTGACGGTGCTGCATGGGGTTAACTTTACGCTCGAACCGGGCGACACGTTTTCAATCGTTGGGCCGTCGGGGAGCGGCAAAACAACGTTGCTCGGGCTTTGTGCCGGACTGGACCGGGCTTCGTCGGGGAGTGTTTATCTGAACGATATTCGACTCGATACGCTGTCGGAAGACGAACGGGCAGCTATTCGGAACCAGCATGTCGGTTTTATTTTTCAGAATTTTCAGTTGCTGCCGACGCTTACGGCTCTCGAAAACGTAATGGTGCCGATGGAGCTTCGTGGCGAAAAAGGCGTTCAGAAAACCGCACAGGCATTGCTGGAACGGGTTGGTCTGGGCCAGCGTGGTCACCATTATCCAACTCAACTCTCCGGGGGCGAACAGCAACGGGTGTCGCTGGCTCGGGCGTTTGCCAATCGACCCAAACTGCTGTTTGCCGATGAGCCTACCGGCAATCTCGACGCCGACACAAGCGCGACCGTAATTGATCTGTTATTCGAACTGAACCGCGAAGCCGGTACTACACTCGTACTCGTGACGCACGATCTGGATTTGGCCGCCCGGACGCAGCGGGTTATTCGGATTAAAGGAGGAACCGTTGTTTCGGATACCCAACTGGCGAATAGTATTTAATGCCAGTTCGCCGGTAGTATTATCAGGTATGAATAGTTCAGATGGCTATTCGTAGCAGATAAATGACTTACCGACAGATCATTCATGAAACATTCTCCTTTTTTTTCAATGGTTCTCTCCGGGTTTATCCTGACCATGAGTGTAATATCCTGTAATGTGGCATCGCAGAAGCAACAACCAGATATAACATCCGTGAAAAGCGTGATGGATGGAGCTGTTACCCGACTCTATGAAACGCTTAAACCCGAGCAGCTCGATACCATCGGTCAGAATTATGTGCTGCAGTTTTTGAGCGAACCCGAAAAAAAAATAATGGCCACAAAGTATCTGACTTTCGATGTGAACGTACCTGTAGTTGTTTCGCTCATGCGTCATACCGATCAGAAAACGCTCCCGTTCTGGCTGGAAGGTAGCGGCTTTCGGAAAACGGATATGGTCGTCAAAAATGAAGAATACACCTATGAGGTATGGCAGAAAGCGTTCGATGCCGGAAAGATAGAGTTGGGTATCAATGGGTTCGACAAGCATCGGCCGGTTTATTTTATCAGTGTAGGGCCTCAGAAAGCGGTCGATAAGGTGAACGTTTCAAACGTTTATCCAACTTTTCAAACCCTCGATACACTCCAGAAAGGAGCTTTTACCTATCACGACTGGAGCGACCTGACGCTGACCGAAGTACCGGAAGCACTACGGGGGCAGATTCTGGTGCAGACGATTCGGGGGCGGGCCCGCGAAGCTCATCTGATTGAAGCCTTCCGCAAAACCGTAGAACCATCTCAACCCAAACCCGACCAGATTCTGCTGACCTGGAGCGGAAACCCGGCCACTACGCAGGATATTCAGTGGCGAACATCGGCTACGGTGCCCAATGGCAGGGTGCAGTATTGGCTAAACGGTACTGCCGATACGCTGTCGTCTTCGGCATCGGTGTTTCGGATGGAAGATCGGTTGTTGCAGAATGATCGGTACGTAAACCGATTTACAGCCCGGCTAACTGGTCTGAAACCGGGTTCAACCTACACCTATCGAGCTGGGTCGGAAAGCGGTAGCTGGTCGATACCGGCTAGCTTTAAAACCCAGTCGTCGAGCCCGGATGGATTTTCGTTCATCTGGTTTGGTGATACGCATAAATCGCCCGACTGGGGAAGCATGGCCCGGAAGACAATCGACCGCCATCCCGAAATTGCGTTCTATTCCATTGCCGGAGATCTGGTTAGTACGGGGCTGCATCGCAACGAGTGGGATGAGCTATGGCAGCATTCGGGGTCTATTTTTCAGTATAAACCCCTGATGCCCATTCCCGGTAATCACGATAGTCAGGATGGATTAGGAGCCTGGATGTATCAGGAAATGTTCAGTCTGCCGAAAAATGGGCCGCAAACCCCGGAGGTGCCCACCGAACAGACCTATGCCTTTACGTACCAGAATGCTTTGTTTCTGATGATCGATGCTACGTCGCCCATCGAAGCACAAACCGACTGGATCAGGCAACAACTGGCCCAGTCGAAAGCCGACTGGAAATTTGCGTTTTTTCATTTCCCGCCATACAATTTCGAGGAAGATTATACCGACATACGGAAAGAGTGGTGTCGTTTGTTCGATCAATATCATGTGGACATGGTCATGAGTGGTCACGTGCATTATTATCTGCGAACGAAGCCGATGTATGCCGAAAAACCAGTGGTTTCGCCCGCCAAAGGCACCATTTACACCATTTCGATTGGTATTCCGAGCGAACACGAGATGTGGCCCGACGAAGCATATGCGCAGGTCCGCTATAAGAACGGCCCTTTCTATCAGCACATGAAAATAGACGGTAAAACACTGATTTACAAGGTTTACGATAAAGAGGGCGTGGTGAAAGATGAACTGAAAATTGAAAAATAAAAAATGGTGGATTGGATATTGGCGTACACAGCCCTAAAAGGTTTTCGAAACCTTTTAGGGCTAGGACACTTCACCATTCCCCAATGATTGATTGACCTATGAATTTCTCCTGGCTTTTTCGCATGGCCTGGCGCGATAGTCGCCGGAGTCGCCAACGGTTACTGCTCTTTATGTCGGCTATTGTGCTGGGCATAGCGGCATTGGTTGCTATCAATTCCTTTGGCGACAATCTGGCGCGCAGCATCGACGAGCAGGCCCGCGAACTGCTGGGGGCTGATCTGACACTTTCGTGGACGCGTCCGCCATCGGCTAAAACACAGCAATTAGCTAAAACCCTCGGGCGCGACCGGGCCTATGAAGTTTCATTCCCATCGCTGGTCTCGATTCCGAAAACGGGTGGTGTGCGACTGGCTCAGGTGAAAGGGCTGGAAGGTAATTTTCCCTATTACGGAACCTGGGAAGTGGAGCCTCTGTCGGCTATTCAAACGTTTCGGCAGGCGCAGGGCCGCGTTGCGCTGGTCGATGATGGACTGTTGGTTCAGTTGGGTGCCCAGCCCGGCGATTCGGTGCGGGTTGGTAATCTGTCGTTTCTGATTGCCGGACGTGTTACAAAAACACCCGGTCAGGCTGCTATTGCGGCAACGGTGGCGCCAACTGTCTTCATCCCGAATAAATATCTGGTCAGTACGGGCCTCCTGCAACGTGGTAGCCGAATTGCCTACAAATATTATTACCAGTTTGCGCCCGGAACCGACATTGGGGCTATCGTCAAAAAATACGATGCCCGGTTCGAGAAAGAAGGCGTCAATATCGATACGGTTGCCGATCGCAAACGGCAGACAGGCCGGTCGTTTGCCGATCTGACAAAATACATGAGTCTGGTGGCTTTTGTCGCCTTGCTGTTAGGCTGTGTGGGCGTAGCCAGCGCGGTGCAGTTGTATGTAAAAGAGAAAATTACGTCGGTAGCTATCCTGCGAACCCTGGGTGCCAGTGGTCGGCAGGCATTACTGATCTATTTGTTTCAGACAGCGCTGATGGGGCTGATTGGCGCTACCATTGGGGCCATAGTCGGATCGGCAGTACAACTTATCCTACCCCAGGTGTTTGGGCGATTCCTCCCGGTTGCGGTCGAAACGACCCTATCTGGGCCGGCGATTCTGGGCGGTATTGGTACCGGGCTGCTCATTTCGGTTTTGTTTGCGCTCCTGCCTTTACTCAGCATTCGAAATGTGTCGCCGTTGCGAACGCTACGCACTTCGTATGAAGACGATCTGAGCGGTCGTGATCCGTTGCGATGGCTGGTCTATCTGCTGGTAATTGGGTTTATTGTCGGGTTTGCCTATTTGCAAACCAAAAATCTGATGCTGGCCATTGGCTTCACGGGCGGGCTTACGGTGGCGTTTGGCATTCTGACCTTATTGGGCTTAGGACTGATCTGGCTGGTTAGGCGGTTTTTTCCTACGTCGTGGAGTTATGTATGGCGACAAAGTCTGGCCAATCTGTATCGACCCAATAACCAAACGCTGATTCTGGTGACGGCCATTGGTCTGGGGGCATTTCTGATTGCAACACTTTACCTCACGCAGGGGCTATTGCTGGGCCGGGTCGAATTGTCGGCTAGTGGTAATCAGCCCAATATGGTATTGTTCGATATTCAGAAAGAGCAGATAGCGGGTGTTCGGTCGCTGGTGAAACAGCAGAATCTGCCCGTTTTGCAGGATGTGCCGGTTATAACGATGCGCCTGACCGACATTAATGGCAAACATCCCGACGAAACCAAAAAAGACACAACCCTGAAAACGCCAAACTGGGCGTTCAGTCGCGAGTACCGCGTAACCTACCGCGACACCCTGATTTCGTCGGAGAAACTGGTTGATGGCAAAGCACCCTATCAGGCCGATGGCAACGTATACATTTCGGTTGAAAAAGATTTTCTGGGTCGATTGCACGCGAAACTGGGCGACACGCTGAGCTTCAACGTACAGGGAATGCTCATTCCGGCCATTGTGGGCGGAACCCGCGAAGTGGAATGGAACCGGGTACAAACCAATTTTCTGGTGGTGTTTCCGGCCGGAGTGCTGGAGCAGGCTCCGCAGTTTCATGTGCTGATGACGCGTGTACCCAACAGCCAGACCTCGGCCGTGTTGCAGCGCAATCTGGTCAGTCAGTTTCCGAACGTGTCGGCCATCGATCTGGGACTGATTCTGAAGACGGTCGATGAAATTCTGGACCAGATTTCGTTTGTGATTCAGTTTATGGCGCTCTTTAGCATACTGACGGGCTTGCTTGTGTTGGGTAGTTCGGTCGTGATCAGCAAATATCAGCGTCTGCGCGAAAGCGTTCTGCTCCGCACACTGGGTGCCAGCCAAAACCAGATTCTGCGAATTACGGCGCTGGAATATGGTTTACTGGGCTTGTTGGCTGCTCTGTCGGGAATTCTGCTATCGGTAGTTGGAACGTGGGCATTGGCTCAGTTTGTGTTCGAAGTTCCGTACCGACCCAATACATTGCCGCTGGTTGTAGTAGCCACCATTGTCACCATTCTGACGATCCTGATCGGCCTGTTCAATAGCCGCGACGTGCTGGTACGTCCTCCGCTCGACGTGCTGCGGTCGGAGGTGTAAGGAATTAGCCGGGAATTTCCGGTGAACACTACGGGATTCTACGCATTTTTCAAAAGCCGTGAATCCGCGCTAAAAGCATCCGCATTGGATAAGGAACTTTGTCACATCGAAATCGCACAACACCTTATCCTCTTTGAGCATGGAAAAAGCATTCTGGTTTAACTCCTGGGAATTGGAAGGACACTACACCAGCTTTCACCGTAAAGACATTCATCCCTATGCCATCAAGCACCTGCCACCGTTTGCGCTCGAAGGCAAAACGGTACTTGTACCACTTTGTGGCAAATCATTAGATCTGCTGTATTTCAGCCGGTTCGCTCATCAGGTTATTGGTGTCGAAATCGTTGAAAAAGCAATCATTCAATTTTTTGAAGAAAACCAGTTGGCCTACCGGCAGATTGGCAGCCGGTTTGTGTCGGGCAATATCACCATTCTGTGTCGGGATTTCTTTTACCTCAACCGCGAGGATATTGGTTCGTTCGATCTTGTTTATGACCGGGCGTCGCTGGTTGCCTTACCCGAGCCCATGCGGATGCGGTATCTGCAAACACTGGAGTGGTTGTCGCCGGTGGGTACGTTATATTTTCTGAATACACTGGAATATGCCCCCATTCTGAAAACGCCACCGTTCAGTATCTCACCCGCCGAAGTAGCCAGTTATTTTCCTAATTACGTGATCGACCACGTTGAATGCCCAATGCTGCCCGATCATGGTATGGTTCGTAAGTTCAACCTGACGCATCTGAAAGAGCATGGGTTCATGATGCGCAAACTCTATGACTCGCCCGTGTTGATCGATATCGATGAGTTAATGGAAACTGCCTGGTAAACGATTAGTACACCAAAATGAACGCGCAAGGGCGCAAAGATCCCGGCAAGAGGCTGGTGGTCTTTGCGCCTTTTGCGCGTAATAGGCCCTGGGCAAACTTTTCTGGAAAGTGGCAAAATTCATTCACCTTTTAGTGGTGGGTCCTATTTATTGAGCTGCGGTGTGTCTGGATGTCAATGCTATTGTTTTTTTTGTATTCTTTTTGTGGAATAGTTTTTCTATTATAAGTGTGTTTTTTTTAGCTTTAAAGTTTATAATTGAGAAGGGGAGTGTTTATACTTAAGCATATATTTTATCACTTATTTCAGCATGGCTTACGCAAAAAAACGGGCCACGGTTAGTTTGTAAAAGTCATGTTCAGGATAGCTTACAATTGTAGTGTCGTTTACCATACGTTTAACCTGTTAATACAGAATTCATGAGAAACAAGTACAAAAATCAACATGAGGGTTTAGTTTTCTGGGTGTTCTGGCTCACCCTTCTGGGGTTTACTCAGCTACGGGCACAAACCGTGCAGCCGCCAGTTATTCAATGGCAACGGGTGATTGAATCGCCTATTCCAGGAGCAGTTTACGGTAGAACTGCTATCGTAAAAAATGGCGCTGGTGGATATTCAGTAGTGACGGCAGATCGGCGGCTGTTGTGGCTTACAACCGCAGGAGAGGTGATAAGCGATGTTCCTATTACCAGCGTTTCGACTACAGGAAACACTATTGAGGCATTGTCAGCCGTAAGCCCGGTTGCTACTGCTGATAATGCAATAGTTATTGCTGTATTAGATAATCAGCGGTGGACCTTACAGAAAAGAAACCTGACAGGTGAATTAATTTGGATTACGGGTTTGAACTTTTCTCAATCAACACAATACCAGTACGGGTTTAGTAATATAGTTGGTAGTTCAGATGGTGGAACCTTTGCTTTCGCGACTCGTTATGATCAGACCATTAGTACCCAAGATAGAGCATCTGTGATTATCGCGAAAATCGGCAAAACAGGCGATTTTTTATGGGAGAAAGAACTGAAGTTTAGTACTGATGATGGATCTAACAACGGTGTAAATGGTATTAATGTTAGCAAGGCAATCAGTACATCTGATGGAGGGCTCTTATTAACCGGTACAGCCAATCCGACAACCGACAATAATACACTCCGAGGCTGGGTTGCTAAATTAACGGGAGATGGAAGTGTAGTATGGCAGAAGCGGTACGGACAAGTGAATAATTTCAATGATGTCTCTGCTGATTTGTCATACTCAAACACCGAGTCATATTGGTTAACAGGGTCTGAGTGGCCAAATACGTCTAGCTCCGGTGAACCCTCTACTTTTCGAATTAATGCACAGGGAGATCCTATAGGTAGTCCTGTGCAGGTTCCTTATCCGGCCTTTAACTCCTTAGCTACTATTGTTGCAGTGCCTCAACAAGCTAGACCTGCTTCTTATGTTGTCGGAAACGATACCCCACAGGACAGCAACAATGGAGATATTCGGCTAACTGGATTCTCTGAGCAGGGAGAACGTCTTTGGAGTAAGGTTTTAGGTGGCTCTGGGCATGACTATAGTTTTCAGCCTGCAGTTTTGCCTACTACGGATGGCCTGTTAATGGTTGGGATTACTGAGTCTAATGACGGAGATGTGAAAGGACGTAAACAAGCTACGCCAGCCACTTGGATCGTTAAGTTACTGAATCAGGGAAATGCGCTGACACTCACTCAGCCCACCTACAACTGCCAGACGGGTGCGATCACTTTCAACACAACCGGTGGCGATGGTTCGCCAATTACCTACACCGCTCCGGGGATTACCCGTGCTTCAGTAACCGACAACTTTGGTACCGTTGAGCAGGGGCTGCGCAACGATCCTAAACCGATTCTGATCCAGGCTACCCAGAGCGGACGTACGGTGAGCTATACGTTTGATTTTGGGGCTTATTGTAGTAACCCACCAGCTAATCCATTACAGATAGTGGCTCCCAGCGTTACGTGCGGTAGTGCTTTGGGGGCTACACTTGTTATCAATACCAGTGGTGGCGATGGCTCACCGATCAGTTATGCTATACCCGGAGTTGAACTGGCGTCTCCTGCCAGTAATACGGTGGACATCTTTAAGTGCATTGATATCAATGTGCCGCTATCAATTCAAGCAACCCAAAGTGGCTACACCACTACTTACTCACTTGACCTGAAACAATACTGTCCTGGCATACAGATTTTTAAATCACTGGAAGTGTCTCTCATCCCAGATCTAACAGTAAAAACAGGACAAACTCTGGAATCGTATGAACTAACGAATTATTTTAAAGACCCTAACTTTAGTATTTACAAGTACTCATACTTGAATCATTATTGGTTTACAGCTTCAGGAATGCCTGAGGGAATTACTTATTCTACCGCTGGGTCAGGTGATGGTTCAGGAGGGCCAAATGGATTAGTAGTAAAATTCTATGGTAAAACGTCTGCTGCCCCAGGTACATATATCATAAACATTGCGGCCACAAACGGGTATTGTGATACGTTAAAAACCTCCTTCAGGATTGTAGTCGTTGAGTCATCGAATAATGCCCTAACGCTCACCCAGCCTACCTACAACTGCCAGACGGGGGCTATTACCTTCAATACCAGCGGTGGCGATGGAACGCTCATTACCTACACCGCTCCCGGTATCACCCGTGCTTCAGTAACCGACAACTTTGGTACCGTTGAGCAGGGCCTACGCAACGACCCCAAACCGATTTGGATTCAGGCTACCCAGAGCGGGCAAACGGCTAGTTATACGTTTGATTTTGGGGCTTATTGTAGTAACCCTAAACCGCCCACTGGCGGCTCATTGGCTTTGTTAGCCCCCACCTACAACTGCCAGACCGGGGCTATCACCTTCAACACCAGCGGTGGCGACGGCTCGCCGATTGAGTTCCGGGCGGCTGGCATCACCGACTGGACCACCAACCCCAACCAGTTTGTCGATAAAGAAAGCCGCACAGCCAGCGATGTACAACCCTTTATGCTGATGGCCCGTCAGAGTGGCTCTCAGGTCAGCTACAGTTGGGATCTGAAAGCGGCCTGTGGTCGGGCAAGGGTTGGTGTAGCTGAGGAGTCGTCGAACCTGACGATAACGGTACTGGGCAATCCGGCAGGCGAGCAGGTTCGGGTATTGATCGAGGGAGTAGAAGGGCAGGCTGTTGAGCTGGAGTTGAGTGATGTGAATGGCCGGTTGGTAGAGCGTCGTCGTCTGGAATCGGCGGGCGCACACGATGAGCAGGTGTTTAGTTTAGAGCAGACTGGAGTACGGCTGTTGCTGTTGCGGGCGACTACCAATCAGCAGGCCCGAACGGTTAAGATTATGAAGCAGTAACTGATAAAGAATTAAGTAAGGGTAGAAACGGCTTCGGGAGTATCTTGAAGCCGTTTGTGTTTGAAAATCAAATGATTAGATAAGGTGGATTGCTTGTTTTAAGGAGTTTCTAAGATAAGCTTAAGCTTATACTAAGATAAAAGATTGTATTTGTGGGCACGTTGGCTGGTTTTATCAGCGTTATATAAAGATAGGCTTTTCTGGCCTAAGGTATTGAGCTAACGAATAAATCGAATCGATCATGACTATGAAAGAGCAGACATCATTAGCCGTAGACGAATTTGACCGCCCTGGCCAGGCTATTCAGAATACCGAATGGGTACGTGATCCCGCTGATCCAACGAAGCACATTTGTGGATTGATTCAGAAGGGAGAAACTGTATGGTTTCATAATGAGCAATTTGGAAGCGGACCCGCCTGGCAACTGGTTCGGTTGGCAGATGGGGAGCATGTATATGTTCATCCGCACGATTTCGACTATAAGCAATAGGCTGACAACCAGTAGTCTAATTTTAGCTGGCTACATCGACCTGCCGAAGCGGAGACGCAGAGAGCCTACTGAATTATTGGCTCTTTCGGGGCGATGTGGCCAACTATTGACTTTTGCTTGCGGTTGAAATTGCCAGCGAATCGGGCAGAATGGTTGCGGGGGTATAGAACATGACCAGCGTACCCAGGCGCTTGTTGGGAGCCGTGACGGGCGCCGATAATTCGTAGGGCATTTTGTTGTTAAAATAAATGTCCTGCTTTTGAAGCAGATAGGCCGGAAACCGATTCGTGAACGGCATATCCTGGTTTTTCTTATTGGTCGAAATCATGATTTTTCCGGCCGAATCCACCAACAACACTTCTTTCACTCCCCGGTTTTTTACCAGTGTGTTGAAATATTCGTTAATCTCGCCTGTTTTGTTCTGTAGCATGGCATTGCGAACTGCCCAAACGAACGCCTTCATGGTCAGCGTCAGTTGCTGCCGGTCGTTAGCCAGTTGATTTTGCCGGACTTTTGTGTGTAATATACTCCGCTCCTGACTGGTCTTGTGCTCCAATTGCCAATTTTGAACAATTAAATAAACCACACCCGCCAGGAGCAGGACGATAACACTATATAATACGGCTGGATTTTGATACCAGCTCATTTTCGAATGCTGTTTAGTTGGATGTTCTGTAGTCATAGTTGTACGAGTTTAGGGCAGAAATTGAGTCGGCCATCCACCATCTACTGATAGTCTCCAATAAACATTCAGCAGCTTAGTGGCGGCTTAACGATAGATTAGAATTCGCTTAGAGTTTAGAATACAATGCCTAAATGGCAATGCTGCTGTTCGGATTTTTGGCTGAATGAATTGTTTGCTGTTGCTTGAAACGGGAAGGATAAGGGGCCTTTCGAGGGCAGAAGGCGCAAATTCTAAGTGAATTCTAAGGATTGGTTAAGTTTCTGTTAAGCAATCTGTATTTCTTTCGTTTTCAGTCCCACCTAACTATAGCGTTAGCTTTGGTAAAAAGCATATGGATGTACAGAATCTTGCCACTATACTCATTCCCGTAGATTTTACGGAACCTTCGCTCAATGCGCTGGATGTTGCCGTCAGGCTCAGTGAGCAACAGCAGAAAGTTCATTTGCATCTGGTATATGTTCTGAATCCTGATACATTAAAACCACTAGCTCCCGACGACTTGCCCGATTTATCGAAGTCGCATCTGACTCAGCAGGGGGCAAGCCTGATTCAAATGCTGGCCATGCTGACAGCGCAGGAATATCCGGTTAATTGTTCAAGCAGCTTTCGGGTAGGTACTTATTCTGACGAGGTGATGGCGGCTGCGCAGAGCATACATGCCGATTTGATTGTGATGGGTACTCTGGTGGGTGCAAATAGCCAGGCATTGCGGCTGAATTCGGATGCGTATCGGATGATAAAAACGGCTCCCTGCCCGGTGCTAACTGTTCCAGCGCACAAAAAATGGACCACTTTCGAGCAGATTCTGTTTCCGGTTCGACCCATACCGGGCGCGCTGGATAAATATGAGTTTGCCCGAAAAATTATCCGGAAAAATGCATCGGAACTGACCGTTCTGGCACTTTCGAACCCCGATGAGGTGATTAGCATCAGCCAATTGCAGGATCAGATTACTGAACTGCTTGGAAAGCTGGCTCAGGATGGGGTTAAGAGTAAAACTTTGTTTTGGCCAACGGAGTCGATTGCCGAAACAGTATTGGACAAATGTGTTGAGCTGTCGGCCGATATGCTGGTTATTACAGCGAGCTTAGGCGCAACAGCCAACGATTTCCTGATTGGTACTTTTGTGCAACAGATCGTTTACAATGCACAGATTCCTGTTCTCTTCATCCGCCCCGATTCTGGCTTATCGCAACACACGACTCCCGTTCAGTGGCGATTTGGGGTCACTGATTCTGGCTTTACAACCATTGGCCTTTGAGCCGCTTATACGGGTTTGTTAGCTTCTATCGTTAACTATATAATACTTAAGGTACTATATAATCACTGAAACATTATATCATGAATAAACATACATATATAAGCCAGGCAACAGACTGGGCAAAGGCACATGGTTTTACACACATAAAAGCGAACACCGATGGTTTCGAAAAGCCAATTACTTATGGTCGTCAGCAGGATGGCGAATCGTTTGTGCCCGATGCGACCGGAAGGCAGTTTGGCCAGAAATCCTATTTTGAGGTTGTTCTTAAAACCGACGATACGAATCGTCTCAGGTCTAAATTGAAGCTTCTGGGTCGTCTGGCTGCCATTCAGGGTGGGCAATTGTACCTGATGGTTCCTAAAGGACATCTGCCTTTTGCCAAAGCTATAGCTTCAGATTGCTGCGTATCGGCCGAAATGGTCAATCTACGCTGAGCTGACAGGTACATACGTATAGCTCAATAAACCTGCTTCGGGCCGCAAAAGGGTGGCCTGTTCTTCGCTCAAAAGATTCGCTCTGTAGCTTTATTACTTTCATTTCTGGCATAAGGCCTATATACATCTACGGGCAAATTCAAATTTTCTCAGGGGGCGTTCAGTAAGATTTTTGGTTGATTTCAGGCAGGTAGCTCCTCCGAGAGTTTACTGATCATGAAGTTGCCGTTTTATCTTTTGTGATCGTTTCATGCAGGTACTACTAAAGCCTACCCGGTTTCTGTTGTTTCTTTTTCTGTTGTTTGGCGGGTTGTATTTTACTCGATCCATTCTGGTGCCGCTTACGATTGGGGGCCTGTTGGCGATGCTTTTTTTTCCGGTAAGCCTGTGGCTGGAAACGAAAGGCATCGGCCGGGCTCTGGCTGCGCTACTTTGTCTCACGTTACTGCTGGTGATAGGCGCGGGGCTTGTTCTGTTGCTGAAATGGCAATCGTCGGATCTGGTTCATGACCTGGCCGGTATTGAACAGCGTATAACGGAAATGATTGGTCAGTTGAAGCAGTTTGTGAGCAGTAAGTTGGGCATCAGTGCCCAACAGCAGAAGACGTTTATTGAAGAACAGCAAGCGTCGGGGGCAGGTCAACTTTCGGCTATTGTGGCCAAAAGTATCAATTCGATACTCAGTATCGCTGTCGATCTCGTGCTGATACTCGTGTATGCGTTTCTGTTTCTTTATTTTCGACACCATTTTAAACAGTTTCTGCTAAAGCTGGTTCCGGCCAATGCTCAGCCCGAAACCCGTCGGGTTATCTATGAAAGCAGCAGGGTGGCCCGGCAGTATCTGACCGGCCTGGCCGCTATGATCGTTATGCTCTGGGTTATGTATGGCATCGGATTTAGCATTGTTGGCGTTAAACAGGCCATATTTCTGGCCGTTTTGTGTGGCTTGCTCGAAACAATTCCCTTTGTTGGCAATTTGACCGGAACGCTCATTACAGTTCTGGTGACAATGGCTCAGGGCGGAGATGGACAAATGATGCTGGGTATTCTACTGGTATATGGTATTGTTCAGTTTACGCAAACCTACCTGCTCGAACCACTTGTTGTTGGCACCGAAGTTAGCATCAATCCGCTGTTTACAATTCTGATTATTGTGGTTGGCGAAGCCGTTTGGGGCATACCGGGCATGATTCTGGCTCTACCTGTACTTGGCATTGTGAAAATCATCTGCGACCACGTGGAGCCACTGAAGCCCTATGGTTTTTTGATCGGGAAAGTCGGTAAAGAAGATTCGCCGGGACTGAAAGATAAATTGAAACGTGTTTTTCGGAAAAGATAAGCCGCTATGTTCCTGATTCCTGCCTTCGACTTTATTGGAGCACCGCTGCTGGTTCTGGCCTTTGGGGTATTGGTATGGCTACAATGGCGATGGCCTTTACGACGTCGGCATTTTCGGGGCCTGGGCCGGATGGTGCGAAACATCGGCGTAGCTGTTCCCACGTTTATTACGCTCCGGTTGCTTTTATTGCCCGTGCCGTTGCTGGCTGCCAATTGGGCTGCTCAACATACTATGGGGCTTATTCGCTGGCTGCTTCCCCAAACTAGTGTTTGGACGTGGATTGGGGGAGCGCTGGGCGTGTTAGCTTTCGATTATGCCTATTACTGGTGGCACTACGCCACGCATAAAGTTCCATTCTTATGGCGGTTCCATAATGTGCATCATACCGATTTAGAGATGGATGCGTCGACTGCCATACGGTTTCATTTTGGCGAATTGCTCTTGGGCGTACTATTTCGGACTGCAATCGTGATTTTAGTTGGTATCAGTAGCTGGAGCGCTATTCTGTACGAAATTGGGTTTGAACTGGCCGCTGAGTTTCACCATTCAAACTGGCGATTGCCCAAACGGGTTGAACGATTATTGAACCAGGTTGTAGTGACACCCCGTATGCATGGAATCCATCATTCGATTGTGCTCGATGAGTTCAACTCCAATTGGGGTACACTTTTTTCGTGGTGGGATCGGCTGCATGGCACGCATCGTATGGATATTGCGCAACATGAGCTAACATTGGGTGTGCCGGCCTATCGCAACGAGGGAGAGCTTACGTTTTTTCAGTTGCTGAAAATGCCGTTTGTTGCACAGCGCGAATGGCGGCTGCCCAATGGAGTCCAACCCC
The DNA here is from genome assembly GCF_037201965.1 of Spirosoma sp. SC4-14. Classification (NCBI taxonomy): domain Bacteria; kingdom Pseudomonadati; phylum Bacteroidota; class Cytophagia; order Cytophagales; family Cytophagaceae; genus Spirosoma; species Spirosoma sp. SC4-14. Next base: position 6,102,665 of record NZ_CP147518.1, on the reverse strand, counting down.
TAACCCGAACGCACCACCATAAAGCTCCGCCTGCTTCCGGTCTGAAGAACCAGTAACTAGGGGCATGGGGTATAGCTGATAGCCAGACCAGAATAGTTTATGTTGAGAGCTGCCGTTTCCAGTTTGTTTACGGTGTAGCTCCATTGTGAGAAGAGCTGGGGTGTACTGCCGCCTTTTACCTCGCTGATGTTAATGGTTTTCTTATCGGCCGAAAAGCTCCATTTGCCCGTATCGGGCGTGTCGGTTGTTTGAAGCCGCTGTTGCCACGAACCATCCGACCCGAAAAACTGCTGGGCATAGCTGCCAGAAGGGCACCACCATTTATCGGCAATCAATTGCTCGGCCGACGGTTGTGGATCGGGATCTTTGCTGCTCTTACTACACGAAAAGAGCATGGTGCTGACAAGTACCAGAGTCAGAATCAGGGATTTGTGAAGTATAGCCATATGCTAAAAAGCTAACGGACAGGCTTTTATACTTTCGTGTCGGTAGGGATAGTAGATTTTTCTTTGGGCAACCAATACTCGTTCGGGCAACGTTCGCGGCTGGTATCTAAAGCCAGCGGGTTTCTCAGCTAATTCTAATTTTTGCTTAAGGAGCTTCTAAGCACTACGGTGTACATTAGACTATCAGGAAGTATGTTTACTTTGAAAAAACTATAAATAAAATATATATGAGTTTGATAATCAGAAATTTATCTATAAATGATTACGATCAGTTGAAAGATACGATGGTTGAATCTTATAGCGCTATTGGAGGGCAGTATTGGCGAAAAGAACGGATACAAAAGCTGCTTCACCTTTTCCCTGAAGGCCAGTTCTGTATTGAAGTCGATGGAAGAGTGGTAGCCGCAGCACTGGCCATTATTGTCAATAGGGTCGATTGTGGAGAACAGCACACCTATGAACAGGTTACGGGACACTATTCTTTCGACACGCACGACCCCGCAGGTAGTATTCTATATGGTATCGATGTTTTTGTACACCCCAACTTTCGGGGGCTGCGACTGGGGCGCCGGTTATATGATGCTCGTAAGAACTGCTGCCGACGTCTAAATCTGCGGGCTATTGTGGCTGGCGGACGAATTCCTGCCTATTGTCGTTATGCGGAACAACTTTCTCCTCAGCACTATATCGATAAAGTTATACAGAAAGAAATCTACGATCCTACACTCAGCTTTCAACTGGCCAATGGCTTTCGGGTGACGTGTATTCTGACCAATTACCTGAAAGGTGATACTGAATCGAAAGAATACGCGACACTTCTCGAATGGAAAAATGTTGGCTATAAACCAACCAGAGCGGAGCTAAAGCATAAGGAGACAGGCGTTAAAACTGACCGTCTGTATGGACCGTTGACCATTTCGCCTTCGTTTGCTGCGGCATAAAAGCAGGAAAGTAACGCCTATGGCTGGTAATCGTTATTTAACCTAAAAACCCTTCTGTCATGGAAAATATAACCATAAATCGAATACTTGTTCCCATCGACTATAGCGATACATCGACTAGGGCGCTGGCTCTTGCAGCCGCTATGAGCCAGCGCCACAACGCCGTGATCCGGTTATTGCACATTATTAATCCCGATCAGTATGTGTTTTCGTCGGGCGATGGGTTAAGCATTTCCTTATCGAGCGAAGAAGTGATTGAGGCCGAAGTACCGAAACTTCACCAGTGGGCCGACGAAAAGCTGGCTGACCTGCCCGTGCGTTATTTTGTTGAATGCCGAACGGGCGTAATCAGCGACCGCATTGCCGATGTTGCCCGTGATTTTGGCGCCGATCTCATTGTGATGGGCGCTCACGGAACCTCCGGCATTCGGGAGTATTTGATGGGGTCGGAAGCCTACCGCGTTCTTAAAGTGGCACCGTGCCCTGTGCTGACCGTGCCAGGCACGTTTCAGAATACCGATTTTCAGGAAATTCTGTTTCCTGTGCGGCCAGTGCCGGGGGCACTGGACAAGTATGAATACGCTCGACGAATTATCCGCAAAAACAAGGCGCATCTGACCGTTCTGGGACTGTTTGACCGGCATGACGCTCATGAAACCGACCCCGTAACCAATGCTATGTCTGTTCTTGACCGGCAACTGGCAGAAGATTCTATCGACGCCGATATACTACTTGCCGAAACCGACTCTGTGGCCAAAACCGTGCTCCGAAAATCGGAAGATTTGCATGCCAGCCTCATTATCATTACGGCCACGCTGGATACGCCGATCCGGCACTTTTTTGTTGGTCCGTTTGCCCGCCAGATTGTAAATCGGGCCAAAGTTCCGGTGCTGTCGATTCAGCCCGAGGCACCCGTTATTGCCCATATGCAGCCCACTGCCAGCCGAACGCTCCAATCAATGATTCCTTCATTTAATCAATTTTTTCCGCCGGTTCAACTTGGCTGAATCCGGCAAATACCCACCCGATCAACACAATGAATACGTTACATGATTTTCTGAATTATGAGTTAATTAAGCTCAAATCCTATACCCTCACCGTAGCCGATATTTGTTCTGCCATTTTCATTCTAGTGCTGGCCTGGACAGTGATGTATTTATTGAAGCGCTATGTGCTTCGGTTGTTTTATAACCGTCGAAACGTGGCAATTGGGCACCAGTATGCCGTCAATCGACTGATCAAATACATTATTTATCCACTTGCCATCATTCTGTCGATGCAGGCATTGGGTATTCAACTGTCGGTGGTGCTGGCCGGTACGGCGGCTTTGCTGGTTGGTATTGGACTGGGGCTCCAGCAAACCGTTAAAGATCTGTTGTCGGGCATTATTCTGCTGATTGAAGGCACGGTTCGCGTAGGCGATATGGTCGTGGTCGACGATACGATTGTGATGGTGAAAGGAATTGGATTGCGAACGTCGGAAGTTGAAACCCGCGACGAGATTGTCAAGATTGTTCCGAACTCTAAACTGGTTGAGGAAACCGTTATTAACTGGTCGCATAACGATCGGCCCACACGGTTTCATGTCGATATTGGGGTGGCTTATGGAAGTGATCTCGAACTGGTTAAAACCCTGTTGCTACAAGTCGCCAGCGAACATTCGGCTATCCTCCTGACGCCCAAACCTACCGTTCAGTTTCGCGATTTTGGTGCGTCGTCGCTCGACTTTAAGCTCTTTTTCTACAGCTACGAATTTCTGCGAATTGAGTTTGTAAAAAGCGATCTCCGGTTTCGGCTCGATGAACTGTTCCGCCAGCATGAAATCACAATTCCATTTCCGCAGCAGGAAGTCTGGTTTCGGAACGAACTGCGAACCTCTGACCCAAAAACAAATCCGGCGTGAACGTTGCCTGGATGTAGAAAAATCGCTTTCTGAATGGACTATTAGTTGATTGCCAGTATCTTATGAGGTCATTCTGCCGTTCGGCGAGTAGTCTCGGTTCTGGTTCATTTTTGTTTTGATACCACTAAAACCGTATAACTTTTTGCCGGGTAGGAACGCCGTCGGCGTCGAGCTGAAACAAGTAGGTTCCGGGGTTGGCAGGCAAGAGTTGAGCTGGCAGAATGTGCTGATGGTTTCCCGGCGATTCGGCGGGCCATTGAAGTGTATGTAAAATCCGGCCGCTGGCGTCTATAATCGACAATCGCAGATCGGCTCGGCGCAGCAAGCGATACGTTACCGTAACATCGCTGGCCGACGGATTGGGGCTAATTGTCAGCGAAAAGGTATCGGCGGGTTCGCTACTGAGAATTTCGGTTCCGAAAGGCAGAATAGCACTGTCCATCCAGATCAAACGCTGGCGTATCCAGTTTTTTAAATAAGTAACCTCTTCGTCGTAGGTTTTCCCGATGAAGTAATTGGGCCATACATAAATGCCGATAACGGGCCACCGCTGAAAATTGCGAACGCGCGCTTCACCCAGTACTAAGGCTGTAGAGTCGATATAGGCATTGATACGATCGGTTGTTAAAATCGTTTTCCGCAAGGACTGGTATTTTGTGCGGACTTTGGCAGCAAACGCCTTATCGGTTAGCAAGCGCTCCCACCAGAATGGAGCCTGAAAATCATCGTCGGGGCAAACATGGCTAAAGTTATATACCCAGCCTTGGTAGCTTTCGCCACTACAGTAATTCACATTGCCATAAGCCAGATTGTAGTCCCAGATGGGGCCCATCACCAGCCTGCCCCCTTTCGAGTCGCGGTCTTTATAGAAAAAACTACTGAGCCGGTAACCATCAATGTTCTTGCAGATTTCGGTTAACAGCAGATAATCTACAAATGAGTCGTCGTTGATGTATTTTCGGTAACCGGTTGCCGAGTCCAGATAGTTGTTTCCCTGAAGCGCATTTTCGAAATCGGTAACGAAGCGTTTGGCGTATTGAAACTGTTCTTCGGCCAGATCGTCGGGCTTGGGTCGATCGATCTGAATAGGAATAGCCTGTCCTTTTATACCTTTATAGGCCGATACCCAGGAGCGCGATGGGGACCCTTCGGTTTTGTCGATCTTGAAAATATAACCACCCGTCAGCGCATCGCCCGACACATCGGTTGGTTTTATGTTGCTGATATTGATCCGGTTTTTGTCGCGCTTTATTTTCTCGAAAAGGATATACAGGCCAGCATAACTACCATTCAACACCACTTCGCAGTAGCGGTAGCGGGGTGTGTAATAGCTGCTCAACTGCCGATTCAGATCGTAGGTGAGCGTTTCTCGGATCAGGGTTTTGTCGTTGTAGGTTGCATTGAGTACCCAGTCCGATTCTGAAGGCATGCCCAAAAGCGAAGCATTTACCGAGTTTTCGCCCGTAGAGTCGCGGAGTTCGAAGCCATAAGGTTTTTTGGGGAAGAACTGCTGCGATGTGGCTCCCCGTAGTTCAATGCCTATTTTGCTGCTGAAAGCTGGTTTATCGGTTAGGCTATTCAATTTGCCTGAACCATTGTCAATAAGTTGCAGATCTGCTACAATTTTGGGCTCGTCCGGAATGGTTTGCCCATTGGTATTGATTAGTAGAATGGGCAGCACTGACGAACTGAAGGATTGAGCCAACAACGAACCCGTTGCAAGAAATAGGACAACGATTAGGCAGATAGAGTTGGTGCGCATAGATTGGCAAGTCACTATTTTTAAATATTCTGGTAAAAATAGTAATTTTTTCAGGCTACTTGCTCCGGCACTTGGTTCCGGTAGTTTTTGTTATTTTTGTTTATTAAAGCCTTACCGACATGGAGAATCGTTTTGTTGAAAAAGCTACGGGTGCCATTGCCGACAAATATCGACTGACAATTTTAATGGAGCTTTCAGATAAAGGAAGCCTGACCGCATCCGATATTCAGCAACTGACCGGATTGTCGCAGCCATGCGTGTCGCACCATGTTAAGTTATTGACCGACAGTGGATTGGTTAATTCGCAGAAAGAAGGGCGAAACCTTCATTTGACGTTGAATAAAGAATCGCTTCAGCAGCTATCGGATTTCATCGAAAAGCTAACCTGAAAAATTTATCCTAATACATCCAAACTTTTAAATATATGGTTGTGTTTTCTGGCCGTAATCTAACCTTCTGTTATTAGCCTTCGGCGCCATTAATCATTCCTTCTTCCGATGGTCAATGACTACTGATGCCGAAGACCAACGACAGAATACATACAAACCGTTTAACTACGAGTAGCTATGGCACAAAAACTTTTTGCGGAAGCAATACTGGGTAAGCTGACGCTCCAGAATCACATTGTTATGGCCCCAATGACCCGCAACCGGGCAACTGCCGATCATATTCCGACCGACATTATGGCTACCTATTATGCACAGCGGGCTTCGGTTGGGCTAATAATTTCGGAAGGTGTTGGCCCATCGCCCAATGGCGAAGGGTATGCTCGTATTCCAGGAATCCACAGTGCTGCACAGGTCGAAGCCTGGAAGAACGTAACGGATGCTGTTCATGCCAAAGGGGGTAAGATTTTTGCTCAACTGATGCATACCGGCCGTATTGGCCATTCGCTGCATCTGGGCGAAAATGCCGAAATTATAGCGCCATCGGCATTAGCGGCTGCTGGCGAAATTTATACGGATACCGATGGTATGCTGCCGCATCCAACGCCACGGGCGCTGACAACTGAAGAGGTGAAACAAACCATACAGGAGTTTGTCAACGCTTCCGTAAATGCAGTAGAAGCGGGTTTCGATGGCGTAGAGCTTCATGGTGCCAATGGCTATCTGATTGAACAGTTTATCAGTCCTGATTCCAACCATCGTACCGACGAATACGGCGGTACTATTGAAAACCGTAGCCGGTTCCTGCTCGAAATTGCCGAAGAGGCCGGCAAAGCAATTGGTCTCCATAAGGTGGGTGTTCGGCTATCGCCATACGGGGTCTTCAACGACATTAAACCTTATGCCGAGGTGGATGAGACCTATACCTATATTGCGCAAAAACTCAATGAAATTGGTGTTGTTTACCTACACCTGGTCGACCATTCATCGATGGGGGCACCCATTGTGCCCGATGCAATAGTAAATGCCATTCGGGAAGCCTACAAAGGCTCACTGATTTTGAGTGGTGGCTACGATGCCGAACGGGCCGAAGCGGCTTTGCAGAGTGGTCTTGCCAATCTGATTGCGTTTGGTCGGCCATTAATTGCCAATCCTGATTTTGTGGAGCGGCTCAAGACCGGTGCAGAACTGAATCAACCCGATTTTTCGACGTTCTATTCGCCTGGCGAAAAAGGCTATACCGATTATCCGGTGCTCGAAGCCGTGGCCAGTAAATAGCTATCTATTTACTGGCCACAGAGGTCACAGAATAATAAAATAGTGAGTTGTGCCTCTGTGGACAATAAAACTTCATAAAACAAAAGTGGCCCGGAACGTTCCGGGCCACTTTTGTTTTATGAAGTCATCCTTAAACCAGAACGGCTTTCAGAATCTGATCCAGAATCAGGCGGCCGTCGGTATTGCCAAGAAGTGGGTCGGCAGCGCGTTCGGGGTGCGGCATCATACCAAACACATTCTTACCTTTGTTGGTAACGCCCGCAATGTTTTCGAGGCTACCGTTCGGGTTGGCTGCTTCGGTAATGGCACCGGTTTCGTCGCAATAGCGGAACAGCACCTGACCGTTATCGTTCAGTTCCTTAAGTGTATCGGCATCGGCAAAATAGCGTCCGTCGCCGTGCGCCATTGGAATTTTATAGGCCGAACGATCCAGCCCTGCAGTCAGCAGCGCATCGGGCGACTGAGGAGTCAGGTAAATATTTTTGCAGATGTATTTTTGATTGGCATTCTGAAGCAGCACCCCCGGCACCAGCCGTGCTTCGGCCAGGATCTGGAATCCGTTGCAGATGCCCATCAGATAGCCTCCCCGGTTGGCATGGGCGATCACTTCGTTCATGATCGGCGAAAAACGGGCTACTGCTCCCGTACGCAGGTAATCGCCATAGGAAAACCCACCGGGTAGCATAATAAAGTCGCAACCTTGCAGATCATGATCTTTATGCCAGAGTTTAACGACTTTCTGGCCCATCAGTTCCAGCGTATCAACGGCATCCTGATCGCAGTTAGAACCGGGAAAAACAACAACGCCAAATTTCATTTACTAATGAGTGATTGAGTGAATGAGTGATTGAGCGAAAAAGACTGATACGATCATTTATTCGTTCAATCACTCATTCACTCAACCACTCAATAACAAAGGTACGAACTTTACTTTACTTCGAGGGCTTTTCCGGTGCCCGAAACGGCTTTCCCTTTGTCGAAAGCTAGATCAATTCGACCCAGATTAATGCCTGCAAACCCTACCTGATTGATCCATACGGGCTCGCTATCGAGGTTGTTGACAGCTACGGGCGCATCCAGAAAGGTGTGGGTATGGCCACCAATAATAAGGTCGATGTTGCGGGTTTTGGCTGCCAGCACATTGTCGGAAATGGTAGGCTCGTTGTATTTGAAACCCAGGTGCGAGAGGCAAATTACATAATCGCATTTCTTTTCCATTCGAAGTTTGGCGGCAGTGTCGTTCCCAATTTCAACCGGATCGAGGTACTTCGTTTCTTTATAGGCATTTTTCGGGATAAGCCCTTCAGGTTGGATACCGAGTCCGAAAACACCCACCCGAACGCCATCTTTGTCAAATACTTTATAGGGCATAGAATGCCCGTCCATTACTGTATTTTTGAAGTCGTAGTTCGCAATCAATAACGGAAAGCTGGCTTTACCGAATTGCGTGACCATGTTGTCGATACCACCATCGAAGTCGTGATTGCCAATAGTGCCCGCATCGTAGCCAAGACGGTTCATCGCCAATACTTCGGGTTCCCCTTTATACAGATTGAAATACGGTGTTCCCTGAAACACATCGCCCGCATCGAACAGCAATACATTCTTTTGTTCCTGCCGGATCTGGTTGATCAGCGTTGCCCGACGAGCTACGCCCCCTTTACCTGCGTTGCGGCTACCATCCATCGGAAACGGATCGAGTCGGCTGTGTACGTCGTTGGTGTGCAAAATGGTCAGCAACGTCGTTTTGGGTTTTGTACTATGGGCCAGCACATCGGGAGCTACCGAGCCAACAACGGCGGCTGTGCCAAGGAGTTTCAGAAACTGGCGTCTATTCGAGGCTAATGCGTCCATCGGAAACAGGATTAATGGGTTGGCCGGTTTTGCCCTGATTGCGAAAATAATCGATCAGAGCGTCGCGGACTAGATAGTTGATATTTTCGCGCTTGACCGGATTTTTCAGAAAACCGGCCTCGTCGCCCCCATCGGCTACGTAATCGCTCATGGCTACAGTATAGGTTTCGTTGGGTTGCAGTGTTCGCCCATTGGTAAAGGTAACCGATGTTACCTGGTCGTTATGGATTTTGGCTCGTAATCCTCCTACAACCAGTTTGTTGCCATGAGCAAAATGGTTAAGCAACTGTTGAAGCATATCGCCTTTCAGGGTCAGAACAACGGTCTGATTGTCGAAAGGCATAACTTCAAACACTGAACCGACCGTGATGTTGCCAGCGGGCAGGTTGTTTCGAATACCACCGTAGTTCAGGTGCGAACAGTCGATGGGTTTGCCATAGCGTTGGCTGGCCTGCTGAAGCAACGCATCGGTGAGCAAGTCGTTCAGTGGGCCGTCGGGCTGGCCTTTTTCGATACGGTCAGTCGAACGGGTCAATACTTCATTCATAGCCTTATCGAGACCCTGTCGATAGGGTGTCAGAAAATTGGCGAGGCTACTATCGGTTTTGGCCGCAACCGAATCGACGCCAATGCGGTTGGCCGTTCGGTTCGTGAGGTGGTAGCTGCCGGGGTTACAGGCTGTTAAACCAACAAATGCCAGTAACAATAGGTGTTTTCTCATAATACCTGCAAGTTCGCAAACTCTGAGCAATGGTGCGTTAATAAACTGTTAGAAATCAGCTAGTGGATCAGTACGTTTCGTAGGTCGAACAGGCCCTTGTTCATCTCGAACATCAACCGGTTGAGCGTTAGTTTAAGGGTAGTGGTTGTCCATTGTTGCGTTGGGCGAATGGTTTGCCAGTTGCCGGGCTCGGTTTGTATCGATACGGGAAGATTGAAACCGGCCGCATCGGCAACCCATCGGTAGCTCAGCAGCAGTTCCCCATCGTGTTTGGCATTGATTTTATATTCCAGAACGGGCAGTTTCGGATAATGCAGGTATTGGTTAAAAAGCGGCCGAAGGTTAACGCCGGTTCTTTCGCATAGGAAACTAATCACCTCGTCGGTATGCACGATGGAGAGCCGCTTTTCAACGGCCAGCGCTTTGAGGGCCGCAAACCATTTGATATCGTTACCAACGGCATAACGAAGGGTATGCAGCATCCAGGAACCTTTGTAGTAAATATCCGTATCTTTCTGTTCGTAGTTTACGCCCAGTGGCCCGATCATTGGGTATTCGTTTCGGATAAGCTTCCGCTGCGTATTCAGGTAAGCAATGGCTCGATCTTTGCCCGCCGTGTATTCGACAAACAAGGCTTCGGCGTAGGTCGTAAAGGATTCATGAATCCACATTTCGGCGTGGTCAGCACAGCTTAAACTGTTGCCAAAATATTCGTGGCCGCTTTCATGAATAATGATGTAGTCGAAACCAAAGGCATTATTTTGATACTGGTTCCCATAGGCAATGGCGCTTTGGTGCTCCATACCCCAGTAGGGCGTTTCTACCAGTTTATAGCCATCTTTCCAGAAAGGATAGCTGCCGAAATAGGTTTCATAGCAGGCCAGCATGGTTTTGACCTGCTCGAAGTGTATTTTGGCTTTCTGAACGTTACCGGGCAGAACGTAATAGTCGAGTGCTAATTTTTGTCCGTCGCGAGCGGTGTAGGTGTCGGCAATATGGGCGTAATCGGTAATGTTGAGTGTAACGTCGTAGTTATTGATGGGATAATGAACAAACCATGTCCATTCGGTTTGCAACCCATCTGGTGTTGGTTGCTGCCCAATCAGTTTTCCATTCGATACGCAGATAAGACCTTTCGGAACCCGGCAGCGAATACGCATCGAATCGGGCTCATCGGACAGGTGGTCTTTGTTAGGCCACCACAGGCTGGCTCCAATTCCTTCGCAGGCAACCGTTACCCAGTCGGCGCGCTGACGGGTTGTTGTATCGGTTCGCCACACAAATCCACCATCCCAGGGTGGGTTCTGAGCAACAATAGGGCTTCCCGCATACTTGATTGTTAACTCACACAATTGTCCGACAGATTGCTGCGCCGGGAGCGTAATAAATAGGGCATTTTGGTCGCGGGTGTAGGTCAGTTGCCGACCATTCTGGACGATGGCTGTTACGGCCATATTGGCAAACAGATCGACCTGAATCCGCTGGGTTGGCTGAACTACTTTATAGCGGATGGTATTACTGCCGTCAATTCGTTTAGTTGCGGGGTCAACGCTGAGGTTCAGGTCATAGAAAACAACATCATAACTGGTGCGTTCGGGGCGTAAGCTGCCCCGCAGCGAATCGGCATGAGTAAATTGTTGGGGTGGGGCAATATAAGGCTGAGCCCGGCAGAATTGGCCAAACAGAACGCAGATAAGCAGGCCCATAAAGCCTTTGCCAGCACTAGTCATGATGAAGTAACGAAATAAAAGCAGGCACCGTATAGATCAAAGCGTTCGGGCGGGCAAAGGAATTAGCGTTCGTTCGGGTTTGTACGATACTTTACGAATTCGACCGAACCCGCCCAGGCCAATTTGCAGATTAAGCAACCCACCCGTAAACGGACTGGCTATCTGAACCGGACTGAACGAAAGCTTGGTTCGCACAAACCAGAAACTTTCCTGAGTAAGGTCGGGCTTTTTGGCATTGTCGCCTAGTTTGAAATCGAAAATAAGCCCTACTACCGGGGCATGATTAATGAGCGAAAATCCTTTATAGCGTTCGTCGTTGCGGTCGCGGGGGGCCAGATCGAGCAGCCGATAGCCAACAAACGGAATTAAACGGCTATGCGGAGAGTCGTAGATGAAATGGCCCAGACCAATTTCCAGCAAGGTTGGTTTCACATGCATCCCATTTTCCCACGATTGATTCTGATGGGTGAACGCCTGCGTCAGTCGGGCTGCATATTGAGTCGTATGAAGAAGCAGGGTTGTTCGCCGAAAGGCAATATCGAGCCCTACTGTCATGCCACCGGGAGGAGTAAGGGTTTCGGCTAATGGGCCGGTTGGTAAGGCTCCTCCGCCACCCAGAAAAATGCCAAAGCCCACTTTCGATGAGTGATATACTGTAACCATATCCGGCGTATCATAGAGCCGTTGAGCCACCTGTTTTTGCCAGTGTTGCAGAGCCTGAACATCGTCGCCACCACCAGTTTCGCCCCGAAACCGATTGACTTCGGAACCCAGTTCGGAGTTTGTCAGGTACTCAATTTGTTTAGCTTCTTGTTTGAAGTGCCTGTCAACGCGCAATGCAATCAGTTTTGCTTTCATTTGCCGGGCATGAATTTCGACCAGATCGAACAGAACCTGATTGTAGGCCAGTGTTCGCTGGTCTTTGGCTGTTTCGGATATCCACGACAGATTGCGGAACATCAGGCAGTAGGCATCAACGGCAGGTTCGCTCCAAAGAGAAGTGGGGCGAACTTCGTAGCCGATCTGGTAATAAAATTCCGATCCGCCCAAACCGGGTTGGGTGGGTGAGCGAAAATCGGCCAGTTCCAGCCGTCGGGTTGCGCTCCAGTGTAGTGTGTCGATCGTTGCCTGTGCCGATGTCAGCATAGGCAACAGAAGCAACACGTAGAGCAAGGGTTTCATCGGAATGTTAAGTCGGAGATGGGATGTAAAAATACAAATAAGAGTCTTATAATAAGTTACTTATGGCTAAGTAAATGAGCGAATTAGTGATTGGGCGAATTAGTGAATAACTTATTGATTTACAATAAACTTTCTGTTCTGTTAATCTAATTTAATCCTGGCTGATCACTTAATTTAAAACCAGCGATTGCCAGATCGCCAGATACAGCTTCGGAGCCAGGCGTAGTGTCTGGATGCATACTAACAAATATAACATAAAAAAGCGCGGTTCCGTTTTGCAGAACCGCGCCAGTAATATGAGAGCGAAAGAGCGAAAAGGTGAAAGAGTGAATGGCTAACGCACGCTAGTCTTTCACTCTTTCATTTTCATTCGCTTTTAGTACCGATACATTTCAGATTTGAATGGGCCTTCAACCGAAACACCGATATAATCGGCTTGCTCCTGTTCGAGTGGTTCGAGCTTAGCACCAACGTGGGCCAGATGCAGAGCCGCTACTTTTTCGTCGAGTTTTTTCGGCAGCACATACACTTTGTTCTCATAACTGTCGGAGTTGGCCCACAGTTCGAGCTGAGCCAGCGTCTGGTTCGAGAACGAACACGACATTACGAAGCTGGGGTGACCCATGGCGCAGCCAAGGTTTACCAGACGACCTTCGGCCAGAACAATAATTTCTTTGCCATCGACCTCATACATATCAACCTGTGGCTTGATCTGGCTCTTGGTCTGGCCATAATTTTCGTTCAGCCAGGCCATATCGATTTCATTGTCGAAGTGGCCGATATTGCAGACAATGGCTTTGTCTTTCATTGCCTTAAAGTGACGGCTTTTGATGATGCGAACATTACCGGTAGCCGTTACAAAAAGCTGAGCACGGGTAGCTGCTTCGTCCATCGTAACAACTTCGTAGCCGTCCATTGCAGCCTGAAGCGCACAGATTGGATCGATTTCGGTAACCAGCACGCGGCAACCAGCACCACGCAGCGATTCGGCTGAGCCTTTGCCTACGTCGCCGTAGCCAGCCACAACGGCCACTTTACCAGCCAGCATCAGGTCGGTAGCCCGACGGATGGCATCGACCAGCGATTCGCGGCAACCGTACTTATTGTCGAACTTCGATTTGGTAACCGAGTCGTTTACGTTGATGGCAGGCAGATGCAGCGTCCCATTTTTCATCCGCTCATAGAGCCGGTGTACACCTGTTGTGGTTTCTTCCGACAGTCCTTTAATACCCTCAATCAGTTCAGGATATACATCGAAAACCATGTTGGTCAGGTCGCCACCATCGTCGAGAATCATGTTCAGCGGTTGACGGTCTTCACCGAAGAACAGCGTTTGCTCGATGCACCAGTTAAACTCTTCTTCGGTCATGCCTTTCCAGGCATACACAGGAATACCAGCGGCTGCAATGGCGGCTGCTGCATGATCCTGTGTCGAGAAAATATTACAGGACGACCAGGTAACATCAGCGCCCAGCTCAACCAGGGTTTCGATCAATACCGCCGTTTGGATCGTCATGTGCAGGCAACCAGCAATGCGGGCGCCTTTGAGGGGCTTCGACGGACCAAATTCGGTGCGAAGAGCCATCAGGCCGGGCATTTCGGCCTCAGCCAGTTTGATTTCTTTACGGCCCCACTCGGCCAGTGCGATGTCCTTAACTTTATAAGGAACGTACGTGGAGGTTTGCATACTGCTTGGTGAAATACGAAGACGTGTTGTGTTCTATAATATCGACATCTTCGCGGTTGGATTCTTAGCAAAATGCAAAAATACAGATGATTATGTAGAATCCCTATTCAGGTGCCAATAGTTTAGCATCTGGCTAAGTATCCATAGATTTTAGAGCTGTTTACAGGAGCGCTTTTTGATGAATCGGCAGTTTTGCTGAACAGATTTGGAAATAAAAAACTATTTTTTTAACTATGTAAGTACTTACGTTTCTTCTTACATAGTTATGGATTTTATGGCAGAAATGGCCGAACTGGCGCTTGCTAGTCGGCTTCGGCGGTTGAGTGATTTGTATTGGCAAGGAGTAACGGCAACGTATCGGCAATCGGGCCTGGACTTCGACGTACGCTGGGCCACCGTTTTTGTGCTGATAGCCCGGCAAGGACCAGTGGCCGTTATGGAAATTGCCGATCGGTTAGGCATTACGCATCCGGCAGTGATTCAGGTTATCAATGAACTGGAAAAGCACGGATTGGTTGTGTCGGCCAAATCAGAACAGGACGGTCGTAAGCGGCTTTTATCGTTGAGTCAGGCCGGTCAGGCTATGTTGCCAAAACTCCAGCCGCTCTGGGATGCCTTTATTGCCGTCAACAAGAGCATGATCGGTAATCAAACGCACAATTTGCTGGTATCGCTTCAGGAAATGGAAGCGCAACTGGCCGAACGAAATTTTTATGATCGTATTCTGGATCAGCTAACTGCTGCCAACTCTCCTGATAAACTCGCTATGGATCAACTCTCTATCATTTCCTACTCACCAGCCTATCAGCCCGATTTCAAACGGCTTAATATTGAATGGATTGAAACCTATTTCCGGGTTGAGCCGCACGATCTGGAACAGCTAGATCATCCTGAAACATATGTATTGCCGAACGATGGCCAGATTTTTCTGGCTAAAGCAGGTGAGGAGGTTATGGGCTGTGTTGCTATGGTCAATATGGGCGAATCGGGTTTCGAGCTGGCCAAAATGGCCGTGTCGCCTAAAGCGCACGGAAAAGGCATCGGCAAAAAGCTATGCCTGGCTGCGCTCGATTATGCCCGGCAGCTTGGCGTAAAAACCGTCTGGCTCGAATCGAACCGCAGACTAACACCCGCCCTGACGCTATATGCCAGTATAGGCTTTCGGGAAGTAGTTAGTATACCAACGCCCTACGCCCGCGCCGACATACGGATGGAAATAGGGTTGTAGTCATTGATCATTAGTCAATTGTCATTACCTATTTCTCTGTTTCCAATGGCTTATGACCAATGTCTATTTCAGATACGGCTTTATGACCGGAGCCCAGCGCTGATAGCCTGCATCGAGCATATGCAGACTGTCGGATTTAAACAGGCTGCCCATTGGTTCATGGTGAGAGCCTTCCATCGACGGCCCGATGTCGACAAAACGGGCCTTTTTCTGCTTTTTCAAATACTGGCTGATTAACTGATTGGCTTCGTTGACAGCAGGCCAGAATTTCCGACGCGATGGGCTTAACTTAATAGAAATGAAGACAAAAGACACTTTCGGTAATTTCTGACGCACATACTGAAAAACATCGACGAACCGCTCGAAGGTTTGCTGAGCGGTTTTCCCGGCGGCAATGTCATTTTCGCCCGCATAGAGCACAACCTGTTTGGGTTTGTACCGAACAATGATGCGATCGGCAAAGTGACGGACGTCGCTGAGTTCGGAGCCGCCAAATCCACGATTCAAGACAACTTTATCAGGGAAATAGCTTGGCAGGTCGGGCCAGAGCCGGATCGATGAACTTCCCGTAAACACAATAGGTCGGGCAGGGGGTGGGGTTTGTTTGTCCTGGGCTTCGAAAGCCTCAATCTCTTTTTCGAATCGGTTTTCCTGCGCGAAGGAGCACAGTGTCGACAATATTAAAACTACGTAAATGCTAACTGTTCGTAATTGATTCATAAGCGTCAGGCAATCCAGAATCGGAAACAATCGATCAGATTCCAGGTCTGGTTAACTTTTTCCAGCATAATTAACTCCCCACGTCCACAAGTCCCGCCACAATAAAAACTACTGAAAAAAAGCGATTTGGTTTTATTGGCATTATAGATAATTGACGAAAAGGTGAAAACGTAATGGGTTAATGCAGGCTCGTGTTCAACCAACTGAGTAATAAAGGCTCGCGAACCTAGGATTGGCTTATAGGCATGAACATCAAATTTTGGAAGTAGGTGTACAGGGCTGCGCTGGGGTAGTTTCTTCAGTGAGTCGAACAGTGAAACCCACACGGGGTCCTTTACTTTCTGGCATGTAACCGAGTCGTTTTCATAAAAACATCGGTTGCCCGAATAGGTACGCACCCAACTCCAGGGGGTTCTCGGATCAATATCGGCGGGGCTCATGCTGGTTGAGTCGTAGATGACGATTTGTCCCGTTGGTGGAATGTTCGGATAAAAAATAAAATCGTTTAGGTAAGCCGAATACACCTGGTAGTCTTCATCCGCTACACGCTGCAATGCACCTGGCGAATGCTTACACGAAAGAGAGACGGTTGCCAATAGCCCAACCAGTAAGATTGCAGTGCCTAAAACGTTCATGAGATTAGTTTTAGAAATAGAGTTGCCAGAACGTCTATTTCCATAACCGAATCGATAACCTCACAAAAACGGCACGACCGATTCCAGGCCCATACCGCGTGATCCTTTCACCAGAATATGGGTATCGGTCATGGGATGATCCATCAGCCAGTTATGCAGCGAAAACTTATCGGGAATGTAGTAGGCTTTGGGGAGCGATCCGAGCGCGTGCTGCATATCTTTTCCGGCCAGAATCACCACATCGAACTGGCTGTCGGCAATGAGTTTGCCCAGTGCGGCATGTTCGGCCGGGCTTTCGTCGCCGAGTTCATACATATCACCCAGAATGACGACTTTTCGTTTGGCTGGCATGGCCGCAAACTGCCGGATAGCTGCTGCCATCGAACTAGGGTTGGCATTATAGGCATCCAGCAGAATGGTGTTGGAGCCTTTATGAATAAGCTGCGAACGATTGTTCGTCGGATTGTAGTCGGCAATGGCCCGGTTCGCGTCGGCTACCGAAACCCCGAAATACTGCCCAATGGCCAGTGCAGCCAGCATATTTTCGAAATTATGCCGACCGGGCAGATGTGTTGTTACTTCATGGCCTTCGGCGTCCCGATAGCTCACCATTGGCGACTCCTGAAGCAGTTCGACAGGATCGCCAGGGTAAAAAATCGCTTCGGCAAAGGTGGTTTCGGACCGGATCGACTTCAGGCGTTCGCGATACATGGCCGTTAGGGTAGTGTCGCGGGAGTTAATAAATACGGTGCGGGCGTTTTGCGCCAGATAGTCGTATAGCTCACCTTTGCCTTTTCGAACACCTTCGATACCACCGAACCCTTCGAGGTGGGCTTTGCCTATGTTAGTAATCAGGCCGTGGGTCGGCTGCGCAATGGAGCAAAGCAATTCAATTTCTTTCTGGTGGTTTGCCCCCATTTCCACTACAGCCATTTCATATTGTTCGGTAATGGAGAGCAGCGTAAGAGGCACGCCAATGTGGTTGTTCAGATTGCCGATGGTGGCATAGGTGCTATAGTTCTTCGACAAAACAGCCGCGATCAGCTCTTTAGTTGTGGTTTTACCATTCGACCCCGTCAGCCCAATAACTGGAATGTTCAGCGTTTGCCGGTGGTAACGGGCCAGATCCTGCAAGGCCATGAGGCTATCCGATGTCAGCAAACAGCGGTTGTGGTGCGCCAGCGCCGGATCATCGACAAGGGCATAACGAGCACCCGAGGCCAGCGCCTGTTCGGCAAACTGGTTACCGTCGAACTTATCACCCTTAAGCGCCACAAACAGGCAGTCGGCCGTAATCTTGCGCGTATCTGTCGAAACGCCCGTGCATTCCAGAAATTTCGAATAAAGTTCTGCCGTTGATCGCATACCGATAGACATAAATGAAGTCGTAGTTCGTTGTTGTGTGTGAATCGGGTTTCCAAACTGCCTGTTTATTGAGCGTTGTATGGAAAGCCGTTTTATTGAGAGTTGCCCAAAATTAGATGAAAAAGCTGTTTACGCTTTGTTTTTTCGCGCTTCCGCTGCTAACAAAAGGCCAGTCGGCTACACCGGCCTATGGCTTTCAGTATGATCAGAAACCTACCGTTAGTATAAATGGCCGGGCTTTGCTCAATCCATGGGTGGGTGGCCTGAATGCCACCCAGTATGCAACCGTTCGGCTAAACAGCGACGAGCGCGACGATCTGGTGGTGTTTGACCGGGCAACCAGCAAAGTCAGCACCTTTGTTGCTATCGATAACCCCACCGGCAGTGGCATTGCCTGGCAGTATGCACCCGAATACGAGGCTGTGTTTCCTGAAATTAATAGTTGGCTGGTGCTAGTCGATTATGATGGCGACGGTCGGAAAGACCTCTTTACGCTCGGGGCGGGGAGTATTGCCGTTTATCGGAATGTGTTCCAGAATGGTCAGATTTCCTTCCAGTCGGCAGTCAATCCGGTCATGACGGTAGGCTTTGCGGGAAAACAGATTTTATATGCCGGATCGACAGATTTTCCCGCTATTACTGATTATGACGACGACGGCGATATCGATATTCTTTCATTCGATCCAACGGGTAACATTATCGACTACCACCAGAACATGAGTGTGGAGCGGACGGGCAGAAAAGATGGGCTCGACTTTGTGCGGTCGAGTTGCCAGATCTGGGGCCATTTTATTAAAGAATATTGCAACGACTTCACCTTCGGCATTCAGTGCGATGGAACCGTTGGGTCAGCAACGATTAGCCAGAGGGGAGCCAGACCAGCGCATTCGGGCAATACGCTGAGCATTTTGGATACCGATGGCGATGGCAAAAAAGACCTGCTGTTTGGGTTCGTAACCTGCGAAAATCTGGCAGTGCTGCACAACACCGGAACCAACGACGAAAACGCCCGATTTACGTCGTTCGATAGCCTGTATCCGGCCCAGAACCCAATTATATTCCCGGCTTATGCGGCTGCCTATTGGGAAGATGCCGATGGCGACGGTGTGAAAGACCTTCTGGCTTCGACCTATAACGATTTCAATGATAACTACGCCTACGATTTTAGGGCGTCGGGCTGGTTTTATCGGAATATAGGCACAAACCAGAAACCCAGTTTTCAACTGGTTCAGAAAGATTTTCTGCAAAGCGAGATGCTCGATCTGGGCGAAAGCGCAGCCCCGGCATTGGCCGACCTCGATGGCGATGGCGATCTGGACTTGCTGATCGGCTACAGCGGTGTTCGCTCTGGATCGGCTTATAAGGCCAGTTTATGGCATTTTGAAAATAAAGGGACAACCCAGAATCCGGCGTTTTCGCTCGTTACAACTGATTATCTGGGCCTAACACAGGCATTCGGACTCTATGGAACAATTCCTGCCTTTGCCGATGTAGATGGCAATGGGAGCATAGACCTGATTGTGACCGGAGTAGGAAAGAGCTTCGAAACGCGGGTGTTTTTAAACGCAGCGGCCCGTGGAGCGGCAGTTCAATATAATACTGCCAGCGCCGTTCTATGGCCAAATCCGGGCGGACAAATGGTGCCGGGCGAGTTGCCTGCGTTTACTGATGTCGATCATGATGGTAAGATGGATGTATTGGTCGGAAAACTCGATGGCACGGTGCAGTATTACCGGAATACGGGAACAGCAGCAAATCCCGTATTGCAGTTGCAGAATCAGACTTTTGGCGGATTCACCAACGATAACTCCTATTATGATAGGGCACGCTCGCTGGTAGTGGCCGATCTGAATGGCGATCAGAAAAACGAAATCATTACGGCTTCTACCAATGGTCGGGTGCGGATTTATCAGTTTCCCGATAAACCTGACCAGTCGCTGACATTGCTCGATTCGTTACCCGCTATCGGCTTGCCTGGCAAAGGTCTCATTGCTACGGTAGCTGATCTCGATGGCGATCAATTGCCCGATTTGCTGGTGGGAAGTGTAGCCGGCGGAATTCGGTATCTAAAAAATACATCGCAGAAAATAGTTGTTACGGGCTTGCCCGAAGAACCCACCGGCCCCTGGGTATTTCCAAATCCAACCGATCGGTATCTGACCGTTCGGCCACCCTATACGGGTCGTATTGAGCTGACTTCGTTATCGGGGCAATCGATGTTGCCCGTTCAGACCGTAACAATTGATCAGGAATCGGTGCTCGATCTGGGAACCTTACCCGATGGTACCTATTTGCTTCGATTATCGGCCGATAACCGGCCTGCGCAAATACAGAAAGTAGTTCTATGGAAGTAACGAAAACTCTTTCCTGAATTGATAGTTTCTTAGTTACTGAAACTAACCACTGAACCATTATGGAAAATACGAACAATTCAGACCGGCAGCGCGTCGATCAGAATACCGGCGGGCCACTGGAAGGAATGTCGCCCCAGCATAATAATATGCCCGACAACAACGAAGAAGAAGATGCTGTCGTCTATGCAGGTCTGGGCGTCAGAAATCGGCCTGATATTCTGAATCCGGGCGATGAAGAAGCTTCCGACACATTGCTATACACCGATAACGCTACGGCCCGCCATGCGACCGACGAAGTCTCGAACGGCGAAGATATGGACGATTTGCCCGCCGATTTGCTGGAAGATATTTCAGACGATGAGCTGGACAATGAAATCGCTGAACTTGCCGAGGAAGAGGAGGAAGGCAATGAGCGGTATTAGTTTGTAGTTTATGGTTGCTCTGCCCTTAAGTACTTTCTCCAGCAGAGCAACCATAAACTACAAACTAACTTGTTTCTCCAGAACAGGAAGGTAGACCGTAAATGTTGCCCCGTGGCCTGGTTTACTGTGGGCACTAATGTAGCCTTTATGATTTTCGGCAACTTTCTGCACAATCGACAAACCTATACCCGTGCCCTGATATTCACTGCGGGTGTGTAGCCGCTGAAAAACAGTGAAAATCTGGTTCAGGTATTTTTCATCGAAACCAATGCCGTTGTCGATAACACCAATCGCATAAAACAGATGATTCAGATCGGTGCCCGACACCGTTTGCCCTGGCAGCGGAATGATGTCTGCTCCGGTCAATTGCTTGCAGTCGATACGAATGCGGGCAATTGTATTGGGAAAAATGAATTTTAGCGAATTGCTCAGTAAATTCTGAAAAAGCTGATACAGTTGGCCGCGATCGCCTTCAATAATAGGTAAAGAATCGACATCGATAATCGCTTTTTTATCGTGGATTGCGACTTCCAGATCGTTCAGTACATCACTGACAATCTGCTGTAAACTGATCCGTTTGAACGATTGATGTTCTGCCGATAACCGCGAAAAGGCGAGCAGGTCATGAATAAGCGTGTTCATCCGTTGGGCGGCCAATTGCATCCGGTTAATCAGATTGAGACTGCTGGGGCCTAAACTGTCCTCCGACTGGCTAAGCAGTATATCGCCAAACGACTGGATTTTTCGGAGGGGCTCCTGCAAATCATGACTGGCTACGTAGGCAAATCGTTCCAGATTCTGGTTCGATTGTTTTAAGGTAGCGATCAGGTTCTGCAAATTCTGCTCGTAATGCTTTGTGGAGGTAATATCCATAAAGGTCAGCAGCATGCCATCGCCAAGTTTGCAGATCGAAATATCGAACCAGCCATTTAATCCGTCGTGCGTATAATGAAACTCAAACCGCTGCGATTCGCCCGTATCGACGGTATGTTTGTAACGATCAAATAAACCTGTTGTCGTAACAGACGGAAAGAGGGTTCGTAAGGTCTGATTGAGTAGTGACGGTAGCGATCTGCCAAGAATCCGAACCGCGGCCTCGTTAGCCAGCCGCACCCGCAAATCATAGAGATTCCCGTTGTTGTCCCGTAGGGCATCATAAGCAATCATACCATTGATTGAGCCGTTCAGAACATCCTCAATCAAACTGGTTTCCTGTCTGATCGATGTAATATCGACAAGCGACAGAGCCAGACCATCGCCATATTTTTGAAGGCTAGCCCTGAACCATCGATTAGTTGACTGAGCTGATGACCAAACTGACAGTTCAGTTTCGACCGTCTTGCCCGTATCGACAACCTCTACAGCCTGTTCTTGCAATGCTGTTAGTTGAGGAAGTAGTTCACTGGCCAGCCGATTCAGCATGTCGGCTTCACTCATACCAACAATGGACTCGGCAAACTGGTTAGCAACGATCAGTCGAAAATCCTGAATATGACCAGTTGCTGTCCGAAGGCATTCGAACAGCATAACTCCACCACCCGAATGATTTAAGGCAGCCCGCAGCAGCGCCGGGTTTTCGGTTGGTTTCATAGGTAAACTTTTCATAAATAAATCGTTGAGCTACGGTACTGACTCGTTGGAAAGTCGATGTGATAACTACTTGACCAATGGTTTTGTTTTTTTAATAAGAAACTCGACCAGAGTTGTCAGATTTTGCCGGTCTATGTATCTGCGAAAGCAACTCATTTTTCTTTATTCAGGTTATTTTATAAAGCTGGTCTGCAATTCTGTAACAGAAAAACGGCTCAGCCAGACGACCTTTGTTCTGCCGGTCTGGTTCGCCTGGGTTATTGGGGAAACAGACTGACAATCAGGGATAAATAATGCTATTATGGAAACTCTCAAATTTAAGACCAATATCAAATGCGGGGGCTGTATTGCCACCGTTACTCCTTTTTTGAATGAAACTGTTGGCGAAGGTCACTGGCAGGTTGATCTTCAGGACGTTAATAAGGTGCTCACAACCGATACCGGAACGGCTACCGACGTTAAACAAGCGCTCGAAAAGGCCGGATATAAAGCGGAGTTGTTGAACTAATGAGTTTATGGTTTATAATTTATTGTTTATAGTCTATGATTGCTCTGCTCATTTAGGTTCTGAATAGGCGGAGCAACCATAGACTATAAACAATGAACTATAAACGGAATCCCGAAACCAAATGAACACCTCTGTTTCTGAGCCGAAGTCCAAAGCAACGGCTTCGGCTATAAAAAAAACGTTTCCGGTGCTGGAAATGAGTTGTGCGGCCTGCGCTGTCAGCGTTGAGTCGATTCTCAAACATACACCGGGTGTGAACGATGCGGGAGTCAACTACGCCAATCAGAGTGCCTGGGTGCAATATGATCCGACAGTTGTAACTCCCGAAGGGTTGCAGAAGGCCGTACAATCGATTGGATACGACATTGTTATCGAGAACGACGAGGTCACGGGCGACGATGCCTGGCAGATTCAGCAGGAAGCACAACAGCAACAGTATAATACACTCCGGCAGCGAACCATCTGGGCCGTTGTGCTGTCGATTCCTATTGTGCTGATCGGGATGGTATTTATGGATCGTCCCGGATTTCCGGGGCCTTATGCGAATTACATCATGATGGCCCTGGCAGCTCCCGTTGTGTTTGGGCTTGGCCGCTCGTATTTTACGAATGCCTGGAAACAGGCGCGGCACGGAAACGCAAATATGGATACGCTAGTGGCCCTCAGCACCGGTATTGCGTTCCTGTTCAGTGCCTTCACAACCATCAATCCCGATTTCTGGACGAAACGAGGACAGCATCCGCACGTTTATTTCGAAGCGGCAGCGGTTGTGATTGCCTTTATCTCATTGGGCAAATTGCTCGAAGAGCGTGCCAAATCGAATACGTCGTCGGCTATAAAAAAATTGATGGGGCTTCAGCCCAAAACCGTACGACTTGTCGACGGTGATACCGAACGCGACATTCCAATTGCCGACGTACAGGTAGGCGATGTGCTGGTTGTGCGGCCGGGTGAGCGAATTCCGGTCGATGGCGTTGTGGTAGCGGGAGCATCGTTCGTCGACGAAAGCATGATTAGTGGCGAGCCAATTCCGGTAGAGAAAATAACAGGAGGAGCTGTATTTGCGGGTACGATCAACCAGAAAGGAAGTTTTCGGTTTCGGGCCGACAAGGTCGGAGCCAACACGGTGCTTGCCCGAATCATTCGGACCGTGCAGGAGGCTCAGGGGAGCAAAGCACCCGTTCAGCGGCTGGTCGACAAAATTGCGGCCATATTTGTGCCGGTCGTGTTGGGCATTGCCGTACTGACGTTTATTGTCTGGATGGTTGTCGGTGGCGAAAACGCACTGACAACGGCGTTACTAACTTCTGTAACGGTGCTGGTGATTGCCTGCCCTTGTGCGCTTGGATTGGCCACGCCAACGGCCATTATGGTTGGGGTAGGGAAGGGAGCTGAAAATAACATCCTCATTAAAGATGCCGAAAGCCTTGAACTCGGATACCGGGTCAATGCCGTGGTGCTCGATAAAACCGGCACACTTACCGAAGGAAAACCGGTAGTGACAGATTTGATCTGGCTGGCCAGTGCTGACCAGCAACCGCACCTAACGTCAGTACTGTATGCCCTTGAGTTGCAGTCGGAACATCCGCTGGCCGATGCCGTTACTGAGTCCCTAAAGCTTTCAGACATGGCTGGTGTTGCTATCGAACGGTTCGAGAGCATAACCGGTCATGGCGTGCAGGGAATGTATCAGAACAAAACCTATACTATTGGCAACCAGGCATTAGTTGAATCGAAAGGTATTGCGCTAAGCAATACGATCCAGACCCAGGCTGATGAGCTTCGGAAAGCGGCTAAAACGGTTGTTTTCTTTGCCGACGACTGGCAGGTGCTGGCCTTGATTGCCATTGCCGATCCTATAAAAGCCACATCGCGTCAGGCTGTCGAAAAACTTCAGCAGCAGGGTATCGATGTGTATATGATGACCGGCGATAATGCCCAGACCGCAGCCGCCATTGCCCGGCAGGCTGGCATTCGCAACTACCGATCCGATGTATTGCCGTCTGATAAAGCGGCATTTGTGAAGGAACTACAGGCGCAGGGCAACGTAGTGGCTATGGTGGGCGATGGCATTAACGACTCGCAGGCACTGGCGCAGGCCGATGTGAGTGTAGCGATGGGCAAAGGTTCCGATATTGCCATGGACGTAGCCAAAATGACGCTTATCACGTCTGATTTGACCAGTGTGCCGAAAGCATTACAACTGTCGCGGAAAACCGTTCAGGCAATTCGGCAGAATCTGTTCTGGGCATTTATCTATAATGTGATTGGGATTCCAATTGCTGCGGGAGTCCTGTATCCGGCGTTTGGCTTTTTGCTGAATCCTATGATTGCCGGAGCCGCCATGGCGCTCAGTTCCGTATCGGTCGTAACGAACAGCCTGCGGTTGCGAACGGTGCGGCTGTGAATTGTTGAGGCACAAAGAACACGAAGATCGATTTGCTTCTTTGTGCGCTTTGTGCCTTCTTCGTGTTCTTTGTGTCCAGAAAAAACTGTTCATGATTCGCACGTCACTATTGATCTTCGGGATGCTGAGTCTTGGTTCCCTCGGCTACGCCCAGTCGGATTCGGTCTCTGTCCGGCAAAACTATACCAAGCTGGATCGCCAGATTTCTATGCGCGATGGAGTAAAACTCTACACCGTTATTTATGTTCCGAAAGACGCCAGCAAGACCAACCCATATCCTATCCTGATGGAGCGGACACCCTATTCGGCAGGGCCATATGGCGAAACCAATTACCCAAAATCAGGGCCGGGGCCTAATAAACACCTATCGCAGGAAAAGTACATTTTCGTATCGCAGGATGTGCGCGGTCGCTACATGAGCGAAGGTAACTTCGAAGAAATGACACCCGGACTGGACTCCTATAGCGTCGCACCAAAACCCGGTAAAAAAACAGCTAAACCGGCAACCCCTGTTCCGACCGACGAAAGCACCGATACCTACGATACTATCGAATGGCTGTTAAAGAACATTCCCAACAACAACGGACGGGTTGGCCTGATGGGCATTTCCTATCCGGGGTTCTATGCGTCGGCGGCCTTGCCCAATGCTCATCCGGCACTCAAAGCGGTTTCGCCCCAGGCTCCGGTTACAGATGAGTTTATCGGCGACGATGCCCGGCATAATGGGGCTTTTTTTCTGCTCGATAACTTCTCGTTCATGAATTATTTCGATGCGCCCCGCAAAGGCCCGGTCGAAGATTACGATCCGATGTTTGCGTGGCGACCAACGGATGTCTACAAATTCTTTCTGGAATTAGGGCCGATCAAAAACGCCAACAATCCCAGCTACTTCAACAACCGGGCTAAAATCTGGAACGAATACCTCCAGCACGATACTTACGACGACTACTGGCAGAAGCGCAATATTCGCCCACATCTGAAAAATATAAAACCCGCCACATTGGTGGTAGGTGGCTGGTTCGATGCCGAAGATCTGTTTGGTGCCTTACGAACCTACGAAGCCATAGAAAAGCAATCGACCGGCAATCAGAACAAGCTCGTAATGGGCCCCTGGACGCACGGTGCCTGGGCGCGCGACAACTGGAGTCAGTTTGGACCACTTTCGTTTGGGCAGAATACGGCTCAATACTTTCGTGATAAGCTGGAATCGACGTTTTTTGCGTTTCATCTGAAAGAGAAAGGCACATTCGACGCACCCGAAGCGCTGGTTTTCGATACAGGTACGAATCAATGGAAATCGTTCGACGCCTGGCCGCCCAGGTCGGCGCAATCGCGATCGTTTTATCTGGCTCCGGCACAAAAGCTAACGACTAGCCCGCCAGCGGATACTGATTCGTATGAGGAATACGTGAGCGATCCGGCCAAACCCGTTCCCTATACAAATGGCGTGCAGGCCCGGCGTAACAATCAGTATGTGATCGAAGATCAGCGGTTTGTGGCAAACCGCCCCGATGTGGTTGTTTTTGAAAGCGAACCTTTGTCTGAAGATATGGCTGTATCGGGGCCCATCAATGCAAAACTATTTGCTTCGACCACAAGGACTGATGCCGATTTTATCGTGAAAATTATCGACGTATTGCCCGATTCGGCTAAGGTGGTCAACGGCATTCAGATGGCAAATTATCAGCGATTGATTCGGGCTGAAGTGCTGCGGGGACGGTTTCGGAATAGCTTTAGTAAGCCTGAGCCCTTTAAACCCGGCGAGGTGACGTCCGTTACTTTTCAGTTGCCTGATGTGATGCATACCTTCAGAAAAGGGCATCGGCTCATGATTCAGGTGCAGCATTCCTGGTTTCCTATTGTAGACCGTAATCCGCAGACGTTCGTGAACATCAGTACCGCCGAAGCGTCTGACTTCCAGAAAGCCACCATGCGGCTATATCACGACACCAGTCATCCGTCCCGTATTGAGGTATTGCTTACCGAAAAATGAAGTTTCTTAACATTTAGATAATATTGACCAACAGGAAAGGCTACATTACTGTAGCCTTTCCTGTTGGTATTGTGCTGTAAATTAACTGATTATCGTATTTGAAGTACTGATCCTGTATTCTTGTGAACCTATTTCCAATATTAAGTTTTTAAAATCACGTAACATTTGGTTAATATTTGAGTAATATTACCGTAACATTAGTCCTTACGACTCGATAGAGGGATTTGGGCGAGTGGGCATTGTTCAATTTATATCTAAAACGAAGTCATGAAAAAGTCCCTTTTTCTTCTTACGCTGGTAGGCTTCCTGGCGACGCAAGCCTACGCTACGCCGACAAAAACCCGCAAAACGAAAGCTCCTAAAGCAACGATGGAGCAGCAGTTAGCGAAATACATTTCGTATCCCGACGCACTGAGGCCGAGCCAACAGGCAGGTGTCGTTGTGATACAGTTTCGAGTCAACTCTGAAAATGAATTATGCCAACTGGAAGTATTTAGCCAGAATGAGCAAATCAATAATGCGCTCCTGCGGCAACTAACCGGCAAAAAACTGGTTGGTTATGCTAGTGACGCTACCGAATTACATACTGTGCGGCTTCGGTTCCAGCCAGAATAATACGTTACTTATAGCGTGCCGGGAAGCCATTTGCAGCTTAGGTTGTGAATGGCTTTTTTGTTGGTGAACATTTTGGGTAAACCAACGGTTAGCCCAGCAGTTTAACAGTCCTGCCTTCATGTCCGAAACTTTGTCGCTGGTATGGCTCCGGCGCGATTTACGTTTGCACGATAATGCGGCTCTCTATCATGCTCTGAAAAGTGGCCGCCCTGTTCTCCCTGTTTTTATTTTCGACCGACTAATTCTGGATCAGCTCGACGACCGACAGGATCGGCGCGTTGAATTTCTGGTTCAGGAAATTGACCGACTGCGCGACGAGTTAGCCGAGCTGGGCTCGGCCCTCGTAGTTCGGTATGGAAATCCGATTGACGTCTGGAAAGAACTGCTGGAGCAATACAACGTTGGCGATGTATTTGCCAATCATGATTATGAGGTGTATGCTAAAGAGCGGGACAAAGCCATTTCTGAACTATTGGCCGAACGCGGAACAGGTTTTCATAGCAGTAAGGATCAGGCCATTTTTGAGCGCAACGAGGTGCTAACGGGCAGCGGTTCGCCTTACACAGTATTTACGCCCTATAGCCGTAACTGGTATAGCAAACTAACCCCTTTTTATCTGAAACCCTATCCAACAGAACGCTATAAAAAACACTTCTTCAAAACGACTGTACTGCCAACGCCAACCTTAGCCGAGATGAATTTCAAACCGCTGGGCGAACCCTTTCCGGCGAGGACGGTATCTGCTAAGCGGCTTGACAGCTACAAACAAACTCGCGATTTTCCGGCATTGGAACACGGAACCAGCGAACTCGGTATCCATTTGCGTTTCGGAACGATTAGTATTCGCGAACTGGCCCGACAAGCGCAGGATGCTAACGACCGAACGTTTCTGAACGAGCTTTGCTGGCGTGATTTTTATTTTCAGGTGCTCGATCATTTTCCACACGTTGAAACGCATTCGTTCCGGCGCGACTATGACCGGATTGAGTGGCGCAACAACGAAGACGAATTCGAAAAATGGTGCCGTGGCGAAACCGGTTACCCTATTGTTGATGCTGGTATGCGCCAGCTCAACAGCATTGGCTGGATGCATAATCGCGTTCGGATGATAACGGCTAGTTTTCTTTGCAAACACCTGCTCATTGACTGGCGGTGGGGCGAAGCTTATTTTGCCCGAAAACTCCGCGATTATGACCTGTCGGCCAACAATGGTGGCTGGCAGTGGGCAGCCGGTTCGGGAACCGATGCCGCACCCTATTTTCGGGTGTTTAACCCAACACTACAGGCGCAGAAATTCGATCCGAAAGGCGACTATATCCGGCAGTGGGTACCCGAAGTGAATAGCCCTACCTATCCGCAGCCAATGGTCGAGCATTCAATGGCTCGTCAGCGGGCTATCGACGTGTATAAAAAAGCATTAGCCAAGTAAAAAGTATCGTTTCGACGCTTTTCGTACCTTTCGGGCTCTATCCTAAGCTCCTTTGCTCAAACGTATGAAATTACGGCTACTCCTGCTGTTTGTTCTGTTATTTTCTGAAACGATTCCGGCGCTTGCCCAGCAACGCCTTCGCCTAACGGTGGTTGTTTATGATGGCGTAACCAAAAAGCCAATTCCGGGAGCCAGCCTGTTTATTGCCGAAACCAGAGCCGGAGCGCGGGCCGACAGTCTGGGTATCATCACATTAAATCATGCGCCCGGTGTGCTAACCATGTATGTGTCGGCTGTGGGCTACTTTCGCGGCCGCGAAACGATTACACTTAATTTTAACAAACGAGTCGATTATTATCTGCAACCCCGCTCTACCGATCTGGAAGAGGTTGATGTGCGGGCTACGCGCGAGGACAAAAACATCAAATCCGTACAGATGGGGCAAATTCAGCTCAGTATGCCTGAACTGAAGCGAATGCCCGTTGTGCTGGGCGAGCCCGATATTCTGAAAGCATTGATTTTGCAGGCCGGTGTAACAACCGCTGGCGAAGGGGCCGGAGGCTTCAATGTGAGGGGGGGGCGGGCCGATCAGAATCTGGTGTTACTCGATGGCGCTCCTTTGTTCAATACATCGCACCTGCTGGGATTTTATTCTAATGTGAATTCCGATCTGGTGCAGGATGTGAGCCTGAGCAAAGGTGCATTTACTCCGCAGTATGGTGGGCGGGTTTCGTCGCTGCTGTTGATGAGTACCCGAAACGGCAATAAAGACGGTTGGCGTATATCAGGAGGTATTAGTCCGGTTAGCGGGCGGGTTGTGATCGATGGACCAATATCCCGAAAACTCACCTTACTGGCGGGCGGGCGCATTGCCTTTCCTAACTACCTGCTCAAACTCTTCCCAACCGCCAGCGTTAAAGATAGCCGGGCGTTTTTCTACGACGGTAACCTGAAACTCACCTATACACCCGACGACCGCAATACAATTTCGCTATCGACCTACCGCAGTCACGACGATTTTCGCTTTCCGGGCGATACACTCTACGGCTGGAATACCGATGTGCTGTCGGGCCGATGGAGCTATCTCTTACGGTCGAACCTGCAACTAAACCTCACCGGATTATACAGTGGCTATCACCTCAACGTCGATGGGGTAGCTCCTGGTCTTGCATTTCGCTTTTCGTCGTATATCGAACAGCGCGAGGGGAAAGCCGATCTGTTTTATACGCTTCGGCAGAAACACAAAATTCAGGTGGGTACGAATGCCATTCTGTACCAGCTTCAGACCGGGAAGGTACAGCCGACGGGCGAAAATTCGAGCATCAATGCCCGACGTATCGACCCCGAACACGGTCGTGAGCTTGGCGCTTATATCAATACGGAATGGGAACTCACTCCCCGTATTTCGCTTCAGGCCGGGCTTCGCTACTCACATTTTACCTATTTAGGGGCGAAGACCGTGTACCAATACGATCCAACGTTGCCCCGGTCGCCCGAAACCGTTACCGATTCTGTTCAGTATGGCAGCGGACAATCCATACAAACTTATGGCGGACTGGAACCCCGGCTGTCTCTGCGGGTGCAACTGGCAAAGTTCACGGCAATAAAAGCCAGTCTGGGCCGAACCCGTCAGTATATCAACCTGATTTCGAATACAACGGCCATCACACCACTCGATTTCTGGAAATTAAGCGACCGTTATATTCCGCCCCAGATTGCCGACCAGGTTTCGCTGGGGGTGTTCCATAATCTGAACGATAATGCGATTGAACTGAGTGTAGAAGGCTATTATAAACGACTCCAGAATCAGGTCGAATACCGTTATGGGGCCAATCTGATTCTGAATCCAACACTCGAAACGGCATTGTTACAGGCCGCCGGTCGATCGTATGGCGTTGAGTTTGGCATCAGTAAGAACAAAGGCCGATTAACCGGCCAGTTGAACTACACGTATGCCCGGTCGCTGATTGCCGTTCGGACACCTTTCGATCAACTCCGAATCAATGGGGGCGATTATTATCCGTCATATATCGACCGACCCAATACACTCAATATTCAGGCACGCTGGGCGATGCCGCACAACTGGTCATTTTCGACCAATTTCGTTTACTACACGGGTGTTCCGGCTACGTATCCCGATGGGCAATATACCTATAATGGGCAGCCAGTGCTGGATTATTCCCGACGGAATGCCGACCGTATTCCCGACTACCACCGGCTGGATGTTGCTTTTTCGAAAGATACCCGCTTCAACAAGGCGCAACGGCAGTATGGAATCTGGACGTTGGGGATCTATAATGTGTATGCCCACAAAAACCCGTATTCGATCTATTTCACCCGGTACAATCAACGAACGGAATCGTATCGGTTGTCGGTATTTGGTACCATGATTCCGTCGATTGCCTATAATTTTTTCTTTTAAGATGCGCCGGATTTTATTGCTTTTTTTCGTCATAGGAGCCGCTTCGGGCTGTATCGATCAGGTCAGTTTGCCGATCCGTACCGAAGAACCGCGTCTGGTTGTTGAAGGACAGATCACCAACGAAGCACCACCGTATACCCTAAAACTGACCTATACCGGTAAATACAGCGGCCTCAACGGGCAAAACCCCAACGATCAGTATGTGCAGGGCGCAGAAGTGAGTCTGGCCGACGATACCGGTCACCGTACCAGTTGTCGGTCGATCGGATCGGGGCTCTACCAAACAACAGATTCAACATTTCGGGGGCAAATTGGGCGGTCATATAACCTGACGGTTACCCTGAGCGATGGCCGACGGTACGTAACGAAAGCCGAACAAATGCCCGGTGTACCCGTCATTGATAGTATTTCGCCCATGCTGGTGAAAACAGGCAATCTGGCAACTCCATACGCTTTTGCCTATACAGTCAATACCCATGATCCGGCTAATGCAAAAAACTATTATCGTTGGAGTGCTTATGGCTACACTACCCGTTTATCAATAGGAGTACCGTGCAGTTTAGGGAACCCTAATTTGTGTAATTACCGGTGCTGGACTCAGGTAAGTAGCGATGCCGTAAATGTATATAGCGACGAAGCCATTAATGGGAATGCTCTTCAGGGACAAGTTGTGTTGCAGTTGCCGGTTTATGCTATTGGGCCACAACTGGTTGAAGTTCAGCAGTATGGTATTACGCAGGCTAATTATCAATTCTGGGAACTGTATAAGCAGCAGAATGCCCGTACGGGCAGTATTTTCGACCCATTACCGGCTCCTGTCACCGGTAATGTTATTAATACGGCTGATCCGACGGATATCGCGCGGGGCTATTTCGCAGTGGTCTCCATTACAAGGAAACGAGTGCGTGCTCAGAACTATAGTGCTCCGTTTTATGGAGCCCTTACCAGTTTTATTGCCAGCCAAATTTTACCTCCTGGCGATTGCCGGGATACGTATGGACCGGTGCCCATCACCGAGCCCGATGGCTGGTAAATTGGTGGATTAGTCATTGGTTAATTGATCGTGAGCTAGTGCCTTACCAATTGCCTAATGACACTACAACTTCCACTGCACCACCCAGCCTGGCTTGATAGCTTTGGGCTTAGGAATGCCTGCCAGACCCGTAGCTGGGTTCATACTAATAAGGGTAAGAGAGATGGCAGTCTGCGTGTCTGAAGAAATCACTTTCGTTGCCCGGAAAAACACATTGCCCTGGGCATCGATGTCGTCGATTACGGCATACAACGCATCGCCTTTTTTCAGGTCATCTTCCCCAATCTGAACATCTTCAGTAAGGGCAAACGTCCAGCTCTGGCCAACCTTTAACTGGCCTGCCCGAACCAGCTTAGCCGACAAATCGCCAATATAAACCATTGGTGAAAGCGCCTGTTTTTTTAGCAGTTCTTCCAGAACACTATCCATGATGACGACTTCCCGGCGGGCATTGGCGCTCGTAGGTTCTGATAATGATTCAACCGGTACGCCGGTAGGTTCTGGTTCTTCGTCCTGAAGCCAGCCTGACCGTCGGGCCTGCTCGCGTTCCTGTTCATAGGCGGCCCCCGAAGCCATCAAAGCTGCCGATCCCAGCCCATACATCGGATTCGTGAACAGTTCTTTCATGGCCAGAATCCGGTACAGATAATAACCTGTTTCGGGATTCATGGTCATGGAGTAATAGTTGTGGTGGCCAACGCGGCTAATTTTGCGCTGCACCATACCAACTCCTCCATTATAGGCTGCGGCAACGAGCGTCCAGGAACCAAGCTTGTTATACAAAAAACGGATGTATTTACAGGCCGCTTCGGTCGATTTGCGAAGATCGGTTCGTTCGTCGTTGCCGGGCGCAATCGAAAGACCCATGTCGCGAGCTGTTTCGTCCATAAACTGCCAGTAGCCAACGGCCCCAGCCGACGAAACGGCGTTAGACTGCCATGCGCTTTCGATTAGAGGCAGGTATTTGAAATCGTTCGGAATACCGTGTTTGCTCAGAATCGGCTCAACAACGGCAAAGTAAGGAGCCGAACGGGTTTTTAGCCCATTCAAATGACTGCTGTAGCCCGAACTATTGGCCAGGGCAAGAGCCAGTTTAGCGGAGACATCCCCCTGTTCGGTCGGTACAATTTCGCCACAGAAATGCAGATGGGCCGGTGTGGGAGCGAGCCGAGGTTTGGCAACGGCAAACCGAGCGGGTTTCGATTTGCCAGCGGCTGGATTTTTCTGGGCATACGCTACCGGCACTGTAAATAAGCCGGTGCTAATCAGTAAAATAGCTAATGGAGTGGCAGATCTCAACCTAATCGGGT
Source organism: Spirosoma sp. SC4-14 (assembly GCF_037201965.1). Lineage (NCBI taxonomy): Bacteria > Pseudomonadati > Bacteroidota > Cytophagia > Cytophagales > Cytophagaceae > Spirosoma > Spirosoma sp. SC4-14. Next base: position 6,068,744 of record NZ_CP147518.1, on the reverse strand, counting down.
AATGATTTAACCGATAGACAACAATGGTGCCATAAGGTTTAGTTCAGAAAAATTAGGTTACGCTATCTCAGCGTCTTACGGAGACAGGTAGCGTAGCTCTACCACAATCGTAAACCGAATACCATAAACTGAAACCCTACAACGCTTTCCAGGTGAGAATCCAGCCCGATTTAAGCTGATCGACGTCGGGGAGCTTTATGCCAATACGTCCGGTTGAGGCATCAACTGCGGCTAAAGAAAGAGAATAGGTTTGGCGGTCGCTGGCCGAATAAAGTTTGTCGGCTCTTAGGTATAGTTTGCCAGTTTTGGTATCAATATCTTCTACAACAGCGTAGAGAACATCGCCCTCTTCAACATCCTTATTGGCGGCCAGGCCACCACGGGTGAGGTGAAAAACCCAGACCTGTCCGCGTTGAAGCCCTGCAAATTCTGTTAGTTGTGCTTTGATACCACCCCGGAATACGTCGGCAGCATTGGGCAACGGAATATCTTCAGTTCGATTTTCGGTTGTCAGTAACGATTCATGAGTGGGCGTACTTACGGCTGATTGAGTCACTTCATCCAGAATAATTTCGGGAATTAACACTTCATCATCGTTGTTTGAGCCAGCCTTAAGCGGTTGACTCAGATAAGCCATTGTTTGCTCGGAAAGAATACTCTCATAGCTTTGATAGTTGGAAAGCAATTCTTTAAATGCCAGAATCCGATACAGATACTTACCGGTTTCGGCATTTAGGCGCAGGTAGTAGTAATCTCGTTTTTGCTGACGTCGAATGTTGCCCAGGAGTGCGCCAATGCCGTTGTTATAGGCTGCTGCGGCCAGTGTCCAGGAGCCGAGTCTGTCGTAGAGAAAATTTAAATACCGACAGGCCGCTTCGGTCGATTTAACCAGATTCTGGCGCTCATCGTGGCCAGGACGAATGGAGAGCCCCAGTTCCTGAGCCGTAGCGGGCATGAATTGCCAGTAGCCAACAGCTCCTTTTGGCGAAACGGCAAAACTGGTTAGGGCACTTTCGACCAGGGGTAAGTATTTGAAATCGGCCGGTATGCGATGCCGTTCCAGAATGGGCTCGATAATCGGGAAAAAAGACGCAGCCCGCTGACGAATACGGTACAGCGCCTGCGCACGGTTGGTGTTCGTAACCAGAGCTGCTATTAACCGCCGAGCTACCGCTTCTTCATGGAGCGGAACCGATTCGCCACAAAAGTATACGGGTGGCAAGAGGGGATTTAACTTCGGCAAAAAAGAGATAGTCGAAGTTGTAATAGCCTGCTGGTTAGTTGTTGAGGGTAGCGAACCTGCATTAGTCTCAAAAGCCGATGCGCCAAAACTAACCAGCAGGAATAATGAAACAAAAAATTGCATCAGTACGGTGAGTACATAGATCTCATAGTTCTACTATTTTGACTATTATTTTTCTCTATAGTAACAGTATAGTTCTATTATTTTATCAGTTCTTATCCTATAGAGAAGCGCCGTTCAGATAATCGTATCCGAACGGCGCTTCTCTATAGGATAAAAAGCAGGCTTAGAGCCAGTCCCAGTGATGTAATGGACGAATTCCTTCGCCTTTTTTCCAGTCCAGCATACGTGGGCGACGGAAACGCAGAACCATAAGGCTCATCATCAGGTTTTTAATAGGCAGGCCTTTGTTTTGTTTTTCCAGATCAGTGCCCGGTAGTGTTGATGCTTTTTTGGCTGTAGCAATAAACTGCTGCGTATCACTTGGTGTTTGCGTCAGCGATTTATTGGGGCGAGGGCCCCAGGTTGGATCGGCATAATCGGCATCGACAAGCTCAACAGTTGGCGCGTCTTTTATTTTCTTGGGAAGAGCCAGTGGTTTGCTCCAACTGGGCAGTGGTTTCACTAACTGCTCAATAGTTGAGCTACGAAGCAGCAGCGCATATTGGCGAGGGTTACTCAGCAGCTCTTTGTAGGCCAGAATTCGAAACAGATAATGGCTCGTTTCGCGGTGTAGCCGCAGGCGATAATAGTTCGAGTGCCCCTGCTGTACCATTTTATTCTGGATGTGGGTGATTCCTCCATTGTAGGCAGCAGCCACCAGTGTCCAGGAGCCTAACTGGCCATAGAGCTGGTGAAGATACCGACAAACGGCAATTGTCGCTTTTTCGAGGTCAAGCCGCTCGTCGACTTGTTTATTCACTTTCAGTCCAAGCTCACGGGCCGTTTCGGGCATTAATTGCCAATAGCCAGAAGCACCTTTGTGCGACACACAATCGTTGACCAGCGCGCTTTCGGCCAGCGGCATAAATCGGAAATCACGCGGAATTTTATACTTCCGAAGAATTGGGTCGATAATTGGAAAGAATGTAGCAGCCCGACCACGGAGATCGAACAGGCATTCTTCCTGAGCCCCATAGGTTCGAAGCGTTTGCAACCAACGGCGCGATACACGGGGTTCGTGAACTGGAACTTCCTCTCCGCAAAAATAGATAGGAAACACGCGTTTGGAGGAGTCGACGACTAGTAAGGAGGGGTTGTCCAATCCGTTTGACGACGGAAGTGATCGGCTCGTGTCGGCCATAAAATGAGGAGGCACGACGGCCGGTTTAAGCGCGGCCATGAGCAATGAGATACCTACTTCTTTAATCAAAATAACGGTATTTGTTGTGAAACATAAGACGAAAAAACCCGTACCGAAGTGCGGGTTCAATCAGAAATACAATACGAATATAGCTGGTAAATTGGTATACGCCAAATGTGGGATCTAAGAATTATCCAACGGTATCGCTAAAATTAGGATTTTATCATTCTAACATACCTGCAACTAACGTTAGTTTGCTGTAATCGTAGCGGCCGTTCAGATAATCGAAAAGGGGCTTCAAACGACCTTCTTCCAGGCCAACAATGGCTATGGCCTGTTCAATCTCCAGCCGTTCGTCTGGACTGATAAGTGACTCCAGATCGATGCTGTATCCGGCTTTTGCCAACTGAACTAAATGACCTGCAATTGAGCCCGCCGTGAGTTTGCGCTCTGCCGCGATTTCGTCGATTGACAGACCATTATTATACAATTCCAGGGTGATCAGTTGCGTAGAACCTTTAGGTTTTTCGCCAGCCTGAATGCGCCCACGGACATAGTCGACAATTTCGGCCAGGAAACGTTTGCCAAACAGGTGTAGCTTGCGTTCGCCTACTCCGCTCACATTCCGCAAGGCGTCGGGTGTGGTTGGTCGTTGCCGGGCCATATCTTCCAGCGTCGTATCCGTAAAAATAACGTAGGGTGGTACATTCTGTTCATCGGCAAGTTCCTTCCGTAGTACCCGCAACCGTTCGAAAAGTTCGTCGCGGTTGGTTTCGGTCTTTGTCTTCGTTTTTTCAACTACGGGTTTAGGCGCATCATCGGGCCGAACCAGATCGATTTTACGACCACCATACAACACCTGATCGGCCAGAATGCCCCGGCGTAGTGCATAATGCTGGTCATAGGCAACCTCAATAACGCCAATATTAATTAACTGATGCAGGTAGCTTCGCCAGTCTTCGAACCGAATATCCCGACCGGCGCCGTAGGTTTTAATCTGATCGTAACCGCCCTGCAAAACCTGCTGACTGCGCGATCCCCGCAGGATGTCGATGAGCAGGTTCATTGGAACACGCTCACCCGCACGGACCATCGCCGAGAGGGCTTTCTGGGCCAGAATTGTGCCATCGAACGTAACACGAGGGTCGCGGCAAACATCGCAGTTACCACATGGTTCGGGGAGTTCTTCTGAGAAGTAGGAGAGCAGAATTTGCCGTCGGCAGGTATGCGCATCGGCGTATTGTTGCATACGCTCCAGTTTGGCGAGTTGCAAGCCAAGGTTAGCCGGACTGTTTTCGGCCAGCATCTCCTTATAAGTGGCCACATCGGCAAAACTATAGAACAGTACGGTTTGAGCCGCGGCTCCATCGCGCCCCGCCCGCCCAATTTCCTGATAGAAGCCCTCGATATTTTTGGGCATATTATAATGAATCACCCACCTGACGTTCGACTTATCGATCCCCATTCCAAAAGCGATGGTTGCACACATAATCCGAATATCGTCGCGCAGAAAAGCCTCCTGCACGCGTGAGCGTTCGGCGGGGTCCATACCGGCATGGTAAAAAGCAGCATTGAATCCTTTTTCCTGCAATTTGGTAGCCAGCGATTCGGTCGATTTGCGGCTCAGGCAGTAAATAATGCCGGACGTATCGGGTTTCTGCTGAAGCAGCCGAAAAATCTGCTGAATACGATTTTGCCCTGGCAGTACCTGCAAGCTTAGGTTGGTGCGATTAAAAGACGCCACAAACACCGCCGGATCGTTCATGCCGAGTCGCAGGGCAATATCTTGCCGGGTCAGTTTGTCGGCGGTAGCGGTGAGGGCAATGGTTGGTATATGCGGAAATGTTTCCTTTAGCACATGCAACTGCGTGTATTCGGGGCGGAAGTCGTGCCCCCACGATGAGATACAGTGCGCTTCGTCGATGGCAAAGAGTGAGACATTTATTCGCTTCAGGAAGCCAAAAAAAGATTCGGTAAGGAGTTTTTCCGGGGAGATATAAAGCAGTTTGAGTTTCCCACTCAAACAGTCGTCTTCAATGTTACGTTGCTCGCGGCTGGTTTGGGTACTGTTATAATAGGCTGCTGAAATTCCGTTCATGTGCAGAGCACCAACCTGATCTTTCATGAGGGCAATCAGTGGAGAAACAACCACCGTTATGCCCGGCAGCATAAGGGCCGGAATCTGAAAACAAACCGATTTTCCACCACCAGTAGGCATTAGCACCAGCGTATCGCGGCTACTCAGCACCGACTTAATAATCTCTTCCTGCATGGGCCGGAAGCGATCATAGCCATAATAGCGTTTAAGGTAGTCGGCAGGATTCTGGGAGCGGATAGGGGCAGCGCTGGTCATTATATAAATACTGGCATATGGCAAACGTCCACAAAATACAGAGACGCTCGGGGTAAAAGAAAAGGTTCTGCTAGCCGCTGGCGAACAGGTAACCTACTCTATACCAAATTTAACAAAAAATTAAGTCTTTTCCGTCGTTCAATACGTGATTTTGTGAGTCACTTCTCGTCTTAAGGCTTCAACCAAATAAGTAATTTCACAAAGTTAATATGGTTACCATGAAAAAGACGTTTGCCGTGCTGGGTCTTATGCTCAGTCTGTTGGTTGCTTTCCAGGGGGTTGCTCAGGACGATAAGCCGAGCAAAAGCAAAGCGAAGAAAGAACTTTCTGATGCCGACAAAGCGGCTCAAAAAGCGGCCAGAGCCGAGAAAAAAGCCGCAAAGGAAGCGGCTATGACGCCCCAGGAAAAGGCGGCCAAAGATGCGGCTAAAGCCGAGAAAAAAGCCGCTAAAGACGCAGCCAGAGCCGCAATGACACCCGAAGAAAAGGCAGCAAAAAAAGCGGAAAAAGACGCTAAAAAAGCTACCAAAGAGGCTGATAAAGCAGCCATGAACGGAACTGATGAAACGGCGAAGGCTGCTAAGAAAGCTGCTAAAAAAGCAGAGAAGGAAAAAGACGCCGTAGCTGGCCTGAAAGATGATAAAATAAGTAAGCCTGCGAAAAAAGAGCCCGTTGAAAAAGTGGCCAAAATGCCCAAAGAAGAAAAAGCTACCCCCGCCGATTATAAGGCGCCGGTCGATAAAACGACCAAAGGACCAGGTGGAGCAACTGTTTATGTTGGCCCCCGGGGCGGCAAGTACTACATTAACAAAAACGGCAACAAGACCTATCTGAGCAGCGTGAAAAACTAATCCGGCCAAGCAGTTAGGCGCGCCAAGAAAAGTAGTTGCGTATCTTTATTAGGATGTAAAACTCCAGTTATCAATCAACAGCGAATTGATAACTGGAGTTTATTATTTATGTTATATCGTTGATTATCAGTAGTAATTGTTTTTGGTTAGGTTGTATTGGATAAAATAATGAATTTTGGCATGATGTGCCGTTTATATTTTACAGTTTTAGAATTTTACGGATTTTAATATGGCATTTAACAAAAATTATCCTTTACTAAATAAATATTAGTCGAATTGCTTCTATCCCGTTTTCGGACCCAAAACGTATCTACTCTTTTTATTTACTTTACCGAAGAACGATGAGTTTGGAAACTGTGTAAGTGGCCTTTAAAAGGCTTCTGATTCGGCCATGCACAGGTCCACAAACGTCACTATCCCGCCTTTATGCGCTAGTATGAATAAATGACCGCACTACAGCGCCGTTGAACGTGCTCATGGATCATGTCTACGTTTAAATTGACTTCTTAATCTATAGAATTTATTGAAAACTAAACAATTGATTATCAGTAAAATAGATATATGTATTTGCCTCACTATCCTCTTCTCCAACAATTTACTCAATCATAAATTACGCCTACCTGTATGAAACAATCTCTAACTCTAATGCGAGGTTATCTGGCTGTATTTGTAGCGGTGATTGGTCTGCTGACCAGTAGCCGCGGATTGGCCCGGCCCCTCTTTTTGTCGGGACTGGCCGATATTGACGTGAGTGGTACTGTAACCTTAAAAGATGATGGTACCGCGCTGCCGGGCGCTTCTGTCCTGTTAAAGGGCAGCACCAATGTGGGTACGGTTACCGATGCGAATGGTAGGTTCAGAATTCGTGTGCCCGAAGATGCAATACTGGTCATCAGCTACATTGGCTACATTACGCAGGAGGTCAAACTCAACGGCCGAGCGAACCTGACAATTGCGCTGGAAACCGATGCGCAGCAATTGAGCGAAGTTGTTGTCACATCGTTTGGGATTGCCCGCGATCGCAAAACGCTGGGCTATGGTGTCAGTGAAGTAAAAGCAGAACAAATCAGTAAGGCACCCACTACAGATCTGACCAACTCGCTGGCGGGTAAAGTTGCCGGGGTTCAGGTAACGGGAGCGGGTGGTGGCTTTGCTGGTTCGAATGTGACTATTCGTGGGTTTTCGACGTTCACGGGGAGCAACCAGCCGCTCTATGTTGTCAACGGAATTCCGCTCGATAACAGCAATGGCAGTAGTGCTTCAAACGGAGGTAACTCGGTCAATACGGGTGTTGTGAACTCCAGCCGCATTTCGGACATCAACCCGCAGGATATTGAAAGCATCAATGTGTTGAAAGGGGCGGCTGCAACTGTTTTGTATGGTTCGCGGGCGGCATCGGGAGCAATTCTGATTACGACAAAAAAAGGAAAGAAAGGAACCAACAAACAAATCTCGTTCTCGACAAACACCGCCGTGGGGACAATCAGCCGATTTCCCGAATTTCAGAATCAGTATGCGCAGGGTAGTAATGGCAACTACATCAACAATGTAGCCGGATCGTGGGGACCACTGATTCAGGGCCAAACCGTTACAAACTGGTTTGGTCAGCAGGAAACTCTGCAAGCCTATCCGAACAACATTCGGGATATTCTTCAGAATTCTATCTCATCGCAGAACGACCTGAGTTTTTCGGGCGGCAACGAAAAGTATGACTACCGCGTCTCGTATGGTTATTCGCACGAAACGGGACTGGTGCCCAACAACAAACTAAACCGGAATAACCTGAGCGTAAATGCCGGAACCCAGTTGACTGCTAAGTTTAGAATCGCAACGGCGTTTACCTATACCAACAATATTTCGGATCGTACGCAGTCAGGTAATCAGGGCTCTAATCCACTCTGGCGGGGAATTTATACGCCACGGAGCTACGATTTAACGAATATGCCTTATGAAGATGCGGCTGGCAATCAGCTTTGGTTTGCGGCCGAAGATCAGCCGTACTGGTCGATCAATCATATCAAAAACCATCAGGAAGTGAACCGTTTCTTCGGAAACATCAATCTGAAATACGATATTCTGGACTGGCTTCAGGCCGACCTGAAGATTGGTACCGACGTGTTTACCTATGCCACGAAAGGATTCGACGACAAGGGCGTGCGGAGCAATGCCAACACATCGTCGGCTGGTGCGGGTGGTGTGCTCGATCGCTCGGAAATGACCCGCAATCTGAATTCCTATCTGACCGTAACAGCAAATCGGAAGCTAACCAACGATCTGCACCTGATGGCTACGGTAGGGAATGAAATCATTGCCAACTACAACAGCTACATTCAGGATATTGGCCTGGGCATTGTGGTGGCTGGGTTCGACAATGTCAAAAACTTCCTGACCTTTAACCCCTCGTCGGGCATTACGCGGCAACGGACAGTGGGTTTCTTTGGCGATATTGTGCTCGACTATAAAACCTGGCTTTCGGTGAATGCAAAGGCGCGTAATGATTTCGCATCGACGCTGGCACCAGGTAAGCAGTCGATTTTCTATCCGGCCGTTGCAGTCAGTTTTGTTCCTACCGAGGCCTTTCCTGCTATTAAATCGAAAGTGTTGTCGTCGGCCAAGATCCGGGCTAACATTGGCGAGGTGGGGAAAGGAGCAAGCCCATACGTAATTAACACGTACTACGGTAAAGCCAGCGCGGGTGATGGGCTGGGTTCCACGGCCGTTAATTTCCCGTTCAACGGCCTGGCTGGTTATACCTACAACAACGGAACCGGTAACCCGAACCTGACGCCCGAATTCACCCGTGAAATTGAACTGGGCGCTGAGCTGGCTCTTTTCAATGGACGCCTGAGCATTGATGGGTCGGTCTATCGGCGCGATAGCCGCAACCTGATTTTCTCGGTGCCTGTCCCTTCTACTTCCGGCTTTACGAGTCTGGTGACCAACGCGGGTAAACTTTCAACGAAAGGGGTTGAATTGCTGATTACGGGTAATATCATCGAAAAGGAGAAGTTCAGTTGGGAAAGCTCGATCAACTTCACCAGTTTCAAATCCATTGTTGAAGAACTGGCACCGGGCGTATCGAATATCTCGATTGGTGGATTTACATCGCCCAATATTCAGTTGGTGCCGGGGCAGCCTTATGGTCAGATCTGGTCAAATGCTTACCAGCGCGATAACCAGGGGCGTATGATTATCGGCAGTAACGGCCTTCCGAAAGTGACAACCAACGTACAGGCTGTGGGCAATCCGAATCCGAAGTTCACGATGGGTTTCAGCAATACATTCAACTATGGCAATTTTAGCCTGTCGTTTCTGTTCGATTTCAAATACAAGGGCGATCAACTTTCGCGGACGATTGGCGACCTGCGGATCAATGGTGTATCGGCCGAAACGGCTAAGTATCCACGTTTCAATGCCGACGGAACGCCCAACAAACCGTATGTTTTTGATGGCGTGCTGGATGATGGTACAAAGAATAACATTGGCGTTACGGCACAGCAGTATTTCAGCCTTCAGGGCAAGTATGTGGCCTGGGAAGGATATGTGCTCGATGCGACGTACCTGAAACTACGCGAGGCCAACCTGAGCTACCGATTCCCGAGTACGCTGTTGGGTAAAGGAAAATTCATAAAGGCACTGCAACTGTCGGTGTATGGGCGTAACCTGTTCATCTACGCGCCAAACTATCCCGATCTCGATCCTGAACAAAACCTGTTGGGCGTGAGCAATGCCCGTGGCCTGGAATTTGGTATTACGCCAACCGCCCGCACCATTGGTGGAAGTTTACGAGCTACGTTTTAACCGGCGATCTACCCAAAAACTAACGGACATCATGAAGAAATTACTCTATACAAGTATTCTGGCAACGGGGCTGGCCCTTACTTCCTGTGAAACGTATCTGGATGTAAACAACGATCCCAACAATATCAAGAGTGTACAGGTATCGCAGTTGCTACCGTCGGTAACCGTAAACATTGGCTACATGGGCGCCAGCGATTTGCTGCGTTACTCAACGTTGCTGATTCAGCAATTCAGTGGTCAGGGACCAAATACGGGGTTTGCCACATTTAAAGAATATGAACGCTATAACATCAACAATTCCGATGTGAACAACCAGTGGGTAACCATCTTTGCCACGATTCTGAGCGATCTGGAACTGATGACCACGCAGGCTACGGAGGTTGGTAGTCCGCACTATGCCGGTGTGGGGAAAATTTTGAAAGCATTTGTTTATCAGACGGTTGTTGATGCCTGGGGCGATGTGCCATATACGGAAGCCAGCCGCCACAGTGCCAACTTCTACCCTAAGTTCGACGACGATGAAGCGATCTATGCGGATCTGATCCGGCTGCTCGATGAGGGGATTAAAGATGTTAGTGCCACTACGTCGGCCTTGTCGCCCAACACAAACACCACCATCTATGCAGGCTCTAGCTGGGCGGCTTCGCAGGCGCAGTGGATTAAGTTTGCCAATACGCTCAAACTGCGGCTATTTCTGCATTATTCGGCTAAAGATCCGGCCTATACTTCCCAGCAGATTACGGCGCTGATTAACAGTGGAGCGAAGTTTATGGAAAGCACATCCGATAATTTTCAGATGGCTTTTCTGTCGGAATCGCAGCGCCAGAATCCGCTCTATAGCATGGAGAACGGCCAGTTCAAGAACCAGTTTTTTCCGAACCGATTCATTGTCAATCTGATGAATTCGAAAAGCGATCCGCGTCGGTCAGCTTATTTTGTTCCGTTTCCATTCAATTCGAGTCCGGCAAGTTATAAGGGAGCCAGCGCTCTCGATCCTGATCCGTCGTCGGCGTATTCGCGCAATTATCGATACATCTACGGCACGCCATCATCGCCAAACACCGCCTTAATCAATACCGACGGTAGCCTGAAAGATGGAGCCATTACCTATGCCGGAAACGGACCTGCCCGTCTGCTCACCTTTGCCGAATACAATTTTATTCGGGCCGAGGCTGCTCTGATGTACGGCGCGCCGGGCAATGCGCAAAGCTTTTTTGAAGCGGGTATTAAAGCGTCGATGAGTGATGCGGGCATTGCTACGGCTGATATAAACACCTATCTGGCTGCTAATGGCACGCTGAAAGGAACGCAGACCGAAATGCTGGAGCAGATCATCAACGAGAAATACGTAGCGAACCATGCGGTGCTGATGGAGCCCTGGACGGATTACCGCCGGACGGGTTTCCCGGCACTGACCCCACTGAAAACGCCCTTTGCGATCTATGACGAAGTGCCGCATTCGTTATTCTACGCCCAGTCGGAAATCAGCAATAACCCCAACGCTAAGCAAAAAAGCTCGATGCTGGATCGGGTATTCTGGGATACGCGCAAATGAAATTTGGATTAGTCCGGTGTTTGCTGCCGAAGTCAATTACACTTCATCGATAAAAGACCACATAATCCCTAACTTCGGGTAGCAAACACCGGACTAACCCCCTACATCTGGATGCCTTTGGTAGTTATGGTAAAACAGTATTTACTCCCAATTCTTCTCCTGTGCATAGTAAGCACGTCGATGGCTCAATTGGTCAATGACACACAGTTGGCTAAGGCTAATCTGGAAACAGCGCGTTCGGAGATTCGCAATCAGTTGAAACAGGCAACAAAAGGGCAGGCCGCGCTCATCAAACAGATGCTCGATCTTGGCCTTTGGTCGGAGGCAACCGATGCCATCAACACCGCGAAAGGCCTCAGCCCTTCGGAAAAGGCTGTTTTGTGGGCCGAGTATCATTGGCTGATCAATGACTTTAAACAGGCCGAAAAAGATGTGAAGCTGGCGCTGGCTACCGACAAAACCAGTGCCTGGGCCAAACGACTGAAGGCCGTGCTGGCTATTGAAGCCTGGGACCTGGCAACGGCCGAAAAGCAGTGTAAAGCATTACTTGCCAGCAACCCAAACGACGAAGCAACATCGCTGGTGTTAGGGCGGGCCTTGCTGCTCCAGAAAAAATATTCTGAGGCACTGGCTGTTTCGAAAAAACTTCAGCAGAAAAACCCGAAGCAGGCTGGAGCTTATTTGCTCGAAGCCAATGTGTTTTTCTGGGATCAACACCCCGAACAGGCCGAAGCCCCGCTGGAAAAATCGCTTTCGCTCGATCCGTTCAATGCCGATGCCCGGTTTAGCTACGGCTACGCCATTTGGCGACGGATTGATGCCACACAGCTCAACGATATGGCTGCTCAATGGCAACTGGCGCTGGATATTAATCCGCTGCATTTTCAGACACACTGGCATTGGGGCAATGGGCATACCAACCTGACCTACGCCGACTATGCAGATAAAGACGAAAAAGAAATCCGCGAAAAATTAAAAGAAGCCGATAAGTTATTTCATGCTAAAAAACTGACCGAAGCAGTTGCCGTTACGCGTAAGCTGGAAAACGACTATCCGGCGTCGGTACTGCCTGCTATGCACCGGGGTTCGCTCTATTACAGCGATTTCGACACCCCCAACCGCACCGCTAATCTCGACTCGGCCCAGCAGGCATTCGTCGCTATCCTGAACAGGAAAAAACATTACGGACCTGCGCATAACGGACTGGCGGCCGTTATCAAATCGAAGCGGATTCCGTACCTGATGACCTATGATTCCATCACCAACGTACTCCGCACGACGAAAATCAATGATCCCGAACATTTTGCCGACGTATTTCCCGACCTAAGTTATTTTCCCGGCGATATGGCGAAGGCAATGGTCTGGAATCAGATGTACACCAGCGTGGTGTATTTTCCGTTTCTGTCCAAACAGGGTAATTCGTTTGCCGTTTCGCCACTCCACATCGATCTGGCTCTAACGATGCGCTCGCCTTCGTTTCGGTACACAACCACGTTCGACAACCGCCAGTGGATGGATATTCGGGGGGTTGGGAGCGGGGCCGCCGATATTGAATACGTAGAGCGGGGAGCCTATGAAGAGCGGAACGTGGTGCTGCACGAATATGTCCACCTGTTTCACGGTCGGGTTTTGACCGATGCCGAAAATCGGCAGATTCGGGAGCGATATTATGATGCCATGAAGAACCACCGGACGCTGGACTACTACTCGCAGAACAACGAATCGGAGTATTTTGCGCAAACCTATCCAGCTTATTTCGAACGGGTAAAAGTGCATCCGCTCGATTTTAAATCGATGAATATCACGGCTGAGCTGAAAAGTAAAGACCCCGAAATGTATAAATTTCTGGATGCGCTGGTGAAGAAAGAGCGGGCCTATCTGAACGGCGATCATGCGGTGATGGCTTCAAACTGGGCGCAGGTATATATCAACCTGAGTAACAAAGTGATCCGTACCGATCCGGGAAAGGCTGGCCGATACCTCGATACGGCATTGGTGTATGATAAAAAATACCTGCCTGCCTATCTGGCTTATGCCCGGTTAAAGCAGCAGCAAAAGGATTTCGACAAAGCATTGAGCTACATAAAAGCCGCTGAAGCGATTGATCCGAATTATGCACCAATTTATGTTGCCTATGCTAAATGGGAAGAAGATAAAGCAGGACCAGACGGGCAGTCGGCTGAGCTTGTAAAAACACAGGCCGCCTGGCTGCAAAAAGCACTGGCACTGGAAAAAGATTACCAGACCCGCGCCTACGATGCCATTCAGTTGCAGACTATGTATTTTCAGAATGGTCAGATTAGCGAAGCGATCAAAGCTGCCGAACACTACGCTGCTACCGGAGCCGACGTGTCGACCTATCTGCGCGACCGGCGCGACGACGCAAAAGCCTTTGCACTGGCTCGCCGGGCCATGTTAGGATATGCCAATCAGATTGATGCCCTGACAAAACTGGTCCGGCAACGGCCGCAGAATTATGAATTGCGGGGTATGTATGCCGATGCGCTACTGGCCATTGGGCGTTATCAGGAGGCTATTACGACCATGAAAGAAGTGCAACGCATTCTGGAAGCCGGTAAAAATCCACGTACCGATTTCGACCTTCGGATTGCCGAAGGGTATGCTAAAGTAGGGAAGCAGGATTCGCTGACGTATTTTCTCGACAAAGTTGTGGTCGAAAAGGCTGACCTGGATGGTATGTATAAGCAGCGTCTGGTGCGATTGCTGGCTGGTTCGAATCGAATGGCCGATGCCGAAAACCTCTACAAAAGTTTGCCTACGCAGGGAACACTACTCTATATGTCGTCGGCAATGCAGTCGGCAGGTGTGTTGAGCGCAGGAGCCGGACGGTTGGGCGAAGCGGTTTCGTTATTCAAAAAATCGCTGGCTTATAGTCCTTACAATCTGGATAGCTATATTGGCCTGGCTAATTTATATAAACAAAACCAAAACGAGGCCGAGCTAAAAGGGCTGCTGGCCAGTGCCAATCAGCTTGAAATTAAACCTGGCGAAGTGTCGGGATTATAAACTGCGAATAGATAGACAAATTTCTCTGGTTGATAAGTAAACCACTTTATGAAACAAACGATTACTCTGTTTCTGATTTGCCTTGTTACGCTAACTCGTTTGAGTGCTCAAAATCTCAGGTTAAAACTGGATGGCGATATAACGACTAAAGATCAGGTTACGATTAAAGGGAAAGCCGTTCCCTACAATGCTACAGCTGGCAATCAGCCAGTTTACGACGAAAATGGTAAACCCATTGCCACTCTTTTCTATGTGTATTACGAGCGCTCTGACGTGACCGATCGCACAACCCGGCCGTTGGTTATTTCGTTTAACGGTGGTCCCGGCGCTGCATCGTGCTGGATGCACATTGGTTACACGGGCCCCAAGCGCGTAATTATCGATAGCGAAGGGTATCCGCTCCAGCCCTATGGCGTTAAAGATAATCCGTATTCGATTCTGGATGTGGCTGATATTGTGTATGTTGAACCGGTCAATACGGGCTTTTCGCGGGCGGTCAACGACTCAATTCCCAAATCGAAGTTCTTTGGCGTCAATGCCGATATCAAGTACCTGGCCGAATGGCTCAATGTATTCGTAACCCGCAAAAATCGCTGGCCGTCGCCCAAATACCTGATCGGGGAGAGTTATGGCACCACGCGCGTATCGGGACTGGCTTTAGCCCTACAGAATGCCGACTGGATGTACCTCAACGGCGTTATTCTGGTGTCGCCAACCGATCTGGGAATTGAACGGGGTGGGCCAATTGAAGCGGCTAATCTGTTGCCATACTATGCGGCCACAGCCTGGTATCATAAGAAACTGCCTACTGAGCTTCAACAAAAAGACCTGACCGCTATGTTGCCTGAGGTTGAGCAGTTTACCATGGACGAGCTGACCCCGGCCCTGGTAAAAGGTGGTTTCCTGGAGGCCGATAAGAAAAAACAGTTGGCTAGTAAAGTATCGCGCTATTCGGGCTTGTCGGAAAAAGTCGTGCTGGAGCATAACCTGATGATTCCGGCCACTTTCTACTGGAAAGAATTACTACGCGACAAAGGATATCAGATTGGGCGTCTGGACTCGCGCTATCTGGGTATCGACCGGCAAACAGCAGGCGAACGTCCCGATTATGCCGCCGAGTACACGTCGTGGCAGCATTCCTTTACACCTGCCATCAATTATTATCTGCGTGAGCATTTGAACTACAAGACCGATCTGAAATATTACATTGCGGGCCAAACCCGTCCCTGGGATCGTGAAGGTGCTAACCGGGATCAGACAGGTGAAAACCTGCGGCAGGCCATGGCCCAGAATCCATATCTGCACGTGATGATTCAGTCGGGCTATTTCGATGGGGCTACGGATTATTTCAATGCCAAATTCAACCTGTGGCACATCGACCCGAGTGGTAAACTGAAAAACCGTCTGGATTGGAAAGGCTACCGTGGTGGGCATATGATGTATCTCCGCGATGAAGACCTGGCTACATCGACCGACGATATTCGTGCTTTTATCCAGAAATCGCTGCCCAAGCCCGATCAACCGGCGAAGTACTAGTTTTTAGCGTTTTCAGTGCTCTGCAGAAGTTGGGCTATAGACAGGCAGAGCCCTGAAAACTATAAACCGAAAATTTATTTCAAACCACGAAACAATACATGAAACGCCTTGCTGTTCTATTACTTATTGCTTTAACCTCGGGCTCATTGTCGTTTGCCCAGGGACAACGCGGGCAACGCACTGCTGCAGCCACTCCAGCCGAAGGTTCAGCCCCTCGACCAGCCGCCAGTGCTTCGGCCAAACCTGCGCCCGGCGACCTGACCTTGCCGATGGATTCGACCGTAACCACAACCCATACAATTACGATCAAAGGACAGCGGGTGCCTTTTACGGCAACAGTTGGCACTCAGCCAGTTTGGGACGAAAATGGTAAGCCTATTGCCGGGGTATTTTATACCTATTACGAGCGCTCGGATGTGAAAGACCGCACGGCTCGCCCATTGGTGATTTCGTTCAATGGTGGGCCTGGAACGGCTTCGGTCTGGATGCACCTGGCGTATACGGGACCTAAACTGCTCAATATCGACAGCGAAGGATATCCCCTGCAACCGTATACGGTGAAAGACAACCCAAATTCGCTGCTCGACGTTGCCGACATTGTGTATATCGATCCGGTCAATACGGGCTATTCGCGGATGGCTAATAAAGATGTTCCGAGGGCAAAGTTCTTTGGCGTGAATTCCGATATTAAATACCTGGCCGAGTGGCTCAATGTGTTCGTAACCCGCAAGAATCGCTGGCCGTCGCCTAAATACCTGATTGGCGAAAGCTATGGCACCACGCGCGTGTCGGGGCTGGCGCTGGAGTTACAGAATGCTAGCTGGATGTACCTCAATGGTGTAATTTTAGTATCGCCTACCGATCTGGGTATCAATCGGGAAGGGCCAGTCGGGGCGGCTAATCTGTTGCCATACTATGCCGCTACGGCCTGGTTTCACAAACGGTTGCCGTCCGACCTTCAGCAAAAAGACCTGACCGCTATGTTGCCTGAGGTCGAGCAATTTACGATTAACGAGTTTATTCCGGCACTGGCCCGAGGAGGGTTTATCGATCCACAAAAGCGGAAGGATATTGCTACCAAAGTAGCCCGTTATTCGGGCTTGTCGGAAAAAGTCGTGCTGGAGCATAACCTGATGATTCCGACGTCGTTTTTCTGGAAAGAACTACTGCGCGACAAAGGCTATACCATTGGGCGTCTGGATTCGCGCTATCTGGGTATCGATCGTGAAGATGCAGGTGAGCGTCCCGATTATTCGCCGGAGCTTACGTCGTGGCTGCACTCATTTGCCGCCCCAATCAACTACTATTTCCGTGAATTCCTGAACTACAAAACCGACCTGAAATATTATATGTTTGGTCCCGTACATCCGTGGGATCGCAGCGGGGCCAACGCCGACCATACGGGCGAAAACTTACGGCAGGCCATGGCCCAGAATCCTTATCTGCACTTACTGGTCCAGTCGGGTTATTACGATGGCGCCTGCGATTATTTCGGCGCTCAGTATAATATGTGGCAGATGGACCCTAGTGGGAAACTGAAAGATCGCATGGGCTGGAAAGGCTATCGCAGCGGTCACATGATGTACCTGCGTCAGGAAGACCTCGTAAAAGCCAACGACGACCTGCGCGAGTTCATCAAAAAATCAACCCCAAAACCGAATCAGCCAGCAAAGTATTAGTTCACAGTTTTCTGTGCGCTACGATGATCGGTGGTATGCTTTTAGGCGGAGTCTCTGAAAACTTTTTTAAATTCCTCTGCGCTTTATTTCCTGTTCAATTAAAAACAGCTCCCTGCTGGTCTGGCCAGCAACGGAGCTGTTTTCCTGTGCTCTGCGCATCAGGTAGGGGATAACATCGTCGATTGGGCCATAGGGGAGGTACTTGCTTGCGTGGCAACCTAGTTTAGCGAGGTTGAACGTAATGTTGTCGCTCATGCCATACAATTGAGAAAACTGAATGTGAGGGTGATTGTAGGGCAGATTGGCTTCTTCCATCAGTTGAACGGCCAGCTGGGCGCTATACTCGTTATGCGAAGCAATAATGAGCGAAATACGGTCGATATGCTGGATACTATATGCGATGGCCGCATTGAAATCGCGGTCGCTGGCCGGTTTGTTGGGTTGAATGGGAGAAACTTCCTGAAGCAACGCTGCCCGATTGCGTTCTTTTTCCATGTAAGCGCCACGAACGATCTTAGCACCCAGCAAAAACCTGTTTTTCAGAGCGATTGCATAGCTGCGTTTCAGAAACTCAAGTCGATCGTGTCGGTAAAGCTGAATGGTGTTGAAAACAACTGCTTTCTGGGAGTTATATTGTTGCATAACCTGCATGGTTAGGGCATCAATCGTATTCTGAATCCAGGATTCTTCGGCATCAATCAGGATACCTACGTTTTTTTGGGCCGCCAGTTCACAAATGGCTACAACTCGCTGAACAACACGTGCCCATTCCTGCTGTTCATTTGGGCTGGTCGAGCTGATGTCGATACTGACCTGATCTTGCCCGAAGGTTACCAGCAGATTTAATTTTTCTAATAAGGCAAACCGGGCCAGGGCCGTCAGTTTAATACCGATTAGGGGAATATTCTCCTGACGGGCAGCATGATTGATTACTCGTATGAATTCATTTTTTGCGTTATCGAAAGCACCCTCGCTTTCTTTACCTTCGGCACCGTAATCAAGGATGACATCAATAGCGAATTGCTTCAGCTTATTGCTAATGGCAATTGTTTCGTCCAGGGTCTCACCGCCTACGAACTGGTCGAAGATAGTTGACCGGAGCAAGCCTTTTATTGGGAGATGCCATTTGATAGCCAGCAGCGCAGCATTCGTGCCTATTTTAACCAGCCAGCCCTGATTCATTAGCTGAAAAAGCCGATGTGTTTTTTTTAACTGAGAATCTGACTTATAAATAAAAGCCTGCTCAGTATCGTTAAATGAGATTTTAGCTTTTAAATCCATGCTTTTTTTTCAAATCTACAGTTAGAATAAACGCAATAATCTGTCTGGCAATTTTCGATTATACTTGGATAATTATTGCATACTACTCAGATTGGTAATTGATTTTTGTATTGAGTACATACCCGAACACCTGAACTTACTTTAGGTAAGTATAGTAAAAACCATTATGCGCTTTTTAGGTTTATTGAGTAGTGATAAGTATTAATACTTAAGTTATATTTTTTTTATCAATAAATTGCTATAATAGTTTTTAATTTTCTCTTAATTTGGTTTACGCTATAATACGCATCCTGTTATCTTGCAACAACGAGTTTAGCATACTAAGTACAAATCAATGAACAGTTTAGATATTGCTGTACTTGACTTTGAATAGTGTAATTTCGTTTTAGAAAAATAATAGCTATCGCCTTGTTCATGAAAGTGCTGGAATTTATTCCCCCGGTTCCAAAGCAGGATTCGGTAGTTGTGGACGAAGACATCCTGCCTCATTTTTATAATTACTTTCATCGGCATAAACAATTACAGGTTACGATCATTCTGCGGGGAGAGGGAACACTTATAGCCGGAAACTATAGCCAGGCGTTTAAGCCCGGCGACGTATATATTCTGGGCGCATATCAACCCCACATTTTTAAGTCGGACCCTTCCTATTTTAACGATCTTGCCGAAATGAGTGCCCATGCTATTCATGTCTATTTCGATCAGGAGCGACTGCCAAAACAATTTTTTGGCCTTCCCGAAATGGATTCGATTAGTAGCTTCTTAAACACTACTAAAAATGGCCTGCAATTGCCAGCAGAATATTCCACCTATGTTGGTCGGATATTAACAAAACTAAAAAGCAAAAATAGCCTCGATCGACTGCTGACATTTATTAAATTGTTTGACTACTTCGCTAAGCAGGTGCGTGGCTGGAAATCGTTGGATTCTGGTTTGTCGAATAGCTATTTTTCTGACTCTGAAGGTATTCGTATGAATGAAGTGTTTCAGTATACGCTGGAGCACTATGCCGAAAATATCACGCTGAATAAAATAGCCGAAATAGCCCATATCACTCCACATGCTTTTTGTAAATATTTCAAGAAGCACACCCGGAAAACATACAATACGTTTCTAAACGAAATTCGTATTAGCGAAGCCTGTAAGAAAATTATCAATAGCAATCATGACGGGATTTCGACTATTGCCTATTCTACCGGTTTCAATAGCCCTACTAATTTCAATCGGGTTTTCCGAAAGACAATAGGAATGTCGCCCCGCGACTATATCCGGGAATATAAGAGCAAACTCGATAAGCTTGCCAACTGAACAGGAGCAACTTTATCGGGAGAAAGAAATACTGCAGAAAACGGAGGAAAGATTAACCTTTTAGTTCAATCACCTGCCCATCCTGGCAGCGCAGAACGCGGGCAGGATATTTGTTCAGCAGGTCGTAGTTATGAGTTGCCATTAGCACAGCCGTTCCTGCATTGTTAATGGCCTGAAAAACTTTCATGATCTGATCCGCAACGGCAGGGTCGAGGTTACCCGTGGGCTCGTCGGCAATGAGCACCAGCGGTTCGTTGAGCATGGCCCGTGCAATAACCACCCGTTGCTGTTCGCCCCCCGAAAGCTGATGGGGCATTTTTTTCTGGGCCGTACCCAGACCAACCTGCATCAGCACATCGGCAATGCGGTTGTTCATATCTACTTTTTTCGTCCAGCCGGTAGCCCGGAGAACAAAGCGCAGGTTTTCTTCGACCGACCGATCAAAAAATAGCTGAAAGTCCTGAAACACGATGCCTATCTTACGGCGCAGAAACGGAACGTCGCGGGGTTTTAGTTTATCGAGCGAATAGCCCGCAACAAACCCTTTGCCATTCTGAAGCCATAAATCGGCATATAATGTTTTTAGTAGAGAAGTTTTACCACTGCCTGTTCGCCCGATTAGGTAGGCAAAATCGCCTTTATTGATTTGAAACGACACATCGCCCAGAATCAGCTTGGTTCCCTGATAGATGTCCGCATGATCGAGGCTAAGAACAGGTTCGGTAGAAAACATAGTATCGGTTTACGGTTGTCAGATTTACGCTATACGATACGAGCGAAATCATACCGTATAGCGTAAATCAAGAACGAATTATTGTGCAGACGCTTTCGCATGGTCGGCCAGGAATTTAGCCAGACCGCTGTCGGTAAGTGGGTGATTCAGTAAGGCTTTAATAACGCTCAATGGGGCTGTCATTACATCGGCACCAATTTCAGCGCACTGGATAACGTGCATTGGGTGACGAACAGAGGCTGCCAGCACTTCGGTAGTGAAACCGTAGTTTGTGAAAATAGTTACGATTTGTTCGATCAGGGCCATACCATCGGTCGAAATATCGTCTAACCGACCAACAAATGGCGACACAAACGAAGCCCCTGCTTTAGCCGCCAGTAGGGCCTGACCTGCCGAGAAAATAAGCGTACAGTTGGTACGAATGCCTTTTTCAGAGAAATATTTGATGGCTTTTACACCGTCGGCGGTCATTGGAACTTTCACCACGATGTTCTCGTCGATTTCGGCCAGTTCGTCGCCTTCTTTGATCATCTCTTCGTAGTTAACCGAGATAACTTCTGCGCTTACATCTCCTTCCACGATTTCGCAGATTTGTTTGTAGTGGCGCATCACGTTGTCTTTGCCGGTGATACCTTCTTTGGCCATCAGCGATGGGTTAGTCGTGACGCCGTCGAGAATTCCCATTGCCTGGGCTTCGCGAATGTCGGCCAGATTGGCCGTGTCAATAAAAAATTTCATAGTTAAACAGAATTAAAAAGTCGTATGGCGGTAAGTCAGTGAGATGGTAAAGCAACAAATCTTACCGACTTACTGACTTGCTGACCAGGTTCGTACCATTTTGAATTTTGCAGACGTGAAGGTACGTATCTTTCCCCGTTTGGGCTTTATATTGTTTGATAATCAGTTGCCTGAAATCGTCCAGATGGTCTTCCTGAACTAAGTTTATGGTGCAGCCACCAAACCCGCCACCCATCATTCGGGCTCCTAGTACGCCGGGATGCTGACGGGCTATTTCGACCAAAATATCCAGTTCCGGACAGCTTACTTCATACCATTGGCTTAGCCCTTCGTGCGACCCATACATCAGTTGACCAAACGCGCTGATATTGCCTGTTTCCAGAGCTGCAACCCCATCGAGCAATCGTTGATTTTCCTGAACGACATAAGCACACCGACGATAGATGAGCGGCTGCGTATGCTTCAAATGCGTGTCGAGCATGGTCATGGTAACATCGCGCAGGCTGTTGACTTCTGGATAGAACGCTTTCAGAAAGCGGACCCCTGCTTCACATTCGGCCCGGCGTGTATTGTATTCCGACGAAACAAGTGAGTGCTTCACCCGCGAATCGCAAAGGACAATGCTGATGCCATCCATTTGCAGCGGAGCGTAAGCATATTCGAGCGAACGACAATCGAGTTTGATAACATGATCGGCCCGGCCCATCATGCTGGCAAACATATCCATAATGCCAACCTTGGCCCCAACGAATTCGTTTTCGGCCCGTTGCGATAGTTTCAGCATGGTAATTCGGTCGAGCCCTAGCTGAAACATTTCGTTGAGAGCAAAACCAACGCCATTTTCGAGCGCTGCCGACGACGACAGCCCCGAGCCCATCGGAATGGTACCCGTAAAGAGGCAATTGAATCCGCTAATCTGCTGACCTGCCAGTATGAACTGAGCAACAACCCCCAGCAGATAGTCGGCCCAGGTATGTGTTGGCGACAGGTCGTTCAATGAGCCCTGAAACGATTTATTCAGATCGTAGGCCACAAAATGCAGTTCATTATCGGTGCGTGGACTTACGGCCAAATAAATGGCTTTATCGATAGCGGCTGGCAGAACGAAGCCTTCGTTATAGTCGGTATGCTCGCCAATAAGATTTACGCGGCCGGGAGAACAAATCAGAAGTGGCTCGCTGGCGGTTGATTCGGTATGAAATGCGTCGGCAAACGACGCCGTAAGTTGGCTGAGCAGGTCCATGTAGGCAGTCAAGAATTTAGCGGCCAGCTAAAGGAAATCCGCTAAACATACTAGTTGATTCCGCGAAACTACAATTCGTGATGTACGGAAACAAAAAATGGCAAACCAATGTCTCACCGCTACAACCACCTACCCTTGCTTCGGTCAAGACCTGGGGGATTCAGCAGGAGCTGGTAGCACCGATTTGCCGATGCAAAGTTAAGCAAATGTTAGACAAACGACCAAATTTCGCCCGTACCTTTGTGAAAAATCATTTGCGGTACTCTTTTGCTCTTTCACTCATTCGCTCTTTAAAAATGATGCGTTCATACTATAGTATTTGTGTTATTTTGTTGATTTTCACTGCCTGTACGTCCGCTGATAAAAACCTGCAACAGGGACGGGATTATTTAAAGCAGGGGAAATTTCGGGAGGCTATTCAGGTTTTGAATCAGGCCATTGAAGCTGATGCCGATAATGTGGAAGCCTTTAATTCGCGTGGAGTAGCTTATTTTGAATTGAAAGAATATGCTAATGCGACGCTGGATTATGATCAGGCCATCAAGCTGGAACCTGGTTTTTACCGGCCATACTACAACCGGGCTTTACTAAAAGTTGCTGAGAATGATCTGACGGGAGCGCTGAAAGACTATTCAGATGCTATTCGGCTGGCACCCGACACCGGCCGGAGCATACGTTCCGAAATTTTTCTGAACCGAGGGCAGTTGCTGGCCGCTCAGGGACAAATTCAGCCTGCTCTTAACGATTTTTCGCAGGCAATTACGTTAGATTCCAGGAATGCGCTGGCTTTGTATAATCGGGGCAATCTGCGATTTCAGCAGAAAGACCTCGCTGGAGCTACTGCCGACTTTCAGCAGGCCGTACAGGCCGATCCTAAATTTGGGAAGGCATTTTATGGATTAGGGATTGCTCAAATTTTGCAGAACCAGCGCGAAAGCGCCTGCCTAAGTCTGAAACAGGCTCAAAACCTGGGGTATGCTGATGCCGCTAATGCTGTTGCCGAATATTGTAAATGAGTGCTATTTCGATTTAACCCATGCGTAAAATACTTTCTATTGTTTTCGGGCTCCTGTTTTTGTTGTTTGCTGCTGTTCAGTATAACGATCCGG
This sequence comes from Spirosoma sp. SC4-14, assembly GCF_037201965.1. Lineage (NCBI taxonomy): Bacteria > Pseudomonadati > Bacteroidota > Cytophagia > Cytophagales > Cytophagaceae > Spirosoma > Spirosoma sp. SC4-14. The sequence continues at coordinate 6,044,984 of NZ_CP147518.1, read as the reverse complement.
ACCCCGAGGTTTGGATACCTATCTATGCGCTGGCAGCCATTGCCTGTTTTATGACCTATGCCGGGCTGGCTCGCTGGTGGTTTCTGGCCATAATGGCGATTATGTATGTCATTGCCGCTATTTATCAGTGGCCGCCCGTGTTCGAAGGGTTTTTGTTTAGTGAAGTGGGTATGCGGAGCATGAATATCGAAATGGCGCGCGAAGCAGGTGGACTGGCCATTTGTGCTATTATAATGATATTTCTGGCCGTTCTGTCGCGACCGAATCAACCCCTTTCGCGCTAATGAAGCTGGTAGAATGCCCGCGCGACGCCATGCAGGGGCTAGGCCATTTTGTGCCAACGGATCTGAAAATTCGCTACCTCAATGCGTTGCTGCGGGTTGGTTTCGATACGCTCGACTTCGGTAGTTTTGTGTCGCCCAAAGCCATTCCGCAACTGCGCGATACGGCCGACGTATTAGCCGGGCTCGATCTGTCGGCTACGAAAACAAAACTATTGGCCATCGTTGCCAATGTACGGGGTGCCGAACAGGCCGCCGAATTTGATACTATTCCGTATATTGGATTTCCGCTTTCGGTATCCGAAACGTTTCAACAGCGCAACACCAACAAGTCTATCGTTCAGGCATTTGAGGAGGTAAGTCAGATTCAGAACCTTTGTGTTCGGACAGGTAAACAACTGGTCGTATACCTGTCGATGGGATTCGGAAATCCGTATGGCGATCCCTACAGTCCTGAACTGGTCAGCGCCTTTACCGACCAGCTCAGGGCTATGGAGATTCAACTGATTGCACCATCTGACACCATTGGGTCGTCGACGCCCGAAAGCATCGAAACGTTGTTTAAACACTTGCTTGCCAATTTTCCGTCAATCGAATTCGGGGCGCATTTACACGCCCTGCCCGCTGAGGCTAATGCTAAAGTACGGGCGGCTGTACGGGCAGGTGTTCGGCGTATTGATGGTGCTTTACGTGGTTTCGGAGGGTGCCCAATGGCAGCCGACAATTTGACCGGAAATTTGCCTACCGAATCAATTATTGAAACGCTTATAGCCGAAAACGTTGACCTACAGCTTGATATGGCCGCTTTTCAGGTGGCAATGGCACTCTCGGCGGAGGTGTTTGTGTGAGCAATTTAGATGGGTAAACGTACTACCTGCCGGTAAAGCATATCAAAGAATTGACCAGGACATTTCAACAAGGATTGAGGGCTTTTTTATAAAACTTTCTAACCGCGTAGCGCCGTAGCATTTTGGCAGTAAGAACCTGATAAGCCTGCTTCTACAACCCTGTCATGCCGTTGGCATTTTATGGAAAAGCCCTGAACAGCGACTGACGAATGGTGTAAGATTTTGAAAGATTTGTTAAGCCCCTACATAAACATCGTTTGAATCTCTTCCTTGACCGCTTTTAGCGCGTCGGCAGTAGGGAGCCGATCTTTTTCGATAATTCGTTCGAAAATACGTTTCGACAGATCAAGAGCAGAGGCATCGGGTTGAGTATCGCCAGCGGCCCGGTTGATAAGCGTAGTCACATCGTTCATGGCTCCCTGAATCTGATCCCACACAGCCTGGCTCATGTAGACTTGCTGCGATAGGTTATGATTATACTCATCCCGGATTTCCTGCAGGAGCCGTTGTTGAAATTCCAGCGATGTACTTGCCGTACCGCCCAGCCGGACTAATAAATTGTTTGGACTGATACGCTCCAGAAAGAGCACCATACGTTCGTATGCCTGTAGCCGAATCGGAACTACCGTTTCGGTATAACGGGTTTTAATGTCGAAGCGATGGCGGTCGGCCTCCCGTTCCAGTAATAACTTAACGGTTAGGTACATGCCATAAAGAACCAGACCTGCCGGTACGATCAACTTCAAAAAATCACTCAGCAACTCCATATAAGGGAAAACGTTGTTTGAATAAAAATGAATAACTTTGACAAAAGAGTATACAGTATTCTGTTGGTAAACGCTGTTCTGGTTTGGCCAGCTTCTTCAGAAAAAGGGTATACACAAACGTATTTATCAGTTTATGTTGGCACTTGAGAATCCTGTTCTTGTTCGGCCCGAAGCGCGGCAACAACTAATGGACACCATGCGGGCCAATAAAATTCCAGACGAATACGGCCTCAGGGTCGGTATTCGGGGAGGAGGTTGTGGCGCATCGTGGTTGCTGGGGTTCGATGTCCCCGGTTCTGCCGACGAAGTGTATAACGTAGAAGGCGTTCGGATCATTATTGATCGGAGGCATTTGTTATATGTATTAGGTGCCGAAATTGGTTATGAACCAGGTGGTTTCACGGTAGAAAAAGAACAACCGTCAGCAACGGGTCTGCGCTAGATAAAGCAGGATGCTGTTTGCTATCGAACCTGTAGGTTTTGTAGTTTATCGGAGGGTAAACACTACTCATTGGTACTTGCCCAACAAAATTGGCATGATTTTAGGTCGGTTTAGACCAAACCCTTGCCGGGACCGTGAAGCGAATTGACCACCATATTTTTTTAGGATTAGCTGTACTGGCCGCAGTGCTTTCTGTATTGTGCTATTGGTTTCTGGAGGAAAATGCCCCCGGAGCCACCGACGAGCAATACATGACGGCTGTGCAGCAGCGTGTAAAGGACGAAATACGTGTCAGTACTGACGAACTGAATCGTGTTTCCGAAAAGCTACAGAAATCTTCCGATACAACGTTTGCTGGTATGAGCCAGCCAACCCGATATCCTTACTTTATTTTTCGTAAACAGATTGGGCAGCCCGAAGCTCCTCAATTAGTGTTTTGGTCTGATTATCGCTTTATTCCGAGCTATTCGCGTATTGCGGCCGTAACTTATCCGACACTGGTCGACTTTGAGCAGGGAAAATATATTGTTAGTCACCGTCGAATTCGCCGTGGAGTAGATTCGCTGGATGTGTTTTCGCTGATCAATATTTACAGACACTATCAAAATAATAATACCTATCTCCAGTCGGGTTATAATTCGAGCCTGTTTGCTATCGATCCCGAAGCGATTGTCAATGATCGGACAACTGTTTACCAGGCTATCTACGACAATACGCCGGTGTATTTGTTTTCAGTTATACCCCCTAAAGTCAATACCTACCGCAATCAGTCGACTCCCGTAAACACGGTTATTCTGGCTACATTAGGCGTAATCTTTCTGGGGTTATTTGTCCTGCTGACCCTGATCAAACTAAAACGACGTCGGCAGTTTGAGCGGGGCTTTATCTGGTTAGCGGCCTATCTGGTGCTGTTGCGGGCACTAATGTTGTATTTCGGCGTGCCGTTTTTGTTTATCGAATCCGACTTATTCAACTCGCGCTTCTATGCGTCATCGGTGCTGGTTCCGTCGTTGGGCGATTTGCTGCTGAATGCGATCGTTATCCTTATTCTGGCCTATTATTGGGTTAGTACCTATTATCGGTCGCATAGCTACCGCCGGTTAATTTATTTACCGTCGCCCGCCAAAAAACTCTTGTCTGTAGTGTGTGTTGTTCTGAGCTATCTGGTCTTTGCATGCTGTTATGACGAGTTGAACAACATCTATGAGAAGTCGCAATTTACGCTCGATATTACGCTGAATATCCGGTTTTCATTACTGAAGATCGTTTGCCTGATCGTCTTCGTTACTATTTCGTCGATTTACTTTTTGCTGATTCATCTGCTGGCAAGCGTTTTTCTGCGCTTTAACCGTGTCCGAACAGAAGGATCGCTCTGGATTTTGGCCGGTACTTTGGTTGCTTTCCTGATTTTTTATGCAATCGACTGGGTACTCGACCCAATTCTGCTCCTGAATGGGTTATATTTTCTGTTTGTTTACCTGGGCCGTTTTGTGCGGGCTCTCTACACATTTCGTTATAAAACGTCGGTGTATTTATTTCTGGCGGCTTTCATTTGCGCCGTTACTACCGCCTATGTGGTTTATAATCAGGAAATAAAGAAGCAACTGGTTCATGAGCGGGAGTTTGCATCGCAGTTGCTGGCAGAGAATGACGAATTTGGTGAATTCTTACTCAGCAAAGCGCAGGAATCAATTCGAAACGATGCCGATATTGCCCGACTCCTGCGCCGAGATACGCTGCTGGTTCGGGAGCGCATTCAGCAACGGATCAAAAGCGTTCATCTGGACAAATATTTTGATAAATACGATATCGACGTATTGGCATTTCTGGCAAACGGGCAATCGCTTGATATTGGCCCGAATGCCAACTCATTAGCCAGTCTGAAAGCCCGCTATGGTCGGCCTGAGTACAAAACTCAGTATTTGGGGGTTAATTTTATTAATGAGGTTGGCAATCAGTTTATTAAACAATACGTTTGTTTTGTGCCGATTCTGCATGATAAGCTGGGTGCCACATCGACCCTTGCCGACACCCTGGGTTATGTTGTGCTGGATCTTCGATTGCGCAATGAGCGTCCGAAAAGTGTTTATCCTGAACTGCTTGTCGATACAAAATTTATGCATAGTTCCGATACACAGGAATATAGCTATGCTATTCTGGGTAGACCAGCCGCTGGCGACACCTCGCTGCGCCGAATTTTATACAGTGCGGGTAGTTATAATTATGACCGAAAGATGCCGCCCGCTCTCCTGGCAAATCCAGCACTATACACAACCGGCCTCATTGCCAATGGCTATCAGCACGTAGGGCAGCGCGGTCAGGATGGGCGTATCGTGGTGGTTTCGTCGGCCGAATATCCGTTCCAGAATATATTTTCGAACTTTTCTTTTTTATATCTACTACTGGTACTGACCGTACTGATTGTTATTATCATATATGCCGTGTATTACGGGTTTTCCCAGTTTAGTATCAACTATTCAACCCGTATTCAGATTCTGCTGAATGTGGCGTTCTTTTTGCCGCTGCTTCTGGTTATTGTGATTATTCTGAGCGTAATTAGTTCTAACTATATTGCTAATCAGGAGAATAGCTACATTAATAACACGCGTAACATTGCTTCCAACTTTGAAAATTATCTGGACGAATACCAGCAGGGACGACGTAGTAAAGCGTCGATGGAGGAAGAATTGCGCAAGATCGCACGCGATGCCAGTGTTGACATTAGCCTGTTCGATAAGAATGGGTTACTTAGCACATCTACGCGACCGCTGATATACGAAAGCGGGCATCTCTCTAAATACATCAATCCAGAGGCTTTTATCCACATTGTTGAGGATAAGGAAAATCAGATTTTGTTAAATGAGTCGCTGGGCAGTAAGCAATATCGAACAGCGTATGCTGGTATCAAATCATACGATGGTCGCCTGCTGGGTGTTTTAAGTATTCCTTATTTTTATGCCCGGCCTGAACTTGACCGGCAAATTATTGAAGTCATTTCATCGGCACTCAGCATCTTCACCGGTCTGTTTTTGTTCTTTCTGATCCTGTCGTATTTCGCTTCCAATGTGCTGACCAAGCCGCTGAAACTACTGACCCAGAAGATACGGAAAACAAATCTCGACCAACCTAATGAACCGTTGCCGTGGCGTTCTGATGATGAAATTGGGTTGTTGATTCGGGAGTATAACCGAATGCTTGTGAAGCTGGAAGAAAGTAAGCAGGCATTGGCGCAGAACGAGAAACAGTCGGCCTGGCGCGAAATGGCCAAGCAGGTTGCGCACGAGATCAAAAATCCGCTGACGCCCATGAAATTGACCTTGCAGCATTTGCAGCGGACTTTCCCAAATGTAAATGGAACCGAAGGGGCTGCCAGCACAAACGATCCGGCTATGCGTCGGGTCATTCAGCGCACTTTCGATTCGTTGCTCGACCAGATCGATAACCTGAGTGATATTGCTACTTCGTTTTCTGATTTTGCCAAAATGCCTTTGCCCAAAAATGAGATTTTTGAGGTAACTGGCGTCATCAATAAAGCCGCCGATTTATATGCCGACGATCAGCGAATAATTCTTCAGCGCCAGATTGCCCCTGGGCCCGTAATGGTAAAAGGCGATCGCCAACTGATTGGACGTACAATTACCAATCTGATTATCAATGGTATTCAGTCGGTTCCGCCCGAGCGAAAGCCCATACTGAATTTACGGCTGTACACCAACGACGACGATGTGCAGATCGAGATTCACGACAACGGAGCCGGTATTCCTGAAGCGATTCGTAAAAAAGTGTTTCTGCCCAATTTTAGTACGAAGCGGGGCGGATCGGGGCTTGGACTGGCAATTGCCAAGAGAGGTGTCGAACATGCCGGAGGGTCTATCTGGTTCGAAACCACGGAGGGAGTTGGAACGTCATTCTTCCTGTCGTTGCCACTGGCTGGGCAGGCAGAAACGGAAACCGAGCTGGCAAAGCAATCGACGAATCGGTAAAAACTGTAGAGTCGACACCCAGTTCAGAAGTTATTTCGTTTATGAGCAACCAACGAATCTTTGCAAATACGCTGGTTGCGCTCACCAGTGTCTCGGCCTCAATTACCTACCCGCTTTTGCAAATGTGCCGGATAGCGATCGCCTTGTACCGGAATCGCTGAAAAAGCCGAATTGATTTCGTTGAGATCGGCTTCTCCTAGTGTAATGGCCGCTGCGCCAATATTTTCTTCCAGCCGATGCAATTTTGTTGTGCCCGGAATTGGTACGATCCAGGTTTTTTGGGCGAGTAGCCAGGCAAGAGCTATCTGTGCCGACGTTGCCTGACGGTCGTTGGCTAGTTTGCCGAGTAAATCCACCAGAACCTGGTTGGCTTTTCGATTCTCTTCCGAAAAACGGGGCACAATAGTCCGAAAGTCGGTTTTGTCGAACGTCGTGCTATTGTCGATTTTGCCCGTCAGAAACCCTTTTCCCAGCGGGCTGAATGGTACAAAACCAATACCCAGCTCTTCCAGTGTCGGAAGTATTTGGGCTTCCGGCTCGCGCCACCAAAGCGAATATTCACTTTGCAGAGCCGCTACCGGTTGTACAGCGTGGGCTTTCCGAATGGTTTCTACACCTGCTTCCGACAGGCCAAAGTGCTTCACTTTTCCTTCCCGGATGAGGTCTTTAACCGTACCGGCTACGTCTTCAATAGGCACTGCCGGATCGACTCGATGCTGATAAAACAGATCGATAACATCGGTTCTCAACCGTTTCAGCGAAGCATCCGCAACAGCTCTGATGTTTTCGGGCCGACTGTCCATGCCTAGCATTGTATTACCTTCTTTGAATCCAAACTTGGTAGCAATCACAACTTCATTCCGAAATGGTGCCAGGGCTTCGCCAAGTACTTCTTCATTTATAAAGGGGCCGTAGGCTTCTGCCGTATCGAAGAAGGTAACACCTTTATCGAAAGCGGCACGAATAAGGTTAATGGCATCCTGTTTGTTGGTGGCGGGTCCATAGCCATAACTAAGGCCCATACAACCAAGGCCAAGGGCGGATACTTCTAAGCCACTGCGGCCTATTAGTCGTTTTTGCATCATTTTTCTTTTTACGTAATTATGTCGGCTGCTTATGTCCATCCAGCCATTTTACCCTAGCCAGATCCTGATGATCGAAGAAGAAACTTGCTTTCTTGTCCAGCGTTTTGAAAGTTTTCCGATCGTTGGTGCTGAGCTTTACATTCTCTGGCAGGACAAAGGTCTCCTCATTTTATGGTTTGGCTGGTATACAGATTACGGGGATTACTACCAATATTCCTTATTCACTGTTTTGCATCCGGTAGGGTAAGCGGAAAGCGGTAATTTTGGAATAGATAACTAACCGTACTATGGATACTTTACGCCGATTTGAGACAATAAGCGAGTACAACGATTTCAATAACAATGAAACACTACACCCGCTGGTTAGTGTCGTTGATTTATCGAAAGCGTCTCCCCGGCAGGGTTCTCGTATGTATTTCGGTTTTTACGCTATCTTCTTAAAAGATGTAAAGTGCGGTGATCTGGCGTATGGGCGACATACGTATGATTATCAGGAAGGCACCCTGGTTTTTATGGCGCCAGGTCAGGTAGCCGGTGTAAATAGTAATGGCGAAACCTATCAACCTAAAGGATACGTGCTGGTTTTTCACCCTGATTTGATTCATGGCACGGCGCTGGGCCGACATATTCAGGACTATACGTTCTTTGGCTACCAATCCTACGAAGCTCTGCATCTGTCTGGTCGGGAGCGCGGAATAGTAATGGATTCGTTTGAGAAAATTAATTATGAACTGGAGCACGCTATCGACAGGCATAGCAAACGATTGATTGTTTCCACAATCGAACTGTTTTTGAACTATTGCGTCCGTTTTTATGACCGCCAGTTTATAACCCGAAACCATGTGCATGAGGGAATTTTAGAGCGGTTTGAGCATTTGTTGAATGTGTATTATCAAAGTGATAAACCACAAACGATTGGACTTCCCTCAGTAGCTTACTGCGCCAGCGAACTGAATTTGTCGGCCAATTATTTTGGCGACCTGATCAAGAAGGAAACGGGTAAAACAGCGCAGGAACACATCCAGGCGAAGGTGATTGATCTAGCCAAAGAAAAAATATTTGATCAGCGTAAATCGGTTAGTCAAGTTGCCTATGACCTGGGTTTTAAATATCCCCAGCATTTTATTCGGCTGTTTAAACAACGGGTGGGCCAATCGCCCAATGAGTATCGAATGCTGAACTAAGAAGTAGGTTTATATCCAAATTCGGAGCGTAGCATTTCTGCCAAAGGTTTCGTGAGATTATAGAAACTCTGGTTATTTTTGATTTTACGCTGAATTCGCCAGCGTACACTGATCGGTATCTATACAAACCATGAAACAACTCATCTATTTCTCGCTGGCCCTGTTCGTGACAGGAGCCTGTACGCGAGTTTCTATGCCAAATGCCAAACGGGTAGTCATAACGGGAATCGACGCTTCTAAAAAGCCAGGAGATGATTTCTTTGCCTACGCAAACGGCATCTGGAACGATACCGTCCGCATACCGCCCAGCCAAACGGGCGTGGGGGCTTATTCCTTTATGAATTATCCGCAACGCATACGGTTGCAGGGAATTCTGGACAGCGTTTCGATCGGTAAGAACCCGGCAGGGAGTATTGAACAACAGGTGGGCGATTTTTACGCTTCCGGCATGGACACCCTCGCTATTAACAAACGCGGTTATGAACCCATTAAGCCGCTGCTCGCCCGCATCGATGCCGTAACCGATGTGCCTTCGTTGCTGAAGCTGGTAACCGACGAACAAAAAGCAGGGAATGGTTCCATCATTGGTTTTTATGTAGGACCCGATAACCGAAAGAGTACGGTCAATATTGCCCAGTTTAGCCAGACCGGAATCGGGCTGCCAGAACGGGGGTATTATGTTAAAACCGATTCGTCGACCCTCGTCATTCAAAAAGCCTACCGAACCTACCTCACCCGCCTGTTTGAATTGATTGGTACGGAGGCATCGACTGCCGGGAGAAACGCAGAAATTGCCTATGACATTGAAAAGCAACTGGCCACCGCTCATAAAACGAATATCGAACGCCGGGATGTGAAGGCGAACTATAATAAACTGGCCGTTGCCGATCTTGCCCAAAAACAGCCTACCCTACGCTGGACAACGTTATTGAGCGATTTAGGGGTAACAGTTGATTCGGTCAATGTAGCCCAACCGGCTTATTATGACAAACTGAATGCGTTGTTGACATCGGTCCCTATTCAGGATTGGAAAGTTTATTTAAAAGCCCATGCATTAACCAACTATGCCAATTTCTTAAGTCAGCCATTTGTAGATGCCTCGTTTGCCTACGCTAAAATTCTGACTGGCCAGGCGGTTAAGCAAACACGTGCCGAAGAAATGACGCAGGCGGTCGATCGGTCGCTTGGCGATGCCCTGGCCCAACTGTATGTGAAAAAATATTTTCCGGAATCGGCCAGAAAACGGATGGCTGTGCTGGTCGATAACCTCAAAAAAGCCTTTGAAGCCCGCATCAACCGCCTGGACTGGATGAGCGATTCTACCAAAGCAAAGGCGAAGGAAAAACTCTACGCTTTTTCGCAGAAAATTGGTTATCCCGATAAATGGCGCGACTACTCGCAGGTGTCCATCAAACGAGACGCTTATTTTGAAAACCGGCTGGCGACAGCTAAAAATGATTACCGCAATAGCCTCGCTAAAGTAGGAAAGCCCGTCGACCGAACGGAATGGCACACGACCCCGCCCACGGTAACGGCATATAACAATCCTCCACTCAATGAAATTGTTTTTCCGGCCGGAATTTTACAGCCGCCCTATTTCGACGTAAATGCCGACGATGCATTGAACTATGGTGGCATCGGTATGGTGATTGGTCACGAAATTACGCATTCGTTCGACGATCAGGGCGCACAATTCGATAAATATGGTAACGTAACCAACTGGTGGACCAAAACGGACTACGCCAAATTCAGAGCGAAAACCCAGCAGGTGATTGACCAATACAATCGGTTTACGGTGCTGGATTCGGTGCACGTAAAAGGAGCCTTAACCGTGGGCGAAAACACCGCCGATATTGCTGGAGTTGCCATTGCCTATGATGCCTTTAAACTGACCGAACAGGGACGAGCCACACCTGGCAACAACGATCAAAAATTGGACGGTTTTACGCCCGACCAACGGTTTTTCATTTCAATAGCCCGGATCTGGCGCGTAAAAACCAGGGATGCGTATATGGGCATGTATGTAAACACCAATCCGCACTCACCGGCCAAATGGCGCGTAAATGGACCGCTGATGAACTTCACGCCTTTTTATAATGCCTTTAATGTACAACCTGGGGATAAAATGTATAAACCCGAAAAAGACAGAATAACTGTTTGGTAAGGTCTGGTGCCCGGAATTGATCACGGTAGGTATGATTCCGGGCATCGACCAAAACGATTACTTCAAGCAACTCGTCGGCGCTGATAACCAGAAAATTACTTGTTAATTGGCTTGCCCTTTCAGGCTATAGCTTAACGCTACCAGTAGCAATACCAGAGCCAGAAACCCTAAAGCGATACTTAGGGAAAACTGCTGGGCGATAAAGCCCAGTAAGGCCGGGCCTGCCAGCAGGCCCGTATACCCAATGGTTGTTATGGCCGGTATACTCACGGTCGGCGCAATGCCGGGCAGCCTGCCGGCTGCACTGAAAAAGACAGGGACTATATTGGCCGCTCCGAGCCCCAGCAGCACAAAGCCAGCCATAGCACCCGCTACCCAGGGGCTCAGGACAGCTATACTCAGGCCAACTGCGCCCAGCAGGCTCCCACCTACCACCACCGTTTTGCCGTTCAGACGGGCCACCAGTTTGTCTCCAGTCAATCGCATTGTAGCCATAGCAATCGAAAAAGCCGCGTAGCCTGCTCCCGCAAACTCCGGTGTGATTCCTTTGATGTCGCGCAGAAAGATCGCACTCCAGTCAAGAATGGCACCCTCGGCCAGAAAAACAGCAAAACACATCATACCCAGAAACAAGACTCTGCCATGCAGCCAGCCAAACCGTTGTTTATCCGCCGTTGGCTGCTCATGCGGGGCCGAGAACCGGGCAATGGCCCGTTGCTCGACCTCCAGAGGAAATAAGAACGGGTACTGCGTCAGGGTAATAATGATCATCAGCGTGGCAATACTAACAATGGCGTAGACGGGATTAAGCCCCAGTTTAATCAAAAAACCTAGCCCAAGCGAGCCGAACAGGCCCCCCACGCTGAACAGTCCATGCAGCGACGACATAATAGGTTTTCCGTAGAGGTTCTGCACCTGAACACCATGTGCATTCATGGCCACGTCAATTGTACCGATGCTGGAACCGAATACAAACAAGGCTACGGCCATAGCCGCCGGAGAGGAAAGAATAAGCAGTAGGGGGAGAACAAAAGCCATGATCAGCCCGGCACCTGCCATAACAACGCGGCTACCAAAGCGACCTACCAGCCACCCTGAGGTAGGCATCATCAGCATGGCACCACCTCCTACCAGCAGCAGCAGTAAACCCAGATTAGCATCGTTTAGCGCTAAACGATCTTTGGCCAGAGGAATCATGGGTGCCCAACTGGCCATACCCAGGCCACAAACCAAAAAAATTAACTGGGTAGCCGAACGGGCTTTTGAGATATAGGCTGTCGATTTTGTTCCTTCCATAAGGGTGATAAGGCATAAAAGAGGGAAATTTACCAGTCAGACTACCGGAATAAACGAGTGGCCTTGTTGGTAAACATACCTGATTTTGGCCTTAATCACCAATCAATTTGCTACCCAATAGGTCTGCCCATTTCTTAGATCCTGACAAAACTATTTAGCGAAGCTCATTAACCCTGAACCGGCTTGTCCAGCTCAGATTTAAAGGGCTGGTCGTAAAAACGCTTGCCCGTGGTCTTATACAATGCATTGGCTACTGCCCCAAACACCGGTGGGAAAGGCGGTTCGCCTAAGCCAGTTGGGTCGAAGTCGTTTTCGACAAAATAAACCTCGATCTGTTTGGGCGCTTCGTTATGCCGAATGATACGGTAATTATGAAAGTTACTTTGTTCGGCAGCGCCGTTTTTGTGCGTCAGGGCACCGTAGAGCGCATTCCCGATGCCATCGACTACGGCTCCCTGCACCATGTTTTTGGCTGCATCAGGATTTACGACAATGCCGCAGTCCATCGCACTGAATACCCGTTCAACATACGGCTCTCCATCCCGACTTACCATATCCACCACATGAGCCGCATATGAGTTATGACAGAAATAGGCCGCTACGCCCCGGTGGTATTTCTCGTTTCCGACCTTATTCCAGTTCGATTTGTCGCGCACCAGGGTGAGTACACCCGCATACCGGTCGGCGTCATACTCGTTGTTTTTGCCCACCGGATTTTCTTTGGCCCGTTTCAGAAGCTCCAGCCTGAACTCGATGGGGTCTTTGCCTATGGCTTCGGCTACTTCATCCAGAAACGATTGTTCGGCGGCAGCGTTGAAGTTGGAGCGTGGGGCGCGGAAAGCACCAATGGTAATGTTGGATGGAATTTCCCAGCCTTCGGCCAGATAGTTATCGACCGCACCGGCCGGGAAACGGTTGGCATGAATGGCATGTTCCGGAATGCCACCTCCTTTTACGTGAAAACCGATCAGGTTCTTGTTGGCATCCAGAGCCGCCCGATACGTAGCGGTGTACATAGGCCGGTAGATACCATAGGTCATGTCATCTTCGCGGGTGTAGATCAGTTTGACAGGTGCTTTAACCTGTTTGGAAATCAGAGCCGCTTCATACATATATTGACAATACGCCCGACGCCCGAAGCCGCCACCCATCCGTGTCATCTGAATCTCAATCTTGTCGGCTGGCAGGTTCAATAGTTTCGCCAGCGTGGGTTCAGACCAACCCGGCGCCTGCAATGGTCCGGCTACTACCGCTTTCTCCTCCGTCACATGGGCGAAGAAATTCATCGGCTCCATCGTATTGTGCGCTAAAAAAGGTGCATTGTAGGTGCGCTCGATAATCTGAGCCGCATTTTTGAACGCCATTTCCGGGTCGCCGTCTTTTCGTAATTGCTGGGCTGGCTTTTTAGCTAGTTCCTGCATCTGTTCGAGTTGGGTGCTGGTCGTTTCCAGCCGACCCGGCACCGTAACTTCCCGTTTGCCACCCCTGCCCATCATCATATCCTTGGTATCGCCAGCAGGCTCCCACTGAACTTTCAGTTTCTTACGGGCATTCATCACCTCCCAGGTGCTCTTGCCCACCACCACCAGCAATTGGTTGAAGGTGCGGGTATCGAAGCCGCCCTGCTCAAAATCGTCTGGGTACAGATTCAGGCTGAATACCTCTTTGATACCCGGCATTTTGAGGGCTTGTGAGGCATCGAACGACTTCAGTTTCATGCCAAAGGCCGGTGGATGCTGAATCATGGCAATCAGCATGCCGTCGGTGCGGTAGTCAAGCCCGAACAGAGGTTTGCCCGTCACTATTTTCTGGCCTTCCACATTTTTTTTCGACGTTCTGACAATTGAAAAATCCTTCGGGGCTTTTAGCTTCATGCCTTTAGGCACGGTGAGCGTAGCCGCTTTGCTGGCCATTTCGCCATAGCTGGCCGATTTTCCGCTTGCATGCTGTAGTACTCCTGCCTGGGTTGTTACTTCTTCGGCGGGCACATTCCAGGTTTGGGCGGCTGCTTCCCGCAACATCTGCCGGGCGGCTGCTCCGGCTTCGCGGAGGGGTTTCCAGTACATGCGAACCGAGTTACTGCCACCGGTAAACTGAGGACCTAATTTGGTATTGTCATGTGGCCCCATTTCAACGACCACGTTTTTCCAGTCGACGTCTAGTTCTTCGGCAATGATCATCGGCAGGGACGTCATCACGTTCTGGCCAAATTCGGGATTGGGGCAGATGAGTTTAACGGCGTTGTCGGCGGTGATTTGAATGTAGGCATTGAGCTGGCTCGCTTGCGCAGGCAGGTTCAGTGCCTGTAGTTTATCAGCTGCCTTAACGTTCGACAGCCAGCTCACACTGAGCATCATGCCACCCCCCGAAAGCAACGAAGCTTTCAGAAAGGCACGCCGATTGTAGGTCATTTTCGTATTTTCCATGGTCAGGGAGTTATTTATGAGTGGCTGGGGTGTTTGTTGTTTCCTTGGCCGCCGATTTGATGGCGTCCCTGATGCGCAGATACGTACCACACCGGCAAATGTTGCCACTCATGGCCAGATCTATATCCGCATCGCCGGGGTTCGGATTGGTTTTTAGCAGCGAAGCCGCACTCATGATCTGACCCGCCTGACAGTAGCCACATTGGGCTACATCGTGTTCTAGCCAGGCTTTCTGGACGGGATGATCGCCTTTGGCCGATAGCCCTTCAATGGTGGTGATGGCTTGCTTGCCAACCACCGAAACCGGCAACTGGCAGGAACGAACCGCCGTGCCGTCCAGATGTACCGTGCAGGCTCCGCACTGGGCAATCCCACAGCCGTATTTAGTGCCTGGCAGGTCCAGATGGTCGCGTAGGACCCAAAGCATGGGCGTAGTTGGGTCGACATCCACCTGCCTGATTTTTCCGTTGATTTTTAAGCTGAATTTTGCCAATTTGTTCAAGAATTTAAGGATTTACAATAAACGGTTAGCTGGCCTACAGACAACGGCCAGTTATACTAAAACCCGTTCGGGTCGATCCGAACTACGCTCATGAATAGGCCCCGGTCTGTTGCTCAGAAAGCCGCCCGAGTGCTGGCTAAAAAAGGCGTTGATTTCGCTCAGGATAGACAGGGCGATTTCGTTGAAAGGTGCCTGCAATAAGGCAATTGGATTCGTTGGATCGGTCGGGTCTATGGTATCATAACGCACAATTACTGGTTTACCATCGAGCATCACCCGTCGGGCTTTGCGTAGCGCATCGCCTTCCAGACACCCGTCACTGATGGCATCTTCACAGCGGCCGTCGTCACTCACCAGTATGCGTGCGCCGGGTCGTCGGTAGGCTGATCCCTGAACATACACCTCCGTTGCCAGCGCGACCTTGCGTTTCCGGAGGTCGATCTGTTCATAAGCAGTCAATATGCGTTTAATCTCTTTCATGCTCAACAGATCGTGGCCAGAAGATGAAGTGTCTAGACAAAGGTCTAGTTTACAAGGGCATTGACTGGTATACAGATTACGGATGTTACTACCATTTTTACGGATTCAGCAGGAGCTATCTACAACCACTTTCCTGTAAAACTTATCGTTAATACGAATAAATTTAGCGTATTTTTTTTATAATAAACTCTAGGGAAGCGCCCGGATTAGGGCCGGAGGCAGGAATCACGATTGGAAAAAATTGAGTAGTTGATGTCGTTTGTGCTACTATGGGTTCGAAAAGAAAATTTCGGCTATTGATTACCTGATGCGAAAGCCAAAATCGTTTCGTTCTTCAGTACTGGTTGACTAGCTAAAAAAAGGCAGCCAGTCAGGAGACCCGACTGGCTGCTACTCATAATCTCAAACATCACTCAAAATAAACGCTAATCCAGCGGTATTCTAACGCGGATCGTCTTCAATGGTTACGTGTTTCCAGTTTTCACCCGATCTGATGCGGTTTAGCTGAGTGTGGGTTATTCCGAACTGCTTGGCAATCATTTTCAGGCGATTTTTATCATTTCGGAGCAGTTTTTTGATGATCTTAACCTTGCTTTCGGTGAGTTTGTAATTGCGGGTTGAGCGGGGAATGACACGATTTTTAAGGTTCGGGTTATTCCGGTTGTGCTCAATCATTTCATTTTTTGTGACCCACCGCAGGTTGTTGTAATAGTTATTTTGCTTGTCATGGTCAATATGGATCACGTATGTCCGATCGGGGTGGCCACGATCTACAAAATGTTCGGCAACTAGTTTGTGAACATATCGGTTGAGCGTTTTACCGGCCGAACGGATATTTAACGATCGATATCCCTGAATTACAGATCCTTTAATAATATTACCGGTACCCTTGTCGGAGACGTCGGGTTTAGCGCTTGCCTGAAAACTGCGAAGCCTGCCATAATTAGATACTTCATAACGGGGTGGGTTCTCAATACCTTCGAACACAATGGGCACCCACTTCTCATTCCAGAAACTTTGATTCTTCTTCTCACTCATTGCCAGTGGTTGTTATGTGCCTGTTTTTAGAAAATAGCTATATGTAGGGGTTGCGTTTGTTTAACTATTCCTTAACAAAGGAATGGCAAAATAGTTGGTAAATCTAGATTAAAAAAACTGATAGTCAAGGATTTCCAGCATAGACTTATAAAACTTACTTACTGGAATAGAATAGAAGGATTTATAGTATGCAATTTTCGTAGAGAATACCCTGACAGGCGGGGGGGTATCATGAACTACCTCTGCTGTAGAACGGTTTTATAGTAAGAAATGAATCGGTGTTTATGAATGGTTCAAGGCTGAAGTAAATGAATAAGGAAGCAAAAAAAACAGTAATAATCGGTGCGACAGAAAACCCCTCTCGCTATGCCAATCGGGCCGCACATAGTTTAGTACGATACGGGCATGCTATAGAGTTGGTTGGGTTGAGACCTGGGCAAATAAACGGTCAACCTATTCATACCGGTCAACCTGCTTTAACAGATGTCGACACGGTAACGATGTATGTTGGTCCTCAGAATCAGCCGGGTTTATACGCCTATATTAAAAGCCTGAAACCCCGACGGGTCATTTTTAATCCCGGAACCGAAAATCCTGAATTCGAAGAGCAATTACGGGCCGAAGGTATTGAGCCTGTCGAAGGCTGTACGCTGGTGATGCTGTCGATTGGGACGTATTGAAAAGCCCCCAACCCCAGAGGGGCTTGCTGACGCGTCTATCGGGCAGTATTTAGCTGTTCCATAAAAGTAATAGTACTCTCCTTTTGGGGGTTGGGGGCTTACCACTTTATCAGAGCTGAGGCCCAGGTGAAGCCACTGCCAAATGCAGCCAGGCAAACCAGATCGCCCGATTGAATGCGCCCCTGCTCATACGCTTCGGTTAGGGCAATGGGTATAGAAGCTGCCGTGGTATTGCCATACTTCTGGATGTTGTTAAATACTTTCTCATCGGGTAGGTTCATTTGTTGCTGAATGTAGCCCGAAATGCGAATATTGGCCTGATGTGGAACCAACAGGCTCAGATCGGTGGCCTGATAACCATTGGCGGTCAATCCTTCGTTGATCACTTCCATAAACCGTACTACAGCATGTTTAAAAACGGCATTGCCGTTCATAACCACGCTACTGCCTCCCGCTGTTGCTGTATCGGCCGTAATGAAATGATCGGGGCGGCTGCTGCCCGGATCTTTCAGGTAAAGCTCTTCGGCATAGCGGCCGTCGGCATGCAGGTGAGTCGATAAAATGCGGTGTTCGGGATCTGTAGTTGCCTGAACAACAGCCGCCCCCGCCCCGTCGCCGAAAATAACGGCCACATTGCGGCCTTCGGTGGTTTTATCCATCAAAGTCGACTGAATTTCGGAGCCTACAACCAGCACGGTTTTATACATACCAGTTTTAATGAACTGGTCGGCAATCGACAGGCCGTAAACGAATCCTGAACATTGCTGCCGGATGTCGATAACAGCTATGCCTTCCAGTTCCAGCTCGCGCTGCATTAGAAAAGCCGACCCCGGAAAGTAGTAGTCGGGCGACAACGTGGCGTAAACGATCAGCTCAACATCTTTAGGAACAAGACCAGCGCGATCGAGTGCCTGCCTTGATGCTGCTGCTGCCATGCTGGCATTGGTTTCTTTGCCATACGTAAAGAAACGACGTTGTTTGATACCTGTCCGTTCCTGAATCCAGGCGTCGGACGTATCCATATATTGGGTCAGGTCATCGTTGGTAACAATAGTATCCGGTACGTAAAAACCTAACCCTTTTATGCTTGAATAGACGGTGTTCATTCGGAGATGGCAAAATGGCTGACAAAAATAGTACTTTTTGGGGTAACTATTGTGTCAGAAAAACTGCTTGCTGCCTGTCTGAGTAGTTAAGGGCTTAGCCGGTTGGGCAAGCGTTCTTTTCCGGCTGGCCAAACTGATTAATCAGGCTGGCCGCAGTTCGAATGAATATTCTTCCATGATCAGATTGGCCAGGAGCTGGCGGCAGGCTGAATCAACCGTTTCGTGAGCCTGTTCCTGGCTGTCAGATTCTACTTCCAGACGAATATGCTTACCGATCCGGACGTTATCGATCGTATCCATATGAAGGTTATGTAGCCCCAGTTTAACGGCCTTCCCTTGTGGGTCGAGGATTTCCGAACGGGTCATGATGTTAATTTCGGCGATGTATTTCATGATTTGAAAGAGTGAAAAAGTAAAAGAGCGAAAGAGTGAAATCGGACAGCACAGACCACCCTGCACTAAAGCGGCCCAGTTTCACTCTTTCGCTCTTTAGAAAATAATGAGACAACTATATACAGTAGAATGATTAACGGAATGGCTGCGAACTGCAAAAATAACAAGAGTAAGACGGACGCGATCAAAAAACTGAATTTAATGCGATTTTCGGCCCAACCGAACGATTTGAATTTGAGCGCAAAAAGCGGAACCTCCGAAACGAGCATAAATGAAAAAGCGATCATCATACCCATAGCAACATCGTTTTGCCAGATGGTATCGTATTGAGGTTGGTAACGACTCATCAGCGGAAAAGCCGCAATCAGCATAGCATTAGCAGGCACAGGTAGTCCAATAAATGATTCAGACTGGCGCGTATCGATATTGAAATTAGCCAGCCGTAGTGCCGACAAAACTGCAATCAGGAATGCTGCGTAGGAAATAGGGCCCAGTTGCTGAAACCAGCACAGTTGGAAAACAATTGTGGCGGGTAGTACGCCAAACGTAACCACATCGGCCAGCGAATCCAACTCTTTACCGAAAGGCCCCGACACCTTAACCAACCGGGCTACGAAGCCATCGCCAAAGTCGAGCACTGCCGCCAACCCAATGAGCCAGGCTGCTGTATCCAGATGCCCGCGCATAGCCATAACTAAACCAACACAACCACACAACAGGTTGCCGCAGGTCATGGCATTGGGGAGATGTTTGAGAAGAGCGTTCATAATTTGAGCTTACTGGTTAAGAGTGAAGAGTGAAAAATAGCTACATTGTCCTTTTATTTTACACTTTACACTCTTCACTCTTAACCAGTAACTTCTTTTACAAATGGGTTTGTCCGTTTTTCGTGGCCGATGGTTGTCGGTTCCATATGGCCTGGATACACAACATAATCGTCGGGGAGCGTGTAAAATTCAGTTCGTATGCTGTTGACGAGGTCGGCATGATTGCAATATGGGAAATCTGTACGGCCCACACTACCCCGGAACAGTACATCGCCACCAATAATATAGCGATCAGCATGATTGATAAAGGCCACGTGACCCGGTGCATGCCCCGGTACAAAAACGACATCCAGCGTTATGTTGCCAAATGAAAATTTGTCGCCTTCTTTTAAATAAGCATCGATCTCGGCCGGTTCATAACCGCGTAAACCATAGAGTGCACAACGGGTAGGCACATCATTGTAAATAACCATATCCAGTTCGTGCAGGTAGGCTTTTACGCCAAATTTGCGTTTGACATAGGCTACTCCAAATACGTGGTCAAGGTGCGCATGAGTGAGCAAGAGATATTTTACCGACAGGTTATGATCTGTAACGAATCGGCCCAGGGCTTCTTTTTCGGCTTGTTCGTAACAGCCAGGGTCAATAATAACGGCTTCGCGGGTCGTATCATCGGCAATGACGTACGTATTTTCGTGAAATGGAGAAAACTCGAAGGCTTGAATCATATGTAAAACGGCCAGACTACGGAAACGTTAGCCCGGCCGCGTTGTTGTTACAAAAGTAAAAACACCGTTGGTTTTTTACGCAAATCTGGAACTTGTGTTTTCCATTCCCGAATGGTTTGCGTACGTACAAAAGCGTCAGGAGCGGTTAGATTGCAGGCTACACAAAGGCGCGTATTGGCCTGACAACTGGCCACAATGTCGGCAAAAAGGGCATCGTTCCGGTAAGGGGTTTCCATGAAAATCTGTGTCTGCTGTCGCTGTTGAGCTTCTTTTTCCAGATGCCGAATTGCCCGAATGCGGTCTTGTTTTTCAATGGGCAAATAGCCATGAAACACAAATGACTGCCCACTCATGCCCGACGCCATAAGTGCCAGCAGAATCGATGATGGGCCAACCAGAGGCTCTACCCGCCAACCTAGTGCATGGGCCATCCCTACAACAACCGAACCCGGATCAGCTACACCGGGGCAGCCTGCTTCTGAGAGTACACCCGCATTGCGTTTGCGCTCCATGAGTTCCTGGATTTGTTTTCGGGTGTCGGCTGGTGGCGTATCTTTATTTAGTTCAAAAAACGTAGTTTCGGCAATAATACGGCTGGTTTTCAGCCCACTAATAAAACGACGGGCTGTGCGGAGATTTTCGACAAAAAAAGCATCCGTTTTGTCGATTACGTCCCGAATTGTTGGCGGTAACACCTGTTCGGCAGTATCGTCGGCCAGCAGTGTCGGTATCAAATAAAGCGTCGGCATGAGAGTACGGTTTATGGTTTTTAGTTTATTGTTTTCGGTTTATGGTTACTTATCCTGTAAGTATACTGCCTTCTTAGTGCAGCGCAACCATAAACTGTACGCTATAAACCATGCCCTATAAAGGTTAGTAAGGCATCTACAAACTCCACCGGTTTTTCGGCCTGTACCCAGTGACCAGCTCCCTGAATTACAGCAATTTGGGCATTTGGGAAGATACGCTTAATGGTCGGAATATCGTCGTCCAGAATATAAGGCGATTCGCTGCCACGGATAAACAGAGTAGGATCACTTACGATTTGTGGATTGGTAAGTTCTTCGCCTATGCCGTGAAGTTCCCGTTCGATAACAGGCAGATTGAGTCGCCAGGCAAATTGCCCCTGCTCGTTTCGATAGAGATTTTTAAGCAGAAATTGCCGGACTGTGGGAATGGGTTCGTACTGACTCAGAACAGCATCGGCGTCGTTACGGCTTTTAAGGCTGGCCAGATCGATGGCTTTCAGGCCGCGCACAAGTTCGGCATGATGAACCGGGTAGAACTTAGGCGCAATATCGACAACTACCAGTTTGTAGAATGTGCCGGGATAAAGCATGGCATATTGCATCACGGCTTTGCCTCCCATCGAATGTCCAACCAAGATGGGTTTGTCGAGTTGCTGATCGATCAAAAACTCGCGAAGGTCCGATGCCATGACCTGATAGTCGTGTTCGTCGGCGCGGGGCGACTGGCCATGGTTACGCTGATCGAGGGCAAAAACGCGGTAGCCCTTAGCTGCAATGGTTTTACTGATGGTTAGCCAATTGTCCGACGAGCCGAAAACACCATGCAAAATCACGATTGCCGGACCGGTTTCACCCGTCTGGCGGAAGAATAATTTCATCTGAATAAAAGCCCCCAACCCCAAAGGGGGGCGTTTAGATACTGGATATTCATGCCTTGGGACGGTTGCCCGCTGGCGTGCTTGTGCCAGCATGAACATTTATAATAAAGGTGGTCTGGTTTCGCGTTTTAATTAACGTAAATAACTTTTTCCCGTTGTTCAATCAGTTCCCCGAACGGACGGAGTGAAAGACCATTTTCCTGCGCTACCCGCTCAAATTCGGTGGTGCTATTCGGGTCAACGGCAATGAGTAAGCCGCCGGATGTTTGTGGATCGGCCAGGATATACCGTTGCGTTTCGGTGAGTTCGCTAATCTTATGTCCGTAGCTATCCCAGTTGCGAACAGTGCCTCCCGGAAAGCTTTTCTGAGCCAGATAGTCTTCAACAACCGGAATTTTAGGGACATCGTCGAACGTAATAACGGCGCTCAATTGAGAACCCTCCGTCATTTCGGTAAGGTGGCCCAGCAAACCAAATCCCGTTACGTCGGTGAGCGCTTTTACGTAAGGCAGCCTTCCCAAAATGGCTCCAAAGCTATTCAATTTACCCATTTGAGTCGGAGCCAGATCGGCATGTTCTGGTTTTAGAATCCCTTTTTTCTGCGCCGTAGTCAGAATGCCAACTCCGAGGGGTTTAGTGAGGTAGAGTTTACAGCCCTGAGTTGCTGTGTTGTTTTGTTTCAGGTGGTCGATGCGAACCCGGCCCGTAACGGCCAGCCCAAAAATAGGCTCTGGCGAATCGATGCTATGGCCACCCGCCAGCGGAATACCGGCTTCACGGCAAACGGCCCGTGAGCCTTCCAGAACCTGACCTGCTACTTCGGGCGGGAGTTTATCCAGCGGCCAGCCTAAAATAGCAATGGCCATAATAGGCTCTCCGCCCATGGCATACACATCGCTAATGGCATTGGCGGAGGCAATACGCCCAAAATCGAACGCATCGTCGACAATAGGCATAAAGAAGTCGGTAGTACTGATAATAGCTTCTCCATTGCCCATATCCAGCACGGCGGCATCGTCGCGCGAGTCGTTTCCAACGAGC
The DNA here is from genome assembly GCF_037201965.1 of Spirosoma sp. SC4-14. Classification (NCBI taxonomy): domain Bacteria; kingdom Pseudomonadati; phylum Bacteroidota; class Cytophagia; order Cytophagales; family Cytophagaceae; genus Spirosoma; species Spirosoma sp. SC4-14. Next base: position 6,022,146 of record NZ_CP147518.1, on the reverse strand, counting down.
AGGTTTGGGTAGGCAGGCTGAGCCGAAGTTTGGTTGTTGTGGAGGATACGATCCAGGATTTTTGGGGAAATCTTGCATCCACAGCCTGCTCCATGGCTATATTGAGTGAGTTTAACAGGTGAAATGTCGGTTGATGTCATAACGTGACAAAACTAAGATGGAAAACCGGTTTGATACTAACACGTATTGTTTATTATTCGGAGTATAGGTACTAAAAAAGCATTTGTCGAGGTAATTCTTATTTAAACGGAACTCGGTGCATAACAATATCTTAACAGAGTTTTATAGAACACTGGTAATGTAAAATATGGCTATTCGTAGAATAATATCTATAGTTTTTAAATAAGTGGTACTTTTTTAAGACGCCCTGTTTTGACAACTGATAAATTGTAGCATCTTTGTCTTTAAATTGACTACCTATCTAACTAGATGAGTTGCTCAAAACTACAAACCAAATCTATCACTTTTATGTCAAAACGATTACTGCATTTTAGGGCGGCTTTTGTGCTAGTCAGCAGTATGCTACTGTCCGTACTCGGTGGGAGCGGAGCACTGGCGCAGGTTACGACCGCAGTTATTAATGGATTGGTGACCGATGACAAAGGGGCACCACTACCTGGTGCTACTGTTGTGGCCATCCACGAACCATCGGGTAGCCGCTACGGAACGACGACGAATGCTTCGGGACGTTACACACTGCCTGGCGTTCGGGTAGGTGGTCCTTTCAGAGTGACTACTACATTTGTGGGCTTCAAAGACCAAGTGAAAGAAGGTGTATTCACGAACCTGGGTACCGCTGCCGACGTAAATTTTACTTTAACAGACGCCAGCGCTCAACTGTCAGAAGTTGTTGTGTCGGGTACGCGGAACGATATCTTTAGCTCGGAGCGTTCGGGGGCCGCTTCATCATACGGCCGCGATATGATTAACACGGTTCCAACACTGGGCCGTACGATGAACGATATTACCAAGTATAACGCCTATGGTAATGGTCAGTCGTTCGGTGGTCAGGACAGCCGTTTTAACAACATCACCATCGATGGTTCGGTGTTCAACAACGGATTCGGTTTAGGGTCATCGGCAATGGCCGGTGGCCGTACGGGTACAACAGCCGTTTCGCTGGATGCTCTGGACGAAATTCAGTTGAACGTTGCTCCGTTCGACGTACGCCAGACCGGGTTTTCGGGTGCTGGTATCAACGCCGTAACCCGCTCTGGAACGAACGATTTTTCGGGATCGGTTTATTATCTGTTTCGTAATAACGGACTGGTTGGTAAAAAAGCCGACGGCAGAGATCTGCCTCCCATTACGATTGATCAGAAAACACAGGGTTTCCGAATTGGTGGTCCGATCATCAAAAATAAACTGTTCTTCTTCGCTAACGTTGAACAATACAAAAGCAGCCAACCTGCGCTGGATTGGGTTATTGACCGGGGAACGGGTACATCGGGTAACGTGTCGCGCGTAACGCTGGCCGATATGCAGGACCTCGACCAGTTTATGCAAACGAACTTTAGTCGCTCACTGGGGCAGTATGATAACTTCAATAACGAAGTGAAAAGCACCAAAGGGCTGCTTCGTCTGGACTATAACATCAACGATAATAATAAATTATCGATACGTTATTCACACCACAATTCGCAGTCTGGCCAGATCATCAGTAACAGTAATAGTAGTAACACGGCTGGTAATGGTAACCGTACCAATTCTAGTCTTGCTATCTCTCCTGAAAATTCAGGCTACATTATTGCTGATAACACCCGGTCGGTGGCGGCTGAATTGAACTCGACCTTCAATGGTAAATTTGCCAATAAACTGGTTGCTACCTACAATTATCAGAACGAAGACCGTACTTACAAAACGGGGCTTTTCCCAACGATCGATATTCTTAAGTCGAAAGAGGACCCCACGACCTATACTTCAATTGGTTTCGATCCGTTTACGCCAAACAACAAGCTGAACTATTCGACCCTGAATATTACGAATAACTTCAGCTACTTTGCTGGTAACCATACGCTGACATTCGGTCTGGCTTATGAGAAGTTTACGTCGAACAACGTATTCTTCCCAGCTTCGAACGGTGTATATGTTTACAACTCGATTGCTGATTTCAAGACAGCTGCACTGGCTTATCTGGCTAATCCAACTGCTACGACGTCGCCGGTTCCAGTAGCTCGTTATAACCTGCGTTATTCATTGCTGCCAGGTGGTGCAGAGCCGCTGCAAACGCTGCACAGAAGTACCTATAGCGCCTATGTACAGGATGAGTTCCAGGTGAATCCGAATTTCAAGCTAACAGCAGGTCTTCGTGCCGACATCTTTGCCTATAGCAACTCGACCGCCAAGGATTTCAATAACCCAATTGTAGCGGGCTTAAATTTCAAAGATGAAAACAACGCTGATTATAAAATCAGCACCGGTGCTTTCCCAAAGACCCGCCTGTTAGTGTCTCCTCGTGTTGGTTTTAACTGGGATGTTAAAGGAGATAAAAAGACGCAGATTCGCGGTGGTAGTGGTTTCTTCGTATCGCGTATTCCTGAAGTACTTGTGTCGAACCAGTTGGGTAACAACGGGGTAAACACGGCTGTTATCAACGTAACCAATACGACGGCTTATCCGTTTGTTACCGATCCTAGCCAGTTGCCTGCCAGTGTACGGCCTGACCCGAATAACGTAAAGATCGAGAATCTGCCCCCTTACGTGATCAACGCTACCGACCAGAACCTGAAATATCCGCTGGTTTGGAAAACCGACATTGCTATTGACCAGAAACTGCCATGGGGTATGATCGGAACGGTCGAATTCATTTATAACAAAACGCTTCAGGGGCTGCGCTATATCGATGCTAACCTGAAAGCCCCAGATCGTACGCTGAGCGGACCTGATACACGTAACCGTTTCCCGGCTTCAGGGTTGAGCGGTTCGGCTGTTAACCCAGCTCGTTTCTATAATACGGCAATTACCAACGCCTTCGTCCTGAAAAACTCGACAGTAGGTAATGCCTACACGATCACGGCGAAACTGGAAAAACCAGCTGTGCATGGCTTCGGTGGAATGCTGGCGTATACCTACGGACTAGCCAGAGACCTGCAATCAGTGGGTAGCACGGTTGTGGCTAACGTACCTACCGTACAGGGGCAGAACTATCTGACAATGGCTTACGGTGATAATGACCTGCGTCACCGTGTGATCGGTTACCTGAACTACCGGTTGAACTATGGCGGTAATTTTGGTGGAGCTACTACCTTCACGCTGGGCGCTCAATACACCACCGGTTACAAAACCTCGCTGGTTGTTGGCGGTGACCTGAACGGCGATGGTCAGACTACGAATGACCTGATCTACATTCCTAAGAGCGCATCTGAGTTGAACTTTGCTTCGTTTACATCTGGCTCGACAACCTTCTCGCCCGAACAGCAGCAGGCTGCTTTTGATGCTTACATCAACGGAAACGATTACCTGAAGAGCCGTCGTGGTCAGTATGTAGAACGGAATGGTTTATTTTCTCCTGACCTGCTCCGTTTCGACTTCACGGCCATTCAGGAGTTCTACCTGAAAGTTGGTGCGAAAGGAACCAGGCATACGCTCCAGTTCCGTGCCGACATCCTGAACGTAGGTAACCTGCTGAACAACAAGTGGGGTGTAGGTTATACCACTACCACCACTCAGCCGCTTGCCCTGGCAAGTCTTAGCGCTGCGGGTGTGCCAACCTATCGTTTAGGTACCCAGTCGATTGATGGCCAAAGAGTGCTGCTGAAAGATGCTTTTACTAAGAGCATTACGGTTGATAACGTTTGGCAGGCTCAGCTTGGCGTTCGTTACTACTTCTAAGCTAGTTTGTTGATTGCATAGAAAAATCCCCCGCAGAGTAATCTGTCGGGGGATTTTTATTCATAACTAATCGATCTTAAGATGCGCTTGTTATTAGGTTTATTCCTGCTAATCGGGGCAACCAGTCAGGCCAATTCGCAGCAAATAGGTCAACCGCTTCCTGGCTGGCAACCGGGACAGCTCGATATTCATCATATCAATACTGGACAGGGAAACGCTACGTTTGCGGTTTTGCCTGATGGCACAACCCTCCTGATCGATGCGGGGTCGATTGATCCGATTGACTGGCGGACAAATAAGCCACGGAATCTGCCCATTAAGCCAAACAACCAGCGCAGAGCTGGAGAGTGGATTGCCCGCTATATTCGGAATGTGCTGAGTTTTCAGAAAAGTCCGGCAATCGATTATGCAATTATTACCCACTTCCACGACGACCATATGGGGTCGCCATTGCATATAACTAGCAGATCGGCCGATGGCTATGTGCTGACCGGTATTACGGAAGTGGCCGAATACATACCTATCCATACGATTCTGGACCGGGGCTGGCCCGACTACAGCTATCCACGTCCATTTGATGGTGATTCAATGGTAGTTAATTATCGCAAGTTTCTACGGGGCCAACATCAGAAGAATGGGCTTCATGTCGAGCGGTTTGAGGCTGGACGTGCTAATCAGATTGTCTTGCTGAAGCAACCTAACCACTACCAAAACCTGTTCGAAGTGCGTAATCTGGCAGTAAATGGCGAAGTCTGGACGGGCGATGGCAAGCCGAACCGACACTTGTTTCCTGATCTGAAATCGCTGGCCGTGAACCAATACCCAAACGAGAATATGTGTAGCATAGCGCTCCAGATTCGTTACGGACCGTTCGACTACTTTTCGGGGGGCGATATACCGGGCATATTGCAATTTGGGGAACCCGCCTGGCATGATGTTGAAACACCGCTTGCGCAGATGGTTGGCCCAGTAGACGTTCAGCTTCTGAATCATCATGGGTATAAAGATTCCGAAAATGGCGCGTTGCTGGCCAGCTTGCAGCCACGGGTGTTTGTGATTCCGGCCTGGGCAACTTCACATGCCGACCAGGCTGTACTTGAACGCCTTTTCTCAGAACAGCTTTATACGGGTCAGCGCGACGTATTTGTGACCAATTTACTGGACGAAACAAAAGCAGCTATCAGCAACTTTTTGCCCCGTCTGAGAAGTACATCGGGCCACGTTGTGATACGAGTAAATCCCGGCGGACATACCTATCGCGTTTTAATTTTGGACGATAATACGGAATCATTGGCTATAAAGGCAATTTTTGGGCCCTATCAGGCAAAATAAAAACAGGATTATTAACGAATACAACCTACCTCATTAGTTATGAAAATCGCTTTTCTACTCTGGTCAATGGCATTGTTGTCGATGCCTGTTTTTGCTCAATCCATAAATCGGTTCCACGATAGCAAAACACTGGATATCTTCCTGCAATATCGCCCTAATCGTAAACAGCCGCTTATTCTGGCGCATCGGGGAGGACCAGGAGCAGAGGATACCGAAAATTCGATAGAGACCTTTACGAAAACGGCAAACGCGCTGCCCAATGCTATTCTGGAGATGGACGTTCGGACAACGCATGATGGCCAGTTTGTGATGCTGCATGACCCGACGCTGGATCGCGAATCGGATGCCAAAGGAGCCGTAAGTGAATGGACACTTGCCGACCTGAAAAAGGTGCGACTGAAAACCTTAGATGGGCAACAGACCGATCAGCATTTACCTACGTTTGGCGAGGTATTGGCCTGGAATCAGAACCGATATGTATTATCACTGGATGTTAAGCCTGGAACTGATCCGGCACTTGCCATGAAGGAAGTGGAGAAGTATAAAGCCCAGCACTCAGTATTTGTAATCTGCTACTCGCTGGCAGAAGCGCAACGGATGCGGAATCTGTACCCGGCTCTCTGGCTGGCTGTGGGTGTCAACAGTGAAGCTGATCTGGACCGATTCGAACGTGACGCACTGCCCAAATCGCGCCTGATTGCCTTAACACCCCAAAAGCTACAATCGGTCTCGTTCTATGAGCGTCTTCATAAACTCGGAATCCCCTGCGCCATTGGCACCTATGGTACTGGTCAGTTAGATGAACAACCTATTTCCGAAGCTGCCTCTGGCTATCGGGAGCGTTTTCGGCAGGGGGGCGATATTCTGACAACGGATCGACCGCAGGAGGTGGCTAACTTGTTTCAATGAGCCGAACCGTCGGGATTAGGCTTGGTGCTTTGTTTTTTTAACGCGTCGGTTCCGGCCTGATAGCCCATTACGATTAATCGGCCGATGTCCTCAGATGTAAATTTCATGAGGTTCAGGTAAAGCGGCTCGGTGGGCCGTATGATGTTCAGGGTAAGATTCCGGCCGTGCAGACGTTCGCGTTCGGCAAAGCGTTCGGCCCAGGCAATGTCGTTATTGACCAGTTGATTAACTGTAATATCCTTTACCCGGTCCATCAGGTTCAGCAGGTTGCGGTAGTTGAATTTCTCGTTGTATATTTTTCGGGCATGGCAGGCAATGCAGGTAATTTCGGTAGCACCATCTTCAATGGCAACCCGAAGCGGAGCCACTTCTCGCAGACCACCGTCCAGAAAAGCCCGCCGATGGTCGCCACCAATCTGTATGGCTGGCATCAGAAACGGCAATGAGCTACTAGCATAAACGTACTCCAGAAAATTAGGGTCCTGTTCATCGGCATAGCGCATATCGCCCTCGATAATATCGACGGCACCTACCTTAATTTTCAGCGGACCCTTGCGAATCGTTTCCAGGTCGACATGGCTCTGGATCAGGTTTTTTAGTGGAGTATTGTCGAGCAAACCGTCGAACCGACGAATAATGGTATTATAGCCTAAACGAAACCGCGACCGAATCACGGCTACATCGTCGGGTTTGGTAATGTTCCGAATCCAGAATTCAATCAACTGTTTTCCCACTTTTTCCCAGTCAATTTTGCCATTTTCTGCAAACTGGCGGGCCGACTCATTGGCAATGAAGGTGGCATTTAAACTACCTACCGAAATACCGTAAAGCTGATCTGGAACAAAACCTGATTCGAAAAGTGCCATGACAGCTCCGGCCTGAAAAGCTCCCTTTAATGACCCACCACCCAGAACCAGAGCGCGGGAGGGATGTATTTCGGGTAGAACGGAGGTAGGATGAGGAAGCGGTGGGACTGGATTGTTGATCATAGAGTATTGATTGTTGAGGTAGATACGGGGTAAGTTGACAGTTTTTACGTAATAAACAAAACGAAACCGGTTGTAAACCTTTAGGGTTTTATGAGCGGCTTTTTCGGCGTCTGCACTTTCCTTGCTATACTTGCCAAAAATTTAGCCTGTCGAGGTTCAATTGTAGCATTAGCACATGAAAAAGCCCGCGCTGACTACTAAACGAATACAACCGGCTATCTATTGACTACTGTCGACTTCAATATGCCTCTTTCTGTTGCTGATATTCAAGCCCCAATTGCTGCCGAAATGGCGTTGTTCGAGCAGAAATTCCGGGGCCAGATGAAAAGCGACGTTATGCTGCTGGACCAAATCATGAACTACATCGTGAAGCGGAAAGGTAAGCAACTCCGACCCATGTTCGTTTTTCTCACTGCTGGCGTATGTGGGCAAATCACCGAAGCGACGTATCGGGGCGCTTCGCTCATTGAGTTGCTGCACACGGCTACTCTTGTACACGACGATGTGGTCGATGATTCGAATTACCGTCGCGGTTTTTTTTCAGTAAATGCGCTCTGGAAAAACAAAGTAGCGGTGCTGGTTGGCGATTACCTGCTCTCGCGGGGGTTGCTGCTATCGGTCGATAACGGCGATTTCGATTTACTTCAGATTGTTTCGAAAGCTGTACGGGAAATCAGTGAAGGCGAACTGCTACAACTTTATAAGGCGCGTCGGCTCGATATTACGGAAGATGTCTATTATGAAATTATCCGGCAGAAAACAGCATCACTCATTGCCGCCTGTTGCGCCGTAGGGGCACGTTCGGCGGGTGTTGCTACGGATATTATCGAAAAGGCCCGCTTGTTCGGCGAAAAAGTTGGCATTGCCTTTCAAATTAAAGACGATTTGTTCGACTACGGAACAGCTGAAGTTGGAAAACCGCTGGGGATCGATATTAAGGAGAAAAAGATGACGTTGCCGCTCATCTATGCGCTTAACAAAGCCGGTTTTTTCGAAAAACGCCAGATCATTAACATTATCAAAAATAATAGTGAGAATCCCAAAAAAGTGGATGAAGTTATCTCATTCGTGAAAGGCTCGGGCGGTATTCAGTATGCAACCGAAGCCATGAACAAGTATGTGGGCGAAGCACAACGCATACTCGACACATTCCCCGAATCAACCTACCGTAACTCGCTTCATCAGTTGGTGCAATATACCATTGAGCGGAGTAAGTAAAAGCCCCCTAGCCCCCAAAGGGGGAAGTGCTGCCGCTTTCCTTTAGCTGCTTATTAAGGTGCGACAGCCGCATCGGCGGTCCGAAACTAAGCGGCAGCACTTCCCCTTTGGGGGCTAGGAGGCTGTTTTGTCCTTAAATACCTGATGGAAGTCAGGGCTTTCGGTTTTCATCCATTTATCCCAGAAAGTAAAATAAAGACCGTAGTTGAACCGGAACTGCGAATGATGCAGGCCATGATGGGTAGCGCCAATTAGCCAGCGACCCAGCCAATGCTGATCGAAATTACGAGGATAGATTTCGGTATTCAGGTGATTGATGGCGCTGGAAACCGTCATGATCAGTAACAAAATACCAACTGCCGACAGGTGTAAGGGCAACACGAACGTGAGAGCTGGAATCACAATCGCCTGTAAGGTACTTTCGATCGGATGAAACGAAAATGCTGTCCAGGGCGATGTAGTAATACTTTCGTGGTGGGTTTTATGTACCCGCCGATATACGCCCGGTCGGTGCATCCAGCGGTGCAGCCAGTAATAATACGTTTCGTGAATAAAGAGAACTACTAAAATACTGATCGGATACCAGATGACCGGGTAATCGTGCCGGTTGGTATAAATCTGTGTATAGCCACCCTGATAGGCTGCGATGAGTCCGAGCGCAATAGCCGTAAAAATCAGCGAGGTAATTAACGACCATCCAATCTCCCGCCAATGCTGACCTGGTTTGCGGGGGCGGGTCTGAACGGCTCGATGGGCAAACTGCTCTTTCATTGATAAGTTGAACAGCCACCAGAATACCAGCGAAAAAAGAACATATCGCCCAAAAATGGCTATGAAGAAAATCAGTGCTGTTAACCAGAACGTTACGGGTGTATCAATCTGAATCATGATTGCAAAGAACACTCAATTTAGTCGCATACCAATCAACTGATTAGACGCCATAATGTTATGGAATTTAGGATGTGTTGTCTGTCTTGTTTTATGATCTGATAGTCGGATTGTGAAGCCAGCCAGTATTCATAAAGGCTTTATGCTGCGGAAGTATCGGCCCGGCAATTTGTTTGTACCTTTGCAAAAGGTACTCCAACCAACTCAATAGGTTTCATGCGTCTATATTCTCCCATTTTATTGGCGTCGTTGTTTGTGACAACAACGTTTGCACAACCTAAAAAAACATCGGGTACGCCAGTGGCTTCTCAGGCGGTTTCCCGGCCAAAGCTCGTTGTCGGCATTGTTATTGACCAGATGCGCTACGATTATTTATACCGGTATTATAGCAAGTTTGGCACCGGCGGTTTTCGGCGTATGATGGATGGGGGCTTCAATGCCCGAAACAACCACTACCACTATGCCGCTACGTATACCGGCCCTGGTCATGCTGCCATCTATACGGGCTCGGCACCTGCTTTGAATGGTATTGTTGGCAATGATTTTTATGAACGGAATATCGGCCGGCTGATGTATTGTGCCGAAGATACGTCTGTTAGTACTGTTGGTAATACCGGTACAGCCGGTAAAATGTCGCCCCAAAACCTGTTGGTAACAACTATTGGCGATCAGTTGAAACTAGCCACCGACGGCCGCTCCAAGGTAGTAGGCATTGCCCTAAAAGACCGGGGAGCCATCATGCCCGCTGGCCATGCTGCCGATGCGGCTTACTGGTTCGATTCGAAAGACGGTAATTTTATCAGTAGCACATTCTATCTGAACGAATTGCCCCAATGGGTACAGGCGTTCAATGCTCGCAAACTGCCCGAACAGTTTATTACGCAAAAGTGGGAGCCAACGCTGGCAATGAACCAGTATACCGAAAGCACCCCCGACGATGAACCGTATGAATCGGTCATGGCTGGCGAAACAAAATCGGTTTTCCCACATAGCTTTGCTATTCAGGCTGGTGGTTCGAAATACGAACCCCTGCGGACCAGCCCTTATGGCGACCAGATTACAAAAGAATTTGCGCTGGCGGCTCTGAAAGGAGAAAAGCTAGGACAACACGACGTAACGGATATGCTTTGTGTCAGCTTTTCGTCGCCCGATTATATAGGCCATGCTTTTGGCACACATGCCATCGAAACCGAAGACAACTACATCCGGCTCGACCGTCAGCTATCCGATATTTTTACCTATCTGGATGCCAACGTTGGCAAAGGGCAGTGGACCGCATTTTTGTCGGCTGATCATGGCGTGGTCGATGCGCCAGGTTTTTTGCAGCAATACAAAATTCCGGCGGGTGTGAAAAGCTATGGCGAAGTTGGCGAGCTGGTGAAATCGACGCTTGAGAAAGCCTATGGTCCAGGCCAATGGATGCTATCCTACATCAATCAGCAGATATATCTGAATCATTCGCTACTGACGGAAAAGAAAATTGCGATTCAGGATGTGTATGAATTACTGCGGGCTACATTGTTGAAACAGCGTGGAGTGGTCAACGTGGTCAATTTGCATAATCTGGGGGCCGAAGCCATGCCTACGCTCCAGGAAAACCTGTTCCGCAATGTATATCATCCGAATCGGAGTGGCGATTTTTATGTAATGCAACCCCCCGGCTGGATCGAAGGCCGCTCGAAAGGAACTACACATGGCACTACCTATTCCTACGACACACACGTGCCTTTCCTGCTCTATGGCTGGGGCGTTAAACCGGGACAAACCCTGCGCCGGACGCACATTCATGACATTGCACCAACCATTACGGCTTTGCTCAGCCTTCTGGAGCCAAACGGGTGCATTGGCAATCCTGTTGAAGAAGCGCTGGTGAAATAGATGATTGAATGATTGAATTGTTGAATGATTGAATTGATGGTTACATTCAACAATTCAACAATTCAACAATTCAATCATTCAACAATTCAATCATTCAACAATTCAATCATTCAACAATTCAATCATTCAATCATTCAACAATTCAATCATTCAACAATTCAATCATTAACAAAGCTTACTTCCTTAAACCCAAAATACCGCAACTCTCCTCCAACTGCAATTGCCAATCGGCCCAGCGCGTCGACACCCGCAATTGAGCCCCGAAACGTTTCTCCATTGCTTTCAAAAGTAGCCTCTTGCTGATACCGGTACAGCGTTTGGAGATAATTGACCTTTACGTTTTCGCGTTGATTGGCGCGTAACTGTAAGTAACGGGCTTCTATTTTTTCGCTTAGCGAGCTCAAAATGCCCGGCAGATCATAATTTTCGGGGAGTGGAGCTTCCTGCTGCAATGATGTGGCCGTTGGATAAGTAAATTCGGTTTGATTAATGTTAAGGCCGATTCCTGCTACTGACCAGGCTATGCTGTAGCCATGCAGGATATTTTCGATCAGGATTCCACCCAACTTTCTGTTTCCTACGTATATATCGTTAGGCCACTTAATGCGCAGATCTGATCCGATAAGGGATGACAAGGTGTCATAGATACCGAGCGAAATAGCCATGTTAAGCCAGAACTGCTCTGTAGCCGATAGGAAAGAGGGCTTTAAAATCAGCGAAAAAGTTAAATTTTGGGCCGATTTAGCTTCCCAAACGTTCCCTCGCTGCCCTCGGCCAGCCGTTTGATTGTCAGTTACGACAAGAGTGCCTTCGGTTGGGTCGCCCTCGGCAATCAAAGTCGATGCTTCGTCGTTTGTAGACTGACAGCTTGGCAGATATTTAACTATTTGCCCAATAAAAAGAGTTTTGGGATAGATTTTGTACAAAATATTGTATAGTTTAGTAGTAGGAAGTCAATGAATGGTGCTCTGGATACTTATACTATCCGTTTCTATAAGTACCCGCTGGTTGGCTTATCGTGCAATGTTAAACCGAAAGCATGAGAATTAACAAAAGCAGTGAATTTTCAGCCGAGCAGATCCGCGATTTTGTAGTGCGGGGAATGCTGGAAAAAAAAGCGCAGGATATTGTTGTTATGGACCTGCGTAATGTTAAAAATGCCATTTGCGATTTCTTCGTTCTTTGTTCCGGTACGTCTGATACACAAATTGATGCTATTTCGACTTCTATTGAAGAAGAAGTGTACAAAGCGAGCCATCAGGACCCGTGGCATAGAGAAGGTAAAACAAATCGGGAGTGGATTTTATTAGATTATGTGGACGTGGTTGCCCACGTATTTAAAAAAGACCGACGGTCGTTCTACGATCTGGAACAGCTTTGGGGCGATGCCGAAATTCAGCATATCGACGAAAGCGTGCTCGAAACAGCTAACTGAGCAAAACCAGACAATTTCGACCGTTTATTGAATAGACAAGCCGTCTATCCGAACCATTTCGTAACAGAAACATAACTTTACGAATTGGTGTTACTCATGAAATCCGTTATGTACAGCCTGAGGAAATGTCAGAAAACAACAATAGAAATCCGCTAGTACCACGAGGAGGTCCACGAAAACCCAACTTTCAGGGGTGGATTGTCGCGCTACTGATTGCCGCCATTCTGGGAATTACCTTTTTTAACAAAAGCTCTTCAACGCACGAAATTTCACAAAAGCGTTTTGAGCGGATGGTAAAAGACCATGAAGTGGCTGATGTAGTCGTCGTCAATGATAAAATTGCAGAGGTAACGCTTACCCAGCAAGCAGCGCAAAGCCCTAAATACCGTAGCCTCTTTGCCGATAAGCCCTATTTCGGTACTAATCATGGGCCTCATTTTCAGTTTCAGGTTGCTTCGGGCGAATCGTTTAAAAAAGACCTCGACCAGTTGCAGCAAGGTCTGCCCGACAACGAAAAAATTGATTTTCGCTTCGAGACCCGAAGCGACTTTGGTAGTATTATCAGTACCTGGGGTTTCCTGATTGTTATGATTCTGGCCATGTACTTCCTCCTTGGCCGTATGTCGGGAGCTGGAGGGCCTGGTGGACAGATCTTTAACATTGGCAAATCGAAGGCCGCTCTGTTTGATGCCGACAATAAGGTGAAGATCACCTTCAACGATGTGGCAGGGCTGGATGAAGCCAAAGAGGAAATCAAGGAAATCGTCGATTACCTGAAAAACCCGACCAAGTTTACAAAGCTGGGTGCTAAAATTCCGAAAGGAGCTTTGCTGATTGGCCCTCCGGGTACGGGTAAAACCCTGCTGGCAAAAGCCGTAGCGGGCGAAGCTGGCGTGCCATTTTTCTCGCTGTCGGGTTCCGATTTTGTAGAGATGTTTGTTGGTGTGGGAGCTGCCCGTGTACGTGATCTGTTTAAGCAGGCAAAAGAAAAAGCACCCTGTATCATCTTCATTGATGAGATCGATGCTGTGGGTCGTTCGCGGGGGCGTGGCTCGATGCCGGGTGCCAACGACGAACGCGAAAATACACTGAACTCGCTGCTGGTTGAAATGGATGGTTTCGCTACCGATTCAGGGATCATTATCCTGGCCGCAACAAACCGTCCTGATGTACTTGATTCTGCTTTGCAGCGTCCGGGCCGTTTCGACCGTCAGATCAGTATCGATAAACCAGACATTGTTGGTCGTGAAGCAATTTTCCGGGTTCACCTGAAGCCAATTAAACTGGCGGCTGATGTCGATCCGAAAGAATTAGCCGCACAGACACCTGGATTTGCCGGCGCTGAAATCGCAAACGTATGTAATGAGGCCGCTCTGATTGCTGCCCGTAGCGATAAGGAAGCAGTTGATATGAAAGATTTCCAGGATGCGATGGATCGCGTGATTGGTGGTCTGGAAAAGAAAAACAAGCTGATTTCGCCCGAAGAGAAAGAAATCGTAGCCTACCACGAAGCAGGTCACGCTGTAGCGGGCTGGTTCCTCGAACATGCCGATCCGCTCGTTAAGGTGACGATTGTGCCGCGTGGGGTGGCTGCACTGGGTTATGCTCAGTATCTGCCCCGTGAGCAGTATCTCTACCGCACAGAACAACTGATGGACGAGATGTGCATGGCTTTGGGCGGTCGGGCTGCCGAAGATATTATTTTCGGTAAGGTTTCAACCGGTGCGTTGAGCGATCTTGAACGTATTACGAAACTGGCCTATAGCATGGTAACCATGTATGGTATGAACGATAAGATCGGCAATGTTTCGTTCTACGATTCGAAGCAATCGGATTATGCATTTAATAAACCGTATTCAGAAGAAACGGCCAAGCATATCGACGAAGAAGTTCGTAAGATTGTAGACATTGCTTATACGCGGACCAAAGATCTGCTGACCGATAAGCGAGAAGCACTGGAGGTTATTGCGAAAGAATTACTTGAAAAAGAAATTCTTTATCAGAACGATCTGGTGCGGTTGATTGGCAAGCGTCCGTTTGAACGTGAAACGGTTTATCAGGCGTATAAAAACAAAGGTGTTGCCGAAGCGTTGAAAGAAGAGGTTGGTAAGGAATCGAAACCTGCCGAAACCGAACCCGAGTCGCTGCCTTTATAAAAATAATTTCCAAAAAGGGCCTTCATTTAGCATGAAGGCCCTTTTTTTGTTTATTGGCAGGCTTTTAAGACAGGACGGATTAAGTTATTTCTTTCCCAGTTCAATTACCTGCATATCCAGAATGCGTCCGGCATCGAGCGTAAACCGAATGGCCGTGCGCATCTGATGAAAGCCAGTTTTGCCTGCCGCACCGGGGTTTATGAATAGCAGGTTCTTCCGTTTAGGGTCACGTACAACTTTAAGAATGTGCGAATGACCGCAAACGAACAGATCGGGCGGGTTAAGCTGGAGGTTAGGTCGAACAATAGGATTGTATTTGGGCGGTGTTCCGCCAATATGCGTGATCCAGATGTCCAGATCTTCCAGTGTAAAACGGAGATGGGAAGGAAGCTCCCGCGTTTCGGTATCGATATTTCCGCATACAACCCGCAATGGACGAAAAGCCTGAAGTTGCTCGGCAACCGTTAGCGCGCCTACATCGCCTGCGTGCCAGATTTCGTCGCAGGTATCAAAATGGGTAAATAGCTGCGGATCAAGAAAACTATGCGTATCTGAAAGCAAGCCTATTCGAGTCATGGTCGAAAATTTCGGCTGGTGGTTTGGTTTCCTACCAGCCGTATGATTATGATAGTACGCGCTCTTTCAGTTCGGCGCGAATTCGTTTTTTATCGATTTTACCTACACTGGTTTTCGGTATTTCGGTAACAAAGATAATGCTGTCGGGCATATACCATTTGTGGATTTCTCCCCGGTTGATCCGCTCCTGTACACTGGTTTTAATGGCTTCGGTGGTCAGTGTATAACCGGGTTTCTGAACAATCAGTGCGTGGGGTCGTTCGCCCCAGCGATCGTCGGGTAAGCCTACTACGGCCGATTCGGCTACGCCCTCTACCTGCGATAATACATCCTCCATGTCGAGCGACGATACCCATTCGCCCCCTGTTTTAATCACATCTTTAGTACGATCGGCCACTACAATCCAATGATCGGGCGTAATACTGGCCACGTCGCCCGTGTGTAGCCAGCCACCCCGCCAGAGTTCGGCACCCCGGTCGGGATCGTTGTAGTAGCCTTGTGTTGTCCAGGGTGTTCGCACCACAATTTCGCCCAGTGTTTCGCCATCATGTGGCACAAACTCACCTTCTTCGTTCATGAGCCGGGCCTCCACAAAAGGCGCAATCCGACCTGCCCGGGTTCTATAGTCAATCTGCTCATCCAGTGGCAGTGCCCGTTCTTTATCATTCAGATATACTACCGACAGAATTGGGGCTGTTTCCGACATTCCATAACCAGCCGTTACATTAATGCCAAGATTCAGGGCTGCTTTGGCTAAGCCTTTAGTGAGGGCTGAGCCACCTATCAGCACACTCCAGCGACTTAACTGATCCCGGAACTTCTGAGCTGCCGGATTGCTGACAAGCATGTTCAGAATGGTGGGCACGCAATGCGAGAGCGTTACCCCTTCGGTAACCAGAAGTTTCAACAGCATTTCGGGTTCATATTTGCCCGGATATACCTGTTTGCCCGACATCAGCGTAGCCAGAAATGGAAACCCCCAGGCATGGACGTGAAACATGGGCGTAATGGGCATATACACATCCTTGCGCGAATTGAACGGCAACGCTTCGTATCCAATCAGATACGTTAACAGGCCCATAGTATGCAGAAACAACTGCCGGTGCGAAAAATAGACACCCTTAGGATTGCCCGTAGTTCCGGTCGTGTAGAACGTGGTAGCCCATGTATTCTCATCGAAATCCGGGAAATCGTAGTGAACCGACGCATCCCGCAGCAATGCTTCATACTCGCCAACAAAACCCGCCGGTACATGGCCAATTGCATTGAGGTCGGTATAGACTTTGTCGCTAATGAGCACGAATGTTTCTACGGTCGTTAACTGGTCTTTAATAGCACTCAGGATCGGCAGGAAATCTTCGTGAATCAGCACCACTTTGTCCTGTGCATGATTCATGGTATAGAGAATCTGAGCGGGCGACAACCGGACGTTTACGGTATGAAGTATAGCGCCAAGGCTGGTAACCCCAAAAAAACATTCGAGATAGCGGTGACTATCCCAATCGAATACGGCAACAGTATCGCCCGGATTAACCCCGATGCCCGTGAGCACATTGGCTAATTGCCGAACACGTCGGTTGAACTCAACATAATTCATTCGGAACAGATCGCGATAAACAATTTCCCGTTGCGGTTCATATTTGATCGACTCCGCCAGGATGTTTTTTATGAGCATAGGAGGCTCGTAAGCCTCAGGGGTTCTGGGAATTAATTTTGTCTGGATCATGGTTAATGATGGTCTATATGTAAAAAACGAAAAAAAACCGTTGCGGTTGAATTATGGAGAGAAAAAATAGAAATCTTGGTCGACGGAACGAACCCTCTGAAAGAGTGAATACCATCTGGCAGATAAGCCTTGCGTCAGCTTTTCACTCTTTCGTTCTTTGGTTCTTTTACGCTTAAATTGGGCCGTATAAAAACTAAGGAAGCTTTTTATTGCTTATAACCATCATACATTTGGAAGCACCTGCCAGAATGGCATATCTTCACAATAAAATTGCCGGCCGCGCAATTGTTCAGGGAAAAGGTTTTTGCCAGATCGATAAAACGAATTGCCAGCCGCATTTTATCGCTCGCTGCGATCAATACCAACGTTATAAAAGTTATCGTGAATATGGTTCTCATTGTCGATGACAGACCAGAGAATATTTTTCCGTTAAAAAAGATTCTGGAACTGCATAACTTCTCCGTCGATACGGCCGAATCGGGCGAAGAAGCATTAAAAAAAATTCTCAAAACCAATTATTCCGTTATTATTCTGGACGTGCAGATGCCCGGAATGGATGGGTTTGAAGTGGCCAATGCCATAACGGGGTTTAGTAAATCGAAAGACTCTTCCATCATTTTTTTATCGGCTGTTAATAAAGAGAAAAAATTTATAACAAAAGGTTATACTGCTGGCGGAATCGATTATCTGACCAAACCTGTCGACCCCGATATACTTGTCCTGAAAGTAAAAACGCTCCATAGGCTCTACGAACAACAGCAGGAGCTACGAACAGCTCAGGATTTGTTACGCAACGAGATTGAAGTAAGAAAACAGGCTCAGGAAGAACTGGCGGCCCGGATGCAGGACCTGAGGCTGGTGCTGGCTTCGTTACCGCAGATGGCTTTCACGGTGGCTAATAGTGGCCGAATCGAATACGTAAACGAACATTGGTATAACTATTCTACTGACCCAACGGCTTTTCCGGAAGTGCATCCCGACGATGAGCCTGTTTGTACGGAATGGCCTGTTTATCTGGAACGCGGTATCGAATTCACGCGGGAAGTCCGTCTAAAGGAACTTACAACGGACAACTATAAATACCACTTATTACGGATCATACCAATAAAGCAGCAGGATACGGTTGTGCGCTGGGTAGGAACCTTTACCGACATTCATCCCCAAAAGCTGGTAGCCGAAATTCTGGAAGAACAGGTTGCTACCCGCACTAAAGAACTGTTGCTGAAAAATGCAGAGCTGGAGACAACCAATCATGAGCTTCAGCAATTTACGTGGGTTGTTTCGCACGATTTGAAAGAACCCTTGCGCAAAATTCAGCTCCTTCACGATCTGATCCGAGAGAAATATCTGAAAGAAAATCCTGAGGCTGTTGCTTATCTGGAACGATCCATTAAATCATCGGCCCGGCTGTCGGGACTCATCGACGATTTACTTTCCTATTCGCAACTGGCCAAACCAGCTACTTTTAAACCTACCGACCTCAATGCACTGCTGAATGAAGTATTGGTCGATTTTGAGGAAGTGATTCGCAAAAAGCAGGCTACCGTAACGATCGATCCGTTACCAATGATCGATACTATACCAGGGCGAATCCGGCAGGTTTTTCAGAATCTGATCAGTAACGCACTTAAGTTCTCGAAGGGCGATGTTGCGCCCATCATTCATATCAGTGCCGAACGGATTCAGAAAAAAGAGGTTGATAGTACACCGGCGCTCAATGGAATGTTTTGTCGTATAGTGGTAAGCGACAACGGGATTGGCTTTGATGAGAAATTCCTCGACCGAATCTTTGTTATTTTTCAGCGATTAAATAACCGCTCCAGTTATGAAGGAACCGGAATTGGGCTGGCCATCGCTAAGAAAAACATTGAAAAACATCAAGGGCTTATTTCTGCCAGAAGTCGTTTGGGCGAAGGCACTAGCTTTATCCTTGTGTTGCCAATGCAGCATATAAACGAGCCCATTACCGACTACCTAACTTCTCCTCAGAATTAACCATGCCTAAAACTATATCAAATTCTGTGATCAGGCAGTTACAGATTGTGTTTTCTATCTCAATCCTGCTGCTGGTTGGTAGCCTTGTCGCTTCGTATTATAGCATTCAGAAACTGATCAGTAACTCACAGTTGGTGAACCATACCAATCAGGTGCTGATAGAAGCCGAGAACATCATTTCGTATATGAAAGATGCCGAAACCGGGCAGCGGGGCTTTCTAATAACACTCGACCCCAGTTTTCTGGACCCTTACAATGGAGCGTATGCAAAGGTGCAGAACAGCTACAATGAGCTGGCCGACCTGACGGCCGATAACGAAATTCAGCAGCAGAATCTGAACGAGGTCAAGTCGCTGTATGAAGACAAATTTGCGCAGATGCAGCGAATCATAAACCTGACCCGACGCAATAAATCGTTCGGGCGCGATACGTTGTCGCGCTACAATGAAATGATTCGGGGCAAGAAACTGATGGACAATCTGCGGCTTGTAACGAATCGTATCAAAAGCGAAGAAAGTAAGATACTGGCCAATCGGGTTGCGCAACAGCAGGTATACATTACCTATACGCCCTTTCTGATGCTAATAGCAGCCGTAATCTCTATCATGATTACGGTTAGTACGTATGTCCGTATCAAACGAGACCTCGACAACCGGATAGCCAGCCAGATTGAGGCCGAAGAGCGATATAGGGAAACCAATGACCGAATTGGCCTCATGGAGGACATTACCACCGATATTGCCGAAGGAAACTATTCGGTAAGAAGTAACGATACTCGTGATGATGAACTGGGCCGGATTGGGAAAGCGCTGAACACAATGGCCGCTTCGCTGGAAAGTACATTTACCGATTTACAAAATCGCAACTGGCTGCAATCGGGCACGCTTAGCCTGACAGAGTCGATTCGGGGGGAGCGCAATCTGGAAAAACTGGCCGATAATCTGATTCAAAAAACCTGCCAGTATCTGGATGCACCGGTAGGAACTGTTTATATTATCGACGGCGACTCGACCTACCGGCTGGTTGGTAATTATGCTGCGAACAATGCACCAACAACCATTCGGATGGGAGAGGGGCTGGTTGGGCAGGCTATCAAGGCCCAAAAAACACTCGTGATTCAGGATTTGCCCGAAACCTACCTGACTGTCAACTCGTCGTTGGGCAATACACAGCCCGTAGCACTCATCATTGCGCCACTGGTATACACCAATATTTGTATTGGCATAATTGAAATTGGACTCCTCTATAAGCCAGATCCGCTCCAGATTACTTTTCTCGAATCCAATCTGGATGCACTGTCTATTGGTGTTAATTCGGCGCTGGATTATGTGAAGCTGCAAAATTTCCTCGAAGAAACACAGGCGCAGTCGGAAGAGCTACAGGCACAGCATAACGAACTGGAAAACGTAAACGCCGAACTTGAAGCCCAGGCGCTGAAACTTCAGGCATCGGAAGAAGAACTGCGTGTGCAGCAGGAAGAACTCCAGCAAACCAATGCCGAACTCGAAGAACGAAGCCTGTTGCTGGAGCAGAAAAATGAGGAAATTGTGAAAAAAGCCGAAGAGCTGGAACTGAGTACCCGCTATAAATCGGAGTTTCTGGCCAATATGTCGCACGAGTTACGCACGCCACTCAACTCAATTCTGTTGCTCAGCCGATTGCTTTCCGAAAATAATGAGGATAACCTGACCAGCGATCAGATTGAATATGCCAAAGTAATTCAGACCTCGGGCAATGGCCTGCTTGGCCTGATCGACGAAATTCTGGATCTGTCGAAGATTGAAGCCGGGCAGATGAAACTCGAATACCTCGATGTGCCGGTCCAGGAAATTACGGATGAACTACAGGCGTTGTTTGGGCCGCTGGCTAACGAAAAACACCTCGAATTTGCCATTAACGTAGAGTCGGGTGTTCCAGGTGTTATTGAAACCGATAAAATGCGACTGGGGCAGATTCTGAAAAACCTGATCTCCAACGCGCTGAAATTTACGTCGAAAGGCTCGGTCTCGCTAACGATCCAGAAAGCTGCCGACTCGTCCCTTCAATTCATTGTCAAGGATACCGGCATTGGCATTCCGCCAGAAAAACAGCATCTTATTTTTGAAGCCTTCCAGCAGGCCGATGGGTCGACCAAGCGAAAATACGGCGGTACGGGGCTGGGCCTGTCGATCAGTCGCGAACTGGCCAAGCTGCTGGGGGGCGAAATTACGCTCAAAAGCAACGTAAACGAAGGCAGTACCTTCACGGTTCATTTGCCCGGAACACCCGGCGAGGCTGCTCCACATTCGGCACCGGTTTATGTGAGCCGAAAACCCGAAACGTCTCCTCTGGTTACAGAAGAACCCGAAGAGGAAACACCTATTCAATATATCAGTACTATTATCCCCGAGGCTATTCCCGATGACCGAAAATCAATTACAACCGACGACAAAACGATCCTGATTGTTGAGGACGATACCAGTTTCGCTAAATCGCTGCTCGATTATTCGCGACGGAAAGGCTACAAGGGCATCGTAGCGGTGCGGGGCGACGAGGGGCTCCGACTGGCCGGTATCTATAAACCAATGGGCATATTGCTGGATATTCAGTTGCCCGTTATGAATGGCTGGCAGGTAATGGATGCCTTAAAGGCCGATCCGCAAACGCGACACATTCCGGTGCACATTATGTCGTCGCATAAGGTGAAAAAAGAAAGCCTGTCGAAAGGAGCTATTGATTTTGTGGATAAACCAATGGCTTTTGAGCAAATGCAGGAAGTTTTCGAGAAAATAGAGTACGTATTAAGCAGTAAATCCAGGAAAGTACTCATTATTGAAGATAACCCGAAACATGCCAAGGCGCTGGCTTATTTTCTGGAATCGTTTAATATTAACTCGGAGTTGAAGAGTAATATTTTGGAAAGCGTTGAAGCCTTAAAACAGGAACAAATCAACTGCGTTATTCTGGATATGGGCGTGCCCGATTCAAAAGCCTACGATACGCTGGAGGAAGTGAAGAAAAATCCGGGGCTCGAAAGTCTGCCCATTATTATTTTCACCGGCAAAAGCCTATCCATGGCCGAAGAGCTAAAAATTAAAAAATATGCCGACTCGATTATTGTAAAAACAGCCCATTCGTATCAGCGGATGCTCGATGAAGTTTCGCTGTTCCTGCATCTGGTCGATGAAAATAAAAAAACTTCGGCAACGGCAAGTCAAAAGAAATTAGGCGCCTTAGGTCAGGTATTGACAGGTAAAACGGTGCTGGTTGCCGACGACGATGTCCGTAATATTTTCTCCCTCTCCAAAGCCCTGGAGAATTATAAGATGAATGTTATTACGGCGCTGGATGGAAAAGAAGCCATTCAGAAATTGCAGGAAAACCCAACTATTGATTTGGTCTTGCTCGATATGATGATGCCGCAGATGGACGGGTACGAAACGGCCCGAAAAATCCGCGAAAATTATCAGTGGAAATCTCTGCCCGTTATTGCCGTAACGGCAAAAGCCATGACCGGCGACCGGGAGCGGTGCATTCAGGCCGGAGCATCTGACTACATCACTAAACCTGTTGATATCGATCAGCTTATGTCGCTGCTGCGTGTGTGGCTCTATGAGCGGTCGTAGTTGTCTCAAATAGTATTCTGCTGTTTAAGGCAATTAGAATAATGGCATTCCAACCTAATTAATCAAACGAAACGTTCATGCTGGCCAAGCACACCAGCGGGCGACCGTTCCAAGGCATGAATATTCGGCTTCTAATCGCCCCCTTTGGGGGTGAGGGGCTTTTAACCAAATGAAAATGACTAAGAAACGGGTGTTGATTATCGACGACGATGCACGAAATATTTTTGCATTGACCGCTACCCTGAAGGCCAGATCCTACGAGTGTATTTCCTGCAGTAGTGCCCAGGAGGCTCTTGATTTGCTGGAAACCGACGAGGTTGTCGATATTGTGCTGATCGATATGATGATGCCTGAGATGGATGGTTATGAGGCTATTCCACGCATTAAAAACATTGTAAGCCGACGCGACACGCCCATTATTTCGGTTACAGCTCAGGCAATGGTGGGCGATCGGGAGAAGAGTTTACTGGCTGGTGCAACGGACTATATTGCGAAACCGATTGATGTGGACAGATTATTGCAATTGCTATCTCGGCTTTAGTTGGATTACGGAATGATTGAAGAGGCTGAGGTAGATATCTTATTGACCGATCTGTATGAAACATACGGATATGACTTTACAAACTACTCCCGGGCATCGCTAAAAAGGCGAATTGTTCGGTTATGGACGTTGGATCGATTCCCGAGCTTTGCCGAGTTTCGGTACCGTATAAAATCGGATGCGGATTATTTGAAACGGTTTGTGGAAGAAATTACCGTCACCGTTACCGAAATGTTTCGTGATCCACAGTTTTACAAATGCCTGCGAACCGAAATTTTACCCACATTGTCGGCCAAACCGTTTATCCGCATCTGGCATGCAGGCTGTGCAACGGGCGAGGAAGTTTATTCAATGGCTATTCTGCTGAAAGAAGCAAAGCTTCTCTATAAATCATTGATTTATGCTACTGACCTGAATCCCAGTGCACTCGAAAAAGCCCGAAAGGGGATTTTTCCCATCGGCCCCATGAAGCAGTATTCGGAGAATTATATTGAATCGGGAGGTATTCAGGATTTTTCGTCCTACTATACCGCTCAGTATAGCCAGGTGAAATTTGATGAATCGCTGAACGAAAAAATGATTTTTTCGACGCATAATCTGGTGTCAGATCGTTCGTTCAACGAATTTGATATTATTCTTTGCCGAAACGTGTTGATTTATTTCGATAAGCCATTGCAGGATCGAGTACTGAATTTGTTTGATGAAAGTCTGGGTGTGCTTGGCTATCTGGCGCTGGGATCAAAAGAAACGCTGAATTTTTCATCTATTAAGCCGCGCTTCAAGCAGTTGAGTAAGGAAAAAATATGGCGAAAGATGAGCTGAAAACTACCTATAAAGCCGTCGTGATCGGTGGTTCGACCGGAAGCCTTGATGTGCTGTTGAGAATATTGCCAGCCTTGCAGCCTGCAATGCCATTTACGGTCATTATTGTTTTGCACCGCAAAAACTCCGGCGACTCTACCCTGGAACATTTATTGGCAGGCAAAACCAGTATTCCAGTTAAAGAAGTAGATGATAAAGAGCCGTTGCTGCCCGCCCATATATACGTAGCTCCGGCTGATTATCATTTGCTGATCGAAAACGACTTTACAGTTTCGCTCGATGACTCCGAAAAAGTGAACTATAGCCGCCCGGCATTAGACGTAACGTTCGAATCGGCGGCCGATGTTTATAGGAACACGCTGGTCGGAATCCTGTTGTCGGGGGCCAATGCCGACGGCACAAAAGGGTTAGCTGCCATCAAGCGAATGGGAGGCATTACGGTTGTTCAGAACCCCAGTACAGCGCAGGCCGCTTTTATGCCTCAACAGGCTATTTTGAACACAACAATTGACCACATTCTGGACATTCCAGAACTGATTCAGTTTATTAATTCAATTCGTCACCGGTAGCCAAATACCGGTGACGAATGACCTACAACTAATAACCCGTTAGATTCTTTTGTAAGGCTTCCAGAGCTGCGGCCAGGTAAACCAGCGGGGCATTCCAGTTGATAGCAATTTCGTTGGAGGCATACGAGCAATCGGCATCGAGGTAGACCTCATCGGCAACTGTGCTGGTGTAGCCTGTGCATTTATCCTGACGGGCCGCATTAGCGTTTGTCCCTCCCGATAGCAATCCTGGAATAGGTTCAGCAATGCCATCGGCAATAGACGGACGGTGGTGTGGATGCATGGGTGTTTTAGCGCCAAAGCCCGTTACGAACGAGTAGCCCACCGCATTTCGACCCAGTAAATAATCCAGATTGCCAAGGGCATAGCGTAAGTAAGCTTTCCGATTAGGCGAATCGGTGTATCGGTATGCCTGAATGAGTGCAATGCCCTGATTGGCAGCTTCGGCGCTGCTTCCCCAGATAAAATCGTTCGCCGATTTGCCCATTACGGTCTGAAAAGCCTGTTTGTCGGCTCCCGATAGGAGTGAGTCTGCCGCCGATCTGAGATGCTGCATCACCTTTAGCCGATCTTTTTTTCCAGCATCGGTCAGCGTTTTTCCTGATCGAGCCAGTGTGTAGTAAGCCAGCGTACGGACCTGTGGCCACGAGGGTAACGGAGTTTTGGTATCTGGAAACAGATTGACAGCGTTGTAATACGTTTCATCGTTGGTCGTAACGTATAGTTCAGTGGCCGCCCAAATCCATTCGTCGCTGGCATCCCGATCTTCATAACTACCCGTTACTACGTCTGGATCGAAGGTGTCATTCATCTTAGTCTGCTTATACAGCGCATTTGGGTTAGCCTCTGCCCATTTCCAGGCATTACGGGCAGCTGATAAGCAGGAGTCGGACAGACCCGGTAGCTCACGATTATACGCTGTAAAAACGCGGCTGGCCTGTGCCATCACAGCCGTAAAATCAAGGCTAGCAGTAATGCTTTTCTGAACCACATACCGATCGGTACGAGTAGGTGATCCGGCCTTATCGGGCATAACCATTCCGTCGAAGCGCGGGTTGGTGAGTTTATGATAGACGCCACCGTCGGCCGGGTCCTGCATGGTCAGCATCCAGCGCAAATTCCACAGGATTTCGTCGAGTAGGTCAGGAATTTTGTTCGTACTTTCTGGAATATTGGTTTTCAGGGTTTTAGCGAAAGTTGGGAAATCTTCATACAATGATAGCAACGTTCCCATCGTAATACCCGAGTTTACAATATACTTGTTGTAATCGCCCGCATCGTACCAGCCACGGGGCGATGAAATGGTCGAACCGGCCGGACGACTAACCGAAGCCGCCGATGGATGGATCAGTACCTTTGTGTCTGGATGGCCGGATGATCGTGCCCACTGCCCGGCAAATTGAGCTGGCAATGCTGTTGATGCTCGCTGGTAATAAAACCCTTTAAGCGCGGCTGTCGCTACGGCATGATGTACGTTGATGCCAATAGTGAATGGGTAAGAATGGCCAATGCCAGGTATATTGACTACATAGGTGCCGGGCGTCACCAATGCCGAAAAATCGGCGATATGCGTTATTTTCTTTGAAAACGGATTGGTACGGGCTGCACTTAACGGGCCCGAAAAAACGACTTTTTTCTGATCGGTCGTTGTAATCTGGAAGGTACCTTGTGCTTCGCCGATAGCACCGACAACAACCGCAATTTTAGGCGCATTAGAATAGAAACCAATCTGATTCAGTCGAATTAACTCCGTACCCGATTGAGGTTGAGCAACCAGACGGTATTGACAAAAAAACAGAAATGTACCGATAATAAGCGACTTTAGCATAGTAGAATAATAAAATAGCCCGGTCAACTTTGACCGGGCTATAAGCTATAAGCTGGATTATTTTACAACCTTCATTATGCCCTGCATAACGTAGAAATGACCAGGAACGGAGCATTCGTACGTATAATCGCCGGGTTTTTCGGGAGCAATGAAGTAAATCGTCTCGTTGGTGTTGGGTTGGAGCAGATTCGTATGATTCAGTACTTTATCTGACGCAGGAATGTAGTTTTTCTCCTGCCCTTCCAGCCCTAACTTCATGGCGAGTTCGCCAACCTGAATAGCGGTTCCTGGTTGCACAACCACAAAGTTGTGGAGCATGTCGTCTTCATTATTGAAAACTACGCGCACCTTGCTTCCGGCTTTTACCTGAAACTGCTCCGGCGAAAACTTCAGCCCCGGTTTAGTGCCAATGGTGATCGTATAATCGGGCTCGCTCCACGATGCTGGCATTTCGGTTACGCGTTTGGCCGCACTGCTGGCAGTTGTTTTGGCCGAAGCTGGTTTCGCTGCCGATGTTTTTCCTTTGGCCGCACTCGCTTTTGCGTTGACGGGTGGCGTAGTTGCCGCCGAAGCCATCATTTCGGCGTGGTTATGCTTCGGTGCTGCTACAATGGCCAGTTTGTCGCCATCCGGAATATTGTTCAGAGTATAATAACCTACATTATGCAGCAAGGCCCGACCCGTGGACGATCGAACGCCAGCGGTCGTAATCTCATGAATATAACCCAGACGCAGGCTATCGACGACCAGTCGCGCTTTCAGCCCATCTTTCGACACGACAATACCGCGAATTGGGCAACCAGCCCGGTTAATGACCGGACTGCCGTAGGTAGCATGGTATTTGTAGTTGAAGCCCGTTACTTTATACGATGCCGGATCGGCGGCCAGTTCCTGATCGACGGGTTCGGTAAATTCGATCTCAAAACCATCGGGCATAGCATGGATGGTTTTCATTTCAAACGGCATTCGTCCGGTCCAGACAACCCGTTGCAGACTATAGAGTTCTTTCCCCGTCGACGACCAGCCCCGGCTGGTCATGCCGACAAACATAGAGGCATCGTGACCCCAGACCAGACGCAGTACACCCGACGAAAACCCTTCGCGGAACGGGAAAACAACGCCCTGATATTTACCTTTTACTTTTTCGAAATCAACCCGCGAAACAATGCTTTGGCCCTGATCGCCAACAAAAACCTGATTGGCAAAGGGGCCAAATTTTCCATTGGTATTATCGGTCAGCATACCCGATGTCGAAATGCCTAAAATACCATGCGGCAACCAGACAGCGGGCGCTTTCAACTCCGGAACGCGCTTAGCTACATCATACAGTGGCTCGCCCGTATTCGGAACCTGCTGTGGTTTAAGCTTGAGGGGCGATCCAGGCATATCGGTCCACCGCAGGCTTTCGGCATTGCCCAGAAAATCGCCTTTTTCGACCTGCGAAATTCGACCCGAGCCAACCCAGTCGCCCTGGTTTTCGGTATAGAAAAAATCGCCAGCCGCGTTCATGCCATAACCAGCCGGAGAGCGCATTCCGGCAGCAAAAGGGGTCATTTTTCCATCAGGAGTAATTTCCAGCGTCCAACCTCGCCAGGGAACCAGACTAACACCATGCCCCAGGCTGTTGCTCCAGCCTACGTTTAGCGTAACAAGCATATTGCCATTGGGCAAAAAGGTAGGCCCGTAGGAATATTCATGGTAGTTGCCCGAGAGCGGCCACGAGTATATTTTATCGTAGGAGTCGGCCTGGCCATCGCCATCGGTATCGCGCAGACGGGTAATTTCACTCCGTTGTGTCACATAGATGTCGCCGTCTTTGTAGGCTAGTCCCAGCGGTTCGTGCAGACCATAGGCAAACCGCTGATACATTGGCCGTTCGGTTCCACTGATGTAAGGGTTGTTAACAATCCAGACTTCGCCCCGGCGGGTGCAAATCGCCAGACTCCCATCGGGCAACGTAGCCATTCCGCCCACTTCCAGAATGATATCTTCAGGAACTGGCAGTGAAATGAGTTTATAGAAATCGTCTTCTTTTTCAGGATCAGGTTCGGCTTTAGCCGCGCCTTTGGTTGTCGACTGAGCCTGAACGGTTGTAATTGCAGGGCTTATCCAGGTAAGCCCCAGCACGATGAGGACGGCTCCGGCCAGACGATTTATCGGATGATACTTCATGTTCATAATGCTTTCGAAAAACGGAACTTACCAGACGATAGAATAGGTTAGGGTTCCTGAATTAGCGCCCGTTTTGATGGGCAGAAGAAGTTCTTTTGTGTTCGTAGCGGTGGTTCTGACAACTGGCTTTTCCTTACCTGGCAGCTCAATGAAATACTGCTTGTCATTGATGGCGTAGAGGCCGTTTGGCAATTCAACAATGTCGGTTCCTTCGGCCAGCCGACACCAGATATCCTGCGTAGCAGGTGTTACCGTAAACGTATGCGATAGTTTACGACCTTCGTCGGTCGATGCAAATGATTCCCGCACATTGGCCGTTCCCAGCGTGTATTTGAAAATGGGTCGTCCGGCTTTGTCGACATCATAGCCCAGGTTGTTGTAGGTGGCGTTGGAGTCGGGCCAGGCTGCATTTTTATCCGCCAGAAAAGCCAGCGAAGGTTTTCCCGACAGTTCAATCACGCTACCTAAAGGCAGTGCAAGCTGTGTTTCGCCACGACCATACCACATGGGTGTTGTTTCCAGGAAATCGCCCCGCCAGATTTTCAGAAATTCGCCTTTGCTCAGGTCCACGCTATAGTTCGCCAGGTCGGGTTCGCCAACTGATATGGTATGGGTATGCTTTTTACCGTGGTGATTAACAAAACCGCGTTGCATGGCTGGAGCAGCTTTGGCCATAACCGTAATTTCGCTAACCGGATCTTCGGCCCGGATTACCGGATTCAACGTGGTGTATTCAACGCCAGGGCCTTCTACCGACAATAGAATGTCGTTACTGCGGGCATACCAAAGACCAAAATTTTTGTAGTAGGAAAGCTCAATTGGATAGTCGCCAGCCTCTAGGTTTACTTTTGTTGACGACGAACCACCATCTTCGGTTGTAACGCCCAGGATTTTTTTGCCCGCAATTTTCAACTCTCCGGCTCCATTCCGAACGTTGGCGTTGACCTCAGTCGGAATCCAGCGGAGATTAAGATTAAAGAGATACTGTCCCGAACGGGGAATATGTACGGTGCCCGTAATTTTGCCCGCAAAATTATCGCGGCTGCCCGGTATCAGATGGGCCAGTATGTCGATATCCATTTCCCGTTTGGGCGTGAGCGATTTAAGTTCATCGACCGACTGGAATTTGCCATCGTAGGCACTCAAATGAAGTTTCGATAACGCAACCGGATCGATACCATAAGCTTTGTAATTGATATTCCGAATGGCAACGGCACCATGATCGCCCTGAATCATCAGCGGTCCGGTTGGTTTTTCGTCCTGAAAAACAGCCGACCGGGTAGGGCCTGTGACTTCAATATTTTCGTGGAGGACTACGTCGTTCAGGGTCACTTTTATGAAACGGGCGTTGGCTGTTTTTTCGCCTTTTTCGTTAAATCGGGGTGCCCGAAATACGATCTTAAGATGTTGCCATAGACCTGGGGCCTTACTCACGATTTGCGCAGGTGGGTGGCCTTCGTACCCTTGCCGACCTTCGGGACGATTTTCGTCCCAACGTTCATAAATGGCACCACAGTCCAGGGTTCTGGGCTTTTTAACGCCCCAACTGTCATAGAGCTGAACCTCGTAGCGACCTTGCAGGTAAATACCCGAATTGGATTCTTTGGCCATCATAAAATCAAGTTCCAGTTCCATGTCGCCATGTTCCATTTTGGTAAACAGATGGTCTTTGTTTTTACCCGATGGATCATTGACGGCAATGCCTGTTCCGGATTTTGTTGTGCCGGCTCCGTTTTTGGCAAAGTCGTAGAAAACGTCGCCCGCAATTTTCCAGTTATTGGCAACTGGTCTGAAATCGTTCAGATTGTCGAGATTAATTTTCGAGTAGGGTAATTCATTGGTTTGGGCCGATACGCAGTAGGCATACAGGGTAAGGCACCACAGAAAACAACAGAAATATCGTTGCATGATTAGAGATTAAGAAAAGGAAACAAAAAGGAAGAGGCTGGTACTTCCTCAAAACAAGTTACACAAAATCTTCGCGCATGGGCGTAAAAACATCTACCAGTATACCGGCTTCGAGACACACAGCTCCATGCCACACATCAGGAGGGATATAATATGCATCACCGGTGCGCAGGGTTTTGGTCTCTTCGGCAATGGTAATGGCAAAGGCACCACTTTCAACATAGCTCATTTGCGTATGTGGATGTTGATGGGGTGTGCCAATACCACCCGTTTCAAAGGCAACCTTCACCATCATCAGATTAGCATCATAGGTCATAATTTTTCGCTTGACCCCGTCGGCAACCGATTCCCACGGAATCGCCTGATCATCTGCAAAACGCGCTGCCAATGGTGTTTCTGTCATAATAAGCGTAGTTTGATTAATAAGAGAACCAGGGTATAGATTCTACTTTTGTCTGAAATAATAAGCAAGTTAATGAGGTTTTTGAACCGATAAAAAACAAAAAAGCCGCTCCGAATGTCGGGGCGGCTTTCCGCTTCTATCCACACCATTTCAAGACCGACGACCGGGCGGCCGCCAGATCTTGATGTTCAACCTTCCCTTTGTAAAGGATCGTTATGCTAACTAAGCAATTATTTTTATATAGTGCAAGAAAACCTTAAGTTTTCCGATTATAAGTCCGATTCGTTTTGCAAAGTTGGCGACTTCTTGTTTATAAAACGTTAATTATCGCTTAAAAATTACTTAACGTTGCAAATATATACAGGAATTTTCCACAAATGTTAAGCAAAGTTTCATGCGTCTGATTTTTACATTTTTCTGCAAAAATCAGCCATCAGGATTAACTCAACCTGCAACATTTGAACCTTTGACAATTTCTTCAATTTTCACTATTCGGGCCATGTCATCCCAGAAACTTGGGTACGATTTTGCCACAACGCCTGGCTCTTCAATAATGACTTCCTGTTTCATGGCGACTGGTGCAAAAGCCATCGCCATGCGGTGGTCATCGTAGGTTTCGATGCTTGCTGGTGTCCAGGATGTTGCCCTCAACGGTCGGGCTTCATACCGATGGTTCGGCTCTACCTCAATTAGTTCGGCTCCAATCTTCTGTAGCTCGGCCTGTAGCGCAGCCACACGGTCAGTTTCCTTAATCTTTAGACTTTCAATTCCGGTCAACGTCACCGTAATGCCTTTTGCCGTAGCACAAACGGCAACCGTTTGTGCCAGATCAGGGCAGTGCGTAAAATCCCACGATAGGGCCGACTCGGCCGGGCGTTTGGTTAATTTTACCCCCGTATCAGTAAACGTACTTTCAACGCCCAGTGGCCGCATAATATCGACAATGGCACTATCGCCCTGTAGCGACCGCGCTTTTAGTCCAAGGAGTTCAATTTCGGCATGGTTATCGTTGGCGAGGGCGGCAACGCTATACCAGTAGCTGGCTCCCGACCAGTCCGACTCAATTGTGTATGCTTTGGGAGTGTACGGCTGAGGATTAACGATTATGGTTTTCGAGTCCCAGTTGGCCTTAACATCGGCACCGAAGTAAATCATCTGCTCCAGTGTCATTTCAATGTATGGACGTGACCCAATTGCACCGGTCAATTCCAGCGTCAACCCATTAGGCAGGATAGGGGCAATCATCAGCAGGGCCGAAATGTATTGGCTGCTTACATCGCCCCGAATGGTTATTTGATTTTGGGTGCTTGCCGACGCATTAAAGCCATTGAGCTGCAAAGGTGGATACTCCTCATTTTTCAGGTACGTGATGTCGGCACCTAGTTTTCGCAGGGCATCGACCAGAATACCGATTGGCCGTTCACACATCCGTGGCGTACCGGTCATGGTCTTTTGCTGGCCCGTTACGGCAAAATAAGCCGTCAGAAAACGCATGGTTGTTCCGGCATCGAGTACGTCGGCTGTGCTGTCTGTCGATTTCAGCAAACGAATCATCGTCTGCGTGTCGCGAGCGGTCGACAGATTTGCTAAATCGCACCGAAAACCGGTCAGGGCATCAATAATAAGGGCACGATTGCTTTCGCTTTTCGACGAAGCTAATGGTATTGTAGCCCGAACCGGGCCAGTAGGTGGAGTGAGCTTAACGGCATTCATTACGGCAAAGATACACCATTACAGGTCGTTCGGCCAACAGAACTAGTTTGTCATTAGTCATTTGTCATTGACTGTTTTTGTAATAGGCTGTTTGTTAGGGTGTTAATGACTACTGCCTAATTGCCAACTAGCTAATAGGTTCGCAAGACTTTTAGCCGGTGGTTTTTACTAATGTGTATGTGGGGATTGCTTAACCAGTGGAACAAAAGTCCGCTAACAATAAAGGCGCCTGTTACTGGTAGTACATTGGTATTCAACTGGCCGTTATTGACCACATCGGCTAACAGATAAACGCCACCTGCCAGTGGAAAAATAGTACCGGCAGCCGTAACAAACGGGATTCGGCGGTGAAGCAGAACTTTCTCGACTTCAGCAAGCCGAAAGGTCACGGGTTCGTCGCGGTTCATAACTTCGTTTGCCATCAAAATGGTAAACGTACTATCTGTGACATCGTAGAGTTCTTCCCTGAATTTTTCGCCCCGTGCTTTGAAGTGTAGTTCATCGCCCACAAAAAAACGATAGCGCCGAAAGCCGCCAAAGGTATGATTTACATCGAGGGCCAGATAGCGGGAAGGCCGTATCAGGGCTGAATAAGCGGTACCTTTCCGCTGAAGCAACTGTTCGGTAGTAAGTGTGTCGGTGGGTTGGCCCAATGAAATTTGTGTAAAAAATAGAGCAATAAAAAGAATGGAAATAGAAAGGAGGGAGTGATATGACTTCATGGTAAGAGAACTGGCGTTGTCTGTTATAACGCAAAAAACGCACAATTGGCTGAATTTTTAGTGAAGTTTAATGGGTTCACATCGTCTTGACTAATTTGCGGCATGATTACAGCAAACCAACTTCGTTCATTTACAGAACAAATTTTTATAGCCATTGGCTGTTTGGAGGCCGATGCTCGTTTGGCCGCCGATGTGTTGGTGAGTGCCGACCTGCGTGGGGTTGATTCGCACGGGGTAGCTCGTTTACCGGGTTATGTTCGGCTTTATGATCATGGCCGGATCAATCCGCAACCGCATATTCGCATTGTGCATGAAACGCCATCTACAGCCGTTGTTGATGGCGATCGTGGGTTAGGGCTGGTGGTTGGCCCCTGGGCAATGCAGGTTGCTATTGAAAAAGCCCGAATTGCCGGTACGGGCTGGGTGGCTGTGCGCAACTCCAATCACTTTGGCATTGCGGGCTATCATGCAATGCTGGCTGCCGATCATGATATGATTGGGCAAGCCATGACCCATGCCGCTCCGCTCGTAGCACCTACCTTTTCGCTCGATAAGTTGCTGGGTACAAACCCAATTGCGGTGGCCATTCCGGCGGCAACCGAGCCTACGTTTCTGGCCGATTTTGCGTCGACGGCCGTAGCCTACGGAAAGCTCGAAATTTTGCAGCGTAAAGGGCAGGATATTCCGCTGGGCTGGGCACAGAATGCCGAAGGCCAGCCAACAACCGATGCCAACGCTATCCGAAACGGCGGAGCCTTGCTGCCGCTTGGTACCGACCGGGAGCATGGCAGCCACAAAGGATACGGCTTAGGGGCCGTGGTCGATATTTTTTCGGGCGTGTTGTCGGGGGCTAACTATGGTCCGTGGGTACCGCCTTTTGCTACGGCCGGCTTTATGCAGGCGAACGAAGGAGTAGGGCAGGGGACAGGCCATTTCTTTGGGGCCATGCGGATTGATGCTTTTCGTCCGGCCGATGAATTTAAAATACACATGGATACCTGGATTCAGCGATTCCGGCAGGCAAAAGCCATTGAAGGGAAACAGGTACTGATTCCAGGCGACCCCGAGCGGGAAATGGAAGCTGAGCGGCTGCTTAATGGAATTCCATTGCTGGAACCCGTCATAAAAAGCCTCGAAGAACTGGGCGAACGTTTTGGCGTAACGCTTTGAATTAAAAAATGAAAGAGTGAATGAGTGCAAATCAATAGCCCTTGATTCACCCAATCACTCTTTCACTCAATCGCTTATTTACCCTTTATGGCCTTTTTGAAGGTGCCATCCGAACCAAACAGCAACAACACGCGCTTACTGTCGCTTGTTTTAATCAATACAATATAGTCGCTGGATGCGTTATCCTTTGCCGCTTGTTCAATAGTGGCACCAGCATAGTTTGTATTGATATAGGTTGTGATGGCAGAAGGCAGATCAGAAGCCGCAATTACGGTAACATTAGCACCAGGTCCGGGGCCTTTATGGTGCAGCGAATCGCCGTGGGGATGGTGAAGGCTATCGCCCGGCATTGGCGGGTGATGCAGCGAGTCGCCCGGAGCGTGTCGGGGGTGATGTAATGAATCGCCTTTTGGATGATGCAGTGAATCGCCGGGCATAGGCCGGCCTTTGCCGCCTTTCAATTCTTTAATAAATGTACCGTCGGCTTTGAAGGCTAAGAGCCTGAGTTCGTTGTTGAGGGTTATAATAACTACATAATTTCCCTTCGGATCGGTCCCCGCTTCCTTAATGGTAGCACCGGCATAGTTTGTATTGATGTACGTTGTGATGGCACTGGGTAGTGTCGATACATCAACCGACGTTAGGCTTCCAGGCCCGGTAGCTGTTCCACTCACTACGCCACTCGACCGGGCCGACCCGTCGGTGCTGGACGGGTCTACTGCATTATGGTTACAGGCATTCAGGCTTAGCACAAGGGCAGCCATGCAACTGAAAACAAACAGTGCTTTCATAGATTGTTGTTGGTTTTGTTTTGGCATTCCAAATAATAATCAGCGTTCGGAAAGTCTTCCTCGCTGATTCAATTGCCGGTACGTTCTAAGTATATATACTGTTGCAACTCTTTGAAAAAATAGTGAAAATCGCTTATTAGAAGCAATGGAGAGGGGTCTTGATTAAAAAATACTGAAGGATTACTGAAGTAGATACTATATTGAGTAAGGAGGCTGTTGAAGAGAAAAGAACGATCTCTACCGACCGATAACCACTAAAGAATACCCGGATTATTGCATTAATTAAGGGCATCTGTTAATCTTGTTTTTTCTAACGATTGATTTGCGAAATCGGGAACTTCGCTGAAGTTCTATTTTGTCAATCCGATAAACGGCAATATATTGTTCCATGAAACAGAAATCCACCGCACAGTCTCAATCCCAGACGCTCAACGGAATGAGCCAGACGCAAGGCCAGTCTAACC
Source organism: Spirosoma sp. SC4-14 (assembly GCF_037201965.1). Lineage (NCBI taxonomy): Bacteria > Pseudomonadati > Bacteroidota > Cytophagia > Cytophagales > Cytophagaceae > Spirosoma > Spirosoma sp. SC4-14. The sequence continues at coordinate 5,986,505 of NZ_CP147518.1, read as the reverse complement.
CAAATTTCTCTTTTGCCGATTATCAGACTGAGAATTTTTTCGATGAAATGTTTGTCAGTCCAACTCAGGTAAGAGACGGATGCGCTCCGTTTCAGCAACGAGTCGAACAACTTACCCGCGAAGACATTATTGGCCGCCAACATGCTGCCGAACGGTCGCTGATGAGTATGGGTATTACATTCAACGTGTATTCTGAAGGCGAAGGAACTGAGCGTATTATGCCAATCGATATTATTCCGCGGGTTATTGAATCGGCCGAATGGGATAATCTCGAAGCGGGCCTGATTCAGCGAATAAAAGCGCTGAATATGTTTCTCGACGATGTTTATAACGAGCAGCAGATTCTGAACGACGGCGTTGTGCCGCGCGACCTGATCGAGTCCAGCAAATCATTTCTGACTCCCTGTCTGGGAGTCAGACCGCCTAAAGGCATCTGGTGCCACATTACCGGAACGGATCTGATTCGGGGCGAAGACGGCCAGTTTATGGTGCTTGAAGACAACCTGCGCTGTCCGTCGGGGGTGTCGTATATGCTCGAAAACCGTGAACTTTCAAAACAAACGTTCCCTGAAGTGCTGACACAAACGGGTGTTCGGCCCGTTTCTGACTATCCAATGCGGTTGCTCCAGATGCTTCAGTATATTGCCGATCGGCCAAATCCAACGGTAGTTGTCCTAACACCTGGAATTTACAATTCGGCCTACTTCGAGCATTCTTATCTGGCGCAACAGATGGGTGTAGAGCTGGTTGAAGCCCGCGATCTGGTAGTTTCGGGTGGATACGTAAAAATGCGTACTACCAAAGGATTCCAGATTGTTGATGTCATCTACCGGCGTATCGACGATACATTTCTCGACCCACAGGCTTTCAATCCTGACTCGATGATTGGTATACCTGGCATATTTGAGGTGTATAAAAAAGGTCGTGTTGCGCTGGCCAATGCACCCGGAACCGGTGTGGCCGACGATAAGGTGATTTATGCCTACGTGCCACGTATTATTCAGTATTATCTGGGCGAAGAACCGATCATTCCTAATGTGCGCACCTACATTTGCCGGGAAGAAGAAGATTGCCAGTATGTGTTGGAGAACATCGAGCAACTGGTTGTTAAAGAAGCGAATGAAGCCGGTGGATATGGCATGCTGATTGGACCTAAAGCGACCCCTGAGGACCACGAATTATTCAGACAGAAAATCAAGGAAAACCCCCGTAATTATATAGCCCAGCCAACCATTTCGCTATCGCGGGTGCCGTGCATTGTGGGCGATCATGCCGAAGGACGCCATGTTGATTTGCGGCCCTATATTTTATATGGCGATGGTGTTAATGTTATTCCGGGAGGGTTAACCCGCGTTGCATTACGCAAGGGTTCGCTTGTTGTGAACTCGTCGCAAGGGGGCGGAGGAAAAGATACATGGGTGCTCTATTGAGCCTGATTTTACTCCTGAGCTGGCTGATTGGATGATGACCGTAACTTGTTTTAACGCAAATTACGGCCATCATCCAATCACCTTTTTTAGCTTATGCCTATCTTTAGGCCTCGCTAATCCAACTTATCTTGCTCGATTTAAGCATAATCATTGTCAATTATAAGACACCCAAACTTATTATTGACTGCCTAACGTCAGTATATCAGCATACATCAGGTATCGCATTTGAGATTTTAATTATTGATAATCAATCGGAAGATCAAAGCGAAGCATTGATTAAAGCCAGATTCCCGGCTACTCGCTGGTTTGAGATGGGCTATAATTCGGGCTTTGCCCGGGCCAACAATTATGGCATCCGGCAGGCGAAAGGACGCAATATCCTGTTGTTGAATTCCGATACGTTGCTAACAAACAATGTTTTGCTGCGTTGCGTAAGTCTTCTGGATCAACAGCCGGATGTGGCTGCCGTTAGTATACAGCAACTGGGAGCCGACCGGCAACTCCGACCAAATCTGTATACGACTTTTGGCCAGATGCGTCGGGCGTTCTATATCCTGCCAGCAGGCGCTGTTTTTCAGAACTGGCTCCAGAAATTAATTCCCGATCCACATTTTGCTGACCCAAATCAGGTTGAGTGGTTGTCGGGCGCTTTTCTGATGACGCGCCAGACGACGATTGCCAAAGCAGGTGGACTGGATGAATCGTTTTTTATGTACGGTGAAGATGTAGAATGGGGCTATCGGTTGGGCCGGCAGGGAAAGTTACTGTTGCTGAAAGATGCCAGTTTCGTGCATCTGGAATACGGAAGTAGCGACAATAATCAGCAACACGTAGTAACTCACATTAATCGGTTTAAACCGCAGATACAGGTATCGCAGTTGTTATGGGTTCGGAAACAATATGGTGTAGGTGCTTATCTGGTACTTATTCTCCATTATGTGCTGATGGTTCCTGTTATTTTTGCGTGGAAAATAGCCGTAAACCTACGGAATCGCCAAATTCCATGGGCCGAACTGGAAAATCAGCGGGCATTTGCTCAACAAGTCAGTATCTTTCTACGATTTTTCTGGAAAACGCTTTTTAACCGTCCGGGTTTCTACAAAGTACAGTAGACAGCGTATGGGGCGAACTTTCGTTCTGAATGTTGCCACGGTTATCTGACCATAAGCGTACTTCGAAATAACCGTAGTATTAGGAACCAGATTACTAAATATTCTGCAAACAGAAGCGAAACAAAGGGTTTCAGGCTTGATAGATAGATATACTTTTTGGGCTGGAATTCGTTGTAAGTGAAATGCGATAACTCTATGCGTTTAGTTTATACAATTGGGCTGATTGCCTTCGCACTGGGAGCAATCTTATGGCCAAACATTAGTCAGGCAACGCACGTACGAGCCGGTGAAATTACAACCCGGCGACTGCCTGGTGCTACGCTAACTTATGAAATTACTCTGACTACGTACTACGATGAAGTAACCGGAAAAACGGCTGCTAACGATGCCAATTCCTATACGTTTTGTTTTGGTGATGGAACTCAGGCCGATGTCAAACGAGTGAGTCGTAAGTACATAAATGGCGGAACTTCATCCGTGAACACGTATGTGACTACTCATACCTACGCGGGGCCAGGAGCCTACACCATTGGTGTACAGATCGCGAACCGGAATAAAGGTACCTTAAACCTACCCCCGGCGGGTAGTTCCGATCAGATCACATTTTATGTATCGACTACAATTCTGATCAATGCGGCTCTTCAGGTAAACTCAACACCGGTCATGCTCAATCCTCCCCTCGATTCGGCCAGGGTTGGGCAAAAGTTCTGCCATAACCCGGCTGCCTTCGATGCCGATGGCGATAGTTTAGCATATCGGCTCAGCAAGCCCCAGGAAGGAATTCCAAATAGCTGTCGGAGTCGGTTTATTCCGGCGTATCAGGACCCAACTACCTTCAGTACCGTTCGGGAAGACGGGGGGGCACCGCCTACGTTTACCATCGATGCGAAAACCGGCGATCTCTGCTGGGATGCTCCAGGACAGGCTGGCCAGTTCAACTTTGCCTTCATCATTGAAGAATGGCGAAATGGTGTCCTCATCGGCGAAATCACCCGCGACATGCAAATTATTGTCGTCGATGAACCCAACAAACGACCCCTGATTGCCGGAACGGAACTCTGTGTCGAAGCCGGTACACTCATTCAGCAACCCATTCAGGCAACTGATCCTGATGGCCAGCGAGTTATCATTACGGCTTATGGTGGACCCTTCAACGTGAACAGTGATGGGCAACCCTTTCCTGCGGGACAGTTAGTAGCGCCGGAGTATGCGAAACTGATTAACGGCAATGTACCCCTACCACAACCAGCCACAGCAACCTTCTCCTGGCAAACCAACTGTAACCACGCCCGAAAAGAACCGTACGATATTACCCTTAAGGTGACGGATGTGCCCGGCCGAGCTGCTGTGGGACTGGTCTCCTTTGCAACATTGCGCATTCGGGTCTATGCCCCTGCCGTTAAAAACCTGACTGCCAAACCCACCGCTACCGCGTCAGGAAGAGCCATCCAGCTTAACTGGAATCCCTACTCCTGCGGCCAAATCACCTCTTCGGGAGGACTGCCCGATACCACCAAACTCATCGTCTACCGAAAGGAAGGTTGTACGACCTACAACCCCGATGTCTGCACCACCGGACTGCCGGCTTCGCTGGGGTATCAGAAAATTGCCGAGCTGCCTTATACCGCTACGGCCTACATCGACACCTCCGCCCTCAAACGGGGCATCAGCTACTCCTACCGAATCGTAGCCCGCAATCCCGGTATCGGCGATAACGGTGGACTCAGCGTGGCCTCCACCGAAGCCTGTCTCGAACTGCCCCTGCTGGCACCCGTCATGACTCAGGTCACCGTCGACTCCACCCACACCCAGCGCGGACAGATCACCGTTCGCTGGACCAGACCCCTGGGGCTCCAACCCGGCGAGCTGGGGGCTCCTTATCAGTACCGGCTCCAGCGGGCTAGCGGCCTCAATGGCTCCAACTTCTCCCCCATTGCCACCATCAACACCTCCATCCAGCCCGGACTGGCCGACACCGTCTATGTCGATCGGGGAAGCCCTACAGCGGCTCTCAACACCACCGACTCGGCCTATCGCTACCGGGTGGAGTTCTACTACACCAACGCCAATGGCCAGCTCACCCGCCTGGATGTGACCGATCCGGCATCGAGTGTGCGGCTGGCGGCCAATCCGGCCCAGCGGAGCATCACCCTCAGCTGGCAGGCCAACACCCCCTGGAGCAACGACAACCAGCGTCACGATGTCTACCGCAGCCGCTCGGGGCCAGGGGGACCTTTCAACAAGATTGCTGAGGTGTCGGTGCAGGGCGCCCCCACTTACACCTTCACCGATACGGGCACCGACAGCTTTGTGGCCGATGGCAACACGAGTCGGAGCTTGTCGGCCGACAGCAGTTATTGTTACCGGGTGATGACCCGTGGCCAGTATGCCGACAGCAAGCTGGCCAGTCTGGGGGTGTTGCTCAACTACAGCCAGCTCATTTGTGCCACGCCCACCGACACGACCCGTCCCTGTGCGCCGATGCTGGGTCTGGACAGTCTGGACTGTGCCAGCCTGAGCAATGAGAGCCTGTGTGGTCAGAGTAGTTTCACCAACAAGCTGCGCTGGCGGCTGACGACGAGTGCCGATTGCGATCCTAATGTGGTGAGTTACAAGGTCTACTATGGGCGTTATGAGCAGGACAAGCCTTCGGAGCTGGTGAGTATCCCGGCGCCGACGCTGAGTTTCGATCATGTGAATCTGACGACGGTGTCGGGTTGTTATTTTGTGACGGCGGTGAGTCGTTCTGGAGTCGAGAGTTTACCCTCCAACAGGGTTTGCAATGACGCGTGTCCGTTGTTAGTGCTGCCGAATGTGTTCACCCCGAATGGGGATGGGAAGAACGATTTGTTCGAGCCCTTGAAGTGTCCCCGTTTTGTGGAGAGTGTAGCGTTGGTGGTTTACAACCGGTATGGCAGCAAGGTGTATGAGGGGAGCAGCGCGCGTTTGTCGTGGAATGGCAAGTCGAGTGATGGGAGTGATTTGCCGAGTGGTTTATACTACTATCAGGTGAGTGTTGGGTATTCGCTGCTGGACCGCGATGCTCCGGCTCAGGTGCTAAAGGGCTGGGTACAGATCCTCCGCGAAGGCGTGAGTATGCGATAAGACTCTAAAGAAAATACACATAAAAAGGCCGGGAATGTAATGACATCCCGGCCTTTTTATGTGGTTACTGACCTTTACTTCATGTTATGATACACCGTTTGCACATCGTCGTCTTCTTCGATGCGTTCGATGAGTTTTTCAACATCAGCAACTTCTTCGTCAGTTAGTTCCTTATAATCATTAGGAATACGTTCAAACTCGGCCTGTTTAATATCGTAGCCTTTCTCTTCCAGAAACTTCTGGATAGCACCAAATGCCGTGAACTCGCCATAGATAACAAATTGATCGGTTTCTTCATCGAGTTCGACCTCATCACCACCCACATCGATCAGTTCCAGTTCCAGCTCTTCCTGATCGATGCCCTCGGCCGGAATACGAAACACCGATTTGCGATCGAACAGGAAGTCGAGCATACCTTGTGTACCCAGACTACCACCAAGCTTGTTCAGATAGCTTCGAATGTTGGCTACTGTTCGGTTGTGGTTATCGGTTGCTGTTTCGATAACAAGGGCTATGCCATGCGGAGCGTATGCTTCGTAGACGATTTCTTTATAGTCCTCCTGCTCTTTCGACGAGGCTTTTTTAATGGCCCGATCTACGTTCTCTTTCGGCATGTTTGCCGCTTTGGCGTTCTGGATAATAGCCCGCAGACGACCGTTTGTATCAGGATCAGGCCCACCGTTTTTAACGGCAATAACAATATCTTTTCCTATCCGGGTGAAGGTCTTGGCCATTTGCCCCCACCGTTTCATTTTCCGCGCTTTCCGGTATTCAAACGCTCTTCCCATTTTGGTTTATGGTTTGTGGTAGTACAGTTTATAGTTTATTGTCTATGGTTGCTCTGCATCAGAGTGATTCTACTAGGCAAAGCAACCATAAACTATAAACCATGCCTATACTTGTTGCTCAATTATTTCCGAATTCAATACTGGAACATCGACCTGACCCCGCAGCAGGTCTTCGAAGGTTTCACGCTGGCGGATCAGGTAGGGAGTGCCTTCATAGACGAGTACTTCGGCAGGTCGCAGCCGGGCATTATAGTTCGAAGCCATGCTGAAGCCATAAGCACCGGCATTTTCGAGCGATAATACGTCGCCCGGACGTACTTCCGGCAGATCGCGATCGGTCGCAAACGTATCGGTTTCGCAGATATAGCCCACCACCGTATACGTTTTCTCGTCGCCCAGTGGATTCGACACGTTTTTAATGTCGTGGTAGGCATCATACATCATTGGCCGAATAAGGTGGTTCAGCCCTGAGTCTACTGCTACGAACGTACGCGACGGGTTTTCTTTAACAATATTCGTACGAACCAGCAGATGACCGCTTTCGCTGACCAGAAACTTGCCCGGTTCGAACCAGAGTTCCAGTTCCCGCCCATATTGCTGACAAAAACTTTTGAACGTTTCGGATACTTTTCGGCCCAGGTCAACAACATCGGTAATATGATCGCCCGCTTTATACGCCACTTTGAAACCGCTCCCGAAATCAATAAATTTTAGGTCTGGATAGTCGCTGGCCAGATCGAATAACACTTCAGCACCGCGCAAAAACGCATTGGCATTCTTGAAATCTGAACCCGTATGGATGTGCAGACCTGCCACCAGAAGCTGGTACCGCTCTACCATTGCCCTGATTTCGGGGCGCTGGAGAATCGAAATGCCAAACTTCGAATCGGCGTGGCCAGTCGAAATTTTAATGTTTCCGCCTTCGGCAATGTGCGGGTTGATCCGAATGCTGACCGGAACCGACGAGCCATAGGTACGACCAACCCATTCGAGCAACGACAGGCTGTCGACATTGAGTTGCAGCCCCATTTCAACGGCCTCCCGAATCTCATCGAACGACACACCACTGGGCGTAAACATAATCTGACCAGGATCGAAACCGGCCAGCAGGCCCATGCGCGCTTCGTTGACCGAAACCGAATCCATTTCAACACCCTGCTGACGCATCAATTTTAGAATCGATACATTTGTCAGAGCTTTGGCCGCATACTTTATCTTTAGGTTGACCCCGGCAAAAGATGACCGGAGCAAGCCAATTTTTTCGATAATTTTGTCTGCGTCGTATACGTACAATGGTAATCCGAATTGGTCGGCAATCGCCAGTACATCGACACCCTGAATCTGATAGTTGCGGTCTTTTACGTGCATGGTTTCTGTAAACGAGCCGCAAAATTACGCCATCTTTCTGCTATGTACAATATTCGCTGCGTACTCTTGTTATGGCTGTTTGTCAATCCGTTGCTATTGGTTGCTCAATCGGCCAAAACCCCTGTTGCTGCCAGCCCGCTTCAGTCGGGGCCAATGGTAGGCTATTCCGACATGCGGGAGGTGATGCTCTGGGCGCAAACCAACCGGCCTGCCAGGGTGCAGATTAGCTATCATGAAGCCGGAAAAGCAACCCCTGCTTATCTGACCAACGAAGTTCAAACCAATCAGAAAGCGGCTTTTACAGCCCACCTGCTCGCCAATCAGGTGGAACCCGGAAAAAAATACGAGTACGATCTGTTGATCGAGGGCAGAAAGGTGAGCCTGCCTTACCCGACCCAGTTTCAAACCCAAAACCTGTGGCAGTGGCGGACCGACCCCCCGGCTTTTCATTTCGCCGTCGGAAGCTGCACCTACGTCAACGAGGAGGGCACTGACCGGCCCGGTAAACCCTATGGAGGTGGCTACGAAATCTTTACGACGCTGGCTGCTCAGAAACCCGATTTTATGATCTGGACCGGCGACAATACGTATACTCGCGAAGTGGACTGGAACAGCCGCACGGGCGTGTTGAAGCGTTATACGCATACGCGGTCACTACCCGAAATGCAGCCGTTGCTGGCGTCGGCTCATAATTACGCTATCTGGGACGATCATGACTATGGTCCTGATGATTCAGATCGGTCATATTGGCTGAAATCGGTTACGCTGGATGCCTTTAAACTCTTTTGGGCAAATCCGAACTACATTTTTCCTGAAGGGTGTACGGGCACTTTCTTTTGGAACGACTGCCAGTTTTTTCTGCTTGACGATCGCACTTTTCGCGCACCGGATAAAATGGCCGATGGCCCTGGCAAAGCTTATTTCGGTGATAAGCAACTACAATGGTTGCTGGATGCGCTTACATTCAGTAAAGCTTCGTTCAAGTTTATCGTCACGGGAGGGCAGATCGTTAACCCGGCGAAAATCTTTGAAAACTATGCCGTCTACGGCACCGAACGCGAGAAACTGTTTAAAGCTATTACCGATGCGAAGATTCCGGGGGTATTGTTTATTACCGGCGACCGGCACCACTCCATTTTGCACAAGCTCGACCGGTCGGGTACTTATCCGCTCTATGACCTGACGATTTCTCCGCTGACCTCCTCGCCCGCTCCCGCGCTGGCCGAGGAGGTAAAACAGGCGAGTTATGTAGACGGAACACTGGTAAACGATCGTAATTTTGGCATTCTAAGCGTGAGCGGACCACTGAAAGACCGGCTGCTGAACATAAAAGTCTACGATCAGAAAGGTGCCGAACGCTGGAGCCGCGACATACGGGCCAGCGAATTGCAATGAGTAAAGACTATTCAGTTTAGGGTTTTTAGTTTTCGGTCGCTCCGCTATAGAAGACCAATGGGCAGAGTAACCGTAAACTGAAAACCCTAAACCAACTTCTCCTAAATCCCCTTATGAATCTTAAAAAATTTGCTGATCATAATACACTTTCTCAGTTTACTGCCGAATACATTGCCAAAAAGATTAATCAAAAGCCCGATTCGCTCCTTTGTCTGGCATCGGGCGATACCCCGATCGAAACCTATCACCGGTTCGTAGCACTGGTGCAGGCTGGTAAGGTCGACATTAGCCAATGTACGTTTGTTGGCCTGGACGAGTGGGTTGGTTTTGGTCCCGACGATGCCGGTAGCTGTTCGTATTACGTCTACCGCGACTTATTTAATCCTTTGCATCTACGCCCGGACCAAATTCATGTTTTTGATGCCAAAGCCGACGACCTAGCCACTGAATGTAAACGAATCGATGCGGTTATTCGCTCGAAAGGCGGATTAGATCTCCTGCTGGTGGGTATGGGCATGAACGGCCATATTGCCCTCAATGAGCCGGGTACGCCGTTTAACCTGGGTTGCCATGTGGTCGAATTGGCTGAGAGTACAAAGACGGTTGGGCAAAAATATTTTACGTCGCAAACCGAACTGACCAAAGGCATTACGATCGGATTGCGCCATCTGGCCGAAGCACGGGATGTGATTCTGCTGGTGAGTGGTGAGAAAAAAGCGTCGATACTCCGTCAGGCGCTCACCGGGCCTATTACCGAAGAGGTTCCGGCCAGCATTATTCAAACCCGGCCCAATGCCCACGTATGGGTCGATGCAGCCGCTGGTAGCCTGGTTTCCTGAGCAAGTACAGCCCTTCTACCTGTGACAAAGGTCAAAATGCTGTCAAAGGTAGAAGGGCAAAGGTTTTGAGCTTTTCAGACTGTTGAAATCTGTTGGTAAATTATGGTCTGTCATTGGCATTGTTCGGCAATCGTTGTATGTTCAGCAATCAATGACAACCTGATAAACTGAATGGCTGAAAACGATACGTTTCCTGCTTCCCGCCGTACCGAAGTTCTTGCCGGCGTGTCCACCTTTCTGGCAACGATGTATATTATCGTCGTGAATCCGTCTATTTTGAGTCAGGCGGGGTTGCCGTTTAGTGGTGTTCTGACGGCTACAGTCCTGCTTTCTTTTTTCTGTAGTCTGATGATGGGGCTCTATGCCCGGAATCCGATAGTGGTAGCCCCCGGAATGGGCCTGAACGCATTCTTTACTTTTACGGCGGTTAAAGGCATGGGGTTAACGCCCGAAATTGCGCTGGGAGCTGTGTTCTGGGCGGGTGTTCTGTTCTTGTTGCTATCTGTTCTGAACGTTCGATCGGCCATTGTGCGGATTATTCCGCTACCGATCCGGTATGCAGTTTCGGCAGGCATCGGATTGTTTATTACCCTGATTGGCTTCGAAAATGCCAAATTCATCATTGCTAATCCGGCCACATTAGTTAGTGTCGCTCATCTGAGCGACCCAATTGTGCTGACATTTGTATTTGGGTTATTGCTAACCAGCATACTGGTTGTGAAAGATGTGCCAGGGGCTATTATTATTGGCATAGTTCTGACTACCCTGGCTGCCTGGCCCATTGGCCGATATTGGGGTGATGCATCGGCCGTTAATTTCGGGCAGAAAACGCTGGTGAACATTCAGGGGTTTTGGGCCGCTCCAGATTTTTCGCTGATCGGTAAACTGGATCTGGCGAACTCCCTGTCGTGGTCGTTGTGGCCAGTTATTTTCGCGTTTGCCTTCACCGATCTGTTCGATAGCCTATCGACGTTTGTCGGCGTTGCCGAAGCGGGTGGGTTGCAGGGGGCCGATGGGCAACCCCGCAACCTGAACCGTTCGTTGCTGACCGATGCTGTATCGACTACGCTGGCGGGAGTGCTGGGAACCAGCCCCGGAACGGCCTATATCGAATCGGCCGTCGGTATAGCGCAGGGCGGGCGAACGGGCTTAACCGCTATCGTAGCAGGCAGTTGTTTTCTGCCGTTTCTGTTTTTATCGCCGTTGCTATCGGTTATTCCGGCTATTGCAACGGCTCCGGCGCTGGTTTTGGTAGGTGCCTTTATGATGAAGCCCGTTACACGCATTGCCTGGGGCCAGCTCGATGATGCCTTGCCTGCGTTTTTGGCGCTGGTTCTGATTCCGTTCAGTTACTCGATCACACAGGGTCTGATTTGGGGATTTTTGTCGTGGACGGTCATTAAACTTGCCGTTGGCAAGAGCCGCGAAGTTCCGTTAGGACTGTGGGTGGTCGATGTGTTTTGTGTGTTGGCTCTAACGACTGGGCATTGAACGCTCGGGAAAATAGCTGGCTTAAGTCTATGTCAATACGACGGTGTAACCCTGTGTTTATAGGATTTCTATATACCCTTCGGTGCCATGCACACGGATTCGTTGCCCGTCTCTGATAAGCCTGGTTGCTTTGTCTACGCCAACTACCGCAGGTAAGCCATATTCACGGGCAATAACGGCTCCATGCGTCATCAGGCCACCAACTTCGGTGACCAGCCCTTTTATGGCTACAAATAAAGGTGTCCAGCTCGGGTCTGTAAAGGGGGTGACCAGTATATCACCTTCTTGCAGGTCGGCATCTGCCATATTCAGAATAACCCGCGCCCGTCCTTCAATAACACCCGCCGAAACGGCCAGACCGACAATAGCACCAGCCGGGAGATTGTCACGGTTGTACTGCCCGGTAAGAATTTCGCCATCCGATGTGAACACCCGTGGTGGAGTTAGTTTTTCATAATGCCTGAACTCCTCTTTCCGACGATTGATCAGTTCAGAATCCAGTGTATGAGTGCGTATGACTTCGCGCAGTTCCTCGAACGTCAGGTAATAAATATCGTCTTTTTCGCCAATAACTCTGGCCTGTATAAGCCGTTCGGCTTCGTTCAGTAATGCCTGCTTGTATATGAAGTAGCGACTGACGATGCCATATTTTGGGTATTCGCGATACCCGGCCAGAGTACGAACCAGATCGATCATTCGACTAGTCTCTCTGGCTTTTTCTTCTCCATCGGGCAGTTGCTTCAGCCGGGCTAAAATCTCCTGCTTTTTGGCCATTGCTTCCTGTAAACCCCGCTCAAATTTTCGACCGCTTTCGCCGGGTTCGAAATTTTTAATGTTGGTGAGAATTACGGGTATAAGCGTAGCTGGGTTTTCGCTCCAGCGGGTTCGCGTAATGTCGATTTCTCCCGCACAGCGCATTCCATATTTGCTCAGAAAAGCATTGATAGCGTTCTGAACTTCATGGCCTCCCTTAAACTTGCCCAGATCATTCAGAAAGGTATTGCCTTTACGTTGTTGTAAATACGCGACTATTTCGGGATAAGGACGAATCACATCGGCCACATCCAGCAGTGCCAGCCCCATTTCCGACGTAATGTTGTTGGGTACCGATTGCGTAAGTATATCGGCTATCGCCTTTTCGCCCAGCCACGTCTCTATATGTTCGTTGAGCCAGGAGGATGCATTCATGGCCGTCATGATTACGCCAAAACTTTGCGAATCACCAACCCCTCTTTTTAATTGCCGGGTAGCTTCCTGAATAAAATCAATCAGGTTTGTGCCTGATTTCGATTGAATAGTCTGTTTTAACTCGGCTATTGATGCTTCACTCCGCCCGATCAATTCCGAAACAATAGCCGGATCGTAATCCGCCAGGGTTTGATAATCGACGGGCGGTGGACCCTGATTGCTTTTATCGGGAATCGGGTCCTGTTGCTCATCGGGTAACGATCTGATAAAATCGCCACGCTCCAGAATCGTTATGAATGCGTCTCTGATGAGCGGGTCCGATTTGCCCAGAACATTGATAAGCATGTTTCGTTTAACCGGTGATGCCAGATCATCGGCAACATCCACAAACATCCGTCCGCCCGCTGTAGGCATCGGTCGACCCGCCGTTAACTGCCACATCGATATGCCCAAGGGCTTCATCGCATCGGTCATCATTTGCTGGTGACCAACCGATACATAGACATGATTTTTACCGTCAGTTGCTTCAGGAATGGGATATAGTGTTGTGATTGGCCGACTCTGGACGATATAAATTGTGTCGTCTGTCAGACACCATTCAATGTCCTGAGGCTGACCGAAATGCGCTTCGATTTTTCGCCCGATGCGTTCCAACCGCAAAAGCTGGCTATCTGGCAGCGTCTGAAGATTTTGCCGTTCTGGCTCAATTGTCTGTTCGGTTGTGCCGCCCGCTTTAAGGGCGTAAATAGCCCGTTTCTTGGTAGAGACCTTTTTTTCGATAATTTCGCCATTACGCACTTTGTACGTATCCGCATTGACCAAACCGGAGACCAACGCTTCGCCAAGACCGAAACTGGCGTCGATGGATACCACCTTCCGGTTTCCTGTGACGGGATCGGCGGTAAACAGTATACCTGCTACCTGCGGAAATGCCATTTTTTGCACCACCACCGCCAGCCGGACTTTGCGGTGGGCAAAGTGGTTTTGGATGCGGTAGATTACAGCCCGCTCGGTAAACAGCGATGCCCAGCACCGGCTAATGTGCTGTAGGATGGCAGTTTTTCCGACGATGTTCAAATACGTATCCTGCTGACCGGCAAAGGAAGCAGTAGGCAAATCTTCGGCCGTAGCACTTGATCGAACAGCGTAGGCATCCTGGTCGCCAAACTTTTTGAGATACTCCGCAATCGCTTCGACTATGGGCTCAGAAATGGGTATGTTTTCGATAGCGGTACGGATTTTGGCGCTGGTGTCACATATTGCTTTCTGATCAGTTAGTGTCAGAATGGCCAACTCATCGAGTAGTGAATGAATGGCTTCGTTCTGCTCAATTAGGTCGATATAGGCTTTCGTTGTTACACAAAAGCCTTCGGGCACTTGTATGCCCTCAATCCGGGATAACTCACCAAGGTTCGCGGCTTTCCCGCCAACAAGGCTTAGGTCTGTTTTGGTTATAGATTGAAAATCAAGTGTGTATGCATTCATAGCGTCAATAAGTCAAAGAGCGGAAGAATGAAGGAGTGAAAAGGTGAATAGCGTATTGTCTTTCACTCTTTCATTCTTTGAATTGTCTCATTCATCAGATCAATTGCTTTCACGAAGTAGGTTTCGATAATTTTGCGCTCTTCGGCCGGGAATTCCCCAATAAGTTGTGCCGACTTGCTTCGGAATTCCCGATAAAGCGGTTCTAAGAGGGCCATTATCGTTTCTGTGATTGGCTCAATGAGCACCTTCCGACGGTCGTCTTCGGCAAAGCGCCGTTTCACCAGATTTTTTTTTTCAAACCGGTCAATCAACCCCGTAACAGCACCGGTTGTTAAGCCGGTTAACGCGGCAAGTTCGCCTGCTGTCATCTGCCCTTTTTCGATCAAAAATCCCAGATATTTATGGTCAGTACCCGAAAGTCCTGCCTTTCGGGCAACGGCTTCGTGCATCTGAATAGATGTGTAGGCATAAAGTTGGCTAAGTTTCCTTGTGGATCTGATCGCATCATTGTCCATTGTATATCTTAGTATCTAAATATCTTAGTTGCAAAGATAATTGAATATAATGAAATAAACCCTATACTCGTCTGCAATGTTAAGGAGGAGATTTGAGGCTCGTATCACAGCCACGGATCGCAGTTATCGACGATACAATTGCCATTCACCCCTTGGCCTGCGAAGGGGTAGCATTGTAAAGGCAGCAGTTCCCTGGATGGTTGGTAGCCTCATGTTGCGCATTTTGTATGGATGGGGGGGCTGCCAAAATTACCTATCTGCTCACGCAAACCCCATTGGTGAAGGTCTTTCCCATTAAGGCTCCCATAGTTCAATCTTGTTGCCCTCGGCGTCCATAATATGGACAAATTTACCGTAGTCGTAGGTTGTAATATTGTCCAGTATGGTTACCCCGTTTTCTTTGAGTTTACTTACAAGTCCTTCAATGTTCTGAACCCGGTAATTAATCATAAAATCTTTTTGGGAGGGAGAAAAATAATCGTCTCCTGTTTTAAAAGGGCTCCATTGCAGGGAGTTTATCTCGTCTGGTCTATCAATGTCTCTGGATTCAAAACTTGCCGAACCCCAAGCATTGATTTCAAACCCTAAATTTTTAGCATACCATTCTTTTGTTGCCTGCAGATTGTCTGAAAAAAAGAAAATGCCACCAATTCCCGTCACCTTTGGTGTTGTATCGATGGGGGGAGTTGCGTTGTCGGTTTGGTCTTTTTTGTCTTCCATATGATTTGTTTTGAACTACAGTCTGGCGGTACAACCGAACTGGTGGACCTGCTACCTTTGAGTGGAGACTTTTTAGGCAAATTTGGGAAAATAACCTCAATTTGACTAGGGTCAACCGACCGCAATGGCCTTTAAGTTTAAGGGTTGGTAAGATTCTGGGAATAGGCTATGCGGTCTTGTGCGTCGCAAATGCCGACGAGCTTTTTTATAACTTATAGCTCACAACATAACTCTTTCTCGACCGTCAGTTCATATTTGCCGTTGGCGGTGGAGCGGACCTGGGCTTGCTTACAAAGGGGGTTGGTTTTGCTTTTGAAGCGGAGGGTTCCGGCGGCTCTGGTTACCTTGATTCCTTGCTCGCTGCAATAGACACGTACATCACCATCGGAGAAATGCTTTCTAATCGTTGCGCCTGATTTCTCAAGATTTCTGTGTAGTTCAGAGTATTTGTCTTGCTATGGCAAAAGGTTTATTTAAGGATTTAGTTGGGCGAAATTGCCGGTAATGGTTCTGAACTTGGCGTAGTGGAGAAGTTGAACCCTGCACAAGTGTTTCATAGACGCACCGGTTCGGCCGCCATATTGCCAAACCGATGTTAGTGGTTCGTTGTTTATTTTGTCGTTATAAAGGCATAAATCCATTTCCTAAACTTTTTTCGTCCATACCTACAAATGAATAATGTCGTGGCAAAAACCAACTTATTGTCTTAATAGCCAAATAGGGGTCAACTACGTCCGTATATAATGTCATTTTTAGTAGTAAGTAGTAAGGTTGCTGTGGACCATACAATTTTAAGATTATTGCAGATGGCTCAGCAGTTCGTTGACCATAATGGGTGATCCGATGTACAGGGGCGTGCGCTGATGCAGACTGGTTGGCACAATGTCGAGAATGGACTGCTGACCATCTGAGGCCAGACATCCAGCTTTTTCGGCCAGAAAAGCCAGCGGGAAGGCTTCATATAGCAGGCGCAGTTTTCCATCGCGGTTCTTTTTGGTGGGCGGGTATAGATAGATGCCGCCTTTCAGCAGGTTGCGGTGGAAATCGCCAACGAGCGAACCGATGTAACGGGCGGTGTATTGCTTTTTCCGGCAACTGGTCAGGTAATCCTGAACACCCTGATCGTAGCTGTTTATATTGCCGTCGTTGCAGGAATAAATCTGCCCATCAACCGGGCTATGAATATCGGGGTGTGATAAAATAAACTCGCCCAGCGAAGCATCATAGGTGAAACCGTTGGCACTGTGGCCAGTTGTATAGACCAGAATCGTCGACGAGCCATACAGAATATAACCAGCCGCTACCTGTTGCCGACCGCCTTGCAGAAAATCGGATAGGGCTGGTTGCGAGCCAATTGGTGTGACGCGCCGATAAATGGAAAATATGGTACCGATGGATACATTCACATCAATGTTGGAGGAGCCATCGAGTGGGTCGATAGCAACCACGTATTTGCCGTTGTTATTGCCCGTAAAAATGATGTCTTCGTCTTCTTCCGATATGATTGCACAGGCTTCTCCGCCGTTTTTCAGAGCGCGGCAAAAGCGGATGTTGGCAATCATGTCGAGCTTCTGCTGACTCTCTCCCTGCACGTTCTGAATTCCCATGCCGCCCGTAAGGTCGATAAGGCCCGCCCGATTCACTTCGCGGTGGATGATTTTACCCGCCAGCGCAATGTCGCGGAGCAGTTGCGATAGTTCGCCGGTGGCATACGGGAAGGCCGTTTGGCGGTGCATGATATACCGGTCGAGCGTTACGCCAACGGGTAAGGCTAGTGGGTGCGAAGCAGTAATTTCCATTTGTTGAACGTCCATAAGTAGTTGAAAAAAGAGTGAAAGAATGAAAGAGTCAGAGGCCTTATGGAGCAGCGCTCTTTTACTCTTTAATAAACGGCGCAACGATCTGAACCAGACTGGCAACGCGGTCGCGCAGAACGGTGGCGTTCGCGCTTTGCCCCGAGAAGAGCTGCGACCCGATGCCAACGGCCGTAACGCCCGCCCGGAACCAGGACGACAGACTATCGATAGTTGGTTCGACTCCGCCCGTGACCATCAATTTAAGCGATGGAATAGGGCCTTTGATGGCTTTGATAAAATCGGGACCAACCACATTGCCCGGAAACACTTTGACCAGATCGGCCCCCAATAGTGTAGCCTGATAAATTTCGTTCAGCGTTGTGCCAGCAGGCATCCAGGCAATACCTCGTTTCTTGCAAACATCGCCAACCGCCGGTGTCGTTATGGGCTGAACCACAAAGTCGGCTCCGGCATCCAGAAACTTTTCAGCATCGTCGGGTGTCAGAATCGTACCAATGCCGATGGCCATATCAGGACAGTTTTGCCGAACATAACCGACCAGTTGCGTAAAAACCGGCAGAGCCTGCGCTCCCCGATTCGTAAACTCGAATACGCGCAATCCACCATCGTAGCAAGCCTGAACAATGGCCTGAGCCTGCTCGGCATCGGCATGGTAAAAGACCGGAACAATAGGATGCCGAACGATGAGGTCGAGAATGGTATCTGTTGAGAATGCAGGCATACTAAAGTTGGGTTAAAAAGTGGCTGATTGTAAGCGAGTTGTAATGTCGGTAATCGACTGGTTTGTTGCATCGCCCATCTGCTGTAATTTACCGAATGCCGCAGCAGTAGCAAACTCAATCACCGATTGCGGAGCTTCCTGCCGATAAAGGCCGTAGATCAGACCCGCCATAAAACAGTCGCCACTCCCAACCCGATCAACGACCGAGTCGGTGAAGTATTCCGAAGAAACATACTGCTGCCCATTCACGTGCAAGGTTGTGTAGTAGTGCAGTCCGGCTGGCAGCATATCGAAACGAAATGTATTGGCCACTACCTTACAGCGGGGAAAACGTTCCTGAATTGCTTCTGAAGTAGCCAGAGCGTGCGCTAACAGCTCGTTTTTGTCTTCCCGAATATGAATCTGAGGATCGACCGGAATTCCCAGCAGTGTATTGGCGGCCCAGATATTGCCCATCACTACAGTACAGTAGTCGACCAGCTCCGGCATAATCTCCACAGGCGTCTTTCCATATTGCCACAACCGGGCGCGGTAATTCAAATCGATGGAAATCGTAATGCCTTTTGCCGACGCTACGGCCAGCAATTCTTTGCAGGTTGCTGCAACATTCGCATTCAGGGCTGGGCTAATGGCGCTGATGTGCAGCCAGCTTGTATCCTGCAAAATAGTGTCCCAATCGACCTTGCCCGGAGCCAGTTCCGAAAATGCCGAATGAGCCCGGTCGTAGATGACACCCGCGTTTTTCAGATCCGTTCCCTGGGGCAGGTAATAAGTACCAACCCGTTGCCCGAATCGGACAATGCCACTGGGGTCGATGCCTTTATCGACAACATAGCTGATAATATCGTCGGCTAATGAATTTTGGGGCAGAACAGTACTATAGCTGACCGGAACATGCCACTTAGCCAATGCCGTGGCCACATTCAGTTCGGCCCCTCCAACAAAAACGGGCATCGCTGCCTGTCGAATCCATTCGCCCTGAACAACCGGCGAAAAACGCAATAACAACTCTCCGAAACAGCAGACAGGCATAATTAATGAGTGAATTAGTGAATGAGCGAATGAGGGATAGGCGAATTAGCGAATAGAACTGTCAGAATCCATAACGAGCAACGCTTTATTCACTAATTCGCTACTCCGGCATCCCGGGCAATCACTCATTCACAATTGTTAAAGTGAAACTCCTCGTTTCCAGGGGATAAAATCATCCTGTCCGTGCCGAACAGCCGCTACTTCGAGGTCGCCACTAGCTACGCGGATAATGTGTTCCAGAATTCGTTCTCCGGCTTGCTGAATAGTTTCGTCGCCGTCGATAACCGTACCCGTATTGATGTCGATAATGTCGGGCATCCGGTTGGTAAGGGCTGTATTACTGGAAATTTTGATGACTGGTGCAATGGGGTTGCCAGTAGGTGTGCCGAGTCCGGTCGTGAACAAAACGACCGTTGCGCCCGAACCCACTTCAGCCGTTGTCGATTCCACGTCGTTGCCAGGTGTACAGAGCAGATTCAGGCCTGGTTTGGTCACCAGTTCGGGATAATCTAAGACGGCTGCAACGGGCGATGTGCCTCCTTTTTTTGAGGCTCCGGCCGATTTCATGGCGTCGGTAATGAGCCCATCGCGGATGTTGCCGGGGGAGGGGTTCATGTCGAATCCCGAACCGACTTCTTTGGCACGCTGGGCGTAAGTGCTCATCAGTTCCCGGAATCGACGGGCCGTTTCTGCATCGACACAACGATCGCAAAGTTCCTGTTCGACCCCACAAAGCTCCGGAAACTCCGATAGAATAACCGTGCCGCCCAATGCCACCAGCAAATCCGACGCATGGCCAACGGCCGGATTGGCTGAAATGCCCGAAAAACCATCCGAGCCACCACATTCCAGTCCAACCGTAAGTGTGTTCAGTGGAACCGGCTCACGAACGCAGGCATTGGCCTGCATCAGTCCGGCAAAGGTTTGCCGCAAGGCCTGACCGATCAGCGATTCTTCGGTGCCAGCCGTTTGCTGTTCCAGCACATAGAGTGGTTTGCTGAATTGTGGACTCCGCTTCTGAATTTCTTCCTGCAACATGGCCACCTGTGCGTTCTGACAGCCGAGGCTAAGCACTGTAGCGCCAGCCACATTGGGATGAGTGATATAGCCAGCCAGCAATCCGCAGAGCGCCTGGGCATCCTGCCGGGTGCCGCCACACCCGCCATCGTGTGCCAGAAATTTCACGCCATCGACATTGGGGAATAACCGTAGCGACTTGCGGTCGAGACTGCCAAAGGACTGGGAGGCTTCGCCCAGATCGGCCTGTAATACCTCTTCAACCGTATGGCCAGCCTGTACCAATGCCTTCAGTTCCTGCGTCTGGTTCTGATAGGTATGCCTCCGGGCATAGCCCAGGTCGTTTACCAGTGCTTCTTCCAGCACCTGAATGTTTCGGTTTTCGCAGAACACCAGGGGGACAACAAGCCAATAGTTGGCCGTTCCAACGCGCCCATCTGTCCGACGATATCCCATATACGTCATGTCCGCCCAACGGCTGACTTCAGGTGCCTGCCACTGATAGGACGAAGTATGTAAGTCGTAGCTGTTAGTCGCGTGCTGCACGTTGAAGGTGGTTAGTCGGCCCCCCTGCTGAATGGGTTGCTTTGCTTTGCCGACCAGTACGCCATACATTGTAATTGGATCGCCCGGTTCGAACGCCGTAATGGCTACTTTGTGTTTTGCCGGAATTTCTTCGGTGGTGGTCAGCCTACTGCCTTCCCATTGGATTTGTTTACCTGCGGGGAGATCGGTCAGGGCAACCAGAACCGAATCGTCGGGATGTATTTTTAATACGATTTGTTTCATTTGGCTAAAGCTTCGAAACGATCGAAGTGAGTAGATACAGCGGCCTGTACGCCGTTTTCAAGAAATTGTTCGAGATAAGCTGCAACTGATTCGGCAAAGCCGGGTAACTGGCTGAGGTCGTGACCCCATAGCGTTGTGTTTTGTAATACGGTTTGTGTTAGTTCCTGCGGTGCCAGACGAGTCCACAGATCGGCAAAGTAACTGGCCTGCGCATCGTAAATTGGGTAGCTTTCGCCGTTGCGGTTGCCATACCAAACCTCATCCTGCTGGTGAGTTGCTTTCATAAATAGCAGATAGGCCGCAAACCCAAGCGATATATAACGGGGAGTAACACCTAACTGCTCATAATAGTGGAGTAGCGTTGGCACGTTCCGCATGTGCATTTTAGCCGAATACTGCATCGTAATGGCTAGCCAGCGGTGCTCGATGAATGGGTTTCGGAAACGGTCAAGTACCTGGAAACCAAATCGCTGAGCGGTTTTTTCGTCGATGGGGTAAGGGATGCCCGGTACTAGCTCGGCCATCATAACACTGCTGATAAAAGCCGACATTCGGTCGTTTTCCATCGCTTCGCGAACGGTGTCGAAACCGCTCAGAAAAGCCAGTCCACAGCTTAGTGTATGGGTTCCGTTGAGGAGTCGTAGCTTCAGCTCACGGAAGAGGTCGATATTGGGACGAATAATAACATTGTCGTCGGCCCGGTGAAAAGATAAAACGTCCCGAACGTGCTCGTCGCCTTCAATAGCCCACAGGCGATACACTTCTGAAATAGTCAGTAGCTCGTCTTCATAGCCCAGTTGTTCGGTCAGCGCGTGTTGTGTAGCGGGGTCAGGCCGACCCGGCACAATCCGGTCGACCAGCGAATTGCAGCAGGTATTTGCGTTTTCGAGCCAATCGATAAAGCTACTTTCGAGGCCGTTGAGGTGGGCCAGTTCCAGCAAAATGGCTTTCAGTTTGGTTCCGTTTTCTGGAATCAGTTCAGTAGGTACAATTACTAGTCCTTTGCTGGGGTCGCCGTTAAATGCTTGATAGCGAGCATATAATACCGCTAGTAGTTTGCCCGGAAACGACTGAGGAGGGGTTTGCCGAATGTTGTCCTGCACGAGCTGAATGCCCACTTCGGTCGTATTTGAAATAACGATCTGAAGATCGGGGTTGGCAGCCACCTGCAAAATTGTTTGCCAGTGTTGCCTGGCCGACAAAACGCGGCTAATGGACGAACAAACTACATTTTGCTCGATCAGCCGATGATTTTCGACACCCCGAATGCAAAGCGTGTACAGATTGTCCTGCCGCTCGAAAGCGGTCATATCACCACCGTCGGTCGACTTTACAACAACAATTCGGCCATTAAAAATACCCTGCTGGTTTGCTTTGTCGATCAGGAAATCGGGGAGGCCACGCAGCAAAACCCCCGTGCCAAACTGAAGAACCCGCTCCGGCAGATGCGGTAGCGAACCGGCTGGCAAACTGACATCAATTTGCGGTTGGATAAAGGGTAGCGACTCAACAGATAAAAACTTCATAAACTTTTGTTATGTTATTAATGACAAATACCAAAGCTGGTGTACATCGTTTACGGTAGAATCGGCAATAAGACTATTGAACTAGCTGCTTTTGCGGAAAAAGAGGTGTTATTCTCCGCCCCTTTATTGAATTGACAGGCAAAGATTAAATAGTCTATTTTTTATATTGAAACATTTTAAGATAAATATTCACGCAAACGTTATCGGGAACGTTGCCGAATTTTCGGTATCCACCTGCAACCACAGAGTTTACCACCGATTAGTTGTATAGCAGGCTGATTTGCAATTTTGTAGCCTGTAACTACCATAAGGGCCCGCCTTTTTGTATAATGCTATTGGCTCCGTCTGCAACATCGATACGTCGCCAAAACCCATTTTTTTGCCGCTGATTACTGGATTCGTTTTTGTACTTTAATAATACGTCATTTTGGACACCATTACCATAAAAGACATTGCCCGTGCGTTGAATCTGTCGACTTCAACCATTTCCAGGGCGCTTCGGGATAGTTACGAAATCAACCCCGAAACCAAACGACTTGTCATTGAATATGCCGAGCGGCTCAACTACCGGCCCAATCCTATTGCGCTGAGTTTGCGCGAGAATCGGAGCCGGGCAATTGGGGTAATTGTGCCGCAGATTGCCAACAATTTCTTTTCGCAGGTGATCAACGGTATCGAAGCGATAGCCTACAATCGGGGGTATCATGTGATTATTTTTCAAAGCCACGAATCCTACGAACGCGAAATTGTGACGGTGCAGCAGGCTGTTGCCCGTAAGGCCGATGGCCTGCTGATTTCACTATCGAGCAGTACGTCCGATGTGCAGTATCTGCAACAGTTACAGGATAAAAAAATGCCGATTGTGCTGTTCGACCGGGTCTCGTCGGAACTGGAAACGCCCTGTGTGACGGCCGACAATGTAGCGGGTGCGTTTGAAGCGACCGAACATTTGATTCAGACGGGCCGTCGGCGGATTGCTCACATTACGATACCGGCCTATATCTCCATTGCGCAGGAACGGTTGGCTGGCTACCGGGCGGCCTTAGAAAAACATGGGATTCCGTATGACGAAAAACTGATACGCCATGCCGAATTTGGTCAGCCGGAAATTGATCCGATTGTCGATGAACTGCTGGCTGAGTCGCCAGATGCATTTCTGGCGGCCAGCGACCGGTTGGCTATTGGTTGCCTGGCAGCACTAAAAAAGCGGGAGATAGCCATACCCGACGCTATTTCGCTGATTGGTTTTACCAACACGCCCGTTGCCGATTTGCTGGCCCCATCCATGAGTACTGTGGAGCAACCGGCGCTCGAAATTGGGCAGGTGGCTGCCGAACAACTCATCGATCTGATTGAAGGCAAACCCAAAAAACCACAGCCCGGCGCGATTGTCAGAATTCCAACACGACTGAACCCTCGCACTTCAACAATGGGAATGGGTGTTGGAAATTAGTCATTGGTCACTGGAACGAGGCTTTCCAGTGACCAGTGACCACTACAGCGCCGGATAGTTTTTGGCTGCATCGTCGAGGATAAGGACCCAATCGTTGCCGTAGCCTTTGGTGGGCGGGGTAAATTGTTTTGGCTGCTGGTTATTGAACGTACCCGCCGATTGCGTTTTGCCCGTACGTGGATCGAACCAGGTAGCGCTTATGGTTTTGCCCGAAATTTTACCGGGATGAACCGTGAAAGGCTTTCCAACGGCGCTGTAAATAAACGCATAATCGGTGCCGCGGGTGGCCTGAATCCGCTGGGGCGAACCAAGATTATTCTCAACAATCAGCGACTGATCGGGAACGCGGTTGAGCAGGGGGCGGGCCGTGATCAGTTTGCGAACAAATTTCATCTGATTCGCTCCGGGAAGTTCCAGTGCTTCCTGCCAGTACATATGCGGTCCATTGACGGCCGGGCGGCTAGAGCTATACATCTGCCAGATATCGTGGCAACCGTAGGTATGGCCATGCGCCCCTGCAAACAGGTCGAGGTAGGCATACACCCGCACGTCGTAGGCGTTGGAGGTGCCCAGATCTTTTACATTGAAGCAAACCGGATGGTCTTCATAGATCGGTTCGGCGTCCATGGTCGGTTTGGTGGGCTGACGGTTGTAGGATACGGTGATGTAGTCATACATTGGCGTGAATCGGCAGTGACCATTCTGGTGCATGTTGAAGTCGAACCAGTCGTCGTTCTGAAACCATTCAGACGATCCGCCTTCCATACCGTTCGGTTGCGGATGATACGACATCAGGGCCTTGTCGGCTCCTCCTACACCTTGCTGAATCCCTTCGGCCATGGCCCGCCAGATGGCTACATCCTGTGAACCGTTGCGCGGATTGCGATCGCCACCGAGTATCCAGACAATGTTTTCGCGGTTTTTGTATCGATTACCCAGGTAGTTGCCGTACACTTTGGCATTGGTTGGGGTAAAGATTTCGGGACCCTTACCCCAGGTATTTTTAAAAACTTTATCGCCCCAGGTTGGTAGAAAGGCAATAACGATTCCATACTGAGCAGCTTTGTCGACAATGTAATCGACGTGTTTGAAGTAGGCTTCGTTGGGTTTGGTGGGATCGTTGTTCTGAAGCGGAACCTCACCATAAGGGTTGGGTTCTTTCAGGCCATCGAATTCGGCCAGTGCCACGGCCTGCACCACCGTAAAGCCCTGCTCGGCCCGTCGTTTGAGGTACTTGTCGGCATCTTCACGATTGAGTCGGTGAAATAGCTCCCAGGCCGTATCACCCAGCCAGAAAAAGGGCGTACCGTCCTGATGAATCAGGTAGCGGTTGTTGTCGGATACTTTCAACCGTCCATGGCTAAAGGGTTGTTGCGCCAGCGCCAGTTCCTGACAAACTAGCAATGTGAGAAGCAGAATTTTTTTCATTGGAAAAGGGACAAGATTTTCTGGTTTAGGGTATTATGGCTTTACTGGTGAATGCAGTGATTTACAACGATTTTCGCAGGATCAACGCGCCCGGATTGGCTATTTTGGCGCGTTGGCGACTGGTCAGTAATTGCCCGGCGGTTTGTCCCATTCGCGCAAAATCGGTAGAAATAACGCTGATGCCACCCGCCAGAATTTCTTTCATCGGGGTGTCGTCGTAGGAGAGCAGACCAACCTCCTGGCCCAGCACCAGTCCCAACCGATTTACTTCTTTCAGAAAGTCGATCAGGTCGCGGTCGGTAAACAGCAGGCATACTTCGCCGGGTTGTACCAGCGCAGGCATATATGTATCAACAAGTCGTATTGGAAAATTGTAGTCCTGACCAAATCGCTGAAAGCCGGCCAGGAGGCTGGGTGGTATGTACTGAAAGCGATCTTTCGATTGGATGAGCGTAAGTCGGCGGTAGTGTCGAAGCCGTTCGTGTGCTGTTAAGAGAGCATTGTAAATATCCTGTTCAAAGTCCTGATAAACAGCCGCAAAGTCGCCCGGCAGATTGGGCAACGTCTGGTCGAGCAGCAGTAGCTTTTCGGGAGGAATCAATCCTGCCACGGCCGACACATCGCTGTCGAAATGAGGCATCAGCACATAGGCATTGAAACGGCCGAGGTTGTTCCGAACCAGCGTTTCGAAAACAGCCGGATTATAGTGATGGAAGAATATGCTCAGAGAGGCATCGGCTGGAAGAGCTGCTTTCAAGGCATCATATAGCGTTTCCTTATAGGCATTGAGCGTATCGAAAATAACCAGCACATTCAGCGAGGTGCGCACATTAGTGCTGGCTACATAAAATCCTTTACCATGATGCGACCGAATTACTCCGCGCTGGCGTAAATCTTCGTAAGCTTTGGCAACCGTAACTTTAGCAACCCTCTGCAAACTGGCCCATTCGCTGATCGATGGCAATTGCTGACCTAGTGCCAGCGTGCCCTGTTCAATGCCCGTTAGCACATATTCAATCAACTGCTGGTATTTGGGCTGATCGGCCGACTGATCGATAGTGCCTTCCTGCATGGCTTCGTTTTACTTGTCAGAGTTTTTTTACAGCAAGTAGAAAAATCGTTACTTTTTGCTTTTTTAAATAATGCAGTAGAGTACAGTAGAGTTCTGCAAATGTACATGACTCTTTTTGAAATAGTCAAATTCAATCCTTAAAAAAGTAAAAGCGAATGCGGCTCTCAACCCGATCAACAAAAGAACAGACAAAGCTGCTTCACGTTTACTCAGGAATTTCTATGAAGATGTTACTTAGTTTTCTGGCTTATCTGCTATGCTTTGACGCTTCGGCTCAAATTAAGGTTAATAGCGGTCATCGGTATCTGGAGGATAGTAACGGGAAACCGTTTTTCTGGATGGGCGATACGGCCTGGGAATTGCTGCATCGGCTCAATCGCGACGAAACCGAACTATATCTCGAAACGCGTCGTCGGCAGGGGTTTAATGTGATCCAGCTAGTGGCACTAGCGTTTGCCAACGAAGACGATAACCGAAAGCCCAATCGGTATGGCGACTTCCCGTTCGTTAACCATGATCCGTCGCAAGTAGCGATCACACCTGGCCAGACACCTGCTAATCCGAACGAATATGATTACTGGGACCATGTTGATTTTGTGATGCAGACGGCCGCCCGAAAGGGAATGTATATTGCTTTTAACCCAACCTGGGGCGATCAGGTATCGCATCACTGGAGCGCCGATGGTGTTATTTTCAACGAGCAAAATGCACGTACGTACGGCCAGTTTCTGGGAAAACGCTATGCCAGTCAGTGGAATATCATCTGGGTGTTGGGGGGCGACTGTCCGCCGATATACAAAACAAAAGACGGTAAACACTACGACGACCGTCCGGTCTGGCGTGCATTGGCTGCGGGAATCAAAACCGGGGAAGGTAGCAGGCGACATCTGATGACCTACCATCCCAAAGGCGCAACGTCGTCGTCGCAACTGCTTCATGGAGAGAGCTGGCTGGATATGAATGCGTTTCAGTCGGGGCATGGTTCGCGCGATGTAGATGCCTGGAATTGGGTTACCCGCGATTTGGGACGGCAACCGCCTAAACCCACACTCGATATGGAGCCCTGCTACGAAGATCATCCGATTAATCCGTGGGATGGTAAGTGGACGCGTCAACGGGGCTATTTTCGGGCCTATGATATTCGCTCCCGCCTGTATCGAAGCGTGTTTGCCGGAATGTGTGGGTTCACATACGGGCATCAGCAGGTCTGGCAATTTCTGGATACGACTCGTTTCAAACCATTAAGTGTTGGCGATACGCTCATTGGCTGGCAGCGGGCATTACATGCCGAAGCGGCCGGGGAGGTGCAGTACCTGAAACGATTGATGTTGTCGAGACCCTACTTTTCGCGAATTCCCGACCAGCAGTTGATCGTCTCCGAAAAAGGCCACGATTATCGGGATTTAATTGTTGCCACCCGCGACTCGATGGGTTCCTATGCTATGATCTATTTGCCACAGAGCAGGCCGGTTACCATCGATATGTCGAAACTTTCGGGGAAAGAAAAACGGGCCTGGTGGTATAATCCGCGTACAGGGCATTCGCAGAATGCCAGCGAAAAAGTAGTGAACGATGCCCTTACAGTTACTCCGCCGACTCTGGATAACGACCAGACTCCTACCGACTGGGTATTAGTTATTGACGACGCGGCTAAAAAGTATAAACGACTATGATCGGGGTTCTTTTAAAAGCCATAAACATCTGGTAATTTGTGTTATCGATAAGCGTTCATATAGAATTCTTAGCGGTAAGTTTTAACCAAATTACTTACTTAAACGATAGGGGTGCTATGTCGGCTTTAATGAGTGCGATTAATAGAAATAATCTTTCACAGGTTCAGCAACTCATTCAGGAGGGAGCCGATGTAAATGAACTGGATGCCAGTCAGGACGCTCCGCTGGTAATGGCGGCTTATAAGGGGTATAGCCAAATCGTGAAAGCCTTATTAGAAGCAGGTGCCGACGTACGGGCCGTCGATCCGGGAATGAAGGCCACAGCCCTGCATGCTGCTGCCTATGCAGGCCGAACCGAAGCTGCGAAACTCCTGATCGAATACCACATCGACATTAACAGGCAAGGACCTTACAACGGATATACGGCTCTGCATGATGCCATTTGGCAAAATAACATTGAAGTGGCCCAACTGCTCGTAGATGCTAATGCGGATTTGAGTCTTCGTTCGCACGATGGCCAGTCGCCCCTGGAGTTTGCTAAATCGAAAAACCGGAAGGAGATTGTTGCCTTAATTCAAAGAAAATTGGGAAAATAGGTAGACAGTCTCTACGATATGCCGTTGTTAATGAATCCGTTGGACTAGTTTATGTACGAAAGCGAGCACGCGGTTTTGCCTGGCGCTTGGTCGCTTATGATTGCCTATTTGAAAAAGTACCTTTAGCTGGGGATAGTGCCTGAAGCCATCTCTGTACATGGTGTTGATTAACAGAGCCTACAGGAAGATTTGCCAGAAGGAATTACATCGGTTGAAGAAATCTTTGCACGTCTCCAAAACTGGTCAGACCGTAAGAAACAATTAATCAAGGAACGCCATGTAGCCATAGCCGTAGAACAGTTGAACGCCTATAAACAGCATCCTGCATTTGCCTGATTTGGGACAATAGCTCAAAACCCTACTTCGTACCGCGCTCCTTTTCTGAACTCAATCCCAGCCTGGATTTGAGCCGTTGGTCTAATTTACTGGTCAATAGTAAAAAGTGCCAGCTGATGTGCTGCTCTACGTTGATACTTCTTCAGCCGACGTAGTGGATTATTAAATTGATTGGTGTAGGCGCTGCGAATAGCATGAGCCATATAGTAGCGCTACCCCATAAAAAAATCCCGAAACTTATCTGTGTCGGGATTTTTGAGCCTCCTACGGGATTCGAACGGCAGCGGCCGACCGTCTGCGACCTACGCCTTACGAATGCGTCGCGCTACCCCATAAAAAAATCCCGAAACTTATCTGTGTCGGGATTTTTGAGCCTCCTACGGGATTCGAACCTGCGACCTACGCATTACGAATGCGTCGCTCTACCAGCTGAGCTAAGGAGGCTTTTGCGGCTGCAAATATAGTTGTTTGGAATTTAATAACGCAACTATCCGGCTTCTTTTTGGTAAATTTGTGTCATGATTTCTATTACGAACCTCTCGTACTATCTCGGTAGCCGGGCTCTCTATGAAAATGCCTCGCTCCATATTAAGCCTAACCAGAAAATCGGTCTGATCGGCCTCAACGGCACCGGAAAGTCCACGCTGCTCCGCATAATTAATGGCGAATACCAGGCCGATGGCGGTACCATCTCCAAAGCGGGCGACGTAACAATTGGTTTTCTTAATCAGGATTTATTGTCGTATCAGACCGACGATTCGATTCTGTCGGTGGCAATGCAGGCGTTTGCCCGGCAAAACGAATTGCAAAAACAGATCGACGAGGTACTCCACGAAATGGAGACCAACTACCGCGACGAACTGGTTGATAAACTCGGCAAATTGCAGGAGGAATTCGATGCCCTGGATGGCTATACGGTTCAGTCGAGGGCCGAAGAAATTATGGAAGGACTTGGCTTTGCCACCGACGATCTGAATAAGCCACTTCGGCTGTTTTCGGGCGGCTGGCGGATGCGCGTAATGCTGGCCAAACTGCTGCTTCAGAAACCATCACTGCTGATGCTCGATGAGCCAACCAACCACCTCGACTTACCGTCGATCCAGTGGGTGGAAAAATACATCCAGACCTATGAAGGAGCCGTCATTGTGGTCTCACACGACCGCGAATTTCTGGATAATGTGATTGACACAACCGTTGAGGTGTCGGGCGCAAAGCTGAACTACTATCCCGGCAACTACTCGTTCTATCTGGAAGAAAAGGCTCTGCGCAATGAAATTCAGAAGGGAGCCTACGAAAACCAACAGGCCAAAATCCGGCAGACTGAACGCTTTATCGAACGCTTTAAGGCAAAAGCAACCAAAGCCAAACAGGCCCAAAGCCGTGTAAAACAACTGGCCCGAATGGAACTGGTCGATGCGGTTATTGATGAGACGGCCCGGGTGAATTTCAAGTTCCAGTTTTCAACGCAGCCGGGGCGGCATATTCTCCATCTCGAAGATATAACCAAGCACTATGGTCCGAAACGCATCCTGACCCATGCCGACATTCGGCTTGAGCGAGGTGATAAAGTAGCGCTGATTGGGGCGAACGGACGTGGTAAATCTACACTGTTGCGCATTATTTCGGGTTCAGAACCGCTCAATGACGGGCGTCGGCAATTGGGCCATAATGTATCATTCAGCTTTTATGCACAGCATCAATTAGAATCGCTGAATGTAGAGGATACATTGCTCGAAGAACTGAAACATGCTAACCCGACCAAAAGTGAAGGTGAACTGCGTGGTGTGCTTGGTTGCTTTCTGTTCTCCAACGACGAAGTCTTTAAGAAAATCAAAGTACTATCGGGGGGCGAAAAATCGCGGGTGGCGCTCGCGAAGGTACTGCTCTCGCAGGCAAACTTCCTGCTGCTCGATGAGCCGACCAACCACCTCGATATGCAGTCGGTGAATATTCTGATTCAGGCACTGGAGCAATATGAAGGTACCTACGTTGTAGTCTCGCACGATCGTTATTTTGTGTCGCAAATTGCCAATAAGATCTGGTACATCGAAGACGAGCAGATTAAGGAATATCCTGGCACGTACGATGAATATGAGTGGTGGTTGGAAGAAAAAAAACAGGGAGGGCAGGGGAATAAACAGGGAGAGCAGGGTAATGCTCAGACTCCCGCAATTCCAGCTACTCCTGCGCGAAGCACTCCCACCAGCGAAGATACGCGCAAAGAATGGCAGCGGACACTAAAAAAACTTACCCAACAGGCCGAAGAGGCTGAAACGAAGATTGGCCAACTCGAAGAACGCAAAAAACGGCTGGAAGCTGAACTGGCCGATCCGGCTACGTATGGCGACGACAAGCTGATGCAAGCCAAAAACGACGAATATAAACGAATTTTGAATCAAATCAGTCAGTTCCAGGACGAGTGGGAAACAGCGATGCTGGAAGCCGAAGAATGGGAAAAGAAATTGGCCTAACCAGTCTTAGAGAGTGAAGAATGAAAAGTGAAGAGTGAAAAATAGGCTAACGCAAATTTTTTTCACTTTTCATTCTTTGTTTTGTCGTACAAATGAAATATAATTATATTTCATTTGTATTATTATGGGCGACTTGAAAAAAGGCCGGGGGGCACAATTCAATACAGCTAACTCGTTCGCAAACCATCAGTATGAACCGGTGGATGTCAACTCATCATTCGATGACGATTTTCCTGAGCCAACTATAAAGACTCAGTTTTTCGAAGAGCACCCAAAGCAGATTATTAGCCGCCCCAAAAGTCAGGATATTGGTTTTTTAGCATCTATAAATCCCTATCAGGGCTGCGAGCACGGTTGTATTTATTGTTATGCCCGACCTTCGCATGAGTATTGGGGTTTTTCGGCCGGGCTTGATTTTGAGAGTAAAATCATGGTCAAAAAAAACGCCCCTGAGCTGCTCGAAAAGCAGTTTCTGGCGCGTAGCTACAAACCTGTCGTTATTCATTTCTCAGGAAATACCGACTGTTATCAGCCTGCCGAACGCACCTATCAACTTACGCGCCGGATGCTTCAACTTTGTTTGCGGTATCGGAATCCAGTATCCATTATCACCAAAAATGCGTTGCTTCTTCGCGATCTGGATATTCTGCAACCACTGGCTGAACTGAATCTACTCAATGTGGCTATCTCCATTACGACACTGAATGAGAAGCTACGGTTGCTGATGGAACCCCGCACCGTAACGGCAAATCAGCGGCTGCGAATCGTAGCAACTCTGCATCGGGCTGGCATACCGGTAGGCGTTATGACAGCGCCGATCATTCCGGGTCTGAATGATCATGAAATTCCTAAATTAGTAGAACAAGCTGCCGAAAACGGTGCCTGTTGGTCGGCCTATACGGTCGTTAGGCTGAATGGTGCTTTAGGGCCGCTATTTACCGACTGGCTTCGGCAAGCGTTTCCCGACCGTGCCGGTCGTGTTCTGAATCAGATTGCTGACTGTCATGGTGGTCAGCTCAATGACTCCCGGTCTCGAGTACGTATGTTGGGCGAGGGAGCCTATGCACAACATATTGCGCAACTCCATCGGGTTGCCTGCCAGAAATTTCTGGCCAATCGTCGGTTGCCCGAACTGACAACGGCCCTGTTTCGCCCCGGCGGACAGATTGGCCTTTTTGAGTGATTTAAAGAGCGGCCTGCGTCAGCAATTCACTCATTTTTCATAAGAAAACCCTTTGGGCTGGCTACCTGGCTGTGTAGTTTGGGCGAGCATGGCCGTATGGTCGAACGATTGCGTAACGGTTTTATGGATGTTTTTGCAGATCGTATCGAGCGGCAAATCGTTATCGTCGATACCAAACGGGTTTTCGATTTCTTCGGCAATGATTTCCAGACTGGCCAGTACATAGAACACAAAAACCACCACCGGTACTACCAGATAATGAAGCGTAGAAACATAGCCAAGTGGCAGGGTCATACAGTAGGTGAAAATGAATTTCTTGATAAACGAACTGTACGAAAACGGAATGGGCGTGTTTTTTATCCGTTCGCAGGCACCGCAGGTGTCCATCAACGACTGTATCTCAGGGTTCAGAATGACCAGATGTTCGGGCAACAGCACATTCAGGCGCTGTAGCTCATTGAGCTTTCCGAAAATGGCCAGTGCAATCTGCTGCGGTACGTGCTCGTGCAGATGAAGATTGGCAACGCGAAACGACGGGCTTTCGGTAAATTCCTTTTCGATGGCATGCTGACGAAGATGATTCTTCAGGGCAAATGCAAAATTGGGAATCATAGCCCTAAAAAACTGACGGGCTTCTGCCTGCTGATCGGTATCCAATAGCTGATCCAGCTTAAGCGCCATATTTCGGGTGTTGTTTACGAGTCCACCCCATAGCTTGCGGCCTTCCCACCAGCGGTCGTAGGCTGTATTGGTCCGAAAAACCAGCAACATCGAAATCACAAAGCTCAGCAGTGTATGCATGAGCGAGAAGTTTTTTAGATGTGGATTATTACTCAGATCCAGAAGCTCAATAACATGGACAACCACGAACGAGTAGACGCCAATACTAAGCAGAATGGGCAATAGTTTTCGCACCGTGTCTGCCCGGTTGAAGGTAATAATAAACCGGACCCACTCTTTCGGATTATAATTTACCATAGAGGAATTATGTTGAGTAATGTGTAATGTTGGCAAAAATACCAACTTTTATAGTAGGCAACGGTTGACATTTTAGCGAGTGCATCATTTTGCCACGGTGTTCATATACCTAATTCATAAAAGAAACGGAATGACTATTTCCTGCAAAGGGGTTGTTATGATGTTGGCCTGGATGTTGGCAACGTCGCTCAGCGCGCAGCAACTTCAGACCATCGATCAAGCCTACGACCCTAAACTTCAGACGATATTGCTCTATCCACTGGTTGGCACAAGCCTGACCGATCCGTCGTTAACGCTTAATCCACCAGTTATTTCGCTCGACGAACAGATACCCTTGCAGCTCGAATTTGACGACCTAACGGCTAACTATCGATCGTTTCGAGCGCGACTTGTTCATTGCAACGCCGACTGGCAACGATCGGTACTGAACGATATTGAATTTACGTATGAATACAACGACAATCCGATTACCGACTATCAGGTTTCGCTCAACACTAAGATTCCGTATTATCATTATCGGTTTACGGTGCCACGTGTGAAACTACCGGGCAATTATGTGCTGGTAGTTTACGACGAACGAAATCGGAATAATATCGCTTTCACACGTCGGTTTTGTACTTACCAGAACAAAATTACGGTAGCGGCCGGAATTCGGTTTTCGTCTGATCCGTCGCGGCAGTTTTCCGATCAGCAGATCGATCTGTCTATCAGCTACAAAGGCTATCAGGTTATTTCTCCTCAGGACGATTTTAAGGTAGTGATCCGGCAGAATTATCGCGACGATCGGGTTCTTCGCGGCCTAAAGCCTACCAGTGTCCAGGCGTTCGACCAGGTGTTGCAATACCGACTAATCGACCTGAGTAACAATATGCCAGGGGGAAATGAATTTCGGTTTTTCGATACACGAACGGTGCTCTCCCGCGCTAACTATATCGACCGTATCGACCGAAATGCCGACCATAATGTAGCCTACGTGCAGGTCGACAAGCCACGAAGCCAGGGGGCTTATATTCAGAGTGATGATTTTAACGGAATGTTTGTCATCGACCAGCGCGAAACCGGCAACGGCCAGACCAATGCCGATTACATCGAAACCGTATTTACACTGAAAATCCCCGAGCTACCCGGCGTTGATGTATATGTTAACGGCGCATTTAATTTCTGGCATCTGAACGATCGCAACCGAATGACCTACGATGCAATTCTGGAAGCCTATCGGGCCTCTATTTTTTTGAAGCAGGGCGTTTATAACTACGATTATGCCATACAGACAACTACAGACCCGCCCAAAGTCGATGAAAGCTACATAGAAGGAAACTATTCATCGACCGAAAACGACTACGAAGTGTTTGTCTATCACCGGCCACCGGCTGCCCGCGCCGATCAACTGATTGCCTATCAGCGACTGGGCGTCAATAAACGCAAGTAACTACGAACATGCTCCCTAGGATTTCATGAAATCTTAGGGAGCATGTTTACGTTTGCGCAGCGTTTTGCAAAAAGTGAGACTATGCTCAATAGTTAATTCAGACACATTTGTCTAAAGAACAGCTTTATGCTCCGTGCAGGAATTCCATAATGTCGCCATCCTGCACAACATATTCTTTTCCTTCAACGGCCAGCTTACCGGCTTCGCGAACAGCCGATTCGGTTTTGAACTGTTCAAAGTCGGGCAGTTTCATTACCTGCGCCCGGATGAATTTTTTCTCGAAATCGGAGTGAATAACACCGGCGGCCTGGGGTGCTTTCCAACCCCGGTGAATCGTCCAGGCCCGCACTTCTTTAACTCCGGCAGTGAAATAGGTGATGAGCCCCAGCAGTTTATACGACGCTTTGATTAGTTTGCTCAGCCCCGATTCGGTTAAGCCATACTCGCTCAGGAACAGTTCGCGCTCGTCGGGATCTTCCATTTCGGCGATTTGCGATTCGATGCTGGCGCTAATAATAATTACTTCGGCTCCTTCGTCTTTAACGGCTTCGCGCAGGGTGTCGGAGTAACTATTGCCGTTTGGCAGCGAACCTTCGTCTACATTGGCTACGTAGATAACGGGCTTAACGGTCAGCAACGAGAGTTCGCCGATGGCAGCGTCGCGTTCTTCGGGCGATACCTGTACCGTACGGGCGCTTTTGCCTGCTTCCAGGGCTTCTTTGTAGAGCTTCAGTGTCTGTACTTCGGCTTTGGCTTTGGCATCGCCCACCTGGGCCGCCTTGGCAATGCGCTGAATTTTTTTGTCGACCGATTCCAGATCTTTTAGCTGGAGTTCGGCGTCGATAATTTCCTTGTCGGCTACCGGATTGACCTTTCCTTCGACGTGTACGATGTTCTCGTCTTCGAAGCACCGGATTACGTGTACGATAGCATCGACCTCCCGAATATTAGCCAGGAATTTGTTGCCCAGACCTGCTCCCTGACTAGCGCCTTTCACCAGCCCGGCAATATCGACAAACTCGATAATGGTTGGTACTACCTTCTGCGGCTTAACCAGACTTTCGAGTGCGTTAAGCCGTTCGTCGGGTACGGTTACCACACCGACGTTTGGTTCTATTGTGCAGAATGGATAGTTGGCGGCTTCGGCCTTTCCACTCGATATTGCATTGAACAACGTGGATTTGCCAACATTAGGCAAACCCACGATACCACATTGTAAACCCATAGTTCAAATGCGAAAGAGCGAAAGAATGAAAGAGTGAAAAATCCATCCAATAGTACTCACTCTTTCATTCTTTCGCTCTTTCACTCTTTAGTTTTCTGCAAAAATACATCCCTAAAGGCGGACCACAAAAAAAGCCTTTAGCGCGGGGCTAAGGCTTGATGAATCGGAGGAGACAAATTCAAGGATTAAGGTAGGAGAGGTACAGTTAGCTCATCAAATAAACGTAAAGATTCATTATTCCCACTTTAATTCACTGGCGAAGTCGTCCTGCTCATCGCGTTGGGCGAACTGCTCAAAATCGACATCAGGCATGAGTTCGGTTTTGACATGATCTACTGTTTCCTGTAGCGCTTCGATGAATTTATCGAAGTCTTCTTTATACAGAAAAAGCTTATGCTTTTCATAGATAAAGCCATCGCCCTGAGGGTGCCGTCGGCTTTCGGTAATGGTAAGGTAGTAGTCATTGCCGCGAGTTGATTTGACGTCGAAAAAATACGTCCGTTTACCCGCCCGAACCCGCTTGGAATAGATCTTCTCTCGTTCTCTTTCGTCCACAATCAGTGAGGTTTAGTACGTTCATGAACGCTAAAGATACGGTCTATTGAGGCATTACAAAAATTATGACCATAAATATATTTCGGGGTAAAATAACCCCGAATGTTAATAGAGTTGTAGAGGCCATTCCACAGTTTTTTTGCTAAAAGCTTGGCCGTTAGGCAGGTTTCCTTTATCTTTGTTTTGTAGGAATTGCACTTTTTGGGGACGGAGGAGATCGGAGCATATTGCTGATTTGCCTTCGTTTATTTTTTTCACGTAACCAAAAGCTGTATGAGTTATATCATGTCCCTTATGCTGTTTTTTAGCAGTATAAACCCGGCGGAGGCTCTTCCGAGCCTCATACAGAAAGGCAAAGCGTCTTTTTATTCCAAGAAGTTCAATGGTCGTAAGACCGCTTATGGCGAACGCGTTAGCGCAGAAGCCCTAGAAGGTGCCCACCGTTCATTACCACTAAACACATTGGTTGAAGTCACAAATCTAGACAATCAACGCTCGGTAATTGTACGAATCAACGATAGGGGACCGTTTGCAAAAGGCCGTGTAATAGATCTTACCTATGCGGCCGCCCGCGCTCTTGGCATGGTCTCTAAAGGAGTTGCCAATGTGTCGCTTCGGGTTGTTGGGAAAGGTCGCGAACTTGCTGCTTTTTCACCGGCACCCCAGTTTAACACACCTGAGGCTTTCCAGTCGTTGCTGGAGCCTGCTCTGTAATTCATACGGCTACTGCCGTATACTGCTGCTGAACCGTTCAACGCTTAACCGTGCAATTCCTGACGCCGGCGTTGAACGGTTCTTTTTTGTTATCCGATATTTGATTTGTAGTTTGTAGGCACGCTGGCTATTCATTTTGTCGTTAACTCCATACCGATAAACCTGTAGCCCCGGCTTCATTATGAAACAAACGCTTAATCTTGGTCAGATTCGCTCATTTGGAAACGTTGAGTTTCTGGCTCGCCAGTTGGTAGAAGGATTTATTACTGGTTTGCATAAATCGCCGTTTCACGGTTTTTCGGTTGAGTTTGCCGAGCATCGGCTCTATAATACCGGCGAAACCACCCGCCACATCGACTGGAAGGTGTACGGAAAAACCGAAAAGCTATTTGTCAAACGGTATGAGGAAGAAACGAACCTTCGTTGCCATTTGCTGATCGATACGTCGTCGTCGATGTATTATCCCGAATCAAGCTATGGGAAAATAACATTCAGTGTGATGGCGGCTGCCTGTCTGGCCTATATGTTACAACGCCAGAAAGATGCTGTTAGCCTGACAACATTTGCCGATTCTATTGATATTCAGACGCCGGTTAAATCGACACCATCCCATGTGCATAAGCTGTTTACGCAACTCGATCAGTTAATGCAGCAGCCAAAACCATTGCGCAAAACGTCGGCGGCTGATGTGATTCACCAGGTTGCCGAAAAAATTAATAAGCGCTCTCTGGTTGTTATTTTCAGCGATATGTTTGAAAATGCCGATAAATCAGATGCGTTGTTCTCGGCGCTGCAACACCTTCGGCATAATCTGCATGAAGTATTACTGTTTCATGTTACCGATAAAAAAACAGAAGAAGAGTTTGCGTTTGACGAGCGGCCTTATGAGTTTATCGACCTCGAAACCGGCGAAAGTGTGAAACTACAACCAGGGCAGATTCGGGAGTCGTATCAGGAAGCCGTAAAGTCTTATTTTCAGGATCTGAAAATGCGTTGCGGTCAGTATAAAATTGATTTCATAGAGGCCGACATCGCCCAGGGCTTCGACCAGATCCTGACTTCTTATCTGGTGAAACGAACGAAAATGAAATGATTGAATTGTTGAATATAATCTTCAATTCAATCATTCACCATTCAACAATTATTTTTTCACACTCGCCGTTGCGGGCTTTTGGGATGCCTGCTGGCGTTTATGGAAAAGCATGAAATCTTCGATCTGATCGACGGGGAGATTGCGGGCCAGGATTTTCTTGTTTTTATCGACAACATATACCGTGGGTGTTGTCCAGACATCGTACTGATGCCGATAGTCGGTCCGGTAGGTATAATCGTAACCGTTGATCACATTGCCGAGCTTAAATTCCTTAATGAACTTCTTCCATTCTTCGGGACTCTGGTCAATAGCGATAGCTACTACATCGGCACCTTTTCCTTTATACGTATCGGCAAACTTTTGAATTTTTGGTGCACTTTCCCGGCAATGGCCACAATGAGGGTCATAGAAAAAGAAAACGGTGTAATCGGCCTTGAGGTTCTGAAAGGTAATAGGTCGGCGCAGAGTGTCGCTTACGGCAGGAGCTGGCAGTGTTTTCCCAACCAATAGGGGCTTCAGCGTTTTTACCCGTTCGCCAATGTTTTTAATGGTAGACGAGTCGGTAACCGGCATGATGCCGGTAGCATAGTATTTTTCGAACATATGCACAAACAGGCCGTCGGTTCCCATCACTTTAGGCCGTTCGTACTGGCTCGTAATATACCAGACAGCATACGACAATGTCTCTTTGCTTTTACCCGCCTGGGCTTTGCCAACCACAAAATCGGCAGATTTGATCAGGGAGTCGGCGTTTTGTACCGTTAGCTCTTTAATGTACCGGTCCAGCTTTGTTTGCAGAATTGGCGTGCGCACAAACCGCTCGTCCGAAAAGTCGTAATCGTCCCAGAAGTGGCTTTTAAAGTAATTAAAAACCCAGGACGAATCGGGACGGCCGTTGGCGGCTTTAGGGGCTGGTGGCACATCGGGTTCGGCCGAAGCTTTGATGAGTTTTGCCGCAAATGTGCCGTTGTTTTCCTTAAAAAACTGATCGCGAAAGGCCTGCGCTCTTTTTTGCAAGTCGCTCATTTTCTGATTGACCATGGCGGCTGTTGTAGCATCGTTTCGTAATTTTCGCTCGGTGTCAAGGGCTTTCGATTCATCGTAGAAATTGGCAAGCCCTTGCTGGTAGGCGTAGAAAAGCTCGTTCTCTTTCGATCCTGTCACTTTCATACTCTTGATGACGTTTGTTGTATCGGTCTGGAACGAGAAGTCCTGGTCGCTGGTCATCAAAAACTGGATGTAACGGTTTTTTGGGGCAACGACCATATACAAACCCTCGGGCAGACTTTTTTTTCCTTCAAAAACCATGTTTCCATTGGCATCAACACGAGCCGTGTCTTTAGGAATATATTGAGTTGCCCCAAAATAGTGCGCCAATACGCAGGTCGTATCGTTAACCCCTTTGATTTGCCCCGTTATTTTAAAGCCTTCGGGTTGATTGGATGATGTAGATGATTGGGCCAGTGAGCTGGTTGTCAGAAATAAGCCAGACAGGACGGTGAGAAACAGGTTTTTCATACAGGCGGATGTGTATCTTCGCAGCGGAATAGAGACAAATTTACATCATTTCGTGTAAGATTTATCTTCTACAAAACGCCTGCCACGCTTACTCTAGTCTATGTTTTATTTCTTTTCTAAAACACTTTATTATTTGCTAACGCCAGCTTGCTGGCTTTTTGCCGGTTTACTGCTGGCTTTTTTTACAAAAAACGCCGTTCTCCGACAACGACTGGTTGGTGTGACTCTTGCCTTATTGTATGTGTTTGGCAACTCATTTCTGGTCAACGAGCTGGAATTATGGTGGGAGTATCCGCCAACGCAAATTCCGACCGATTCGACAAAAAAAGTGGCGGTGGTGCTTACAGGAGGTATTATTAATGGGATGAAAGAAACCCCAGATGATCGGGTTTTGCTAAGCCGCGAAGCCGACCGGGCGGGCCAGGCACTTTATTTATACAAACGAGGAGCGGTTCAGAAAATACTGATTAGTGGTGGCGCTGGCGATTTACCTTTCCAGAGAAAAAGCGTCAACGATGAAGGACACATGGCCGCAAAATTTTTAATAATGGCGGGGGTTCGGCCGAACGATATCGTACTCGAAAATAAATCCCGAAATACTCACGAAAACGCAGTTTTTTCGGCGGCTATGCTCCACAGGTATTTTCCTGCCAGCCAGTATATTCTGGTAACATCGGCCTCACACATGCGTCGGGCCGTTGCCTGTTTTCAGAAAGAAGGCGTTTCTGTTCTTCCGTTTCCCGGTGCGTTTGTTAGTAGCCGTCGATCGTTTATGCCTACCGAATGGCTATTCCCGAATGAAGATAGCCTTGCCAGATCCTACTATTTAATGAAGGAGTTGGTTGGCTACATCATGTATAAAATCGTTGGCTATCTCTAAACAATGAGTGGAGGTTAGATTGTGGATATTAGACATTAGATACCAATATTCAGCATCCAATGTCCAATGTCCAGGTCTAGTAGTCTACACGCTCAGAATCTTCACCATTCGGAGCAAATCTTCATTGATTGGCTTAGGCAAGCGGATTGTGTCGCGGAAGGGCGTGTATACCAGTTCGTTGTTGACAATACCAGCCATTACGTTTTTCTCGCCATTCATTAGGCCTTCCAATGCGCCAAGTCCCAGTCGACTAGCCAGAATCCGATCGTAGGCAGTTGGAATACCACCCCGCTGAATATGGCCCAGCGTTGTAACCCGCATGTCGATATTAGATTCGACCTGCTGACGAATTTTGGCCGCAATTTCAGTAGCAATACCGGCTTCTTCGCCTTCCGCAATGACAACAATGGACGACGATTTCTGACGGCTCCAGCCCGATTTAAGGGTTTCAACAACTTCCGAAATGGGCGTTAGCACTTCGGGAACCATCACTAGCTCGGCCCCTCCCGCAATGCCCGACTGAATGGCGATGTAGCCTGAATCGCGACCCATTACTTCAATCAGGAAAATACGGTCGTGCGAGTCGGCAGTATCACGAATTTTGTCGATTGCTTCGAGAGCCGTGTTAACAGCCGTATCAAAACCAATGGTATGATCGGTACCGTAGAGGTCGTTATCGATTGTGCCGGGTGCACCAACGGTCGGAATACCGTATTCGTCATGGAAGATGGTGGCACCCGTAAACGTACCATTACCACCAATAGCAACCAATCCTTCGATACCAAACTTCTGCAATTGCTCGAACGCTTTGGCGCGGCCTTCGGGCGTCATAAATTCTTTACTACGGGCCGACTTCAGAATAGTTCCTCCACGCTGAACAATATTGCTCACCGAGTAGGAGGACATCTGAAAGATATCGCCATTTATCATCCCGCTGTATCCCCGGCGGATACCAAACACTTCGAGTCCGTGATAGACAGCCCCCCGAACAACGGCCCGGATGCAGGCGTTCATACCCGGTGCATCACCACCCGAGGTAAAAACAGCAATTCTTTTCATAGATCAGGTCTATTTTTTAACAGGAAAAGGACAAGAAGTTGGGTTGTTCGCTCAAAAACCCTGCAAATTTATCCGCATTTCACAATCTAAAGGCATCATTCTGGCAATTATCCCCTTTGTTTCATGTAAATTTCATAAAAGCGGCCCAACAAAGGCGCTACAGACCGATTCGTGCACCAGACAAAAGTTACTGTTTCTGAACTCTTTTCAGTGCTCTCCATACAATTTGTCCGTGATTTAGTAATGTGGGTAACATGCCAAAGTGTTTGCCAAGTATGTTGAACCGATCGATCAGCGAACGGCGATGTTGCTGAACCGATAAGCCTCCCATTAAGTATTTGCACAGCACAAACGGTACGAACTCTATGTTTTGTGCGGCTTTCAGACACCGAATTTCCCAGTCGAGATCGGCACTCAGGTTATTGGTCGGGTAGTCGGGTGCAATGGCCCGCCTGGCTACAAAGGCCTGATGGCATACTTTCATGCCAAGTTTCATATCCTGCCAGGTAAGCGTATGCGGTAGGGTGTGGGGGGTTACCTGACTCCGTAAGCCCAGCGGTGTGGCAGGTCGGTCGGGACCGTTGTCGCGTACGAACAACGCATCGCTGTAGTAGACATCGGCATGGCTTGCGTCGATTTTCTGGAGGAGATCAGGCAGGGTATTGGAGTCAAACAGTTCGTCGCCAGCATTCATAAACCAGACATAGTCGCCCGTGGCCCGGTGCAACCCCTTGTTCATGGCATCGTAAAGACCGCTGTCGGCTTCCGAAATCCAGTGCGTTATATGCTTCTCATAGCGCTTAATGATGGCCAGCGTCCCATCAGTCGATGCACCATCAACAACAATGTATTCATAGTCTGTAGCCTGCTGTGTAACAATACTTTTGATCGTACGTTCCAGAAAACGTTCGGCATTGTACGTTATCGTAATGATCGAAACAGTGGGCATGGTTTGAATGATAAATGATGAATGATAAATGATGAATGCAGTACCAGTGCTTTTATCATTTATCATTCATCATTCTTTGATACAATTCAATATGTTTTTGGGCTATAACTTCTTCGGAATAACGTGCTTCGGTCAACTGTCGGGCCGAAATTCGTAACTGGTCTGGATTCGAATGCGTAAGTACAAACGTCAGTCCATTGGCAAGCTCTTGGGCCGAGCCAGCAGTGGCCAGATAGCCATTCTGTTCATGGTCGATCATTTCGGGAATGCCGCCCGTTCGAAAGCCAACCACGGGCGTACCACAAGACAACGCTTCGACAATGGTATTGGGCAGATTGTCTTCCAGCGACGGTACAACCATTGCATCGGCGGCATTATAAGCGGCCACAATCGCATCGTCGGTTGTCAGAACGCCCAAATGACGAATGGGGTAGGGTAGTTCATTAAA
This sequence comes from Spirosoma sp. SC4-14, assembly GCF_037201965.1. NCBI lineage: Bacteria > Pseudomonadati > Bacteroidota > Cytophagia > Cytophagales > Cytophagaceae > Spirosoma > Spirosoma sp. SC4-14. The sequence continues at coordinate 5,943,107 of NZ_CP147518.1, read as the reverse complement.
CAGATACGAGCGTCCTTTGCCAAAGACCAGAATCTCGGGTTTGAGAGTCGGATGTTGTTGATGGAACTGTTGTAAGGCTTCGACAAAATACCGGAAGCCCTTCCGCGAATCGGTTACGTTGGCACTGCCAAACAAAATGCGGGGTTGGGTTGTATCTGGAATCTCAAGGTGAGCGTTAGCCTCCGAGCGATCGACGGGACAAAAGATTGCCGTGTCGATTGTGTTCGGAATAATGGCCGACGAAAAAGGTCGTAGCAAGGCGCTTCGGATACTCTGATCGGCCAGCCAGCGGCTAGGCGATATGAAATGGAGATTTGCATCGCTGAAAACAGCCTTTTTACGCTCAAAAACCTGATACGACAGATCACGTTCACCCGGTTTTTTCAGATAGGGGCATTGTCGACAATGAGTCAGAAAATGATCGCAGCCGCGTGAATAATGGCACCCCCCCGTAAAAGCCCATTGATCGTGCTGCGTCCAGACAATCGGTTTGCCCAGACTGAACAGCTTTCGCAGGCTATTCAGCGATAAAAAGCCAAGATTTATCCAATGAAGGTGCAAAATATCGGCTTGCTGAATAGCCGGGTGAAAATCCAGATTGGCCCCGAAAGCCGCTGGCGAAAACTGAAACCGCACCGAAGGGTCGCGTTCATAGGGCAAAAAGTACAACCGCTCGGCAACAAATCGGCCAAACGCCGTTTGTTCGGCCAGAAAATTATTGGCCAGATAGACAACGCCCGGTGCCGGACGATGCTTTTCCTGACGATTTGCGGTGCCGACGAGCATGGTACTTTCGACGCCACCGTATGCCCATCCGACTTTCGACAGTGCCTGATTAAGACGACCGGCTGCAATAGCCGCACCGCCGTATAGATGATAGGTGCTCAGGTGGGTAACTCTCACCGGCCGATTAATTTGTTTAACTTTTTGACAACTTCGGGCCAGAAACCAATTTCCAATATCCGGCCCCAAATCCGTCGGCGGGAGTATTGTTCCATCTCCCCAAAAATTGGATCGTTGAAGCGTGCTTTGGCTTTCTGGGTCAGAATCAGCGCAAAACCGTGCTGTTTCAGCGTTGTGGCAAATACCCAGCCCAGTAGCAGATTCCGTTGAGTTAACATCGCTTCGTCGGCAAACTGGCTGAGGTAGGTCATTTCGCCCCATAGCGCGCTGTTTTTTTGAGAAAACAGCACAAACTTTTTCAGAAGCGGCTGAGTCGTAAAACTGTCTAGCAGGGTGGGTGTAATACGGGGCGATCCTTTTGGAATCAACTCGGCTAGCCAGTGACTACCTGTTTCGTCCATAAACTTCAGTACGCTAAAGAGCTTGTCTTCGCCATCGTAGACCGATGCAATACCGGGTTCAAATTCGGCCGTGATAACGTGTTTGCTTCGCTCGTCGCCCAGATTGCGGAACAACCGCAGATCGGTACCCTGCGAGTCGGTTTTGAACCAATCGACCTGTTTGATGCCGAGGTTATCGAGTGTTGAGCGTAAACTGCGTGTTTTTAGCTGAACAACTTTGGTTGGTTTGAATAAAGGCGCAAACGCATATTCCTGAACCAGATCGGGCCGGGGGCGCAGCAGACTCGAACAGTGTGGCGATTCGGTTAAATAGAAATCGGCAGTTTCGGTATCCGAATCGGTAACAATATGGTTGAACGTGTATAGTTTTCTGAAATGCCCCGATTCGCTTTCAACATACCCAAAATCGCGGTCGTCGGCGTCGAATGCCACACACACCGAGTATTTGGCAAACGCTTTCCAGCGTGTATGTAGCTGACCCGATGCACCAATATCCACCAAAACGGGTGGTTCGGACTGAAACTCAGGACGGGAAAGAATTTTATCGATCATGAAAAAGAAGTAGGTGTCTGACCTATGTAGTTTGATGTTGGCTTTGCAGAATAAACGTCAAATGCCGAACGTTCTGAGTATTTGGCAACACCTTGTTATAACCAATGCTTGCCTGTTAGAATTCGATTGGATCGGTTGACATACCCGTTAGCTGTTTTCGTTAGTATGGTAGAGCGCCTTGCCAGTGTGCATAGCTGCGAAGAAGTGAATTTATAGACGTGGATCAACATCTTCGCTTTCTAAGGCTAGTACTCCAAAAACACTCTCATGTATTCGCCGTAATGGCTCCTTTTTTACAAATCTTTCCAAACCTTCAATACCTAATGCAAATTCTCTGATTGCTAAAGATTGTTTTCGCGAAAGTCCACGATTCTTTAGTCTTGCAATATTTTCAGGTAAGTCGTATTCTGGTCCGTAAATAATTCGCAAATACTCACTGCCTCTGCATTTTACAGCAGGTTGCAAAAGCCCTTCCGTACCTGTCGAAATGAAGTCATAAGGTTTGACGACCATTCCTTCTCCACCCCTTCCAGTCAATTCCATCCACCAGTTTACGGCTTCATCAAAGCTAACCTGGTCGTTCAAATTAACAATTTTATAAGATGTTGCCATAAATAGCCCGGTGTCTCCTTTGCAGATTTCGGAAATGTTTTCCATGTGCCATTCGTGGGTTTTGTCAACATGAACATGGCCTTCTGTTGCTAAGATATGAAATGGAGCTAATTTGTAATCGTCAATAGAATTAACTGACCAGCAATAGTTCTGGTATGCTCTTATATATTTTGAAACGGTTTTATTTTTTGTTGCAAATTTTTGCAGCGATGGCAAAGCGTCTTGTATGCCTCTGTCGATAGCTAGCTCTAAAGCCTTGATAACTACGGGCAAAGCACCGCCAGCGGCTGCGCCGACCGCAGCATACTGATCTCTAAGTAATGCTTGTGCTTTAGCTGACCAAGGCATTAATTCAGTATCTAAACAGACCCATTCCGTATTGAATTTTTCCCAAAAGTTTGTTTTAGTTAAGCATTGATTTACGCGATCAATAAATTCTTTTTCAATTTCAGGATCATTGAAAAAATTTCTTCCGGTTCGTGTATAACAAATACCTATTCCTTCATTTTGAATACCAAATCGATTAATAGCAGCATCTTCATTTTTACAGACTATCAATACTGCTCTTGAACCCATATGCTTTTCTTCACAAACTACTGTTTTGATGCCTGCTTTTTTGTAGTAATTCAGAGCTTGAGCAGGATGCTCTAAATATTCTGGAATATCACTTGTTGCACAAGGCGACATTGTCGGTGGAAGATAAATCAGCCATTTCGGATTGATAGCGAATCGGCTCATTACTTCCAATGCAGCAATGGAGTTTTCTTCACGAATGGTTATATTATTTCGCAGCCTCGTTTGTACTATACGTTTGCCCGTTACATCTTCAATATTCAATAAATCGTCATACTCCTGCTGGGAACTAAGTTTGTTCTGATTTTCATTAACATTGATAGGTCTTACGGGTTCGCAGTAAACTTTTTTGGCTTTTACTGAAACGATTTCTTCTTCTGGATAACGCAAAGCAGTCAATTTTCCTCCGAACACACAACCAGTATCAATATCAATAGTCCTATTTAACCATTCGGCATCAGGAACTGGCGTATGCCCATAAATTACTTTCGCTTTTCCACGATATTCTTTCGCCCAATTGTATCTTACCGGCAAACCGAATTCGTCTATTTCCCCTGTTGTTTCACCATACATGCAAAATGAACGAACGGCCCCTGAACCCCGGCCTTGCATATCTTCTTTAAGACCGGCATGAGCAACGACGAGTTTACCATTGTCAAATACATAATGACTGATTAAACTATAAAGAAACTTTTCAACTATAGATTTGAATTGAGTCGTTTCGACTTCAAGTTGTTTAACCGTAACTTCTAATCCATGTTTTAATTGAACCTGTTTTCCATTTAAGTATTTCTGCAATTTCAAATCATGATTTCCCGGAACACAATAAGCAACCTCGGAGTTTACCATGCTCATAACCATTCGTAAAACTTTGGGAGAATCAGGACCACGGTCAACTAAATCACCCAGGAAAATTGCTTTTCTGTTTTCGGGAGCAGTAACATTAAAACCAAAGTTCGTTTCCGTTTCATCGACTCGATTTATGCCATAACCTAATGCGAAAAGGAGTTCTTGTAATTCATCAAAACATCCATGAACATCACCAATAATGTCGAATGGACCTGTTTCATCTTTTTTGTCGTTGTAAAGTTTTTCTCGTTTAATTTCAAGGACTGAATCAACTTCTTCAAGTGATTTCAGAATATATATTTGCCTGAAACCTTCTTCCTTGAGCCCACGAATGGATTTTTTCAATTGCTGATGTTGCTGACGGATTACGTATCCCCCAAAATTTCTGTCGGGCCTGTTTCGATTTCTTTCTTCACAAACTTTTTCAGGTAAGTCTATAACTATAGCGACGGGTAGACAATGATAAGATTTGCTCAGTTCAATAAGCCCTTTTCGTGATTCTTTTTGAACATTTGTAGCATCAATTACGGTCAGTAAACCATTTTTTAAGCGTTTACTTGCTATGTAATACAAAACATCAAAGGCATCATTAGTGGCAAACTGATTATTCTCGTCGTCAGAGACTAATGCACGGCATTCGTCAGAAGATAAAATTTCTGTTCGTTTAAAATGTTTTTTAGCGAAGGTGCTCTTCCCCGAACCCGAAACGCCAATTAAAACAACAAGCGATAACTCAGGTACTTTAATTTCCATAAGTAAATATTGCCATTTGTGAAGGAGCACCAATATTTTTTACGTCGTCTCCTATAGGAAAAATTTCTACTTTATAATTATATTTCTTTCCAATTTTCTCTGACCATTCGCTGAATTCATGCCTCGTCCATTCAAAACGGTGGTCGTCGTGCCGCATTTCTCCTGCATCCAATTTATCCCACATTACATTGAACTCTTTATTTGGCGTGGTTAATACAATTGTTTTAGGCTTTGCGAACTCAAATAATACTCTTTCAAATGCACTCAATCTGTTCAAGTCCAGGTGCTCAATTACCTCAACGACTGCTGCGGCATCAAATCCTTCCAATCGTTTGTCTTTGTATGTCAATGAGCCCTGGAATAGATTAATTCTTTCTTTTTGCTTCGGAGGCATTTCATGATAGTGCAATCGTTCTTTGGCTTTGACTAATTCGTTGTAAGAAACATCCATACCTGCAATTTCGGAAAATTGCTTTTGTTTTATTAGTTGCTTAATTAATTTCCCCTCTCCACACCCTAAATCTAAAACTCTTTCTGCTCCCGATTCTATGATTTTTTCTGCAACAAGTTTTATTCTTTTATCATGTAGAGTTTCCTTGCTCTTTTGAGTTTCAGATTTTTCAATTAATTCATCATTCAAGTCTTCAATTACCTCGCCCTCACTTAATCTTTCAAATGCTTGTCTTGAGAGTGAATTCAAGTTTATTAAATAACGTCTTATAATTTGCTCTTTTGCTGGATGCTCTTTTAGCCAGCCTTCACCTTTCTGTAAAAGCTTTTCAATTTCATTTTCACTTACAAAGTAATGTTTGTCATTATCTAAAGTTGGGATTAGGACGTAAAGGTGAGATAATAACTCTTTTGTAGTAATTGTATGGTTTAATTTTAATGTATAATACTTACTATCCCCCCATTCAGGGAATTTAGTGTCTAATTGATGTCTTATCAATTCAACTTTATAGCCAAGTGGTTCAAAGAAATTCCGAATTAACATTTCACCACCTTTAGGAGCAGGAATTACAGATATAATAACTTCAAATGGTAATTTAACGTCCACTAATTCGGGCTTGTCTTTGCATTTTCCGTTCATTGCTGATGAAAAGGCTTTTGATAACGCAACACTCATAAATGATGAAGCCACATAAGGTCTGTCATTTACATAATGTCCGAGGGAAAAACCGTCTCCGCCTAAATTTCTTGCTCCTCTGACCATATCTATTGGGTCAATGTCAAGTAGAAGGCTCACTGTTGTTATTTCTTCACTTTTTTCGGGATAGAACACATGAGCTTTCCCCACAGATAATTCCAAAGTCTGAAATTTGTCAGGGTGTTTATGAAGCAAGTAACCTAAGTCAGTTGCTGGTTTATGGGTGGTTGAAATACTTAAAATCATTTTCTGATTATTATCGTTACCGTACGGTGTAAAACTTAAGCTTTTCTAGCCGCAAAGTGGTCATCCTTATATAGGAGCAACCCAATGGAGTTAAATATGCACTTTTGGGCTCAGTCCGCCCTAGCGGCCAGCCTACCGTAAACCGTAAACCTAGTTTCTATACGCAAAGATATTCAATTGCAAATCCATGCTGTCATTTCCCCGATAGCGATGGTTAATTAAAGGAGCATGGCGGTATTGGCTGGTGTTGATGTAGTATCGAAAACCACTTTCTTCGAGCACCTGAACCACTTCGGCCAGCGTTTGTGGATGGTTAAGGTAGGCATGGAACTCAACAAACATCGTCTGAACGTGCGCCAGCGCATCGCGGCAGTCGGTGAGTACGGCCGTTTCTGCCCCTTCAATATCCATCTTGAGCATATCGATTCGAGGCTCGCGAAGCAGATAGTCGCGGAGCCGGATCGAGGGAACCAGCTTGCGGTCGGTTTCCGAAAATATGGAAGCAGAGTCGGACTGGTCGCTGCCAAACCAGATGCCTTCCTGGTTAGTCCAGACTGCCTTGGTGATCACTTCTACGTTCGAAATCTGATTCTGTTTCAGATTATTTTGCAGAATCGCACTAATGTGTTCATCGGCTTCGAACGCTACAATCCGGGCGTTCGGATACGTCTGGTGGAAGTAGGCGATGCTAGTACCGACGTTGGTGCCACAGTCAAAAATGACGGGTTGTGCGCTTTTTGTTGAGAAATGATAGAATTCATCAACAAAAATCTCCCGAAACTGCCACACAAACGACAGTGCATCGGGCACCCGAAACGTATAGCGACCAAACTTGACATCGACCGGCTGATTGCGCGGCCGATCGCCATACAGAAATGCCAGCCATACTAACCGGCGCCCTTCTGCTGAGCGAAGCAACCGGACTGTTTCAGTAAATAAAAAGCGAAAAACCCACATAGAGGGGGAGAGTTTAAAGTTTATCGTTTAGGGTTTACCGTTTATAGTTACTCCGCTTAGTAGCACATGCCTTTCTAAGGTAGCGCAACCATAAACGATAGACTCTAAACTATAAACCAAGATACCGCTTACGCAAGTCGTTTATGGTTTGGCTCACTTCGGGCGAAAGGCGCAGGACAATTACTGAACTCCCGAATAAAACGGTGATTAAGGCCGAACGCCAGCCTAAATCGACCACTGCCTGCCATTTTGGGGCATTGGTCGCCGGATAAGGAATCTGTACGGCTAGCCACCAGACAGCAAAACCTAACCCAATTGCTGCCAGATTTCGCCACGTAAATGGCTGCATCCGAAAAGCAAACCCAACGAAGAGCGTACGGACAAAATTAAACAGGAATGTGGCCAGTGCAGCGCCAATGGCCGCTCCATTAATCCCAAATTTGGGAATAAGGTATTTATTGGCCGCAATAGTAATAAAGGTGAGCACTACAAAAAACAGTGAGTCATAGATGTAGTAGCGTGATGTGTTAAGAATAATACCATTCACGCCCGTTGCCATGTCGATCAGTTTGCCGAGACCGAGCCACAGAATCACATAGTAACCTGCTTCGTAGCCCGCTGGCAAAAAACGGAAAACGTTAGGCAAGTTGGCGGCAACCCCAACAAACACAAAACAACCGGCAATAAGCTGATTCAGACAGCTTTTACGATAGATCGACTCAATAGTAGCCAGATCATTCGTTTTCCATGATTCGGCAATGAGTGCGCCCGACACTTTATAGAGCGCCGTAGCCGGAACGGCAATAACCGTAGCAAAATTGGCTGCAATGCTGTAAACACCCGTTGCGCTCAGACCTAGTTCTTTTGTGTTGTTAATCATGATCTTATCGATAGCCATGATAATCTGCGTCGATAGGGCGGTTGTCAGGGTGAGAGCAGCGTAGCGTGTCAGATTTCGACGCAGTTCGGGTTCCATTGTCAGAAATCGACGGCTTAAAAACAGGGCTTTGTCGCGAACCACGCTACCAATCATCAGAATCATTTGCAGGAAGAAAGCCAGTAGCCACAAAACCATAAACTGCGGAAACGTGACCCAACCCAGCCAGTAAGCTACGCCAGCCAGCAAAACCAGCACCCGCTGAGCAAATTGCTGTAGCAGCGTACCCGTAACAGGATCGTAAAGAAGTCGGGCGTAATTATCAAAAACGGTAAAATAGACCGTAAATAGCGTTAGCGGAATCAGTAAGTAATAGTATTCAACGAATAAGGGCGACTGACTCTGATTGTTCTCGACAATCCAGGGGCGGGCTAACCACAGGCCTAAAACGCATAGCCCAAAGCCAAGGAGGGTAGTCAGGCTTGCCAATAGGAGGTAACCATTATGCTGCCGTTCGGCGTTTCTGAAATAGGGGAAATAACGACCACCGGCCCCATTGATTCCCAGGTTCGAGAACTGAGCCATCACGAGCGATAGCGAAATCAATAAGCTGAGCAGACCATACTGCGCTGTACTGAGCAGATTTGGCAAAAATATACCCTGTGTGAAAAAGCCAACGGCCACACCCGCATAGGTGTAGATCGAACTCTGAATGGTTTGCCGTTTGATGATACCCATTTTTTTAAAAGTGAAAGAGCGAATGAAAGAGTGAATGAGTACCGTAACTTAGATGGAATACCTTCTTTTTCTACAGTCGATTTTTATTCACTCGTTCTTTCGCTACAAATTCGGCAAACTGCCACTCCAGGGGTGTATCCAGATCCATTGAATCAGCAGTGCTCATGACATACTTCCTGACGTGGCTGAACTGGTTGAGGGAGCGTTGCTGGAGGGAGGCTACATTGATAACATAAACGGCTCCGTTGTATGCATACACAGCGGGGCAGTCCTGCCGACGTGTGAAACTGCTTTCTTTCGACCGATGCAGAAAACCGCTGGCATTCTCTTCGAAGAGGTTGTAATACGGATTCAGCGCTGATTCCGTTACGGATACTACCATGTCGAGGTCGGCTGAATATAGGGCCATCGCTTCCCGAACGTGCTTAGCCGTTCGGAATGGTGAAGTTGGCTGAAGCAGTACAACGATATTGTAGTGTATACCTTGCTGCCTATAAAAATTAACCGCATGAAGAATCACCTCATAGCTGCCTGCCTGGTCGGTTGCCAGCGCATCCGGACGTTTAAACGGTACTGCTAACCCATATGCTTCGGCGGCCTGAATAATATCGTCGGCATCGGAAGAAAGGCAGATGTCAGCGTCTGGAGCCAGTTCGCGGGCAGTGTCGATGCTATAATACAGCAGTGGCTTACCCATAAAGGGCCTCATGTTTTTACCGGGAATTCCTTTGGAGCCGCCCCGTGCTGTAATCAGGAACAGAGCGTTCATAGCGTAATATGGTTAATATCTACACAGGCTTTCTGGTAATCTTCCGGTCGGCCAATGTCGAGCCAGTAATTTAACATTGGGAAATAGGTAACCGTATACTGCTCGGCGATGAGTTTTTCCAGTAAATCGGTGGCGTTGTACTCGCCTTCTGGAATCATGTCGATCAAGCTACGCTTCATCAGGTAAATGCCTGCGTTGATGTAGTAGGTATAGTTTGGCTTTTCTTTCAGCGACCGAATTCGCCCATCATCCGTTTCGAGTACGGCATAGGGAATACTGACCTGATAGGGCACTGTGGCTACCGACATATCGGCGTTTTGCCGACGGAATTCTTCGTAGAAATCTTCAAAGTCGATGTTGGTCAGCAAATCGGAGTTCATCAGCAAAACGGTGTCGTGATGATAGGTAGCCGTCAGGCGCATGGCTCCAATTGTGCCAAGGGGTTCAACTTCGCGCGTGTAATCAATGTGAATGCCTTTGGCCGAACCGTCGCTGAAATAGGCTTCCAATTGTTCGCCCAGGTAGCGCGTTGTGATGTGAATATGATTGATGCCGTATCGGATCAGCCGGTCGACGTTATGCTCGATAATGGGCTTGTTGCCAACCCGAAGCAGGGGCTTGGGCGTATTGCTGGTCAATGGTAATAATCGTTCCCCTTTTCCGCCCGCCATAATCACCGCATCGATTGGCAACAGGGCTTTGGTGGTTGCCAGATTGATGATGCGCGTAATCCGGCCTTCGCTATCGATTTCGGGAATGAGTTGCAATAGCTGCTTACGAAACTGCTGGATAATTTCGGTATTGTGCTCGTGCTGGCGCAGAAACCGGAAGTTGGGGTTCATGAACTGACTTACGGGTGCCGTCAGCACATTACCCCGCAATAAACCCCGTCGAATATCGCCATCGGTGAGCGTACCGAGTAGTTTCTCGGTTTCGTCGGTTACGAAAAGCGTAAGGTATTTCCCCAGACCAGTGATTTGCTCTAGTGCTCTGGTAACGGGTGCATCCTTCGAAACGATATGATTACTATAGTCTGCCACGAACCTCTTTTAAGATAGAAACAATTTGCTGTGCCGCATCGCCGGTGCCATATAGCTCAACGGGCGCTGGTTTTTCGGCATTTTCGACGGTCTGCACAGCGTTCAGAATGGCTTGCGTTTCAACAGGGCAATTGAGAATATTAGGGGTGAGAAGTCGCCCATCCTGTCGATTTCCCAGATTAATAACGTATTTCGGGAAAAAACTGGCTTCAACAAATCCACTCGATGTATTGCCCAGCATAAATCGGCAATGTTTCATGCACGAAAGATAGCCGATAGTTCCTAACGATTCGACACCATGCACGGTTTCGTGTTTCTCGATAAAAGCCGTCAGCCGCTGGCGGATCATGTTGCCCGATGTGTCGGCATTGGGCATTGTAATCACCAGCTGATAGGTAGAACAAATAACCGCCAGAGCAGCAATCAACTCCGTTATATAGTGTTCGTTCTGCGTAAACGATACCGTTTCCGGGTGAAACGTAATGAGTACCGTCGGAAGCTCCAGATCGATACCGAATACAGTTTTAAACTGCTCTGACGAATAGAGCGGGAGGTTTTTGAGATTATCGATGCTTAACGCGCCCACGTTATACACGCCCGTTTCGTGGCCCAGCATCTGGCAAACCTTCTGACGATAGGCTTCAGTAGACGTAAAATGAAGTGAAGCCATCATCGTGAGCGAATGCCGGAATATATTATCGATGGCTCCCAATGTGGTTTCTCCCCCCGAAATATGGGCAATCGGAATGGTAAATGGAATTGAAGAGGCTGCTGCGGCAAACATCTCGTAGCGGTCGCCGAGCGTAAAAAGCAGGTCAAACGTTTCCTGCGCCCAAACGGAAGCAAACCGTACCTGCGTAACGCCCATCGCCGTTGCAATGGCCTCTGGCGAATCGCCCAGAATCAGCGACTCTATTTTATGGCTTACCCGAAAGCCATCGGCTTCAATGTGTTGCACCGTGTAGCCGTACTGTTGCGATACGTGACTGCCAAACGCCAGCACCGACAGGTCGAACGCGCCGTCGGCCTGCATGGCCTGTAAAAGCGGCCGATAGATGCTGTAATCGGCCCGGCTGGAAGTGAGAACGCCTATTTTCATTCCATGTCCTCCCAGGTGAGTATGTGGTCGGCCTCAAGCGAATGCCGCAGCACTTTGCCAATAACTTTATCCATCAGCATGGGCGAAATGCCACTGCCAGGACGTTTCATGACCAGGTCACTGGCCTGAATAATATGCCCTTTAGGCAGCGGAACCGAAATGTGAATACTCCGCCGGGCAATTACGATGTTTTTTCGTTCGGATGGGCTTGGTTGTTTAATGCCAGTGCCCAGTGCCTGCTCCACATTCCGAACGGCCCGAATCATCTGGGCCAGCTCGGCGGGGTCGAGCGAGGCTTTATGGTCGGGGCCTTCCATCGTTTTGTCGAGCGTAAAATGTTTCTCGATGATGGTAGCTCCCATGGCCACGGCCGCTGTCGGAATTTCGATGCCGACCGAATGGTCAGAATAACCGACCTGAACCTTAAACGCATCGCGAATGGAAAGCATAGCGTTCAGGTTCACGTCTTCCATGCGGGTAGGATACTCGGTATTGCAGTGCAACACCGAAATCTGGCTGCGTTCGAGACCGTTGGCGAGCAATACATTGATAGCCTGTTCAATTTCGCCCATCGTAGCCATGCCAGTCGATACAATGGTGGGCTTACCCGCCTGCGCTATTTTTTTGAGATAGGGCAGATTGGTAATTTCTCCAGAAGGTACCTTATGCATCGGCACCTGCATATCGTTTAGCAATTGCAGGCTTTTCAGGTCGAAGGCCGTCGACATAAAGGTGATGCCTGTTTGCTTGCAAACATCCTGCAAAATCGGATAAGCCTCCAGCGGGAGATGAATTTTGCGGGTCATCTCCAGTTGGGATTCACTACTACCGGTGTTGGCAATCTGGTATTCTGCCTTCGGCGCACCGGCACTCACGACCAGTTCGGGCACGGCCGTCTGGAATTTAACGATATCGGCTCCGGCTTCTTTCGCTACCCGAATCATTTCTTTGGCAAGTTCCAGGTTCCCGTTGTGGTTAACTCCGGCTTCGGCAATAATCAAAACGTTACTCATGCTGGTTAGCTTTTTTTCGGTTTCCTGAGCCGCTCGGCTACGTTTTCCCAATTGTCGAAACCAATGGCCCGGTCGTCGATCCAGAAATCGCCAATGGGTTTTCCCAGAATCAACTGATGGTATTTAACCCCATTTTGCTGGAGCCAGTGCGTGGTCATTTCGTATTCCATCCAGGTCCGGGCCGAATAGATAATGATAGTGTGGCCTTCGTCGTACAGGCGGTTAACGTTTTCGCGTGCACCGTCCAGCAACTTCGCCATCGAACGGCTGTATGTTTTCTCTTCGGTACAGATGGTGCCGTCGAGGTCAATAATTAATTGCATGTCTTATAAAATTCACGATACGTTCTGATCATCAGTAGGTTATCAGTCCAGTTTGCCGCTGGCTCCTGCGGTATGCCCAGATAATCCTGAAGGATATATAGAGGAATATTGGCCCCGGCGCCAACTGCTGCCATAACGCCACCCCCAAATCGGGGATTTACTTCCATGAAATAAAAGTCACCGGTTGCTTTCTCTTCCAGAAACTGAATGGTGATGGGGCCGCGCAACCCACTTTTTTGCAACATATCCCTACACAGGGCAATCAGTTGGGTATTTTTTTGGGTAATGGTCTGGGTAACCTCACCCGCCGTTACTTCCAGTCGTTTGCGTGGAACAATGCAGAGAATGTCGCCGGTTCGGGGCGACACATAGCAATCGACGCTGTATTCGACTCCATCCACAAACCGTTGTACCAGATACTCATTGGTTGGAAACGTTTGTTCGAAATACGCTTTTTCCTGAGCCGTATTAAGAATCATGATTCCTTTAGAGGCCGACCCAAAAGCGGGTTTGGCAATGAGAGGTAGTGTGGCAGTAGCCACCGGAATCGGAAACTGTTGCTGCGTAAACCAGTCGTTTGCCTTTATTTTATTGAAAAAGATAGAACAGGCTTCTTCCGACGAAATAGGAATAAATACGTTACTCGTCACCTGATCGAGCTGTGAGGCAATGAGCGTAGCTGGATCGAGAAAGGGAATCACAATCTGGATGTGATGGGTGGCAATCGTGTCGTTCAGATGCGTCAGAATGGCCGGGTCGTTCCAGCGAAGCCCAACGATAATTTGCCCCACAAAGGCAATCGGTACCTGCTCCGATAACTCATAGGAGAAGATCTGTACCGTTTTGCCCAGCTTTTGGCCCGCACCGATGAACGCTTCGGCCACCGAAACCCGTTTGGCTCCGCCCAGAAACAGAATATTGATGGTGTCGTTCATGCCAGAATCACACTGCTGGGAATATTAACAAGTCTATCTTCAATAGATTGGGCGTTCGTCGTATCGTCGCGCAGGCAATTCTCAAACATGGGTAATTTTGTGAGTAATGTCCAGGCAGGACGAGTCATAATACCGCGATTGTTGCTGAATTCAAGAAACTCATCGCGCTCCCGGCGGTCATTCAGCAGAATAGCATTCAGCCAGTAGTTCGACTGACTTTGGGTTGGTTCCTGAATAAATTGGTACGCATAGTTGCTGAAAAACCGGGCATATTGCTCGGCCAGGTGGCGTTTGTGGGCAATGAACATATCGAGTTGTTCCATCTGAGCACAGGCCATAGCCGCATTCAGATTCGGCAGGCGGTAGTTATAGCCGATGTGGTCGTGGTCGAATGCCCAGCGATGTGGAATTTTGGCTTGCGTGGTCAAGTGTTTGGCGAGCTTGCCTAGTTGCTCGTTGTTTGTGACCACCATGCCGCCACCGCCACAGGTAATGGTTTTATTTCCGTTGAAACTATAGGTGCCAAGTAAACCAAATGTACCCGTTTGCTGCCCACGATACGTACTCCCCAATGACTCAGCCGCATCCTCTACCACCGGAATATGATAGGCTCTACAAACCTGCACAATGGCGTCTATCTGGGCCGGATGCCCAAATGTGTGCATCGGCACACAGGCGCTGATGCGTTTGCCGCTGGCAATGTGGTAGCAATTTCCGGTTCGGACTTCGGTATGGCTGTCTAAGAACGACTTTAGTTTGGTAGGGCTGAGGCTCAGTGTAGTTACGTCAATGTCTATAAAAACTGGCTCAGCACCTGTGTAGGCAATGGCATTGCAGGTAGCAATGAACGAAAGCGGCTGAGTAATGACCAGTTCGTCCCGTTTTACGCCTGCCAGCAACAGCGCAATGTGCAGAGCGGCTGTGCCGTTTACCGTAGCAATAGCACATGAAGCGCCCGTATAGTCTCTTATTTGTTCTTCAAAACGGTCGACATATTGCCCTACCGACGACACAAAGGTTGAGTCGATGGCATCCATAACATAACGCCTTTCATTGCCCGTAAACCGAGGTTCGTGCAGTGGAATGAAGGCAGTAGGTTCGCTGAATACATCGCGCACGAAGTTGACAAACTGATCAAACATTATAAATGTGGGCCTTGTACTGACTAAGATTAGTCGGGTTGCTAAACCACTCGATGGTTTTCTGTAACCCCTCATCAAGTGAAAAACGGGGCCGCCATGCGGTTGTTGATACGATCTTCTGGTTCGAACCCAGCAGGCGTTCTACTTCGCTTTTTTCGGGCCGCAGTCGCTGATCGTCTGAAACCACTTCGGCTTCCACGCCCATCAGACTTATTATTTTCTCAGCCAGGTCGCCAATGCTGATTTCGACATTGGTTGCAATGTTAACTTCCTGTCCAATCAATGAATTCTGTTTGGCAATTTCAGCGAATCCATTGGCGGTATCGGCCACGAAAACCAGATCGCGGGTTGGGTGGAGCGCACCAAGTTTTATTTCCCGATAGCCATTCAGCAGTTGCGTAATAATGGTGGGAATAACAGCCCTGGCCGATTGGCGTGGCCCATAGGTATTGAACGGACGAACCGTAACGACCGGTAAGTTAAAACTCCGATAGAACGCTTCGGCCATTGAATCGGCACCGATTTTGGTAGCCGAATAGGGCGACTGCCCCTGTCGGGGGTGCGTTTCGTCGATGGGCACGGTCAGCGCCGTGCCATATACTTCAGACGTTGAGGTTATGAGTACCTTCTCCAGCGATAAATCGCGGGCGGCCTGTAATACATTTAGCGTTCCTTTGATGTTTGTATCGACATAGCTATCGGGTGAGTGATAACTATACGGAATGGCAATGAGGGCTGCCAGGTGAAACACCATGGCTACGTCTTTCATGGCTGTTCTGACACCGTTTGGGTCTCGTATATCGCCCGCAAAAATTTCGATTTCCTTCAGTTTCTCTCTGGGCAGCGTATCTAACCACCCCCAGCTATTAAACGAGTTATAGTAGGTAAAGGCTTTTACAGAATACCCGTCTTCCAGGAGTTTCTCAACCAGATGGCTGCCGATAAAACCGTCAGCTCCGGTAACTAACACTTTCTTCATGCACGGTAACGTGTTCGGAGGCAGGCCAAAATTAGCGAATAAAAGCAAGGGGGCAAAGCAGGGCGTTGCTGTCGGGATTCGTCGTAGCTTTGTGCCGAAATTGCCCGTTCGTTTACTGATGAAGTATTTAGGTCTGAGTATCCCCCGTATTTTTCTGTTTTGGTTAGACACCGTAGCCCGTAACTGGTACTACCGATTCAAAGTAGTCAGTCGGCATATCGGGCCGCTGCAAAAGACCCGGCAACTGAAGGGCAGTAAAGCCGGGAAACAGGCACTGGTGCTGGCTAACGGGCCGTCGGTGGGTAAGCTCGACCCGGCTAAAATTAAACGGTTGCAGCAGGCCGACGCGTTCGATGTGTTTGCTGTCAACTCCTACATCAACTCACCACTTGCTGAGGTAGTGACACCCAACTATTACCTCTTAAGCGATCCGGCTTACTTTAATCCTGCAAAATATCCACACCTTACCGAGCGTCTGACAACCGATATTAATCTGCTGACTCAAAAGGACATTACGTGCTTTGTTCCCTTAGAACATTACAACGCAGCGCCGTTCAGGAAAAAGTTTGGTTTTTATGATCGGGGCAATCTTTTTTTGAGCAAAATCACTATTACGGGGCCTCGCTGTTTTGTGTCGATGACGGCCTACAAAGCGTTGGCGGCTGCCTGCTACATGGGCTATAGCCAGATTTATATCTGCGGATTCGACAACGATTATTTTCTGAATCTGGTGGTTGATGAAAACAACGAAATGTATTATATCGATCGCCACTTTTACGATAAAACGGGCAGCCAGCCCTCGAAAGTGCGCGATGCACACGCGCATAGCGTAGGGGAACTGCTGTATTCCCACCACTTTTTGTTTAAAGACCTCGAACGCTTTACCGAATATCCGATCATTAACCTCAATCAGAAAGGGCTGGTCGATTGTTTTCCCAAGCAGCACTCGCTGGATATTTATAAGAATAATCCATCGATGTGACCGTAGTGGGTTATAGCGATTTCTCAAACACAAGCTTGGGTGATTCCTGCGCTCCGAGGTTTTTTTTGAACCGGGCCAGACTGGGTTTCGGCGTTCGGCTAGCATCGAGCGAGACCCCTAAATCGAGCAGCCGAATGGCTTGCTGCTGGCAGTAACCAAACAGCCCATGGGTTAGCATAACCATTGGGCTAAATGTTTGATAGCGAGGGTGGTAGGTGGGCATAAAATTGTATAGAATGTCGTGCCGAACGCGCACACTAACAGTAAGCGCGGCTAACCTTGAACCATCGCGCACAACAAAAACGCTAAACTGATTCGGGAAATTTGCCAGTAATGCCCTGAGTTGGTCAGGGTTTATCGTTAGCGGATACCCTTTGAGAGATCTGGTTTCCTGTAAAAAATGTATAACTACATCGAGGTCGGGTGTCTGCCAGTGTGCAAAGGTAAATCCGGCTTCGCGGCATTTACGCAGCCGACGGCGTTCGGCGGGCTCAATTTGACTCTCCCAATCGGAGCCGGTGATGGGCAGGAAAAAATTCTGATCTGTTGTGAGTATCCGAAAGCCATGTTCAATCAATTTGTTGGTTAAACGTTGGGCCTGTTTAGGGGCGTAGCAGTTCGGATAATTAACCAGACGCAGGGTTGATGCGTCTACTGTTCGAACGGTATCCTGAAGGGCCTGCAAAAATTCGTCCAAAACAATATCGGGTAATGATTCGGCAAATTCAACGGAGCCAAATGGAGCCGCGCCGGGGCTGACCGCTTCGTCGGAACTAACAAAAAAAGCACAGCGGGCTTCTGCTTGCTGGGTATGTTGATTAAGTGCTGCTAGCAGATGATAGACGCCATTGCGTTGCTGACTTAAATGAACCGCTTCGTTAAAGAAAAAACCAGTCTCGTAGAACTCAGGAAGCTCAAATACGCGAGGGTTCTTTTTACGTAAAATTATATAATCAGTCATAGGCTGAAAAGCCTCTAAAGCATCAACATACTGGTTAATGTAGACAAAGATAGCGAATTCGACGGAGTTTTAGGGAAAATGAGTTTATAAGGATGCGATTGCAATAGGCAAAAAAAAGCATACGCAGAGCTGCGTATGCTTTCCCGTTTTCTTAACCTAGAATATTTAGTCCGCTCGTAAACACAAACCGTTGATATACGTATATGCTGCAACAGAAAATGCTAAAGAGGCTTACCGGTTTAGCAAAAGCCAATAATCATACCAATGAGATAATCGATTGATTAGTAGTTTATTAAGAAATTTAACTAAGTCTCCTCTGTACGATTCTGGACACTTGCCGTCCGTTTCTGTACAGAAGGAGATATACAGACTGCTAATTCTGGCAAGTAGACATGAACAATGGCCGATAGGTTTGGCACAGAAAATGGGAATAAGTGAAGAACAACCAATGGATGTCGCTCTTGTTATTTTGTTTTCAATTTTATATAAATAGAAAATAGTTAAGATAGTTTATGTGTAAATGGAATAGATATTGTAGTAGTATTATTAATTATAGTAAAAACTTGCTATTGGAATAGTTAAAAAAGTTCTCTTATGCTAAGCCGACTTTCTGATTCTGCCATTTCATGAAATTTGTTGAAGAATTGGTCGTAGCCAGAACGTTATTTTTCATTTTTTTTCGTTAAAGCAAAGATTGGCTCATCTTTTGTCGAGTTAACCTATAGGTGTATCTTGTATAAATCCAACTTAGCACTTTTAGTAGGCAAAGCCTAGTGTTTATACCATGGTTCTTACGTTCGGACAATACAGAATTCTTCTGGCAACACGCCACTGCATAAACTATACTCAATTAATTGAGCAAACTCATTTCGATCAGGCGTTGGTGAGCTATCTGGTAGCAGGCTTGCTCGATAGCGGCTTAATCGTATCGACGACCGAATCGGTTGATGAATCGGCCGAATATGCGCTGACCGACACAGGTTTGATCTCAATTGAGGAGTATGAGCGGGCAAACCCGGACTTAATTATGTATCGGGCAATGAGCTGATGGATAGAACTTCTTTTGCAAAACCGTTCAGAATGGTATTGATCAATTCTTTCTTCTGAAGCTCAATTACGCTGCCACACATATGGAAAAAAATGCGGGTTCTGTAGCATAAATACCACAGAACATGAATTCGGCTGGTTGGCAAATGGGGTGCTCCTGTCAATACGATTAATAAACACTACTGAACCTATAGCAGGATGAATGAAGGCCGCTGAATGGAAACGGGTTGTACGAAAAAAGCCAGACCTCCAGCCCGGCTTTCTGAATCTGCTAAAGCATCAGGGATTAATTGTCCGACGGCAAATAGCCCAATTGCTGTTGCACTGCTTTTGCAAAAGCGACTTTATCTGACTTACGATATCTCTCCACTTCCCGTATTTTCGACGGCGGACAAAAATCCTGATGAATGTGCTGACACGCTACCCATAAATCAGGATTTAACTTAATCTTATATTGCCGGATTGGTGTGTCTTCGGCAAACCAAAGATTAATTATATTGTTGACAGTTGGTTTAATAACGACGCTCATGATCTGTTCAAAATGCCCGGGTTTAATTGTGCGGCCCCAAAGGTATGGGATGGCTTGTGGCAGGCAAAATAAATATGAGCTAACGGACATTTTCAGGGATGAACAGCGTATAACGTGTACGAATTACACCTATGGTTACTTTAGTGATTCTGAACCCGATAATTGGCTTCTTGCTGCCGGAAAAATAGAAACTAAATATTCTTCTATTTTTGTGAAAACCTGCTCAACAGATTCTATGGATAAAGAGGGTGATTCGTCGGGTGCATTGGCTCAGGAACGATTTAACTTAGTGGCAAAAGCTACCCACGATGCGGTCTGGGACTGGAATTTGCAGACGGGACACATCTGGTGGAATGATGGGTTAACGAATCTGTTTGGTTACCCTTCGGGCGATTATGCCGATGGCGTTAGTGTATGGTTGAGTAAGATATATCCAACCGACCAGAAACGGGTTCAGGACAAAATATATAAGGCCATTGAACAGAGAAAGTCTACCTGGTCTGACGAATACCGTTTTTTGAAAGCTGATGGCACCTACGCGTATGTACATGACCGTGGCTATACACTTTTTCAGGGTGGTCGGGCAATGCGAATGGTTGGTGCAATGCAGGATGTTACACCGCAGGTGACTGAACTGGCACGCCGACAACAGGCCGAACAACTTAAATTTGTGACCGATAGCGCCCTCACAGCTATGGCTTTGTATTCAATTGTGCGCAATCCCAAAACCGGCGATGTTATTGACCTGCGCTATGAGTTGATTAACCAGATGGCCGAGCGGATGACCGGACGCCGGGCCGAAGAACTGCTTGGGCGAACAATGCTTGAGGTATTTCCGGGAATTGAACTGAGTGGAATCTGGAATCAGTATAAAAATCTTGCGCAGACCGGCGTGCCGCTTCGGTATCAGAATCATTATACCTACGACGGATACGATCTGTGGTATGAAGTACAGGGTGTGCGAAATGGCGACTGGATTGTCTTGTCGTTTCTGGATATTACCGAATTGAAGAATACGCAGCTTCAGCTAGAAACGCTCAATCAGAATCTTCTCCGTTCAAACGAAAGCCTTCAGGAGTTTGCTTACATCGCCAGCCACGATTTGCAGGAACCCTTACGAAAAATTCAGTCCTTTGGCGACCTGCTGAAGACTAATTATGCCGATCAGTTGGGAGACGGTGTCGATCATCTGGAGCGTATGCAATCGGCCGCGTCCCGAATGGCGATACTAATCCGGGATTTACTTAATTTCTCTCGTATATCAACCCATCGGAAAACGAACGGTTCCGTTGCGCTGGGACAGGTAATCACACGTGTGCTCGATGATCTGGATTTAAGCATTCAGGAAACCAATGCCCAATTGGTAGTAGGTGAATTGCCAACTATTTCGGGCGACGAATCGCAACTGCAGCAATTATTTCAGAATCTGATTTCAAACGCACTGAAATTTCATAAGCCTCATACGCCACCCATCATTCGGATCAGTGCCAGGCAACTGGCCGTTACCGAATTGCCTGCAACCGTAAAACCTGCACAACAGGCCGCATCTTATTATCAGATTAAGGTAGCTGATAACGGAATAGGATTCGATGAACAGTACCTGAACCGAATTTTTCAGGCGTTTCAACGGCTACATACCCGTAGTGAATATGCAGGAACGGGTATAGGGTTGGCCATTGGCGAAAAAGTCATTAAAAATCATGGTGGCGCTATTACAGCCACTAGTTCTCCTGGCCAGGGAGCTACTTTTGAGGTCTATTTGCCTGTAATTTGATCAGAATATTAGTAACAAAATAACTAATTAGTTTATAAAATAATGTATTGATAATACTTTTAGTAAATTAACATCAGGTTTGGTTTTGGAAATTTGTAAAAATAAATCTCTTACATGTTAAAAAGTTTACCTGATGCTTAATGTATTGAAGTTGAAGAATACTTTTGTTGCCTGCCTATTGGCAGGAACGCTGGTCGTAGGCTGTCAGCCGGTCGAAAACGTTGGCCTCCAAACTACGCCAGAAATGCTACTGCGGTCGGCCCGGACGGCATCCGTGTCGCTCTCGGAAGGGTTTGAGGTTGGATCGACCAGCCCTAAAACCGCTTATGATGTTAGCCCGACGGGCTCGTCGAGTGGCGATAATGTGACGCTCCAGTCGAAATCGTGGAATTTGTATGATGCCTTGATTGGCAATCTGAGTGGCGACCGGAAAGCGGGGGCCTGGTCGGCCCGGATTCGGAACACCGGAAAAATCACGATGCTGTTCGATGTAACAACGGGAGCCAGCACAGTTACCGTAAAACATGCTACGTATGGTACCGATGCCGCGAGCCAGTGGGGGCTGTGGTATTCGACCAATGGGGGCAGTTCCTGGACCCAATCGGGGACAAATCTTAGCACAACTACCACGCTTCAAACACAGACCTTTACATTAAACGTTTCGGGCAATATTCGGCTGGAAATCCGCAAATTAACCGGTTCATCTAACCGAATCAATATCGACGATATTACCATCAACGATTATTCGGGCGGAACCGGAACGCCAACCGGCAAAAAATTCCTGTTCGATGCCAGTAAATACGAAAATGCGGGGAGCGCCGACTGGCAAATTGACGCCGATGGTACCGAAAGCGTACCCATCTACACGGGCGGGACAACTGTAGAGACCAAAGCCCAGCGGTATCCAACACCTTCATATACAGGGATTACAGCAAGCACTGCTGAAACATACTGGAAAGGTGGAATTTCGGCCTGGGCAGTTGAATTGGTGAAGCGCGGTAACCTGGTTGAGACACTGCCTAATACGGCATCGCTAACGTATGGTAACGCATCGAATCCGCAGGATCTGAGTAACTACGACGTTTATATCGTTGTAGAACCCAACCGGCTCTTTACAACGACTGAAAAAACGGCGATCATGAACTTCATCTCAAATGGTGGGGGGCTGATGATGGTAGCCGATCATACGGCACCGTCGTTGACCGGTACAGACCCAAACGGCTATAATCCGTCGGACCGGGATGGCGATGGCTACGATTCGCCCCGTGTCTGGAATGACCTGATGTCGAACAATGGGGTTAACAACAACAAACCTTTCGGCTTTGTGATCGATTATGTCGACATCAGCGAGCAACCAACCACGAAGGTCTATACGGGTACCAATACAAACGCCCAGAAAGTGTTGAATGGGGTGGCCGGAACAGCCTCAAAACTGGCATTTTATAACGGCACCACCGCTACGCTTTACCCCGCTAACAATTCAACTGTCCAGGGGTTGTTCTGGCGGATGAGTAGTACGCTAAACAGCAATACCAATGTAATGGCGCTACTATCGACATATGGTACCGGTCGTGTGGTCTTTATTGGCGATAGTTCGCCCGCCGACGACGGCACGGGCGATACAAACGATAACTTGTTTAACGGTTGGTCGGGCGATGCGCCATCGGGCTATACATCGCACCCAGCCCTGCACCTGAATGCTTCACTCTGGCTTGCCAGGGTTCAGTAAGGTTTATATAGTTGACAGTCTATGGTTGTTTTGCAGGAGAAGATCTATTTAGCAGCGCAACCATAGACCATAAACTAAATACTTGCCAGCTCACTGACCGAAATCCCCCAGGCGCATCGGAAATGGCCCAGCGGGCAGGCCGATTTTCCGTGCAGATTGCACGGCTTACAGTCCAGAATTTCGTGCGTTTGTACCACCCGCGACCGATCTGCCAATGGGCCAAATCCGAATTCGGGTACTGTTGAGCAGAAAATAGCCGTAGTCGGGGCATTCATAGCCGAACACAGGTGAAGCGGGGCCGAATCATTTACATAATTCATCACAGCACCTTCCTGCAACGCGGCCGATTGTAGTAAACTCAGCTTACCGGCCAGATTAATCACTTCACCTTTGCGTCCGGCCAGCGCAATCATGGCATCGCAGGCGGGGGCATCAGCCGGAGCACCCAGCAAATAAATGGTCAGATTACGCGGGAGCGCCTTCATTAAGTCAATCCAGCGTTCGGCCGGATATTGTTTTGTGAACCATACCGATGTGGGTGCCATACAGACATACGGCATACTTTGATAGGGTCGTACGGTATTGTAGTCGGCCGTTGATGGATATAGTTTGGGCTTCACAACGGGACCTGTCAGATTCAGGGGTTTCAATAATTCGGCATTTCGATGAATTTCGTGGATGCCCGGCTCAATGCGGTGCTCGACCTGGTAGGAAAAGAAACGGGCAAACGGATTTTTGGCAAAACCTATTGTAACTTTTGCATTCGATAGGGCCGTTAGCAGTCCTGTTGTGCCGAAGCGCTGAAGATTCAGCACAACGTCATACCGGCGGGAACGTATTGTTTTAAGAAGTTGCCAGAGACTACTGTATTTTGCTTTTTTCTTATCCCAGACCAATACCTCATTCACAAATGGATGATTGGCCAGCAGACTCTCGTTACCTTTGCGAACCAGTACGTCCAGAATGGCGTCGGGCCTTGCCTGATGAAGCTGTTCCAGGAGAGCCGTAGCCAGAATCACATCGCCGATAAAGGCAGTTTGGTTGATCAGGAACCGGGGCGGATTGGTTACGGTTATCATTAGTGCGCCAGATGCGTCGTTATGACTGCGTCAATTGCTTAAGAATGGAAGATTACGAAGTTTATACATTACCCAACGGTATTCGAATTGCTCATAAACAGATACCGCATACGCAGATTGCTCATTGTGGTATTATGCTTGATATTGGGAGCCGCGATGAACAACCACATCAGCAGGGGTTAGCCCACTTTTGGGAACATATGGCTTTCAAAGGTACGGAGAAACGAAAATCGTACCACATAATTACCCGTTTAGAAACGGTTGGTGGCGAGCTAAATGCATATACAACCAAAGAAAAAGTATGTTTTCATGCTTCTGTATTGGGTGTTCACTTCGAAAAGGCAACCGAACTACTGGCCGATATTACGTTTCACTCCGTTTTTCCAGAAAAACAGATTGAACGCGAACGGGGTGTGGTGCTGGAAGAAATGGCGATGTATTACGATTCGCCCGAAGATGCCATTCAGGACGATTTCGATCAACTGATTTTCCCCAATCATGCGCTGGGTGGAAATATTTTGGGGACTACCGAAACCGTCAGTTCTTTCCGGCGCGAAGATTTGCAACGGTTTATCGCCGAAAACTACGATACCAGTAGGATTGTCTTTGCATCGGTGAGCAATCTGGCTTTCAGACAGGTTGTTAAAGTAGCCGAAAAATACCTGCGCGATGTGCCTGCACAGCATTCAAATCGACAACGTAAAAAACCAACCGATTATGTGCCGCGTCAGACGCGCATCGAGCGGCCAATAACCCAGGCACAGTGTGCTCTGGGCCGGCCGGCCTATGGACTGACCGATCCGCGTCGATTGCCGTTTTTTATGCTCATCAATTTGCTGGGAGGGCCGGGTATGAACTCCCGGCTCAACATGAATCTGAGGGAGAAGTATGGGCTGGTTTATTCGATCGATGCCAGTTATACGCCCTACCTCGATACGGGATTTCTGGGGATTTATTTTGGCACCGATCCCAAAAAAGTCGATAAAGCGCAGATGTTAATCAGCAAAGAGCTAAAACGCCTGCGCGACGAACCGCTGACAACTCTGCAACTGCATCAGACCAAAGAGCAACTGATTGGGCAACTGGCTATGGCCGAAGAAAGCAACAATAGTTTTATGCTGATGATGGCCAAGAGCCTGCTCGATATTGATCGGGTCGAAGCCCTGAACGACATCTTCAACGATATTAAAGCTGTTACGGCCGAACAGCTACAAACACTGGCGCAGGAAGTTTTCGACGAAAGCCAGTTCAGCTCTCTTACGTTCGTGCCTGAGAAATAATGGGTTCTGTTTTCAGTTTATAGTTTTCTGCGCTCTGCAAAAGTTGGGTTCTAAACAGGCGAAGCACTGTAAACCATAAACTGAAAACTTTATCCGTGACTACCTGCCATTCTGCACGTCGGAGAGCTTGTTTGCACTATGAAAATTGCCACTCTGCAACTGCTCTTTTGTTTAGTACTGGTAAGTCTTGGTTTACGGGCTCAATCCGATGTATCGGCTATATCAGTACCGTTACCACTGCTGAAACAGCATGTTTTTGCACTGGCAGATGATAGCTTACAGGGGAGAGAAACAGGTACGCCCAGCCAGCTAACGGCAGCTCGTTATTGTGTCAAATCGTTTAGAAAGAGCCATCTGTTAGCGGTTTTTCGAGTCGATTCGGTACGCGGGTCGTTTTATCAACCCTTCTATTTTACGTCTACCACCCTTGCGTTATTTAAACCCAGGCCCGGCCAGACTCCTGTAATGTATAAAAAAGGGGAACTGCTCCCGGCACCCGTTACGGCAAAAGATAGCGCTCAGGTACTACAGGGGCATAACGTGGCCGGTTTTATTTTAGGAACCGACCGAAAACAGGAAATCGTCGTTATTTCGGCCCATTACGATCATGTAGGGCGCATAGGCGGGCGAGTATTTCCGGGTGCCGACGACAATGCATCAGGAACGGCCACCGTGCTCAGTGTTGCGTCGGTTTTCGATAGTCTGGCCCAGCAAGGTATCCGAAGCCGACGAAGTATTCTGTTTGTGTTGTTCTCGGGAGAAGAAAACGGGCTACTGGGGTCAACTTATTTTGTCAATAATAGCCCTATACCGATAACACAACTGGTAGGAAACCTGAATACCGATATGATTGGCCGGATCGACAACAAACACCGAAAACACCCTGACTATTGTTATCTGATAACAGGTTCGGAAAATAGCCGGCTCCGACGACTAGCTGAACAGGCCAATAAACAATCGGTTCGAATCGAACTGGATTATGAACACGACACGGAAGATGATCCGAAGCAGTACTTCTCTCGATCTGATCATTATAATCTGGCCAAATTAGGCGTTCCTGTCCTGTTTTTTACCGATGGCGAACATCCCGATTATCATCAGCCTTCCGACAAGCCCGAAAAGATTGAGTTTGACCTTTTGGCAAAGCGTGCCACACTGATTTTTCAGACCGCCTGGCTCATGGCTAACTAAGAATGGTTTATGGTTGCTCCGCCAATTAGTATCCCTTCTGCGGAGCAACCATAAACCGTAAACTAC
This sequence comes from Spirosoma sp. SC4-14, assembly GCF_037201965.1. NCBI lineage: Bacteria > Pseudomonadati > Bacteroidota > Cytophagia > Cytophagales > Cytophagaceae > Spirosoma > Spirosoma sp. SC4-14. Next base: position 5,916,561 of record NZ_CP147518.1, on the reverse strand, counting down.
ACCTCAATCCGAAGCAGGTGCATGGGGAGCACATAAGGATCAAGCTCTACGTAGTTCCATTCGCCCTGCCAGGTATAATAAGCTTCGGTTAATAAATCATGAACAGTATAGGGATGCTCCTGATCGATGCCCAATTGCCAGATAGGCACCTGCACCATGCCTGCCCGACGGTTGTAAGCATCAGTATTGACGACGATCAGTAGGCGATTGTTGCCCGTTGTTTTCAGATATGCCATGATGGCATCGTCGCTGACGGTACAGAAGCTGATGTTGTTGGTATGTTGTAGGGCCGGGTTTTCGTGACGGATGCGGTTAACAAGCGTAATCAGATAGGTAAGTTTATTGGTCTTGTGCCAGTCCCAGTGCCGGATTTCGTATTTCTCGGAGTTTAGGTATTCTTCCTTGTTCGGGAACGGAACATGCTCCATCAACTCAAACGATGGGCCATAGATACCGTAATTGCTCGATAACGTTGCTGCCAGAAAATAGCGGATCAGGAATTGAGGCTCATGCCCCGGCTGTAGAATAGAAGGATTAATGTCGTGGGTAGTAGGCCAGAAATTTGGGCGATAGAAAAACTTCATATCGCTCTGCGTTAGCTCGGTGAGGTATTCCTGCAATTCGGCTTTTGTGTTGCGCCAGGTATAATAGGTATACGATTGGGCGAAACCACGCTTGGCCAGTTCCTGCATCACCTTAGGCTTGGTAAAGGCTTCTGACAGAAACAGCATATCCGGATATTCGCGTTTTACTTCGGCTATAATCCATTCCCAAAAACCAAAGGGTTTCGTGTGCGGATTGTCGACCCGAATAATACGAACACCCCATGAGGCCCAAACGAGCAAAACCCGTTTTAACTCGTTCCAGAGGCTTTCCCAATCTTCGGTTTCGAAATAGATGGGATAAATATCCTGGTACTTTTTGGGCGGATTTTCGGCATACTGAATGGTTCCATCTGGTCGTTTTTTAAACCATTCGGGGTGTTCTTTCGCCCATGGGTGATCGGGCGAGCATTGAATGGCCAGGTCCATCGCAACCTCCATACCGTAGTTGGCCGCAATGGCAATCAGGTGTTTAAAGTCATCGACGGTGCCCAGTTCTGAATGAATGGTGTCATGGCCACCCTCGGGCGAACCAATGCCATAGGGAACGCCCGGTTCACCGGGTTCGCAGGCAACCGAGTTGTTTTTCCCCTTGCGGAACGTACTGCCAATCGGATGAATCGGGGGTAGATACAGCACATCGAACCCCATGCCCGAAATCCGGGGCAATAGCGCTTCAACATCTTTGAACGTACCGTGTACACCTTCGTGTTGCGAGGCCGATCGCGGAAACAAACAATACCAGGTGCTGAAACCGGCCCGAGCCCGATCAACTTCTACTTCCAGCTCATGCGTATAGCGAACCGGATGCTGACGTTCGGGATAACGATTGGCATAAAACGTAAACTGGTCGCTTTCGGCTACCGATACGGCTTCGTCGTAGCGGGTTTCGTTGCGGAACAAAGCGGCCATCTCCCGCAACGCTTTCACATCGGCCGATTCGTTGGCAGGCTCGGCTGTTTTTTTGCCTCCCCGTTTTTTTGCCTCTGTTTCTAACGCTCCGCCCGCCCGAACCAGCATTCCGTCCAGATAATGAGCACCGGCCAGGAGTTCGCTGGTGATGCGTTGCCCATCAGCTACTTTCAGATGGATTTCGTGTTGCCAGGAGCCGGGATGATCGATCCAGCCTTCTAGTGTATATTGATAACGGCCTTGTTTCTCGGCAATAAACGACGCGCCCCAACGGTCGTTGTTCAGCAGCGCCATCGCCGTTTCGCTCCAATCGGCATCGTCGCTGTGCTTATACAAGAGCACCGCCGATAGATAATCATGACCATCGGCAAAAATGTCGGCTTCAACAGCAATCACATCGCCCGGAACAGCTTTAATCGGAAAACGACCTCCATCGATTTCGGGCGATACGCGCTCAATAACAACGC